>CAZXVH010000022.1:0-52870 GCA_964643965.1 uncultured Ardenticatenaceae bacterium
TAGAGGAGGTTGCCCTCAGAGAGGCGCCAGTATCTCCGAAAAAAGTTTCTTTTCTGAAACGATTTTTTATCCATCGTGACGATGCCCTAATAAAAATGACAGCCGCTATTCCCCTGGACCATTCATTCCCGGGCAATCACTTTAATTTGCGGTAAGTGACAATCCCTCCTTCTTCCTCCATAATTATTTCATCGAAAAGTAACATCTCAATATTTGGGGACAAAGATTACAAAAGTTTCGGAATTAGTTTTACATGAACACTCTGATGCCAAAACTTTTGTAATCTCCCAGTTTATTGAGAAGATACATCGAAAACATGAATTAATTCAGGATGATGGAGGATGCAATGACCAGAATGGAACTACGTACCAGACAAGTTGGCCCGTGGGGCATGAATACCTACGCGCTCGTGTGCTCCCAAACAGGTGAAAGCGTGTTAATCGATCCCGGTGCCGACCCAGACGACCTGGAAACGATGCTGGCAGGTAGCACACCCATCGCCATCTTGCTCACCCATACGCATGGCGACCATATCGGCGCATTAGACGAGATGCGCCACCGTTTGCAGGCGCCGCTGATGGCAAATGACAATCCCCACGCCGGTGGTATTACCATCCATGCAGATCGCTGGCTGACCGATGGGGATACGGTGCAAGTTGGGCAGCATACACTGCGGGTTATTTATGCGCCGGGTCACATCGACGACCAGATTTGCTTTGCCATTGAAGGCGACCATCGCATCATTGTGGGTGACACAATTTTTGAGGGTGGGCCAGGGAAAACCTGGTCTGAACAGCAGTTTGAGACAACGCTGGAGACATTGCGCCACGTGGTACTGTCGTGGCCTGATGATGCGGTTTGTTATCCGGGACACGGCCCTTCTTTCCGGCTTGGCGACAAGCGGGCTGAGATTGAAGCGTTTGTGAATAAGGATCATGGTAGTTTTTTCGGTGATGCCACCTGGGATATGGATGTCAACGATGAACCATTTGACATAACCCTGTAACACGCCATTATTTCTTTCTCAGGTCGGGCTATGGGTGAACGGCCGTTTCTGATAAAGTCATCTACTCAGCAAACAAGGCTGTCACCCAGCCTTGACCACTTGGGGCAACGTGACGGTGTTTTGTCTTGAGAGGGGAGCCAATCCTCTATAGTCGCGCAATTGACAGGCAGAAGGCCAAATGAAGAACGGCTGCCCAATCCCTACCCCAACTATTGGCGAATCAATATTTTTGCTACAATGGATAGACAAATTGATCATCCGACAAACGACTATTCGACTACTAAACCATCAGACCAAGGATTAACTTTGATGCAAACGCCACAATTAAGCTGGGATTCCGGTACTGCCTATGACATGTTCATTAGTTTAACTGTCTTACACGACCCCGATAAATATGGGCTGCGTGGCGCCTGGGCGGCTGGGGTGCGCTCACGCTTACCCAATCCGGAGCGTGAAATGTTGCAGAAAATCATTCCTAATGTCATTTGGCCATTGCCTTGGCTCTATGCCTTGCCTGCGCCCAAAGATGGCGCCACCGTTATCAGCGAACTAGAGAAAATTGCCCCTGTTGACAGGGTGCCTGCGTTGTTTCTTGATTCTGAAACGCCTGCGGATGTTGTTGGCTTATTAGAGAATGTGGCAGCACGTGGCTCATGGAACGAACAGGATCAGGATTTGCTCGTTGACTTATATAAAGAACATTGGGGCAAAAAGAAATCTGTAAAGAAAATGAAAGATCAGGCAGCGATGGATCTCGATTTGTGGGCAAATCTCGCTGAGAATGGGGATGGTTTGTTGGCAAGTTTGCGTACTTATCAAAAAGTGTTCTTTGCCGAAGAAGAGATGCGTATTCGGCCTGCCTTGAAACAAGCATTGGAAAAAGCACAAGCGTTGGCGGAAGAAAAAGAACTGCCTGATTTGCTCAATGATTTGTCACAAGGCGTTAAATTCCCAGATACATTGACGATGACAGAATTGGTGTTAGCGCCTTCATTTTGGGCAGATCCCTTGATGCTTTTTGGCAAATTGGACGCCGATAGAGATATTTTTATCTTTGGCGGGAGACCGTCAGACGCATCTTTAGTACCGGGTGATGTGGTGCCAGACGCCTTGTCTCAAACCATGAAAGCGTTAGCTGATCCCACGCGGCTGCGTATTTTGCGCTACTTGTCTGTTGAGCCATTGACGCCGGCCGAATTGGCGCGTCGCCTGCGATTGCGAGCGCCCACCGTTGTCCACCATCTGCATACCTTGCGTTTGGCGCGTTTGGTGCATATTACGTTGGAAGATGAGGGACGCCGGTATCAGGCGCGTCGTCGTGCTATAAATGAAGCGTGTCTCATGTTGGAGGAATACCTCGACAAGGATGTAGCCGAAAAATAATCCCTGTAGGGCACAAAATAGTTTTACAAAGCGCTTTCGTTGTGTGACAATCAAGACAAATTTTGCAGGGAATAGAGCTGGAAAATAACAAGGAGAATAAATGAAAAAGATTTTACTTTTTTTAACGATTATTATTTTGGCAATGGCTTTGGCTGCTTGTGGTGGAAATGAAACACCGACCCCTGTTCCAACGGCCGTTCCCGAACAACCCACCGCCGCCCCCCCCACAGCCGAACCGACAGAAGAAGCTACGGCCGTTCCCACTGAAGCGCCAACGGCCGTTCCTACCGAAGCGCCGCAAATATTGTCCGTTAGCGGCGAGGTCACTTACACCGATGATATTGTTCTGCCCGATGATGCTGTTTTGACCGTGCAAATCCAGGATATTTCCCTGGCTGATGCGGCCGCTACCGTCATGGGTGAGCAATCTTACGTCACCGAAGGCCAGCAAGCGCCATTGCCCTTCAGCGTCACCTATGATGCCGCTGCCATTGTCGATAACCATACCTATGGTCTCTCCATCCGCATCACGGCCGCTGATGAGACCCTGTTGTTTGTCAACGATACCTTGATTCCCGTCATCACCAATGGCAGCCCCACCAGCGATATCATGGCTGAAGTGGTTCTGGTCAACGACCCCAACGCCGCCATGACGATGATTGACGAAAATACCCTCGTCATCAGCCCCAACATGGTTAGCCTGGACACGCAGGGATTGCCCTATTCTTACCAACCCGTCTACGTGCCAGAAAAGCCCTATGATACCAGTATGCCACCCGGCCCCATGGGTTTACCCGCGCATATCGAAGTTCTCTTTGGCGTCACTGATCCGGCCGACCGTCAACCCAGTGATCCTATCATGTACATCATTCCCGTAGCTGCGTATGAAGCGATGTGGACGGAAGCGGGCAGCGATGCCGTTACCGCCACCATAGATAAAATCGCGTTGCAAACCTATTTACTGCCACAACCTGCTGCCTTAGCTGGTATGCCTGCTTTGCCCTATGAAGAAGTTGTTGGCATGAATGATGTGGCTGTGCAGGTAGGGCGAGCCGTTGCTCCTGACCAGCAAACGGATGCCATGGCCACTAAAAATGGTTACCGTTTTGTCGGTCGCTGGGCGCAAGACGCCAATCCGGTGACAAACCAGAATTTGCGTTATGTTTATCAAGGTTTTACCAATGACGGCGCGTATCTGGTTTCCTTCTTCTACCCGGTGGCGACGGATCAACTACCAGCCGAATCAGCGGATTTGTCTCAAGAAGAGTTGGCTGCGTTTGATAGTGATGCGGCCGCTGCCATCACCGCTTCCGCCGAGATGTTAAATGCGCTCTCTACTGATGCCTGGATGCCTGACCTGGCAACGCTGGATGCCCTGGTGGCTTCTTTACAAATTAGTGACATGGCCGCCAATGGTCTGGTCAACAAGACCTTCCAATGGACGGGTGATGTTGTTAATCCCAGCACGGGTGATGTGACCACAAATGAATTGGGTGAAGCAGAATTTAGCCTGACATTCAATGCCGATGGCGACTTTAGCGGTGTGGTGGATTGTAATGCTACCGCTGGCGCCGTCACCGTTACCGGCGGGATAATTGGCTCTATCGCCTTCCAACCCGGCCCAACTACGGCCGCTTTCTGTGGTGAAGAATCCCTGGATGTGGTTTTTCAGGGGTTGTTGGCCGCGACCCAAAGCTATAAAGTGGCTGCTGGCGGCAACCAGATGCAGTTAAGTATGCCGGCCGGTGGGGGTGATTACCTGTTTGCAGCCGTGCCGCCGAAAACGGCCGTTGTCACTGATGGCTCTCAGATGGCGGGTGCAGAAACGGGGTTGCCGGCTGAATTCATTGGCGTTCCCTGGCAATGGGTTGGTTTCTCTGACGCCAAGGATGGGGCGCAGACCGTGCCTAACCCTGAAAATTACCTGCTGCAACTGGAAGCCGACGGCCGTTTTCTGATTCAGGCTGATTGTAACAGCGGCAGCGGCGTTTACAGCGTGGAAGGCAGCAGCATTTCCCTGGTGCTGGGGCCGCTCACCCGCGCCTTCTGCGGCGAGGAATCCTTGGATGCGCAGTATCTACAATATCTGGAAGCCGCCGCCATTTGGTTCACGCAGGAAGACGACCTCTACTTTGACCTGAAGTTTGACAGTGGCACGATGCAGTTTGCCCCGGCTGACGCGGCTGAGATGGGCGCGGAGGCCCCCACCAGCGAAAGCAGTAGCGCCGACACGGCCGTGCCAGCCGACGCCATTCAAATCAATATGCAAGGGTTGGCTACCACCTATAGTTGGGAAGTGGTTCCGGGCGTACCGGCTGCTCCTGGCCCTGGTGGCATTGGTAGCCCTGCGTATATCATAGTGACCTTTGATGGCGCCACTATCACGGAAACGGTGGATAGCAATGGTCCGCGCATTGCCATTTATCCCACGGAAGCTTACATCAACGTGGCCGGCGATTCGGTGGCCGTGCAAGTGGACCAATTGAACAGCTTGTTGGCTTTGCCCGCTGGTGTGACGCCAGAGCCAGAAACGGCCATGCCCTTGCTGCCTCCGCCGGGCAGTCTGATGGATCGCTGGGTACAGTATTTGAACGTACCGTTTACCCAGGGTCAGGGCATTCGTTACATCTCTGATTCGCCTTATCGCCAGGCATTGGAGGTGTGGGCCAACGATACCACTGGCTATTACTACCAGGCGTTGACCGCAGACGGCCGTTTCTACATCTCCCTCTTCTGGCCTGTCAGCACCACTGCTTTGCCGGACACCGCTGAAGAAGCGGCTGAAGATGTCAAAGCACAAGCCACTGATCCCGAAACGAATGCCGCTTATCAGGCCAGCATCCGTGAGTTGTTGAATGGGCTGTCGGCGGCGGACTGGTCGCCGACCCTGAACAATCTGGATGCGTTAGCCGCTTCGATTCAGTTCCAGCCCTGACGATTGACCAGTTTTGATTGACGATTGATGAAGAACGGCCGTTTCCACCCATCAGGAAACGGCCGTTTTCATTTTAGCATTGTCTGCAAATCTCAGTAGATCGAAAAAGCATTTTTATCCGCAGATTAACGCAGATGACGCAGATTTTTCTGGTCTAATCTGCGTCATCTGTGCAATCTGCGGATCATTGTTTCTTGATATTGAGATTTTTTTAACGGCCAAAGTGCATGGGCATGATAATATGGATAAAATCATTATCGCCCACTGGTTTGATCACACCCGGTTCTGTGGGATTAGTCGTTTCCAGCGCCACCTGGGGCGTATCGATCACGTTTAACACATCGGCCATATATTTCACGTTGAAAGCTATTTCAATCGGTTCACCATCTACCGTGGCGTCAATTTGAGCCTCATTGTCCCCGGTTTCCATGCTGGTGGCCTGCACTACGGCATAACCCGGGGTAATTTCGTCGCCTGGCTCCACGCGCACCCGGGCGGTATGGCTCGCTTCCCGGGCGAAAATCTCGGCCGTTTTACACGCTTTGCGGAAATCGGCCGTGCCTAAAATGGTGCGCGTATTGTGGTGTTTGGGCACGATGGGCGAGTAGTCGGGGAAATTGCCATCGATCAACTGGGAGACTACCACCACGTTGTCCAAATCAAAAATGATCTGGTTGCGCCCTTCGGGGAAGGTGATGTAGATCGCTTCCACCTCATCGCTGGTGACGCGGGCCACTTCCGTCAGAGCGCGGGAGGGGATGATGACACTGGTCGCTTTTTCCACGTAGCCGGGAATGTGGGCGGTGCGCAGCGAGAGGCGGAAGCCGTCGGTGGCGGCCATGGAGAGCTGGCTGCCTTCAAATTTAGTAGAGACGCCGGTGAGGGTGGGGCGCGTATCGTCTACAGCCGCAGCAAAGGCGACCTGGTTGATCATCTGCTTAAAAACGTCCGCTTCTACGCGAGTACGATTTTCCTGGTCGGGTTCTGGAATAAGGGGGAATTCCTGGGCGTCAATGCCTTTGATGTTCGACTCTGTTTTGGCGCAGGTGACGTGCAGGGTTTGCGTGGGCACGTCTAAAGCCATGTAAACTTGCTCCTGCGCCAGCTGCCCGACCAGATCGTTGAGGGTGCGGGCTGGCACGGTGATGGCCCCTTCTTCTTCCACTTTGGCCCCAATCCAGCAGGTGATGACCACTTCCAGATTGGTGGCGGAGAGTTTCAAACGGCCGTTATCCGTGGCCATCAATACATTTGCCAACACCGGCAAGGTGGAGCGCGTGCTCACCGCCCGACTGACAATACCTAATCCCTTTGCTAAATTTTCCTGTAGACATGAAACTTTCATGATTTCTCTCCCAAAAAGTTTTGTTGTATTACCCCGCATGTTGTAATGAGCATAGTATAACAAAGAATTACGGAAAGGGGAAGGGATTGAAACAAAGGAGAGATAAGATGGGCTAAAATGAGCAGAAATATGAGACAGATGGGAAAACGTCTGATAAGACCTGACATATTTTTAGAAACCTGTCAGGTCTGAGCGGTCGCTAAAAATTTACATCAGGGTGAAAATTAAATAGGCCAGCGCTATAAATATAATGAAGGCAATGATAACCAGGCCGATGAGCAGATAATTGAGGTTCCTTTCATGCGCCGGTTTGGCGGGAGCGGGCGTCTTTTCTTTTTTGCTGATCTCTTTTTTGTCTGAAGTGGTTTCTTTAGGCTGTTCAGTCGTTTCTATGGATTTTGTGTCAACGATGGCTTCTTCTTTTGTTTCTGGCTGATCCCAATCTTCTTCCACTGGTGTTTGCAGCCAGTCAGGGAAGGCTTCTTGCGTTTCGGCGACAATGGTTGTTTCATCGATTTCGGCGGCGTTGTCCGGGGTCGGGGGCAAATCATCACTCATCCAGTCCGGCAGTGTTTCCCCGGCGTCTTGCGCCACTAAGTCGGGGGAGTCTGAGGAGAGGGCAACGGGGGACGGTTCCAGCATAGGCTCTTGTTTTTGGATTTCGGTTTTTTCAGGTTGACTGTAAATTACGGCCGTTTTGGTGAGCGCCGCCAATTCGTTATGGGCCTTTTCGTGATCCGGGTCCAGGGCGACCACTTTGGTCAGGTAGGTTTCTTTCTTCGTTTTGTCATCTACCAACAAACTGAGCAAAAACCAGGATTGGGGATCATCCGGCTCTTCCTGGATGGCTTGCGTCAGCAGGTATTGGGCGTTTTTCTTGTCACCGGCGCGGGTGGCCTGAATAGCTAGTTGCAGTTTGTCGCTCATCTCAAATCCTCATCTTGAAAGTTTTAGGGCAACGGTTTATGTCAAACATTTTAACACACTCAAGCAGGATCGTGTAACTTTTTGTAAATGGGGCAGGGGTAAACCTGATCCGCGACATGGTGCGCCTGTAAAACGGCCGTTAAATCAGCGCGTCGAGGTATTTGCCATTCATCCAACGCGTCAATCAGATCACAAACGGACAGTCCGACGACGGCTAAATAGCAGCCTTCCAGGTGGGCTGCCGGTTGGAACAGGGGATGCTGCACAGCATAAGCGCCAGCTTTGTCTAACGGATCGCCAGAAGCCACGTAAGCGGCAATCTCGGCGTCAGAATAATCACGCATGGTGACGACGGCCGTTGTCACTCGTTCTAATTGTCTGCCATTACGTAAATCGAGCAGCACGAAGCCGGTGTGAACTTCATGAGTGCGGTTGCGCAGCGCCTTGAGCATCCGGGTGGCGTCGTTTGCATCGCGTGGTTTGCCCAACATCTGGTCAGCCAGGGCGACGGTGGTATCGGCCGCCAAAATGACATATTCTCCTGGTTTCACCTGGTGAGCGATAGTATGGGCTTTGAGAACGGCCGTTGCCACCACATTCCTCGCCGGCTCTGGATCCGTAATAGACGCCTCATCCACATCGGCCGCCATCACCATAAAAGGATACCGCAATAAATTAACCAATGCCTGTCGCCGTGGCGATTGTGAAGCCAGAATAAATGCAACCGTATCATTATTTATCATGAGGCAAAGTCAAATAAAAAAGGCCAACTCAAAACGAGATGGCCTTTTAATCAGCATCATTTAAAAACTATTTTAATTCAACAACTGCGCCAGCTTCTTCCAGCTTCGCTTTGGCGTCTTGTGCCGTTTCTTTGCTCACGCCTTCCATGACGGTGCTCAAATTGTCAACAGCCTCTTTAGCTTCTTTCAGGCCCAGGCCAGTCAGAGCGCGGACTTCTTTAATGACATTGATTTTCTTGGGGCCAATCTCTTTCAAGACCACATCGAACTCGGTCTGTTCTTCTTCCTCAGCAGCGGCTTCGCCACCAGCCATCATGGGCATCATGCCCATCGCCATCGGCGCTGCAGCGCTAACGCCCCATTTTTCTTCTAACATTTTTGTTAATTCGGCCGCTTCCATCAAATTGAGGCTGCTCAGTTCTTCTACAATTTTTTCTAAATCTGCCATTTTAATTATCCTCCAAACAATAGCTTGTTTGCTTATTTATAGATTCTCTTGTTGATAAAGTAAAAAATTAAGCTGCTTCGGCAGCTTCTTCACTTTTTGCGTAAGCGTCAATCACATTAACGACTTGGCGCACACTGCTGGTGACAACATTGACAATATTTTGTGCGGGCGCGTTCAACAAACCAATCAGTTGACTCCGTAATTGATCCAACGATGGCATCTTAGCCAAAGCTTCTACATCATTCGCCGACAAAATTTTCCCACTAAATATTCCACCCTTGATAACCAACTGTTCCTTATCATTGGCAAATTTAACCAGCGCCTTTGCCAATGTCGGCCCTTCATGCATCGCAAACCCAGTTGCTATCTGGCCTTGCAACAAATCTTCAGGGATAGGCAGATTTGCTTGCTCCAAAGCGATTTTCAAGAGTGTATTTTTAGTAATATGAAATGCACCCTCAGCCTTATCAACTTCTTCGCGCAGCAATTCTATTGACTTGACATTCAAGCCCTTATACTCAGCCAGGAAAATCGCCTGACTATCTTGAATGAGCTGTGAATATTGGGTCACCAATTCTTCTTTACGTGCTTTTGAAATAGCCAAAGACCTTCACCTCCTTTAAAATATTTTTTACCTGAAATAAAAAATCCTCATACCAACCGTATGAGGATTCAGTTCACAATTCCAAACTCGCTTTCACACAATTCCTTGTGGAACACAGAGCTTTTTGCTTGAACCCCCACCTCGGCTGGCTAGTTTAAGATGGAAAAACCATCACCAACTGTCTTCAGTAGAGAAATTAAATTGTTATGCTTATGGTCAAATAAGCGACGCGCCCTATTTTACGACAAAGCTTCCATCGTATCAAGGCGAATACCAGGGCCCATGGCGTTCGCTATTACCATCCGCTTTACATAAATGCCTTTAGTTGTGGCCGGCCGTGCTCGTCTGATGGCGTCAATAATAGTCTGTAAATTTTCTCGTAGTTGTTCTTCGCTAAAACTTGCTTTACCAAACGGGGCATGGACATTGGCTGTGCGGTCTACTCGGAATTCTACACGGCCGGCTTTTGCTTCATCAATCAAGCGCGGTAGCTCTTCACCTGGAGCCACTGTACCTGCTTTAGGATTAGGCATAAGGCCACGAGGTCCCAAAATACGGCCCAAGCGACCTACCTTGCCCATCATTTGGGGCACGGCAATCGCTACATCAAAATCTGTCCAGCCATTTTGAATTTTTGTCATGGTTTCATCATCAGCAATATAGTCAGCGCCAGCTTCTAAAGCGCGAGTCGCATCTTCGCCTTCAGCAAAAACCAATACCCGCACCGTTTTTCCTAGCCCATGAGGCAGGTTCACCACATCACGCACCTGTTGGTCTGCATGTCGCGGATCAACACCCAACCGGAAATGAACTTCTACAGTGGGGTCAAAGTTCGTATAAGCTGTTTCTTTCAAAAGCTTAATTGCTTCAGCTCGTGAATAAAATTTATCGCGGTCAACTTTGGCCGCTGCTTCCTGGTATTTACGTCCTCGTTTTGGCATGTTTGCTCCTTGTGGTCTTAACGAGTCAAAACTCTCCCACTCAACTTAAACTTAATCGACAATAGTCAAACCCATACTGCGAGCCGTACCCGCTATAATGCGTTTGGCGTTTTCAATATCGCGGGCATTGAGGTCTTTCATCTTGATCTCGGCGATCTCTTGCAATTGATCTTGAGTAACCTTGCCCACTTTCTCTCGGTTCGGTTCAGCAGAACCGCTTTTAATCCCAACTATTTTCTTTAATAAAGCCGTAGCAGGGGGTGTTTTCAAAATAAATGTAAAGCTGCCATCTTGAAAGACCGTTACTTCAACCGGCACAATTTGTCCTACCATATTGGAAGTCTTGGCATTGTATTCTTTGCAAAATTGCATTAGATTGATGCCATGCGGCCCAAGCGCCGTACCGACTGGAGGCGCTGGATTGGCCTTACCGCCTTGAATTTGAATCTTTACAACTGCTTTTATTTTTTTTGCCATTATATTCTCCTTGGAGTGCAATCGCCTGGATAAAACAGGCTCCTCCTGAATCAAATGCAAGCCAAACTTGATATGATTTATTCACATATCGCAGCTTACATAAAGGTCGAATTATACTTTTTCTACGTGCAGGAAATCTAATTCAACAGGGGTTTCTCGCCCAAAAAACGATACCATCACCCGAACCTTTGCTTTTTCTTGATCGATTTCAGAAACCGTACCGATGAAATCCGCAAAGGGTCCAGTACCAATACGTACCTTTTCCCCAACCTGGAAATCAAATTTAACTTTCGGAGCTTCTGCTTCCATCCGGTTCAGAATATTGGCAACCTCGTCCGGGCGTAGTGGAGTAGGTTCAGTGCCCATGCCCACAAACCCGGTAACTCCTGGAGTATTGCGCACCACATACCAAGAATCTTCCGTCAGGATTAATTGGACGAGAATGTAACCGGGGAAGACATTCTTTTTGACAGTCCGACGTTTCCCATCTTTGATTTCAATTTCTTCTTCAGTGGGCACAACAACATCAAAAATTTTATCTTGCATGCCCATTGTTTCGATACGTTGCTCAATACTATGGTGGACTTTGTTTTCGTATCCTGAATAGCAGTGGACGACATACCATGCACGACCATCGTCAGGTATTGAATAATCTTCCGCATCTTGTGCAGGTGCGGTATCGATTATAGGAGCCTCTTCGTTTTCCTCTGAGATGGAATCGTTGTTGTCAAACTCGTCAATCATCACACACTTATCCAAACCGCCGCCATGCTAAAATTAGGAAGTAGAGGCTGCGATCTTACGCAGCAATAGCTTCAATCAACCATTGGATTGATTGAGAAAAGATCAAATCCCAGAACCATAAAAAGACAGCCATGACTGTAGACACAGCAATGACAATTGCTGTCAGGCGCCATGATTCTGAACGAGTAGGCCAGGTTACTTTCCTTAGCTCACCTCGTGTTTCACGTAAATAGCGAGCTACCGGATTAGTCTGTTTTGCACCTTTCTTTTCGGCTTTTTGGTTAGGTCTCGCTTTTTTTGTTGTTTTCTTTTCTTCTTTTGTTTTTTCCTCTGCCACAATGCACCATTATTCTTTTTCATAAGTAACCTCCGGGCAGACTTTTCCTGCACGGAGGTTTTAAGACGACAGACAGGGGGTGCAGGAATCGAACCCGCAGCCTACGGTTTTGGAGACCGTCGCTCTACCAATTGAGCTAACCCCCTACATAGTGAGTTAAGCCTGAATTGATATGTATACTACCTTACCGAGTCTCGCGGTGCAACCGGTGTTGGCGGCAGCGCGGGCAAAACTTCATTAACTCTAAACGGGTTGGATCATTACGGCGATTTTTCTCAGTAAGATACGACCGTTCTTTGCACTCGGTACAGGCTAACGTGACATGTGTACGAATTGCTTTTTTAGCCATAATTGCCTCAGTAAGAGGGACGCTACCCGGTAGCGTCCCTCGAAAACTTCATTATTGAATAATCTTGGTGATGATGCCAGCGCCAACGGTTAAACCGCCTTCGCGAATGGCAAACTTACTACCTTGTTCTAACGCCACCGGGATGATCAATTCTACTTCCAGGTTCACGCTGTCGCCTGGCATAACCATTTCTACACCTTCCGGCAATGTAATGGCGCCTGTCACATCCATGGTACGGATGTAGAACTGCGGCCGATAGCCTGGGAAGAATGCCTTATGCCGGCCGCCTTCATCTTTACGCAGCACATACACCTCGCTCATGAATCTGGTGTGGGGGGTGATGCTGCCTGGTTTGGCTAACACCTGACCGCGTTCAATGTCATCGCGGGCTACGCCACGCAGCAGCAGACCGGCATTGTCGCCTGCTTCTACTTTTTCCAGAATTTTGTGGAACATCTCCATGGAGGTGACCACCACCTTGCGGATGTCTTCTCGCAGCCCGACGATTTCTACTTCACTCATCGGAGTCAAAGTGCCCCGGTCTACACGGCCGGTAACCACCGTGCCGCGCCCCTTAATGGAGAAGACATCTTCCACCGACATCAAGAATGGCTTGTCGGTATCACGGATTGGCGTGGGAATGTATTCATCCACCACGCGCATCAACTCCCAAATTGGCGCCAGTTCCGGCGCGTCTACATCACCACCCTCGTACTCCAACGCGGCCAGGGCGCTGCCGCGCACAATAGGCGTCTCGTCGCCAGGGAATTCGTAGCTGTCTAGCAGTTCCCGCAGTTCCAACTCCACCAGTTCCAACAGTTCTTCGTCGTCCATTTGGTCGATCTTGTTCAAGAAGATCACCATAGCCGGTACTTCTACCTGACGAGCCAGCAAAACATGTTCCCGTGTTTGCGGCATGGGGCCGTCTGGGGCAGATACCACCAGAATGGCGCCATCCATCTGGGCAGCGCCAGTGATCATATTTTTGATATAGTCACGATGTCCCGGGCAATCTACATGGGCGTAATGCCGATCTTCGGTTTGGTATTCCACATGAGAAATAGCAATGGTGATACCGCGATCCCGCTCTTCGGGGGCGTTATCGATTTGATCGAATGCCCGGAAGTCTGCCCAACCCTTCATGGCCAGCGTTTTGGTGATGGCCGCTGTCAGGGTTGTTTTACCATGATCGACGTGACCGATGGTGCCGATATTGACATGTGGCTTTTCGCGCACAAATTTTTGTTTGGCCATTTTCCTAACCCTCAAAAACTTTATTCGAGCAATCGGTTGTATAGACCGGTTTGCCCCTACTCAATTAATTGTAACTTGCTCATATAAATACCCCGCCATTCTTAATTGATTCTGGAGTGGCGGGGCAGAAAGCCCACGATGGGAATCGAACCCATGACCTCATTCTTACCAAGAATGTGCTCTGCCGCCTGAGCTACGTGGGCAATTTGATCTTAAAAAGTTTAATCCAGATAAGTTGGATTAAATGGTGGGCCAGGTAGGACTCGAACCTACGAAGGCTATCGCCAGCGGATTTACAGTCCGCCCCCTTTGCCACTCGGGACACTGACCCAGATTTCTTTATACCCAAGCCGACGATGGGATTTGAACCCATAACCTATGCTTTACAAGAGCATTGCTCTGCCAATTGAGCTACGTCGGCAAATTTGGTTTATATTTTAAATCTTCGAGATGGTGGGTGACTCACATCGGAACATATACCGACCTGTAAGTATAGCCAATGCATTCCTTTCGTCAAGATAAAACAGGAAGGTTTGTTTTGACTTTAATGAGAAAACAGCAAGATTTTAAAATTATACCAACCAAATCTGCGGGTTCATAAAATGCGCGGAAAGTGTATAGCAAGGCGTAATTTGTGGCAAGTGTTTTGAATATTGTTGGAGGCGAATATACGTTGATCTGGGAATTCTAGGGTATAATTTTGCTATATGTATACTCGCTGTGGTCGGTTTCTGACCGTGCCACCTCTGGTAAAAATGTCAGATTATGCCCGTTGCGAGTATAGAATAAATCGATTCCTGGTCACGGCCGTTTTCCTTTGGTAATCTTCATGTAGAAGCGGCTGAAAATAGATTGTTGAGAAGTGGATACATGACAATGGATGTAACAGTTAGCCATTTAAATAACAGGCTGGCTTTGCAATTGCCGGCGCAATTGCCATTGGGGCTTGTTTTTGTATTAGGAGATGTGGAAGCGTTGTTGGTAGAGGGGGACGGCCGTTCCAAATCTGTCACATTTGAACTAATAGAAAAGGGGCACCGGGTACGCTGTCGATTGTCTGAGCGGGCGGCGGAAGAGTTTGTTTTGCAAAATGGCGATAAGATTCGGGCCGGTGGGCATCTGGCGTTTGATCCCACACGGGCGGACTATTTTTTACGGGTGCGGGATGTTGAAGTGGTGCAGGCACAAAGGGCGGATCCTTTGGCGATGGAACCCATTGTGGAGCGGTCAGAATTGGCGTCCGTATTGGCCGGTATGGAGGAGAAACCGGAGACGTCTGATGATGCGATGGTTGATGATTTGCCAACCTGGGTGAAAGAATTGGCGCCGCCAGCCTATCAGTCTGAACAGAAAAAGGGGAAGAGCGGCGAAACGGCCGTTTCTTCCAGAGCAAATGGTGACTCCCTCACCGCAGAGCAATTGGCCCGCTTGTCCGCCGCGATGGATAGCGAGGAAGATGTGGAACTAACAGATAGCTTGTTGGACATTGCCAAAAAATTGAATCAGGCGCGAGGCATTGCCGGCGTGGAACCGACGCGCACTGTCCCGCCAGGCGCCGACAAGGATTTGACTGCTACCACAGACATCGAAGATCCAGATGCGTATAAACCGACTGGCAATAAAACGGCCGAACGTATTTTACTGCTGGTGGTGATTGTGGCATTGGCATTGTTTTTGTTAATTATATTGGCTTTTGTGACGGGAATAGTCTGAGTAAGTATGTATGATTGAGCCAATCTGTTTATAGTTGATTTTGCTGCCGGTATTGGCTGATCATATCTTGTAAAGCGCGGCGTTGAGAAACGGCCGTTTCCAGGGGAGTTGCCACCTTTTCTTCATATGTTTGCTTGACGACCAGCGCTTGTTGATTAAAAGCGTCTGCTTTGCTGATCACTTTTTCACGCAGCGGTTTAATGAGGTGGCGGCTCAAGCGTACCTCGTCTTCTTCATAACCAAGCCACTGATCGAGCGGCTGCATCACGTTGGTATCCAATCCGCTGATGGTGTGCGGCGTTTCACTTAAAAGGGTGGTGGCAGAAGCCATGATGTTGATCGCTTTTTGGCCGAGATTAAAAGGCAACCATTTACGCACATCCTCAAACCAGTGAGTGAGCATATCGAGGAATGGTTCTATACGCTCCACCGCGTTTTGCAGCAGGCTCTCCAGGTTTGCAAAATAATCTTGTAATTTTTCGTTATGTCGTTCCAGCCATAAACGGCCGTTTTCCACCAACGGCAAATGCGCTTCCAACTCGTCTAAAGCTTGCTGTCCGGCGACGATGCCCTCGGCCAATAGGGGTGAAGCGGCGGTCAGGCTGTTGATCGATTCGGAAACGGCCGTTACCCCCGCCGTCATCAACTCTGCCACATCCACATCGTCCAATTGTTCGTATAGCGCCACTAGTCCGCTGAGGACGCCGATTTCTCCGTTCGCTTTATCCAGCTCTACAGAGAGCGTTTCCATCTGCGTGGCGCTGCTGCTGTTTGTTTGCTGCCAGGATGAGAGGCTGCGTTGGGCAGCGTCTAGTTCCGCTTGAAGGCGCACATTTTCGGCCTGGGCGGCTGCCAGTTTAGAAAAAAGTTCAGCCATATCTTCACTGCCAGTGAGGACGGTTTTTACCTCGGGCAGCATCACGGGCATGGAACTGGTGGTAAGCGGAGCGGCCGGCATACCACCGGTCAATTTAGCCGCACCCACGCCGGCAGCGGTGGCGGCTACTGCGGTTAAAGCTGCGGTGCGTAAGAAATTCCGACGTCCTTGACTGCTGTTTTCTTCTCTCGTCATGATGTTCCTTTCCCTGTTTTATGACTCCAGATCATAACCAAACCGTTTCAGCGCATGTTCATTGCGCCGCCATTTTGGTTCTACTTTTACCCATAATTCTAAAAACACTTTTCCTTCAATGAGCGCTTCGATTTCTTTACGAGCAGCGGTCCCAATCTGTTGCAACTGGCTGCCCTTAGCGCCAATGAGAATGCGCTTGTGGGAATCCCGTTCCAGATAAATATTGGCGCTGATGTACGTGACGCCATTTTCTCTTTCCTTAAATTCTTGGATGACAACGGCCGTGCCATACGGTATCTCGTCGCGAAGTTGCAAAAAGATCTGTTCTCGTATCATCTCGCCGGCGATGTCGCGGATAAACACGTCCGTTAGCTGATCTTCCGGGTAATATTGTGGTCCTTCGGGCAGCGCCTCGACCAGCATTTGGAAGAGTTCATCTCGCCCGTTCCCTTTGGACGCTGAAAAGAGTATCCATTCAGCCTGAGGCAGCAGCGCCCGATACTCGGCCGTTCGCGGCAATATTTCCTCCGGCGCAAGTAAATCACCTTTGTTCATGCCTAAAATGAGACGAGTTTGCCCGGCCAGCGGCGTCAACTGCTGGGCGATGGCGTTATCGCCCAGCCCCGGTGGCTCACTGACGTCTACCAGATACAAAATCACATCGGCTTCTTCTAAGGTCTTAACGGCCGTTTCCACCATATACTCATCCAGTTTGTGCCGGGGTTTCAGCAGACCGGGCGTGTCCAAAAAAATCATCTGGAAATGGGGTTCCGTGATGATCCCCATCATGCGGGTGCGCGTCGTTTGCGGCCGGGGTGAGACGATGGCTAATTTCTGCTGCATAAAGGCGTTAAAAAGCGTACTCTTGCCCACATTAGGACGACCTACTATGGTAACAAACCCCGATTTATAACCATCGCTTTGGAAATCGTTGCCAGGTACTTGATTTTCTTCTTGTTCGTTCATCTTTTTCCTTCGTAACCGGGAGCGCGGACAGCCTGTCCGCGCCCGGCTGATGGGGAACTCTTGGCAGGTGGTATCAGCCCGTTCACCTTACTCCTTGCCAATCATCATGCAGTTTCTTTTAAAGGTATGAGAGCATAACGGAAACCATCACTTACGTAAATAGCTACCTTGTCCTTGATCATCAACTGCTCAATTTTTACGCCACTGCCATGCCAAAATTATACCACAAAATAGAACAATTGTTCCATTTAAGAGAACGTCCAGTCGCATGTCGCCAATCATAAGCGCCGCATCGCCGCGCAGCAGGTTGATGGCGGCGTAACCCAGGCTGAGGCTGCCCAGCGTTAGCCAAAAAAGCTGGCCTTCTCGCCAGCGCTGTGACGTCAGTATCACGGCGATGAAGATGAGCAGAGACCAAAGCAGCCCCAACAGTTGTGTTTGATAGCGCACGGCAAAGAGACCAAAGTCATCGGGCAGATTGGCGGCCAAGAGGCCAAAGGTGGTTTCTTGGCCATAGGCGCAGCCTGCCAACCAACAGGCGGCCCAGGTGAAAACAGCCAAAAGCGCAAAACCTGGGGTTAACAGATCGGTGTAGGAAGCAAACGGCCGTTTTCGCCACACGCCCCACAGCCACAAGCCCACCAAAGCAGCCAGCAGCGCCCCCAAATAGCTGTAACCTCCCTGCCAAAAGCGCAGCCACGCCGTCGGTTTACTCTGGAAATAATGCCAATGGCCCAGCACAAACCCCAAACGGCCGCCAACCAGACCAGCCGCCAGGCATACCAGGCTGGCATCCAACCAATCGTCCCTCTGTTTTTGTCGCGCCAACAGCCCGGTGAGGCCGATAGCCGCCAAAATACCGAGCGCCACAATGACGGTATAACTGTAAATAAGGAAAGGGCCAACACGGTGCAAAATAGGCGTCATACGCCTGTATGGTAGTGGATGGCGGGCGGCGGGGCAATAAGGCGGCTGTTTAAGGTGACTGTGCGGCGTTTATGGCGGCGCACACGAGGGCGTACAAAAGTTTGCCAAACTTTTGTACGCTAGTCCGCCAAAAAGTGGTAAAACTATGTAACTTACCAACCAGATTCTTGTACAGAAAATAAGAAAATCGTCCGTAGATTTTGTGCAGAACTTGTCCTGAGCTTGTCGAAGGATGACGCAGATTTTTCCCTCAATCTGCGAAATCTGCCGCCATCAGCGGACAAATCTTTTCTGGTTTATCCAGGTTAGGAAAATGGACAAGAATGTCCGTTTTACAGAAGGAGATGTCATGGAAATTAAAATTCTACCCCTTGATCCGAAGGCTACAAAGATCCCGCCAGTGGCCGATTTTGGTTTTGGCAATCTGTTTGCCAACCGCATGTTTACCCAAACCTACACCGCGGGCGTGGGTTGGCATGATGCCCGGATTGAACCTTATGGTCCCTTTGAACTGATGCCGTCAACGGCCGTTCTCCATTATGGCCAGGAAATTTTTGAAGGGACTAAAGCGTATCGCCGCCCCGATGGTCACATTAACCTGTTCCGGCCTTGGGAAAATGCTCGCCGGTTTAACGAATCGGCGCAGCGCATGGTAATGCCCATGGTGGATGAAGAAGACCACGTGGCTGCCATCGTTAAACTGGTGGAAATGGAACATGAATGGGTTCCTGGAGCGCCTGGCGAGTCGCTTTACATTCGGCCAGCGATGATCGCTACTGAGCCAGCGCTGGGCGTTCATGCCAGTAAGAGCTACCTGCATTTCATCATAATCAGTCCGGTGGGCGCTTACTTTAAAGGTGGCTTCAGCCCGGTCTCCGTTTATATTTCCGATGAGTACCGGCGGGCGGTGAAGGGTGGCACAGGCGCGGCTAAAACGGGTGGCAACTATGCTGCCAGTCTGTACGTCAGCGAGGCGGTGAAGGCGCAAGGGTATGCGCAGGTGTTGTGGTTGGATGCCATCGAAGGGCGGTTTATTGAAGAGGTGGGCGCGATGAATATCTGTTTTGTCTATAAGGGCAAACAGATTGTGACGCCTCGGTTGAGCGGCAGCATTCTGCCGGGCATTACTCGTAAATCTGTATTGCAATTGGCCCCCGACCTCGGTTATGAAGTGAGCGAGGAAACGCTGGATGTCACTGAGATGCTGGCGGATTTGAAAGCGGGCAAGATTACGGAAGTGTTTGGCTGCGGCACGGCGGCCGTTATCGCCCCGGTGGGTAAATTTGGCTACAAAGAGGAAACCTATTTGATCAATGATAACCAGTCCGGCCCTGTTTCCCGGCATTTGTTTGAGCAGCTCACGGGGATTCAAAACGGCCGTTTACCGGATCCTTATGGCTGGACGCACACCATTACCGTAAAATAAGCGCACAGTCTATCATTGGTAAACCTGCAAATAAATGCGGCGCTTCTCTGTGAGGATGGCCGCATTTTTCCATTTTTGGTAGAGCGTTCGCTTAATCTGATAGTTTCTGACGCCGGCGCGGGGTAAACTTACTGCTGCTGTATCCTTATATAACTATTCTGTGGTTACGCCACATTTACGATAATGTTTGGAGGTAATGATGCAAGAAGTGGCAATTTTAGGTGTGGGGCAAACGCCGGTGCGGGAACATTGGGATTTGTCCATACGCCAACTCGCTGTTGATGCTGGCCGGGCTGCTATGGCGGATGCTGGCGTGAAACAAGTCGATGCTATTTATGTCAGTAATATGACCAGCGGCCGTTTAAACAAACAGCGGCAGTTGGGCGCGTTGGTGGCCGACTATTTGGGGCAGCGCGGCGTAGAGGCGGTGAAACTGGAAGCAGCTTGCGGCTCGGCCGGCTCGGCTATGCGCCAGGGCATCTTGGCCGTGGCCAGCGGTGAGATGAATGCTGTGTTGGTTATCGGTGTGGAAAAGATGACCGATACTGGTTCTAAGGAAACTACTTCAGCCCTGGCTACGGCCGCTGATGCCGATTATGAAATTATCCAGGGCATCACCTTTGTGGGCTTGAATGCGCTCATCATGCGCCGCTATATGCACGAATATGGCTACCAACATGCGGATTTTGCCCCCTTTGCTATCAACGCCCACGCTAATGGCGCTAAAAATCCCAATGCCATGTTTCAGGAACCGATCACCCAGAAGATGTATGAAAAAGGGCGCATTGTGGCCGACCCGATCAGTTTGTTTGACGCCTCGCCCATTGGCGATGGGGCGGCGGCGCTGCTGTTGACGCCGGTGGACAAAGCGCCTCGCGCCGTCAAGGTGATTGGCTCGGCCGTTTCCACCGATACGCTGGCGATTCATGATCGGGAAGACCCGTTATGGCTGCAAGCGGCCGAGCAGTCGGCCAAGCGAGCCTATGCTCAAGCCGGCATTGGCCCGGCAGACATTGATATTTTTGAGCTGCATGACGCCTTTAGCATTATGGCGGCCTTGTCGTTGGAGGCGTGTGGTTTTGCCGAACGGGGCGAAGGGGTGAAGATGGGGCAGCGAGGGGATATTATGGCAAACGGCCGTTTACCTATCTGCACCATGGGCGGCCTCAAAGGGCGGGGTCATCCGGTGGGCGCCACCGGCCTGTATCAACTGGCCGAGGCTACTTTGCAACTACGAGGTGATGCCGGCGCAGCGCAAATCGATGGCGTGAACATCGCCATGACCCAAAACATTGGCGGCAGCGGCGCCACCATTGCCACCCATATTTTGAAACGGCCGTGATTTATCAAACCTTCGGGAGGAGCAACGCTCCTGGATGGTATCAAATAGGACAGAATTCCCCCTGCCAGATAACAAGAATAGGTTTATCTAAATGATATAATGCGTTAAAATAAAGGATGAATGCGTAGCGGCCTATACTCCGGTCAAATCAAGCCATTCGTAAAACAAGGCGTGACACTTGAACCCTACCGACCTTCAATTTCCCGAAATTTCACCTGATTTACAAGAAGTGTTACAACAAATAGCTAATGATGTAGTTGAGCAATTTGGCTGTATGGGATCTATGGTAACGACTCTCGAAGCGGGCAATACCTTGGTAGTTCGCGCCTATGCCCTCAATAAAATGATGGGGGCGCTTGATGAAATTCCCCAGTTTAAAAAAATTGACAATATAGAACCAGGCGCCATCTTTAATTTAAACGATCCCGTTTACCAAGATAATCTGGCTGTGAAAGCAGTGCAGGGTAAGGGGGCCAGGCAAATATCGCTAACCTCTGAGCATTTGCATGACCTGTTTTCGCCCTATCTGGACCGAGAAGATTCAGATAGTTTGCAGCAGGCGGTAGGGGTGAAGCAGGTGATCGCCATTCCTCTCCAGCTTTATGGTGAGGCGGTAGGCAGTCTGGTAGCGGCCGTTTCAGAATGGTTTACGTCTCGGGATATTGGTTTCTTTAATGCGTATGGTCAGCAGGCGGCGACCGCTATTCAGAATCAGCGTCGGCTAGACACGATGCAAGCGTTAGAGCGTATCATTCTGCGTTTGCAAGCGTGTATGACCAATGAAACGGAAGTATTGCAGGTGATTGTGGATGCGGTGGTCAATGATCTGGAATATGCCGGGGCGATGGTGGCTACGTTAGAAGAAGAAGACAATGCCCTGCCGGTGCGGGCTTATGCCGTGGATGAATCGATGTCTCTGATCCGTCAGTTTGAAGCGCAAGCCGGCGTCTCTTTATTGGGGACGCAAGCGGTGGTTTACCTGGACGATCCCCAATACCAGGAGAATTTGAGTGTACGGGCGGTGAATGGCTTAAACGGCCGTCCTGAGAATTACCTCATCTCAAAACATCTCTATGATTTACTACGGCCTATTGTTAGCGAGGAAATTGCCGGGCAGGTACAGGCAGCTTTAGGCATCAAACGAGTGATCGCCGTGCCCTTTTTCTTAGACGATAAAATTGTAGGCAACCTGTTTGTCACCAGCCGCAAAAGCCGCGTTTCTGCCTGGGAGCTTAGTATTCTCACGGCGCTCGGCCAGCAGGCGGCCGTGGGCATCAACAACGCCCGCCAGTTCCGTGAAGCCGCTGAACAGCGCCAAATCGCCCAGACTTTTGGCCGGATGGCCTTCAGCACCATCGCCTCAGCCCATTCCCTGCGCAATTATGTGGGCAATGTCAACGGCTATATGCAACTTTTACAAATGCTGCCAGAACTCAACTCGGAACGGCAGCAGTACATTCTGCGTGAACTGCCTAATGCGGCGCATCAGATCGAGAAGATCATCGCTATTTTAGATAATTTGAACGAACCGTGGCTGACCAGGGGTGATGGGCCGGTAGATATTCACGATTGCCTGGCGCGGGCCTTGTTAGAAGTGTATCCACGCACCTCGATCTTGCGGGATCAGGCCCAGGTGATGACAGAAACCAATGTCACCCTGCATCTTGATTTTGCCGATTTTCTGCCGCCGGTAGCTACCGTGAAGGATATGCTCTCTGAAGCCTTCCGCATCATCATCAAAAACGCAGAAGAAGCAATAGCGTCTTCCGATATAGCCACTAAAATGTGGATTACGACGAGGCAACTTTCTAACCAGGAAGCGGAAATCATCATCCGTGATAATGGACCAGGCGTCCCTCCTGAAAATCTTAAAAACATTTTTGAGTTGGGCTGGTCTACCAAAAAAAGAGACGGGGGTATGGGCTTTGGTCTCTTTTGGACAAAAGATTACATTGATGGCTTAGGCGGTCACATCAGCGCGGTGAGTACAGTTGGCATAGGCACAACATTTACCATTATCTTGCCCTTGTCGGTAGAATCACCCACTCAATAGCTTTCTGAAAAGGCCAGTTCCCTATACAATTGACCCACTATGACTACAACTAAATTAACCGCATCTTCTGACAAATCATTTTCCTATTGGCGCCTGCTGCGTTTAAGCAGTTTTCAAATTGGCTCCGCCATGGGTGACATATTAGTCACCAGTATTTGGAACCGCGTCATGATCTCCAATTTTGGTATCCCGGCCACACCGGTGGGCCTGCTCATCGCGCTCCGCTATTTGCTCTCGCCGTTAAGTCTGTTGGCCGGACACCTTTCTGATACGAAATTGTTGGGCGGCTACCATCGTACCGCCTACATTTGGCTGGGACGGAGCCTGATGGTGCTGTCCCTGCCATTACTCGGCTTTAGCCTGATGCGCCTGGGCAATGATACGGCCGATCCCTTAGGCTGGCTGCTGGCATTGACCTCGTCGCTCTTGTATGGCATTGGCACTTTAATTTCTGGTAGCCCCTATCTGGCGCTGGTACGGGATTCTGCGCCACCGGAAAAGCAAGGGCTGGCGATTAGCGTGGCAGAGACCATCCTCATTGTTTTCTTTGCTATCGTCGGTATTGGCTTTAGCCTGTGGATGGAGGTATATACGGAGCCAGTTTTCTGGGAGATGGTGATTGCAACGATGCTGGTGGGCGGATTCTTCTGGTTTTTTGCCATTGTAGGCGTGGAAAAACGGGTTAAACCGGGAACGCCATCAGCTGAAATAGAAGAAACTACCGAGCGACGAGCCGATTTTGTGGCGGTGCTGCATAAAATTTGGGATGATTCGCGAACCCGCGGCTTTTTCTTTTTCCTGGCGCTGGCCACGATGGCCGCCTGGGCGCAGGATGCTATTTTGGAGCCGTTTGGCGCAGAGGCGTTTGATCTGCCGTTGAGCCGCACCACCCGCTTTAACAGTTATTGGCAGGCGGCCACGGTGGTGACGCTGCTGCTGGCCAGTTTTTTGTGGCGAAAACGGCCGCCGGAACTCCAGGCGAAAATTGCGGGATGGGGTTTGGGGGTGATGGCGCTGGGTTTAACCTGCCTGGGTTTAGCCTCGCTGTTTCACCAGGTACATTTGCTGGAAATCTCCCTACTTATTTTTGGCAGCGGCTTTGGCGTTTATACTTTTGGCGGCCTCAGCCTGATGGCGGTGATGGCCTCAGATGCGGAAGCCGGCGCTTATTTAGGCTTGTGGTCGATTGCTATTTTGTTGTCGAAAGGGGTTGGTACGTTTTTGGGCGGCGCGGCTCGTGATGCCTTGTTATTTGGGATGGGCCTGCCGCCGACAATGGTTTATTCTTTGGTTTTTGCTCTGGAAGCGTTGGGGTTGGTGGGCGCGATTCTGATTTTGTTGCGCATTGATGTGATCGGCTTTGCCCGTGATGTGGGCCGGGTGGTTGACCGCGCCGATGTGCAGATGGCGATGTTGGACTGACAAGCGGCGGCTGGCAAATGGCGGGCGGCGACTGAATAGAATGACTATTTTTGGCGATGTTTCCCGGGCGTATGAATGGCCTAGAGCAATTTTACACCTGGATATGGACGCATTTTATGTGAATGTGCATCTGCTGGATGCGCCGGCAGACAGCGGTATCCCGCTAGTGGTGGGGGGGAAACCAAATGCGCGGGGGGTGGTGACTTCTGCCAGTTATGAGGCGCGAGAAAAGGGGGTGCGTTCGGCGATGCCTATGGCCACGGCCGTTCGTCTCTGCCCCGGTCTCAAAATTGTGCCACCTGATTGGACGCGCATCCGTGAATGTTCGCGGCAGGTGATGGAGAAATTGCACGAATATGGCCCCGTTGAGCAAATCAGTGTGGATGAGGCGTATATAGACCTGGGGGAAGTGGATGATCCGTTATCAGTGGCAGCGGAGGTGGGAACGGCCGTTTTCACGCAAACCCATCTGCCAGCCTCCGTCGGTTTAGCCACGAGCAAGCTCGTGGCCAAGGTCGCTTCTGACCACGAAAAGCCCCAGGGGCGCACCATTGTGCTGCCCGGTTTTGAGCCTGTTTTCCTTTCGCCCCTGTCCGTGCGCGTCATTTGGGGCATTGGTCCACGCACCGCTGAAAAACTGGCGGCCATGAAAATCGAGACCTGCGGCCAACTGGCGATGGCGGATTTAGCGGCGCTGCACCAGCAGTTTGGCAGCCAGGCGGAAAGTTTGCAGCGACGCGCCCGGGGGGATGACAGCCGCTCCGTGCAGGCGGAGCGCGGTTTGCCTAAATCGATCAGCCAGGAATGGACGTTTAATGAAGATGTGGCAGACCTGGCGCTGTTGCAAGCGCAGATGCAGCAGCAGGCCGCGGATGTGGCCCGCTCTTTGCAAAAAGGGGGATTGATTGCCCATACCGTCCGCGTTAAATTCCGTTGGGCGGATTTCACCACCTTTACCCGCCAAAAATCGGTGGAAATTGGGGTGGATGACGCCGACAGCATTTATCGCCTGGCGTTGGCGCTGTGGCAAGAGAACTGGCCGGCCGGGCAGCGGGTGCGGCTGATTGGGGTGGGCGTCAGTGGCTTAACGGCCGTTGTTCAGCGCCAGCTTCGTTTCCGTTTTGATACCGCCCCTTGAGCCAGGCTATCTTGGCAGTTGGTTCGCTTCAATGATCATTTGCTCCATACGGGGGTAAGCGCCGAGCAAAAAGGCCAGAATGGCGCGGGAGGCGTCTTCGCTAATTTCGCCACCATCCGCATTGCATAACGGCCGTATCTCCGCGGTCAGGCTCACGATTTGGCGCAGATTGTCTCGATATTCATGGTAAAGCGGCTGCCACGCGGCCGGTACATTGGTGAAGCCCGGCGCTTCCAAAATCCACAACCCCGTCCAACCCACAAACGTACCGCAGTCGAACGCTTTATCGGTGGTGAGCGCCAGTTGATATTCGCTGTTGAAACTGCGGAATGAGTCACGCACCAGGCCCAGGTAGCGCACAAAGGTGTCGGCGTTCCACTCCTGGATGGGCGTTTCCGGGAAGGTGTGGGCATTGCCGCTGACGGGTGGGGGTGCGGTGGGGGAAACGGCCACTTCGGTGTTGCTCGGTACAGGCGTTGCCGGAGCGCTGGGCGGTGCGGTTGTCGCCCGTGCTGTTTGGGTGGGGGCGGGGGTGGCAGAGGGTTCGGCGGTGGGACGGGGCGTTTTTGTGGGCGTTTTGGTGGCCGTTGGTTCGGGCGTGTCGGTGGGCGTGGGTGTGGCGGTGTCTGTAGGAGTGGATGTGGCGGTTGGTTGGGGCGTATCGGTGGGCGCTGGCGTGTGGGTGGGCGCGGGTGTATTTGAGGCCGCGGCAAGGGGAACGCCCACTTCGGCGCCGCTCAGTACAGGCGTTGCCGGCGACGCCTCGTTACAACCAGATAAAACGGCCGTTACTACCAATACCAGACACAGGACAAACGAAAATGAATAGCGGTGTTTCACGTCTCCTCCTTAATACCTGCAAACTTTTTCTTGTTTACAAAATCCCTTGATCGACGAGTGAGAAAATTAATAATGGACGCCTGCTACGAATAGTAACCATGATCCTCTTTTTCCGCAAAAAGATCATGTTCCGTTGCGCCGCAGCCAGCCCATTTACCCGCATGTGGTCCCGGACGGCCGTGCCACCTGGTACATCAGCCAGCGCAGTTAGCGTGGGTGAAGGAGGAGGGGGGCTTGCCCATCCGTAAAACGCATAAGTCAAAAAACGGACAAGCCCTACGGTTAAAGCTCGTAGCGAGCGATGGCCTCGTCGAGGATACTGTTTACCAATCTGGCATAACTCCAGCCATCCGCTTTGGCCTCAATGCACAGGTCTGAATACTCGGGGTTTAAACCGGGCAGCGGGTTGATTTCCAGGATGGTCGGTTTGTTATCGTTGTGGATGTCCAGGCGAAAATCAACGCGGGCCACATCCTGGCAGCCGGTGACACGGAAGGTGGCGGCCGTCAGCCAGTTTAATTCCTCGATTTGTTCTTCTGTCAGGGGAGCCGGGCACAGATAGTGAAATTCGTGGACTAATTCTGTTTTGATGCGGCTGGTATAAATGCCCGCTTCTTCTTCTGAATAGCGGCTCATGTCGATTTCCAGGGGCGGGAAGCAGTGCAGCCCACGAGAAATACGTGGCGCGTCTTCATTTTCTGGCAGCCGCCAGGCCACCGGACTGGTGAGATTGCCAATAACGCCCACAGTGATTTCGCGCCCCTCAATGAATGCTTCGGCCAATACCGGTTGATCATATTTTTCAAACAGGCGGCGCAGTTGGGTGCGCAGCTCCTCTTCACTGCGCACGATGTTTTCGGCGCTGACGCCCATACCGGTTCCTTCCCGGCTGGGTTTGACGAAGATGGGGAAGGTGAGGTCATCGTTGAGCGGTTCGGTGATGCGTTCAAAAACCTGGAAGGGCGGGGTGGGCAAATCGTGGTAGGTGAGGATGCGCTTGGTCATGGGTTTGTCCAGGGTCAGGGCCAGGGTAAGAACTTGTGAACCGGTGTAGGGTATGCGCAGCATCTCTAAGATGGCAGGTACTTGTGATTCACGGGCATCGCCAAAATGCCCTTCGCAAATATTAAAGCAGATGTCTGGTTTGATTTGACGCAAATTGTCGAATAATGTGGGGTCGCCCTCTAAAAAGGTGACTTGATGACCACCGCTTTCCAGGGCTTCAGTGATGGCGTTTATGGTGAATTCTGAATCGAGATCATCCCACATATCGGGGGGCATATTGGGCAAAACGGGAGCATTTTTTTGTAGGTTGGCTAATAAGGCAACGTGCATGTTAGGCTATTTTTCTCCTTAAAATTGGAAACCCATCTTGTCGATACAGGCTGAGAGATGGGTTTGTTGACATGATTAAATTTGATGAAAGTATAATGACTGCTGTTTAAAAGTCTAGTAATTGGGGCATAAGTTTTTGATAACGGCCGTTTCCCCCTGGTTGACTTTTCGTTAGAGGAAGGATAGCCTTACGCCTATGAACATTGAAGTCACCTGGTTGGGTCAAATCGAGTATGATGCGGCCTGGGATAAGCAAAAGGCGCTGGTTTCTGCGCGAGAAGAAAACCCTGATTTAAGTGATGAACTGCTGCTGCTGGAACATCCTCCCACTTATACCCTGGGGCGCAGTGGTAAACTCGCCCACCTGCTCCTGAGCGAAACCCAAATTGAAGATCAAGGTTTCACGGTACGCTGGGTGGATCGCGGTGGGGATATCACCTATCATGGTCCCGGTCAATTGGTGGGCTACCCCATCCTCAATTTGCAGCGGCTGTTTCAACGGCAAGGCTTCACCAAGCCGGACTTCAAACGGTATTTGCGTCATCTGGAAGCGGTCATCATCCAGGCATTGGCCGGATTTGGCATTGTGGGCTGGCGCTATGAAGGGTATACCGGCGTGTGGGTAGACCGGCCCGACGGCCCACGCAAAATTGCAGCGATTGGGGTGCGCGTCAATGCCAGAGGGATTAGCAGTCACGGTTTTGCCTTGAATGTAAATCCAAATATGACCCATTTTACCCACATTGTGCCCTGTGGCATCAGTGAACATGGCGTAACCAGTATGGCGGAAATTTTGGAACGGCCGTTAGCCCCCCTGGACCTCTTGAAACCGATGACTGAAGCATTTGCCGCCATCTTTGAAATACCAGTGGACAGTGAACAGTTTGCAGTGGACAGTTTGCAGTGAACAGTTTACAGTGAACAGTAATCGGCGAACTGCCTATTTGACTACAAGACTACAAGACTACTCGACTACTCGACTACAAGACTACTCGACTACTCGACTACAAGACTACTCGACTACTCGACTACTCGACTACCTGACCAAGGATCACCTCACATGTCTGAAATTAAACTCGATTCCATCAATGTAAACCACCATCCCGCTATCAAGCCTGGGCGACGGCATCCCGATTGGATTCGGGCGCGGATTCCCAGTGGCGAGAATTACGAACGGCTCAATGCCTTGATGCGCAGCAAATCGTTACACACCGTTTGTGAAGAAGCGCAGTGCCCCAATATGGGCGAATGCTGGGGCGCGGGCACAGCTACCTTCTTGATGATGGGCGATATTTGTACGCGCAGCTGCGCTTTCTGTGATATTAAAACAGGACGGCCGTTCCCCCTGGATTTTGCCGAACCAGAACGAGTGGCAACGGCCGTTAAATCCATGAACTTACGCCACGTCGTCATCACCTCCGTCAACCGGGATGAACGCAAAGATGGCGGGGCGCCCATCTTCGCGGCCGTCATCAAACGCATCCGTGAAGTGCAGCCCGGCTGCTCCATCGAACTGCTCATCCCCGACTTCAAAGGGAATGCTGAGGCCCTTAAAATCGTCATGGATGCCCGGCCAGAAATATTAGGCCACAACGTGGAGACCGTGCCCCGGCTCTTCAAAAAAGTGCAGCCCCAAGACAGATACGAATGGGCCATGACCACCCTGGCAAACGCCAAGAAAATGGATCCCGAAGTGCTGACCAAGAGCGGCATCATGGTGGGTTTGGGCGAAACCTGGGATGAACTGCTGGCCGTCATGCAGGATTGCACCGACCGGGGCGTCGATATTTTAACCGTCGGCCAATACCTGCAACCGCGTGCGGATCAGCATTTGCCGGTGGCAAAGTATTACCATCCCGACGAGTTTGCCGAAATCAAGCGTATCGGCCTGGAGATGGGCTTCCAGTGGGTGGAAAGCGGCCCGATGGTGCGCAGCAGCTACCACGCCGACCAGCAGGTGCGGGCGCTGTCACCGATTTATAAGCAGAAGTTTGGCAAAGAGTTGGTGAAGACAGGGGAATAAAGCCACCTTCGATTAGAAGGTCTCTGGTAATTGCAAGAATGCCAGAGACCTTTTTTGATCGGATAGTACAATAGGTGGTGTAGCGCGATTTTTAAACCAATTTCTGGGCCTTGATAAGGGATGGGTTCGTACTTGATTTTTCCTTTTATTCTGCTTATTTTGGGATTGATAGGTTGGAACGCCAAACATTGTCCGGTAGTGGACGGCCGTTTTGAGTGACGGGTAGTCTGATTTGAGTGTTTGAATCGTACGCGCCAACCAGGATGTTTATATTTTCCGCAGCGTCAAGGGTTAGCTGATGTGAGTCGTGGATGATGTCGCCGTTTTGCCAGATGTGAGTGGGGCTGCTACCTTGCGCCGGTGTGGCATCAGATTGGGCGATCAAGTTCCCGTTTTCGTCAAGGACGTGGATGAAGATGGTATAGTCTTGCGTGACATCGGCGGTGGCCTGCCACCACAAATGGATGAGGAGATGATCGGGAGAAACGGCCGTTTCCAGTCCCACCAATTCAAATAATCCCCCAAAATTTACCGGCTCACTCAGTTGTGATAGGGAATCTGGCAGCAGTAAGGGGAGAGCCGGTCGCACCACCACCTCTCCCACCATAGGCCAGGCATCCGCATCATCGGAGCCATGAAGCCAAACGCCCAGCCTCGCCAAAGTGGGGCCGAACAGTTCCCCTTCTGGTCTTAACCAGACACGATCTTGATAAATTGTTTTTGCCTGCCATGCCTGGGTTGGATTTAGGCCGCTGCCCGGCATACTGGTTTGTTTTGCAATGGTTATCCAGTTTTCTGCCTGGGGCGCCAATAATTGCACGGAGACGGCGCAATCATCTTGCGGCGTCGCCAGCGTTTCAAAGTACAAGTCAACAGATGTCGTTTCTCCCAAAACAAATGGCTCTGACCGCACTGCGTTTAATACAATGTCCTCGCCATACTGTTTGCCAACGGGATGCGCATTTTCTGGGATAGCGTGCGCCTGTTTCAGTCGCCGCGCTTGCGGATAGAGGGTAGGAAACAGGAAAATGAACAGCAGCAGGATAGAAGCGAAGGAGGCAAAAGCGACAGTTAAATTGGCCGGTTTCTGTTTGGCGGGCGACCACCAGCGGTTCCAGCCAGCGCCTACCAACCAGGCGAGGCTGGGCCATGTGGGCAATAGCCAACGTCCTTCCGGCACGAGGAACCCTACATCTCTTACCATCAAGGTTTTCACGGCTAGAAATACGCCAATCAAGGCGGCTGACCAGGTTAGATGGATTAAAATCAGAGAGGACGGCTGCCTGAATTTAGCTTTAAACCGAAACCAGCCGGTTACTGCCATGGCGTAGAAAAGCAACCACGCCCAATATACCCACGGCGGCCCGAAGCCAACATCGCCCGGACTCCAGTCGAGCCAGAAAGATTTGAACAACCAGTTAGCAAAAGGCAGCAGCAAGCCAAAATCGAACGGAGATAGGGTCAATAAGTGGCGAATAGGGACGCTGGGGGCCAGGCCCAAGGCGTCGCCGCTTCTCTGGAAGTTGATGAACAACCAGGCAGCCCAAATCGGTAAAAAACCAACAGCGGCCCACACTGCGGAGAAAAGCACGTCACGGATTTGTCTGTTTTTGAGCCAGCGTACGCAGAGCAGGATGGGCAGCAGGGTAATGAGAAAGATGGCGCTGGCTTTACTCAACATGGCCAGACCAAAGAGGATGCCCCAGAACAGATAGCGGCGGGGCGAGTTGTCGTTTAAGAGAAGATGGGTGGAGTAAGCGAGAAGGAGGGCGGCAACGGCCGTTACGGCGATATCATTGTTCGCGGTGGTGGAAAGAAAGAGGAACATGGGTTGAAAGGCCACCAGGCTGGTGATGAGCAAGCTCATCTCCACAGACATCGACTGCCGGGCCATCCCATACATAGCCGATACAGTTAGCAAGCCAAACAGCAGCGCCGTGAACCGGCTGGCATATAACACCGGTACATTTGCTGGGGAAAGGTTGAGATACGGGTTGAGATTTCCACGAATCGTGCTGATAAAATAGGGATTTGGCGTAAAAGCGCTGTCGAGCGCCGGCTGGGGGAAGGGCAAACTCAGCAGCGCCGCCAGACCATAATAAACGGGCGGCTGATGGCGCTCGTCGGCGCGGGTAGAGGTTTGTAAATCTGGCAGCTTGCCAGTCAGCCGCAGCAGCGCCACATGTTCGTAATGCAGCACCTCATTTGGACCGCTAAAGGCTGGCAGCCGGAATATCATCGTGCCAGCAAGTAGTAGATAGGCCAGGAGCAGCAGCAAAAAGAATTTATTATTTGAAACAGCGTTTTTCATAGCGTGGTAGGCATGTTTAATGTTACGTGATGGTAAAAAGTGTCTTGTCTTTTTGGGCGATGAATGTGCTTTGATCACCGAGGGGAAAAGTGAATTGGGGAGTGGTGTGGCCGAAGCTGGCATTGGCGATGATGGATAAATTATACCATATCTTCTTACGCCCTATTCCTTTTTCCTTTGCGTATAGCGACGCTTCCACTCATACAGTTTGTTGATGGCTTCCAGCGGGGTGAGCGTGTTCACGTCCAGGTCGCTCAGTTCATCCAGGATGGGGCTGGATTCAGGGAAGAGGGCGACTTGTTGGCCTGTGGTGAAACGGCTGGGTTCAACGGCCGTTGTCGGGGCATGTTTCTCTAATTCCTTCAAAATCTCATTGGCGCGATTAACCACGTCCCGGGGCAGTCCGGCTAATTGCGCTACGTGGATGCCGTAGCTCTGGTCGGCGCCGCCCGGCACAATTTTGTGTAAAAACACCACCGAATCCCCTTCTTCCGCCACATCTACATTGTAGTTGGCCACCATCGGCAGCAGGTCAGCCAGGCCGACCAGTTCATGGTAATGGGTGGCGAAGAGGGTGCGCGGCTTGAGGCGCGGGTGGTTGTGCAAGTATTCGACCATCGACCAGGCGATTGCCAGGCCATCGTAAGTGCTGGTGCCACGGCCGATTTCGTCCAGGATGAGCAGGGAGCGGTGTGTGGCGTGGTTGAGAATCTCGGCCGCCTCGACCATTTCCACCATGAAAGTGCTGCGTCCCTGGTGCAGTTCATCATGCGCCCCAATGCGCGTAAAGATGCGATCTACCAGTCCGATATGCGCTTCAGCGGCGGGTACGTAGCTGCCGATTTGGGCCATCAGGGCAATGAGCGCCACCTGTCGTAAATAGGTGGAGTTATGGCTGACAAGCCCATTGGCAATATAAGCATGGTCGTGGGTGACAGATAAATCAAATACCTCGTTTTCTCCCGTGTGAATGCTTTCTACGTAGTCATAAAAATAGCGGGTTTGAGCTACGCTCTCTAGCTCTGGGAAGGGGACGTTGTTTTGTTTACAATAGTCGAGCAGTTCGTCTAACTTGTCATAGGAAATATTACGGCCGTTAGGAAAATAGGTGTAGAAAATAGAATTGATGCGTTTGTTGCTTTTTAAGGTGGCTGTTTTATCTGGCGTAGCCACAATGTGCGCCTGGGTTTGTTTTAAAGCGGCCGTCAGGTGGGGGATGCCGCCAATGTTTGGATGCCTCAGATCAGACGCTAACTCCCTACGTTCTGCTTTGCGCGGCAAACGGAAGCCGATCAATTTATGAAAATTGATGGCGTCTGCGCCATTGATAGATATGCGATAATTAGGCCGCCGGTTGGTTTTTTTCTCGCGTAGGGAGGCGATCAAACCGAAATTTAGCAGAAGTAGCTGTACTTCTCGGGCCATGCGGGGGGAGCTGGTAGAAAAGCGGACATTGCCGTATCTATTTTCCACAAAACCGTCAGCGTCAAACAACCCTTGCAGAAAAGCGCGGACGATCTCCTTTGGCGCTCTCAAAATAGAGAGGGGTACGGTTTTTTCATGCGCCCGATGGTAGCCTAAACCGAGTTCTGCAAAAAAAACGCGGATTTGCTGACTGGTGATGATGAAATCTTTGCCATTTGTTTTCGTTTGAACGGGGTAATTAAACAAACGCTGGATTATTTCCGCGAAAGTCTGGGCAATAAACGCATCGCCGGTAGAAAGGTTGATGGCGTTTTTGTATGTCATTGTGCCGTCCCCAATCAGCAGCCCCATGATGTAAGCGAGGTCTGGGGTCAATTGGGAGGGTAAGGGGTAGCGCTTGACGTTTTTGAGGGCGATGGCATTTGGGGTGGAAACGGCCGTTTCTGTGCCCCACATATCAATTTGCTGTCCGATGGCGACCACATCTTCGAGCTGCATATCGCCCAATCGCCGCCAATTCTCTTGTCCATCGGCAAAACGGACCCAAATGCGGTGATCGACCGTGCCTGTGAGGGTATAGCCAAGACGAGTTTTGATAGTAATCGTCTCTGCGATTCCTCCTTTAAAAAAATGAGTTGCCAATTGGGGGCCGCCAGAGCCATATACTGGCTGATGGATAGGCGTAAACTCGTTTTCTCCCGCGTCAGGCGGCATCAGATCTATGATGGGCATCAGCCCCCGATCTGTAAATATTAGGGTATCTGCTGTCACACATTTTCCGGACATGTTGGGGCCGGTGATGATTTGGATGCGGTCGCTGCTGGTGAATTGGGCGTTGTTGGGCACAAAGCGGTCGCCAATTTGGGCGCCGGTCGCCTGTTCCACCACGGGATGACGGCCGTTTTCAATCAGCAGTCCGTCTTCATTAGAGAGGATGGGGCGCACGTAGTTGTTGTTGGCGGCGGCTTCGGCCAGGGCGGCGGCGACGTCGATTTGGGCCAGAATGTCGGCCGTTGCCAGCAGCCGTTGGGCGTGTTGCGCCACTTGTCCGGTTAGCTCAGTGAAGACGCGCCGCTCAATTTCCAGGATGCGGTCTTCGGCGTTGAGGATGAGCGTTTCGTACTCTTTGAGTTCTGGCGTGATGTAGCGCTCGGCGTTGGTGAGCGTTTGCTTGCGGATGTAATCCTCTGGCACGGCGTCGGCATTGGCGCGGGTGACCTCAATGTAGTAGCCAAACACCTTGTTGAAACCCACCTTGAGCGATGAGATGCCGGTGCGTTCTCGTTCACGCGGCTCCAGCTGCGCCACCCACTGCCGCGCATGAGCCGAAGAGTTCATGACGCCATCCAGTTCGGCCGAGAAGCCAGGTTTGATGACGCCCATCTTGTTGAAATTGGTGGGCGCGTCGTCGGCGATGGCGCGGTTGATGAGGTTGCTGGTTTGAGGACAGGGATCGAGATTGGAGATAAGAGAGTGTAGATTGGAGATTGGAGATTGAGCGCCGTCTGTTAACTGTTCACTGTTCACTGTCAACTGTTTACTGATCTCCGGCACGGCTTCCAACGCCAACTTGATGTACTCCAAATCACGCGGCGTCGCTTTGCCGCTGAGGACGCGGTTGGTGAGCCGTTCCAGGTCGGGCAAGCCTTTGAGCGTGGCGCGGATGTCGGCGCGGAGCAGGGTATCGTTGTAAAACGTTTCCACTTGATCCAGTTGGGCGTTGAGTGGTTCGACGGTGAGCAGGGGACGGGTGATGCGTTTGCGCAGCAGCCGGGCGCCCATGGGCGTCACCGTCTTGTCCAGGATGCCCAGCAGGGAGTTTTGACGGACGCCTGCCAGCGATTCCAGCAGTTCCAGGTTGCGTCGGGTATTGCTGTCCAGCGCCATGTAGCCAGCGGTGGAGTAGGTGGTGAGTCGCTGAATCTGGCCGATAGCGCCGCGTTGGGTCTCTTGTAAATAGTAGAGAATCGCGCCAGCGGCGCGGGTGGCCAGCGATTTGCCTTCGATGCCAAAGGCGGTCAGCGCCGATACCTGAAAATGGCGCAGTAAGGTTTGGCGGGCGCTGCCTTCTTCAAAGCGCCAGGCGGGCAGATGGCTGACCGCTTTGGCCTTGTCGTAGAGGGTGATGTCGTTTTCCGGCACGAGCAGTTCGGCAGGATTGATGCGGGCCAGTTCTTCGGTGAGGGCGCGTTGCCCTTCCAGTTGGGTGACGGCAAATTCGCCGGTGGTGATGTCGGCGTAGGCCAGGCCATAACGATCATCTTCACGGATAACGGCCGTTAAATAATTATTCCGTCCCGCTTCCAACATGCCCGGCTCGATGACCGTGCCAGCCGTAAACACACGCACCACCTCGCGGGGCATGAGGCCGTTGACGGTATCACTGCCAATCTGCTCGGCGAGTGCCACTTTGTACCCCTTGGCAATCAGCCGCCCGATGTAGCCTTCGGCGGCGTGGTGGGGGACGCCAGCCATGGGGGTGCGTATCCCTTTGCCCTGGGGGCGACTGGTCAGCACGAGGTCGAGTTCTTGGGCGGCGGTTTGGGCGTCGTCGTCGAAGGTTTCGTAGAAATCGCCCAGGCGGAAGAAGACGATGGCGTCTGGGTGCTGTGCTTTGATGTCGAGGTACTGCTGGCGGCTGGGTGTGACTTTGCTTGTGCTTTTGGCTCGTGCCATGGGAACTCCAAATAGAAAGGATGAAGGTTGACGGATGAATTATGAAGAGGGATTTTAAAGGGGAATGGGAGAGTGTGCAATACAATTAAAAACTCTAAGATTATTCAACAGTAGTTCGGAAGATTATGATTCAGTTTGTGGTAGAATTTTATACTGTAACAATTTGTAAAGTTAGAAACAAATCTAGCAAAGGGAATTAAAATGGGAGAAGATGCAAAAAAATGTCCATATTGTGCAGAGACTATAAAATCTGAGGCAATAGTATGCCGTTTTTGTGGACGAGATTTAAAAGATGCAGTTCCAGGAAAAAAGTAAAAAGGGAAAAACCGTTCTCGTAATTTTTCTATAGCAATTGTTGTCGGTATTATCCTTACCTGTTGTTCATTAGCTTGGTTTGTGAGTTCGCAAGAAGATGTTGGTACTGTTGAGGATTCATCTAGTGCAGTCGGAACAAACGTTGAGGAAATTAGTAAGTCTGAGCCAACCAAGACGTCAAAACCGACAAGTCAACCAGAGCCAATCAACACCCTATCACCAAATAAAGCACTGAAAAATGATATAGGGGAGCGAATTAGCGGTGAAAATGTGACAGTGGACATCTTGGATAATATTGTATTTGTGACATTTTCCGCTCAAGATATGCTGTCCACAAAATGGACTCGTGATGAAATTGGGAGTGATACATTGAGTATTCTCCATATTATCAAGAATAGTTCTGTACCATTTCAGACTGTTTCTGTTCAAGCGACTTTCCCACTGCAAGATGCATTTGGTAATGTAAAGGAAGGTGTCGTTTTTTCAGGAAGTTATAGTGCAGATACAGTAAATCGGATCAATTTTGAGGAACTTGTGCAAATTTTTTCAATAACTGATGAACCGGCATTTATTCATCCTGATTTTTTGGGAGATTGAAGTAGGCATTGCTTGTGATTTGGTAAAGGAGCCAATCATCATGGCCCGTTTCTGCTAGAACGAGGGGGGGACGGAGTTTTGTGTCTGATAAATCAGAAAATGGGAATGGAATTATAACGATGGAAGCTGGGCTAAGTGTGGCCATGCCTTATCCTCTTCTGGGCGCTCCCACTCTTTTGCTAAAGCAGATTCACTCAATAAAGCGAGATTAAAAGCTTCATCTGATGGCTCTTCCTCTAGAATGGTGATGATGACTCGCCGCGATTTAGGGAGGTTTATGTTTCCTGGGATTTTTAGCTTTCCGTTTTGGTCTGTCATGCCTTCAATTGATTGAAGCATCGGGTACGCTCCTTTTTGTTTGATTATACATTATTTGGGAAACGGCCGTTATCTCCTATGCCCATCTCCCTTGATGAGGGGATGGGGTTTTATTTTGCTATTCACTAAACAATTGAGCCAATGTTTCCAAGACTTCTACGCTCGTTTCTTCCTTCAGCTGACCAAGTTTGTGTACTAATCGGGATTTATCAATGGTGCGAATTTGATCTAACACAATTTGACCTGGTTTCCCTTGGAATTTACATTCAACTCTTGTGGGATAGCGCCTGCCTTTCGTCGTCATCGGTGCAATGATTACAGTACGTATGTTTCGATTCATTTCATTTGGAGAGATAATTAAGCAGGGGCGTGTTTTTTGAATCTCACTGCCAATAGTCGGATCAAGATTGACCAAAAAAATATCAAAACGTTTGACTACCATTCCCACTCTTCCTCATCCCAAGTGGTAGCATTTATTTCCCCATCAAGTAATTTGTCATCTTCAACATCAGCCATTAACTTAAATTGATTATCCCAACCTTCTCGAACCGCCTGGCTGGAACGAATCACAATTCTCCCTTGTTCAACTTCTAGTTCTACATCCTCACCCAACTTTGATTGGTCAAGGAGAAGCTTCGGAATGCGTATCCCTTGGGAGTTACCAATTCTAACAATGCGAGCCTTCACAACAGTTGCCATATCAAAACCTCCAAAAATGTACCTACATTGTAATTACTCAAAGCCTTTTGGTCAAGCTATTCTGACAGCTAACCATTTTTAACTTGCACGGCTGCGGGATGAAATCCCAAAATTGTCAAAAATCAGAATGCTGAAAGTATAAAACTTAGCTTACTATTTCGTAATGATGACAGAGTATAGGAGTTTATAATTTGGGGCAAAAATTGAGGGGAAGTGGCCGCGTGAATGCGCTAGTTACTTTGTTATTTAGCTGGGGCTATTGCCGATGTGGACTAAACGGCCGTTTTCCTCAATGCTTCACCAACTTAATTTCTAACTGGCACCCCACTGCCTCCGCGTACTTGCGTAATGTGGCAATGGATGGAGAATGCTTTTTACTGCCGCCACCCGCTTCTAGTCTGGCGATGGCAGATGTTTTTGTCCCCATGCGGTCAGCTACATCAGCCTGAGTAAGCCCAGCTTCTTTTCTGGCGTTGAGCAATTCGTCAAATAATAAGAACTCCGCTTCAAGTGCGTCATACTCCTGTTGAAAAGCAGGCTCCTTTTTCCATTCTTTTAGCATGTCATTGTGTGATTTCATTTTGCACCTCGTAGTTGAGAACGTCCCAATTCATGCCAAAACATTAACATATTTGTTAATAAACGGCTAGAATAAATTTTGGGAATGAGAGGGAATGTAATTGGGACAAGGTGGTTGGTATCTTTTAAACGGCCGTTTCCCTCCCGCAGAATATCATAATCCAAATCACAACATTGGACTGGCAAGTTTCGGCGAATTGGCCTAGGTCGCATAAGATGTATCGTGTTACAATGCTTATTGTGCAATAACGAGGTGAAATATGCTCAAATTAAAAGAATTACAGGTGCAATACATCACGGATGATGCTGGCGTCAAAAGCGCAGTTATTTTGCCAATCGCACAGTTTCAAGAGTTGTTGGAAGATTTAGAAGATTTGGCGGTCATGGCTGAACGTCGTGAAGAACCGACAATTTCTCATGAGGAATTGTTAGCTCGATTAAAACAAGATGGCTTCCTTTCAGATTAAGTGGAAACCTTCTGCTGAAAAAGAACTGCGGAAGTTGCCTAACCCCATTATCAAACGCATTATTGTGACTGTATCGAAGTTAGCTTCTGAACCACACCCTCCAGGAAGTCGTAAACTGGTTGGTTCAGATCATATATTTCGGGTGCGTGTTGGTGATTATCGTGTGATTTATGATGTGCAGAACTCAGAATTGATTATTGAAGTTATTCGAGTTGCTCATCGAAAGGATGTGTACAAATAGAAGCAGTTGCGGTGGCAGCAAAATTACTTCCGTACAATTGAAGACCATCGGGCGGGGATTGGGGATTTGTCCCCAGTCCCCGCTTTGTTTTTAGGAGAGAGTGATGAGTAAGAGAGAGCGGAAATTAGATCAGATAATTGGATGTGGGGATTATTTTTCGTGGATGGTGGGGGGGGAAACGGCCGTTATCCCCTCTATCTATCTCCCTTATTTCTTATGGTGGGTTATAGGGAGAATTTGACTCCTTTTCTTATTTTGTCAGGCGTCATATTCTTCAATTTTGAGAAGTGCGCCATCTTTTCCCTTGAAAGAAAAGAGATAATAATAAGAGGTAGCGACATTCGTAACCATTTAGACGAACTCGCTGCACGTTACCTTATGTGGCTATTGTTGTTTCAAGGTGATTGATAAGAAGCTTTTAATGCCTGCTCTGCCACCATAAATTCGGCAGCATCCGTAACTTGCCCCAGGTAGTGACGTGAGCGCGGTAGTTAAACACGTCATAATCATTGGCTTCGATGCTATCCAAAATACCACGATACAACCCAGCAGCAGCGGCAATGGCAAAACGGCCGTCTTTGTGTAACATCTGTATGCCCATCCACGATTCTTCATACAATTGGCGGGTACGTTCGATTTGGTAGCGCATGAACTCGCGCCATTTGTCTGTGACCTCACCAGCCGCAATATCATCCTCAGTCAGACCAAAAGCGTCTAATTCTTCCTGGGGCAGATAAAGGCGACCCCGCTGCCAATCTTCGCCCACATCGCGCAAAATGTTGGTCATTTGCAGCGCCAGGCCCAGTTTAATGGCATACGGAATGGCTTCTGGGTCGGAGAAGCCGATGATGTGCATACTCATCAGCCCCACGGTCGAGGCCACGCTATAGCTATAAGTTGCTAAATCAGTGAAGGTTTCGTACCGGTCTTGATCTAAATCGCGGGAGACGCCTTCGACAAGTTGTTCGGCATAACGCGCCGGAATCTGATACCGCTGCCGCGCATCGGCCCAGGCTAAAGCTGGTAAATCATCTGGCGGCGGGGTGTTGGAAAAGGCGTGGCGTTGCCACTGGGTCAGGTTGGCCGCTACATTTCCTTCTGGATTGTCCACAATATCATCGGTGATACGGCAGAAAGCGTACAACGCCCTCACCGCCTGCCGCTTTTCCTCTGGCAGTAGACTGGATGCTATATAAAAGGAACGGCTATGTTCTGCTGTGATTTCCTGGCAGTAAGCGTAGGCGTCTTTGAGTAGTTTTTCTTCGGCGACGGGTTCTGGGGAAACGGCCGTTCCCATCTGCCATGCCTCTCCTGCTAACGACAACAAATGACCTTCCCAAGTTCTTGTTTGTGCAACCATAACCTTTTCCTCTTGCTTTCCAGATATGTTGGGTCTAGATGAATAGAATTTCCTGACTTGATAAAAGTTTATCAAGATGAAATGGTTTTGTCAAGTATTTCTGTGCAATATATTGACAATATCGAGAGGACATGGTATGCTCTCATCACTATTCTGAATTGGAAGCCACTGCAAAACATAAGGTAAGGTGGTAAAAGTTCAACCTGTCAATACAAAATTAAGAGGCACGACTATGACGCCAAACAGGGCGCCAACCTATAATTTAAAAGTCGTAGTCCAGGAAACAAACATCAAGCCAGACACACTCAGAGCTTGGGAGCGACGCTATGGATTACCGGAGCCGGAAAGAACGCAAGGAAGACATCGGCTCTATTCTGACTACGACATCGCCATTATTAAATGGTTGATGATGCGTCAAGAAGAAGGGCTAAGCATTAGTCGAGCGGTGAAACTTTGGCGAAGTTTAGAAAACGCTGGGGAAAATCCATTCAATAAATTAATGACCTATCCCCCAACAATTCAACCAACACATGTTAATGCTTTGTCAGGTTCTACTGTAGAAGATTTAAGGAAAGCCTGGGTGGATGCTTGCTTACAATATAATGAAGCGGATGCAGACGCCGTATTAACCCAAGCATTTGTCCTTTATCCAGCCAAAATGGTGGTTTTGGAGCTACTGCAGAAAGGGCTGGTCCACATCGGCGAACTTTGGTATCAAAACAAGGTGACGGTACAGCAAGAACATTTTGCCTCTGCTTTGGCTATGCGCCGTCTCAATACGCTGGTTTTCGCTGCTCCAACCCCCACGCGCCCGGGCAAAATCATAGTAGCCTGCCCTGCCCATGAGCATCATGTATTTGCGCCACTGTTTCTCACGTTGATGCTGCGCTACCAGGGATGGGAAACGATTTATCTGGGCGCCAACGTCCCTCGCGACTATATGGAGAACAGCATTGCCACCGCCAAACCAGACCTGATTGTGATGACAGCACAGCAGTTGCACACGGCCGCCTCACTTTATGAAGTGGCTGAGTTCTTGCAGTTGGAGCGCGTTATGTTGGCGTATGGCGGCCGCATTTTTAATCAGGCGCCCGCCCTGCAAGAACGCATCGCCGGTCACTTTTTAGGGCAGCGCTTGCCAACGGCCGTTTCTCAAGTTGAGATATTGTTGACAAAACGGCCGTCAGCTGCCCCCATCACACCAGTCAGCCAAACTTACCGCGATGCCCTGCGCCATTTCCGCCAACACCGGGCAGAATTGGAAGCAAGCGTATGGCACAGTTTGCAAGATGCCGCCATCTCCTACGAAGAATTAACCAACGCCAATATGCACCTGGCCCGCGACATCAGCGCTGCCCTCACCCTGGGTAACATTTCCCTTCTTAATGCAGAAATCTTATGGACTGAAAAATTATTATGCAATTACCACATGCCCGCCGATCATCTCACCCATTACCTCACCGCCTACAAACAAGCGGCTCATACCATCCTGGATCAGGAAAGCGCCCCCATTTTGCAATGGCTGGAGAGCAGCGTTACAAAAAAAGTGGAAAATAAGGATTAAATTCTTATGAACATAGCAATCTGGTGGATACGGCGTGACTTGCGCCTCACAGACAATGAAGCGCTAACAGCGGCTCTAAATAACGCAGCACAAATTGTCCCAGTTTTCATTCTTGATCCGGCCATTCTCAACTCACCCAACACGGGTGAAAAACGGCTGGCTTTCCTCTTCGCAGGATTAAATCAGCTAGCTATCGACTTGCAGCAGCGTGGCAGTTATCTGCTAGTGCGGGAAGGTAATCCGTACGCAGAACTGGCCGCGCTTATGCGGGAAACAGGCGCTAACGCCATCTTTGCTGAAGAAGATTTTACGCCTTGCGCCCTGCGCCGCGACCATGCCATCGCCGACGTCCTGCCCTTAACCCTGTTGCCGGGCGTCGTCATCCACCCTCCCGAGACTATCGCCAAAAAAGATGGCAACCCCTACACCGTCTTCACTCCTTTCAGCAAGCAATGGTTAGAACGGCCGTTTCCCCACCCATCATCCATCCTGCCAGCACCAAACATTATCAACACCCCCGCCAACTTACCAACCATCCAACTAGCAAACACGCTACCAACGGCCGTTCCCTTTCCCCCAGGTGAAGCGGAAGCCCAACGCCGTTTGCACCACTTTGTTGACGGCGACGATGCGTCGATCACCCATTATGCTGAGGGGCGTAATAGGGTTGATAGGCAGGCTACATCCCAGCTTTCACCCTACTTCCGCTTTGGCATGATTTCCGCCAAGCAAGCAGTGGTAGCCGCCCACGCCGCTTTCCATGCTGCGCCTGATAAAAACGGCCGTCAAGGCGCTCAAGTGTGGCTCAACGAACTCATCTGGCGCGAATTCTATATTTATATTCTGTATCATTTTCCCCATGTGATGCAGGGCAATTTTCGCCCAGAATATGATGCCATCCCCTGGCGCAACGATAAAACACAGTTTGCCGCCTGGCAAAACGGCCGTACCGGATTTCCCCTCATCGACGCTGCCATGCGCCAACTACAGACCATCGGCTGGATGCACAACCGCGCCCGCATGATTGTGGCCTCATTTCTCGTCAAAGATTTGCTCATCGACTGGCGCTGGGGCGAACGCCACTTTATGCAGCATCTCGTCGATGGCGATCCGGCCGCCAACAACGGCGGTTGGCAATGGACGGCCGGAACAGGAACCGACGCCGCGCCCTACTTCCGCATCTTCAATCCCATCACCCAAAGCAAAAAGTTTGATGCAAACGGCCGTTACATTCGCCACTGGCTGCCCGAACTCGGCAAAGTCCCAGACGCCTACATCCATGAGCCAGCTGCCATGCCGCCGCAAGCAGCCCAACGCCTCGGCTTCCAATTGGGGCGCGACTATCCCGCCCCCATCATCAATCGAAAGTTAACCCGGCCGCTCACCTTAGCGGCCTACAAACAAGCAAAATTAAATAAGATACAAAATTGAGATTAGAGATTGCACACTAATCTCCAATCTCCAATCTCACATAATCAAAAATCTTAAATAAGGAAGAGAGCCATATGTCTAAAAAAGTAATCATCATCGGAAGTGGATTCGGCGGCCTGGGCGCCGCTGCCCGACTCGCAGCCCGGGGCTACGACATCGAGCTATTTGAAAAACGAGACAAACCAGGCGGCCGCGCCTATGTTTATGAGATGGACGGCTTTACATTTGATGGCGGCCCCACCGTCATCACCGCCCCGTTCATGTTCGACGACATTTTTGAATTGGCAGGCCGCAAACGGGAAGATTACATCACCTTCACCGCCCTCGACCCCTTTTACCGCATCTTCAACCACGAAGGCCGCCAATTCGACTACAACGACGACCCCGATTTCATCAAAAGCGAAATTGAAAAATGGAATCCGGCCGATAAACAAGGCTACGATGATTTCATGTCAACCACCAAAGCGATCTTTGAAAAAGGGTTCGTGCAACTGGCCGATCAACCGTTCCTCAGCATCGGCGACATGCTCAAAGTAGCGCCCGACCTGATCAAATTGCAATCGTACAAATCAGTCTACAGCTATGTCTCGCAGTTCATCGAAAACGATTTCTTGCGCCAGGTATTTTCATTCCATCCGCTGCTCATCGGCGGCAACCCCTTTGATTCCTCGTCGATTTACGCCATGATCCATTACCTGGAGCGGGAATGGGGCATTCATTTTGCGATGGGTGGCACGGGTGCAATTGTCGGTGGCATGGCGCGGTTGATTGAGGAACTGGGCGGCAAGATTCATGTGAATGCGGAGGTGCAGGAGATTTTGGTAAACGGCCGTTCTGCAACCGGTATTCGTCTGGCTGATGGCGCCGTCCACACGGCCGATCACATCATCTCCAACGCCGACGTGCCCTGGACCTACCTCAACCTCATCCCCGCCAAAGCACGGGGCTTGCGCAACTCCGACACCCGCTACAAAAAGCTGACCAAATACTCCATGTCGCTGGTCGTCATCTACTTTGGCACGAAGAAACGTTACACGGACAGCCAACTGGCGCACCACAACATCATCCTGGGGCCACGCTACAAACATCTGCTTTCTGACATCTTCAACAAGAAAATATTAGCCGAAGATTTCTCGCTCTATCTGCACATGCCCACCATCACCGATCCGTCGCTGGCGCCGGAAGGCCACGAAGCGTTCTACGTGCTCTCGCCCGTGCCCCATTTGGGCGCAGATATCGACTGGACGAAAGCGGCCAAACCGTACCGTGACGCCATCATGCAGTTTTTGGAAGACAACTATTTGCCCGATCTGCAAGCAAATATCGTCGCCGAACATATGATTGATCCCCTTCATTTCCGCGACGAGCTGAACAGCGAACTGGGCGCGGCTTTCTCTATTCAACCGGTGCTGACCCAATCCGCCTGGTTCCGCCCCCACAACCGTTCCGAAGACTTTGACAACCTCTACTTCGTCGGCGCAGGCACGCACCCCGGCGCAGGTTTACCCGGTGTGCTTTCCTCTTCTAAGATCGCTGAAAAGCTAATAGTGGACAGTGAACAGTGGTCAGTGGTCAGTGACTAACCACTGACCACTAATCACTGACCACTGAATAAGGAAGGGTGCCATGCCAGAAACAAAACCAGCTTACCCACTGCCTATCGCCGAGGGCGAACAAGGCTTAACTATTCTCAAGGGGCTGCTGAAAGAACGCTCGTTGTTAGCCGCTTTATCGTTGATGCGGCAGCATGTGGGGCCGATTTTCCAGATTACTTTGCCCAAATTCAGACCGGCCGTTGTCACCGGGCCAGAACCGAACCGTGAACTGCTGGTTAGCAAACGGCCGTTATTTAATTGGCGTAACGAAACAGACCCCGTGACCAAATTGCTGCGTCATGGCGTCCTTGTGGTGGATGGCGAGGAACATGACCAGCTACGCGCCCTCATGGATCCGCCGCTGCACCGGGGCAATGTCATCCCCCACATTCCCGATTTTTGGCGCTATACCAACAAGGTCATCGACGCCTGGGCAGATGGCGGCGCCGTCGATATGCTCGTAGAAATGCGCAAAGTGGCGCTGCTCATTTTGATGGGCACGATGTTCCAGGTGGACTTTGCCCCCGATATGGAACGGCTGTGGCAGCCCATCCTCAAAGCCATCGCCTACATTTCGCCCGGATTCTGGATTGTGGCGCCCAACATGCCGCGCCCTGGCTACCAAAAGCATCTAGCTGTGCTGGATGCCTATCTCTACCAAACGATTCAGGAACGGCGGGCTGAACTGGAAAATGGGAAAACGGCCGTTGCTGGCGACCTCCTCGCCAAACTCATCCACGAAGGGCTAGACGATGACCTCATCCGCGACCAACTGCTAACCATGCTTATCGCCGGCCACGATACTTCCACGGCGCTGTTGGCCTGGGTCTGGTATTTGCTGGGCACGAATCCCGAGGCGATGGCGCAGGCGCAAGCAGAAGTGGATGCAGTGTTCAGTGAACAGTGGACAGTGAACAGTGAACAGTCACCGAATCACGCATCACGCATCACGCATCCTGGTACTGAGCAAGGTCGAAGTAATGCACCCACGATAGAACAAATCAACCAGCTCACCTATCTGGATAGGGTCATCAAAGAAGCGCTGCGGCTCTATCCGCCGATCCATATCGGCAACCGGCAGGCGCAGGAGGATGTGGCGTTGGCGGGCTACCAAGTGCCGCAGGATACGCGGGTGATGTACTCCATCTACCTGTCGCATCGGGATGAACGGTATTGGGATGAACCGGAACAATTCTGCCCACACCGTTTTGACAAGAGCCAGGCGCAACCAGGGGAACGGCCGCCCTTGACTTACATCCCCTTTGGCGGTGGGCCGCGCAGTTGCATCGGGGCGGCGTTTGCCCAGGTGGAAAGCAAGGTGGTGTTGGCGCGAATTTTGCAGCGCTTTGACCTTGAATTACTCAACGGCGACAAAATCAAGCCCCACATGGGTGCCACCTTGGAACCGAGACCAGGCGTGCTGATGCGCGTTAGCCAGCGGGAGACCCCCCCATGAGTCATTTAGAACGCTGGAAAAAGACGTTCATCCTTTCTCTCTTGGCGCCGCCGCTCGGTTATTACGCGGAACGCATGTACCAATCGCTGCCACCACTCACATCGACTGGCTGCGACCAATCATTGCCCTCCCTTTCTATCATTGTGCCAGCCCGGAATGAGGCGGAGAATTTGCAACATCTGCTGCCTTCGCTCAACGCCTTATCTTATGACGGTCAGCTGGAACTGATTGTGGTCGATGATAATTCTGAGGATGAAACGGCCGTTATCGCCCAGCAACATCATGTCAAAGTGATCAAACTCACCGAACTGCCTCCCGGCTGGATGGGGAAGCCCCATGCCATGTGGCACGGCGCGGCGGCGGCGCGAGGCGACTGGCTGCTCTTCACCGACGCCGACACCATCCACGCGCCCAACGGCCCGGCCGGGGCGCTGCGCTACGCCCTCCACCATCAACTGGATGGCTTGAGCTTATTTTTAGAGCAGGAATGTCGTGGCATAGGCGACCGTTTGGCTTTAATGGCGGCGTTTGCGGCTCTGTTTACCGCCTGGAAACAGGATTCAGCCTATCTCAACGGCCAGTATATATTGCTGCGGCGGGATGTGTATGAGGAAAGTGGGGGCGTAACGGCCGTGCGTAACCAATCCCTCGAAGATGTGGCTCTGGGCCATCACCTGCAACAATCCGGCTACAACGTGCAAATGATGCGCGGCGAACAAGCGGCAACCGTGCGCATGTACCGCAATAATAAACAGATGTGGCAGGGCATGAATCGACTCGGCTCCCAATCATTACGGTTCTCCGGGTGGCGCTCGCTGATTACTATATTTTTCATCACCATCGCCATGAATCCGCTGCTCGTATTTTTTGCGGTGATTTCGGGCAATGCGCGCAAGCGTTGGCTGCCCCTGACATGGGGCGCCGTGTTTCTCGGCTTCATCCCCTGGGCGCGGCGTTACGGCTCCATCTGGTACGCTGCCCTCTCTCCCCTTGGCGCATTCATTGTGCAAATTGCGGGCTTGTGGGGGCTGCTACGCAAGGTTTTCAAGAAAGGTATCAACTGGAAAGGACGCATGGTATAGAAATTGTGAATTGTGAATAATTAATTGTGAACCGACGCAGATCATTCACAATTCACAATTCACAATTCACCATTCATAATTAAAATGACTTATTTCGGATTTCTCGCACTATTTGTTGGCATTCCCATCGTTATTTTGTTGCTTTTAACGTGGTGGGACAAACGACGGGGCGTCACCATGCCCGAACGGTTCAACTCGTTTTCGCCGGGGTGGGTGCTGTTCATCCTGATTATCATCGCCGTGGTTTACACCACGCCCTGGGACAACTACCTGGTGGCGACCCGCGTCTGGTGGTATGACATCAATCTGGTGACGGGCTTTGTCATTGGCTGGGTTCCCATCGAGGAGTACACCTTCTTCATCGTGCAGCCTATCATGACGGGGTTGTGGCTGCTGTTTTGGATGCGGCGCAGCAACGCCCCCTTCCTCTCGCCTCGTTCATCGTTCTCAGAGAATAATCGGCTGCGGATGGGGGTGACGGGCATAACGGCCGTTTTCTGGGCAGGCATGGTGGGGATGCTCATCTCCGGTTGGGGGCCAGGTACCTACCTGGCGTTAGAACTATCGTGGGCGCTGTTGCCCATTCTCATCCAACTGGCCTTTGGCGCGGACATTTTGTGGTATTACCGTCGGCTGCTGCTATTGACAATTGTGCCCACCACCCTCTATCTCGCTTTTGCCGACTCTCTGGCTATCAACTGGGGTACCTGGACGATTGACCCGCAGCAGTCTCTCAACCTCTTCATCGGCAACTTGCCGGTAGAAGAGTTCATCTTCTTTTTGCTGACAAATACGCTGCTCGTTTTTGGCATGACGTTGGCGCTGGCGGCCGAGAGCCAACCCCGTTTGCAGTATTACAAAGCGCTGCTAACCTGCAAAAAAACCCCGCAGACAACCATCTCAAACAATTAACGCCCGTTTGCCAGTTACAAAAATAGACCAAAGCCTCTGCCCCATTTGAAGAAGTCAGAGGCTTTTTCATTTAACTGATTTTCGTCACCCAACCTCTTGACGAATGTCACTACCACAGGACGCCCTTCCGTTATAGTATTAGGTCAACCTTATAAATTAGACTTTGGCAACCCAAAAAGCGAGAGGATAGAGCAAGAGCAAGAAGGCAAACCTTTCGCTCTTGCTCTCGCTCAAACCTATTATGAAACACGAATCTTTTAACGAAAGCACGGAGATGTACCTCAAAACCGTCGTCGAATTGGCGAATGGCGCGGGCAGCCCTGTGCCTATTTCGGCATTGGCAGATCGGCTGGGCGTGTCTACCGTTTCAGCGACGGAGATGGTGCATCGGCTGCAAGACCAGGAGTTGCTGGCGCATACGCCGTATAAGGGCGTCAGTCTGACGGAGAAAGGGCAGCATTGGGCAACGGCGTTGATTCGCGCCCATCACCTGTGGGAATGTTTCCTGGTAGACAAGTTGGGGCTGCCCTGGGAAAAAGCGCACGATTATGCTTGCCAGCTCGAACATGCCACGGAAACGGCCGTTACCGAAGCCCTCGCCGCTTATCTCAACCATCCCACCACCTGCCCCCATGGCAACCCGACGCCGGGTGTGGATGGCGTCGTGGTGAAAGGGGATGATGTGGCCTTAACGGCCGTTCTGCCCCGCCAATCCGGCGCCATCCAACGCATCTACCCGGAAAGCAGCCTGCTGCTCGACTATCTGGCGGGGCGTGGTCTCAAACCAGGTAAGCGCTTCACCGTCACCGAAATCGCGCCCTTCAACGGCCCCATCATGGTTGACTGCTGCGGACAAACTCATGCCTTGGGGCAAGAAGTGGCGGCGCATATTTTTGTCACAATCGAGAAAACAAATGAACCTGAATAACGTCGATTTAAAAAGCTCCGCGTTTTCCGCACCCTCTGCGGTTAAACAAATGAGTGAACCACAAACATTCTCTCTCGCTATGACGGCCGTTGGTGAAACCGTGCGCCTGGTTCATATTGATACGGGCAAAAAACTCAAGCACCGCCTCACCGAACTGGGACTGACCGCTGGCGTCGAAATCACCGTAGTACAGCACAATGGCGGTCCGTTGTTAGTCGCTGTGCGTGATTCCCGCGTCGCCATCGGGCAAGGCATGGCGCATAAAATGCGGGTGACGTCAGTTTAAAACCTTTGATACAAGAGACGAAGAAAAATCTGCGTAATTTGCGGATAAAAATTTATGAAAACAATCCATCTCGCCCTCGCCGGCAATCCAAATGCCGGCAAAACATCCATCTTCAACGGCCTGACCGGTTCCCATCAGCATGTGGGCAACTGGCCCGGCAAAACCGTCGAGAAAAAAGAAGGCTTTTTCCTGCGCGACGAGACGGAATTCCGCATCGTTGATTTGCCGGGAACCTACAGCCTGAGCGCCTATTCACCAGAAGAAGTCATCGCCCGAGATTACATCATCAACGAAAAGCCAGACGTGGTGGTCGTGGTGGTAGACGCCGCCAATTTGGAGCGCAATTTGTATCTGGCCGTGCAGGTGCTGGAGTTGGAAGTACCGGTCGTATTGGCGCTCAACATGATGGACGTGGCCGAATCACGCGGTCACACCATCGATCTGGACAAAATCAGCCAGGCGTTGCACGTCCCCGTGGTGCAAACTGTGGCCCGCCGCACCCAAGGGCTGGAAACACTGGTGCAAACCGTGCAAAGAGTCGCCGAGGAATCTCCCACTTATGACCACGCTTAATGCCACCTACACCACGCAATCCCTATTCACCATCAACTACGGCCGGGATTTGGAAGCGGAAATCGAGCGCCTGTGCCTGGAAATCAACCGCTATCCGGCGCTCACCGACACCTACGCCGCCCGCTGGCTGGCCGTCAAACTGTTGGAACAAGACCACGATATCCAGCAAAAATTGTTGACGATGGCAGGCGGCGCTCCCGTCCTCACCCACGCCCAAATGAGCGTCGGCCGTCTGGCCCAAATTTACGGCGACGATGTGGACGCCATCATCGCCGACCGCCGCTATAGTTGGATCAACGGGCTGGTCGGCAGCGCTGTGCACAAGTCAAAAAACGCTCAGTTCACGGCATCAGATAAGATCGACCGCTTCATCACCCATCGCGTCTGGGGCATCCTCATTTTCCTGGGGCTGATGTGGATGGTATTTAAGCTCACGGCCGATGTGGCCGCGCCGTATGTGGATTGGATTGGCGGGGTGATTGCAGGGCCGCTGACGCATTGGGTAACGGCCGTTGTCACCACAATCGGTCTCGGCGGTACCTGGGTAGAAAGTTTATTGGTCGATGGCGTCATCGTCGGGGTGGGCGGCGTGCTGGTCTTTGTGCCCGTGCTGATGTCGCTCTACTTTGCCCTGGCGGTGCTGGAAGATTCCGGTTACATGGCCCGCGCCGCTTTCGTCATGGATTCGCTGATGAACAAAATCGGCCTGCATGGCAAAAGCTTTTTGCCGTTGATGGTCGGCTTCGGCTGTTCCGTGCCCGCCATTTACGCCACCCGCACCCTGGAAAACAAAAAAGACCGCATCCTCACGGGGCTGCTCGTGCCCTTTATGAGCTGCGGCGCTCGTCTGCCGGTGTATGTCTTGTTTGCCGCCATTTTCTTTCCGGCTTTTGCAGGCACGGTGATTTTTGGGCTGTATTTATTGGGCATTGTAACGGCCGTTATTCTGGGCATGATCCTGCGCCGCACCGTCTTCCAATCCGACGACCTGGGCGCCTTTGTCATGGAACTGCCTCCTTACCGAATGCCGACCGTCAAAAGCATCTGGTTCCACATGTGGCAGCGCACCAGAGCGTTCCTGGAAAACGCCTGGACGCTCATCCTCGTCGTCAGCGTCTTCATCTGGCTGCTGATGTCGATTCCGGTGCAGGGGGAAGGCAGCTTTGCGGAAACGCCGGTAGCAGACAGCGCCTATGCCGCCCTGGCTGGCGTCATCAGCCCGGCGCTGGAACCGGTGGGCTTTGGCAGTTGGGAAGCCAGCGGGGCGCTCATTTCTGGTTTTGTAGCTAAAGAAGTGGTCGTCAGCACGTTGGCCCAGGTTTATAACGTCGACGCCCTGCAAGAAGCGGAGGAAACACCCCCCTTTCTGGAAGACGCGGCCTTCATCCTGACCAGTTTTGTCTCCGCCACCATCGACACCCTCAAATCCATCCCGCTGCTGGTGGGCATCAACCTCTTCGCCGACGAAGCGGAAGAAGCGCCGACTACCCTCATGACCGCCATCAAACAGAGCTTCGACGAGAGCAGCGGCGGTTACGGCGCTCTCGCCGCCCTCTCGTTTATGGTCTTTGTCCTCATCTACACCCCCTGCATGGTGGCCATCGCCGCTGAAAAGCAGGAGCTTGGCGTCAAATGGATGTGGGTCAGCATCATCGGCCAATTTACGCTGGCCTGGGTGATGGCGTTCTTGGTGTTCCAGGGTGGCAAACTACTTATTAGCTAGAGCGAGAGCAAGAGCTAGAGGAAAAACGGTTGCGTTCCCCTCTAGCTCTTGCTCTATCCTCTCGCTTTCGGGAAATTATGCTAAATCAAATTTTAACTGAAATTCAACAGGCCAGTGGACCAATTACCATCAACGAACTAAGCCGCAGAATGGGCATCGACAGCAGCGCCCTGCAAGGCATGATCGACTTCTGGGTGCGCAAAGGCCGCCTGCGCGATGATGATGCGCTGGTGGAAGATGAAGCGGCATGTGATACCGACGCCTGCGGCGACAACTGCTTTGGCCTGAGTGCCTGCCCCTTCACGGCAAAGATGCCGAGGTCGTATTCGATTCCGTTGCATGATGTGTGATCTGTATGGTAGGGGTGGGACAGGCGGATAACATGTTCGTCATTCCCCGACGACTTCGCTCCGCCTGTCTCACCCAATTTCCGACGCCTATACCTGGGTAAGGTGAGACGGCCGTTATCGCGCAACATGGTAGGGGTGGGACAGGCGGATAATACGATTGCCATTCCCCAACGGCTTCGCTCCGCCTGTCTCACCCAATTCGCTAATACCTGGGTGAGACGGCGCGGAGCCA
>CAZXVH010000023.1:0-52807 GCA_964643965.1 uncultured Ardenticatenaceae bacterium
GCAAACATGCCTAAGATCAGCACCAAGCCAATCGCCAAAAGGGCGCGGTCGCTGAGGCGATCAGCTTCTTCTGGCCCAGCCTTGCGCGTCGCAAAAAAATGAACAAAACCCAAGACTAGAAACGAACCAACCGCCATTTGCGCCAGGATTGTGAATATAATCAAAGCCCATTCTCTAGTACCCATTTCTACACCTCCTCCAGGTCCAATATCCGACCAGTTCCGTCGCCGCTAAATTGCGAATCTTTATGAGGCGTAATTACCAGCGAGGGTTCCGTGATATAACCCATCGGTAACGGTTCAATGGCATTGACATCACCGTATTTGGCCCGCAGCTCATCCAGATCGCCATATTCTAAAGCCCGCATCACACAAGCCGAAGTGCAGTATGGATCCTCACCTTTGGCCAACAAGTCGGCGCAAAAGTCACACTTCGTCATTTTGCCAGAATCCTCATTGAATTGAGGCGCCCCATAAGGACAAGCCCATTCGCAGTAACGGCAGCCAATACACTTATCTGGGTCTATTAAAACAAGGCCATCTTCAGCCCTTTTGTATAAAGCTGTTGTCGGACATACTTCCACACACTTCGGATCCTGACAGTGCATGCAGGCGGCCGAAATAGAATAGGCAAAGAGATTACTGGGCATCATTAAAGTTTTATCTTCGGGATGCGTAACCCAACTGCCACCGCCATACTGCACGACCTGCCGGAAATTTATCCCAGTAGGTAGCGCGTTTTTAGATTTGCAAGCAATGACACAAGCTTTGCAACCATTGCAGGCGCTTGCATCAAAGTAAAAACCCATTTGCTTGGCCATTTTTATGCCTCCTTAATTGGTATTCGTTGTTCCCATTTATAATCGGGGGGCAGTGAATCTGGCCCACCATACCGTTCTACCTGGACATTGCATGTATTCCAACCTTGATGACCCTGGCCCGTAGGAATAGCGCCATTCAAGGTGTTTGTCGCCCCCGCTTTGTCAATTCCCGTCTCTTCATCCACTTGCGCCCAGGCGCCTTCGCCTAAAGTTACAACGCCGGGCATCATGCGTTCGGAAAAATAAACGGGGCGGATAACTGTACCGTGTCGGCTCCAGATTTTGGCGTAGTCACCATGCTTAAGTCCACGCGCTTTGGCATCAATGGGATTGATGATGAACTCCTGTGGAAACGCTTCACGCAACCAGGGAATATTGTCAAAGATAGAGTGCGAGCGCCGCCGATAGTGGATAGTGAAAAGTTGTAGGGGGTAATCGCCTTTTTCCTTCTTTTCCCAATCAGCAAAGGTATCTTCATACCCCTCAATCGGTGGATTGTAAGTGGGGATCGGGCGAATTTCAGTGAAACCGGAATTTTTAACAAAGTCAACGATGTCCTGACAATGAATTTCTAGTTTGCCACTGGGCGTTCCTAGAGGATTGGCCTCAGGGTCTTCACGGAAGGCTTTATGGGCAATAAAGGTGTGGGCATCTCCTTGTTCGCGACGAACTGTGTAGACGCCTTTTTCTTTATATTCCTTCATGGTGATTCGGCCTGTTTGTGGCTCACCTTCAACGCCCATCTCGGCAATATCATCAGCTGTAATTGTGAGCAGCGGCTCTTTGTCTGAGCCATCATCTTTCATAACCCAGGAACCCGCCAGGCGGTTAAATATTTGCTGCTTGAGCGGCATCGGCGTGATTTCTTGCGGATCAAACCCTAGGCGTTTACCGAGTTCAGCCGCGATCCAGTCATCATCTTTGGCTTCAAAGAGCGGGTCAGTTACTTTTCTGGCCCAGATGAGGTGGTCGCGATTGCCTTTCATATAACCCTCGCGCTCCCATTGGGTAGTAACCGGTAATACAACGTCAGAATACTTGGAGTCGGTATTAAGGACAAAGTTCAAGGAAAGGACAAACTCGACCTTACGATGGGCTTCAATACCTTTGGTCATGCCAACTTTCTGGTTAAGGGCAGAACTGCCATCATGCATGATCATTTGAATGTTGACGTCACGCACATCCTGGTATCCAGCCACATATTTGCCGGAATTTATCGCATCCCATAACTCATTGTTGTTAATCTTAATGCTAACTTGTTCTTCGGGAGCGCTAGTCAGGCCAGGTACGTTACTACCACCGCTGTTGATGAGGAAGGGACCGCCATCGGCCGTTCTTTCCCAACAACTTACACCGGTACAACGGCCGGCTTCGCCAATATTGCCGGTCATACAGCCAATGGTCATAAACATTTGCGGCCAGGAGTCAGAGTTGTTGGTGCGGGCCACCGACCAGGCAGTGAGTAGGGATACACGCGGGGTCATGGCGATCTGACGTGCTATTTTGCGAATAGTTTGCGGGGTAACGCCACATATTTTTGAAGCCCATTCCGCTGTCTTGGGTTGACCGTCATAGGTACCCAGCGCATAGTCCATAAAGTTTTCTTGGGGATCAGCGCCTTCAGGCATATGGTCTTTGTCGAAGCCAACCGTGCAGCGGTTGAGGAAATCCCAGTCGATCAACGGATTGGTTTCCGGATCATCTTCGACGAGCAATGTGTGAGCCATGCCCAACGCTAAAGCGTGATCCGTGCCTGGACGAACAGGAACCCATTCATCTGCCAGGATCATGGCGGAGTCATTGTAAAATGGGTCGAGGAAAAGGAATTTGGCCCCAGCTTTTTTGGCCTGGTGGTAATAGTACATATTGTTACCTTGCGCACTCCAGGCCGGATTGCCGCCCCAGATAACAATCAGGTCACTATTTTGCATATCTAGACGGTCATTATTGCTGGTCTCAAAAAGCCCGTCGCCCAAGCCGATTTTGGGGCCAGTATAATACCAGGTGCCCCAAGAAGTTGTGCCCCAGGTGCCAACTGTTCCACCAGCCAGACTCATGGTTCGCCCTAAAGTGTTGCCAACTTCCAAGATCGATTCTTTACCGTGGGTGTCTTGAATACGCTTGATTTCACTGGCTACAATGTCCAGCGCTTCATCCCAACTGATGCGAACCCAATCGTCTCGACCACGTAGCTCTTTTTTGCCTCCGCCCGGCTCCCAGTTCTTACGCTTCATGGGATATTTTAAGCGGTCTACGCCAAAAGCTTGATGCTGTTGGGAACGCCCTCGAGCGCAAGCTCTAATTTGCGGCGTTTCCATCGTATCTGGATGGGTATCGTCTGTTTTTACTTTTTGTACGATGCCATCTACAACTTGGGCTTTCAATACACAGCGCTGTCCGCCACAGTTGTGCCAGCAGGCGGCGGTAATCCATTCGCCTTCGGTAGCGGCGGCATCGGGCGTTGCTTCAGCCATTTTTAGGCCATATGATAGCCCTCCAGCTAACACGGCCGTTCCGCCCAACGCCCCGCTCCATTTAAGGAAACTGCGCCGGTTGAGAACCGTGTCATCGAGAGCTTTGCTGAGGAAATTATTTTCGCTCATGTGATGCTCCTCCATAATATTGTCGAACATGTGATTAAATTAAACTTACTTAACATTGGATCTTCCCTAAAACAACTATATTGACCGCTTAACCTTCGTTACCTTTTGAAGACAGTTGTAACCAAGTCTGGTGACTCCCTATTAATTTCAGGTTACTTCTGTAGGATATACCGGGCGCCGCTTGCACACATCCGGCAACCGTGTAGTCTGTGATCACCCAACTGGGTGATCTTTTTCACGAATGGGGCTGATTGGGCGTGGTCATCCCTTTTTGCACGGCATAAGCGGCCGCTTGGGTGCGGTTTTCTAGCTGTAATTTGGTGAGGATATGGCTGATATGGCTCTTGACGGTGTTGACGGTAATGAATAGTTCTTCGGCGATTTGGGGATTGCTGGCGCCTTGAGCCAATAGATGCAGCACCTCGATCTCACGCTCGGTGAGGTCTGAGGAAACGCTGGGGGCACGGCCGTTATTGTCGGCCATGATTTTTAGAAAGCGGCTGGCCATGGCGCGGGTCATTACCACTTCGTTGTCCGCTACACCGGCTAATAGTTCGAAAAGCTCGGCAGCGTCTAAATCTTTGAGTAAGTAGCCGGCCGCCCCCAGGCGAATGGCTTCATAAAGATGTTCGTCTGATTCAGACGCCGTCAAGATCACCACGGCTACATCAGGCAAGGTCTCGCGTATTTGTCGAGTGGCTTGCAGGCCGTCACCGTTGGGCATCTGTATATCCATCAGGATGACGTCTGGTCTTAATTGTTGGGCTAACTGCACCGCTTCCTGGCCGCTGGCCGCTTCACCAATCACTTCGACCATATCATCATGAGCACGCATGAGGCCAATCAATCCTTGCCGAAATAATTTATGATCATCAGCTACCACTATTTTTATAGTCATAATATTTCCTTCATGCCATCTTCTGTAAAGATGATTACAAACCTAACCGCACATGGGTCGCGTAAAATAAAAAGCGCCCCATGATCTCGGCAATCAGAATGAATAGGCAGGTCAGATAGATGGGCCTGGTGATGTCATATTGCCCGCGGCGGTTCTGGTATAAATGAAAAGCGGTCAACCCAAACAAACTCACGCCGGTAAACAGGGCGATAAAGCGCAGGCTAAACAAGGGTTGGTAAAGCCCTAACAAGAGCATGAGGCTGGTCTGCGCAGATGCATCTCCCTGGCTCAATTGGGCGATGAGAATGAGATTGAGCGCCAGAATGACAACGGCCGTTATCCCCGCTATCCCCGCTAACCACACAAATGAATGCTGGATGATCTGGCGACGAACGGCCGTTTCTTCCTTACCAGCTACTTCTGCTACCTTCAAATCCATGACTAGCAGCACAGCAACGGCCGTCACCCCCAAAATTAGCGCTGATAATAAGAAAATAACCACCGTCAAGGGCGAGTTCCACGAGGAATGGGTCGGCAGCAGATATATCTTCGACATAGAATAGACGCTCAAGCAGCCGACCGCGATTCCCAGCCACCCCAAAACACGCTTCAAAAGAAAATGTCCTTGTGTAAACCATTGTAGATAAGACAAGGCAACCACCGCCAAAAAGAAAGAGAGCGTAAAGACAATTTCACGGCTGAGCCAGGAAGAACGAAAATTCAGCATCGCCAACAACGAAAAGTAAGGACGACTCAAATGAAAATGGGAGCCGACAATAGCAGTGAGGATGGTTAGTAAAATAGCCAACACGGGAAAACGGACAATGTGGTCGGCGATGGTCTGCCCGTGCTGTCGAACAGTCATCGTCCGTATCAACCACAGGCTCAGCAGTGTCCCCACCGCCAACTGCATCAAAATGGTATAGACCGGCAGCGCCCACTCACGCACATTCATTATCGAAACACCACATTCTGCTTGCGTAGATTCTCTTCCCGCAGACAGGGGAAACGGCAGATCACCGATGTCCCTTTTCCCGGAACAGAGTGTACTGTCAGTTCACCGCCCACCGCCAGCGCCCGTTCTTGCATGGTTTGCAAGCCAAAACTACGATTCCCGTTTTGGCCTTCAAAGCCAACGCCATCGTCGCTCACTTCCATCAAAAGATAGTCAGATTGGTTGCCATTTGTTTTTTGGGCGATTCGCACATTGACATAATCCGCTGTGGCATGTTTACGCACATTGGTCAGCGCTTCCTGCAAGATGCAAACCAACTGTACCTCCGCTAATGAAGCCAGGTTCAGTGGTCCCTCTACCTCATTATCAAACCGCGTCTCAATCCGCGTCTGAATGCCAAATTCATTTAGATATTCATGGATGGCGGAGACCAGGCCCTTCTCATTGGCCAGGGTGGTGCGCAAACTAAGGATGTTTTCACGCACGTCAGCATGGGCCACCTGCACGGCCTGGCGCATCTGCTCCAGTTCAACCCGCAAAGCCTCCTGTTTGCCGCGCTTAAGCAACGTTTCCAATGTTTGCACTTGCAGGTTTAAATAGCCCAGAATTTGAGCCAGGCCATCGTGCATTTCCCGGGCAATGCGTCCCCGCTCCTCGATAATAGAAAATGATTGCAACTGCGCGGTCATCAACCCATGCTGGATGGCAATCACGACTTGATCGGCCAGGCATTCCAACCAGATCAAATCTGTTTCTGAATAAGGTTCTCCCTCATGTCGCGCGACCCATATCGCACCAATCGGTCTACTATCCAGGTCGAGATGGACAACGGCCGTTGTCCGCGCTGGTTTCTCGCAAAAAAAGCAAAGGTCTTTAAAATCGTCAGGCTGCTCATCGGCCGATGAGCAGTACGATTCAGAGCGCAACAAGGTGTTTAAGATGAGCTGGTTTTCTACTTTAAGCGGGGAATCAACCAGGCGAGTATGGCGTTCATTGGCATAACATTTCAGCTCCAGGTCGGGCGGATCGCCGTTGAGGAGAGCCAGGCCCATGAAGTTGGATTGTAAGAGGGAACGGCCGTTACCCACAATGTAAAGCAAAATATCATCCACATCATCCAGTTCCGCAATATGTCGGCTGATCCGGATCAAGGCATCCGTCCAGTTTTCGGCCGTTTCTCGGGCAGCAATTTGGGCAACAAACGCCGCCTGCTGCGCCTGATCTCGTTCACCCTGCAAGGCAGACATCTGTCGTTTGCGCATGGCGTCAAAGACATCCAATCCCTTGACCACCAGCGCGGTCACCGCCACAGCGGAAAGCATCCGCCAAAATTGGATAGGCAAGCCGGTCGTCTCCAAAACGCGATCATAATCTAACCAATCCACCAGCCCAAACGGTTTGTCGGAGGTGACCTGTTCTCCGGCAAAGGCATCGTATACTGTTCGATTGTAATTGTAATAAGACGCCGGGCCGTAGGGCGCTGCCGGTACCACCAGTCCCATCACAAAAGCCTCAAACAAGAAAGCCACCCCAATCGCCAACATAAGGCGAGCCACATCATAATAACCATGCTTCTTTTGCACGTGCCACTGCCGTAAGAAACCAATACCAGCCATAATGCTGCCCGGCAAGTAAAACAGGTAGCGTGACCAGATATCAATAGGAATCTTGATGGGTGAGGGAGTAATGAAGGTGGAAGCGGCATAGGTAATCACAAAAACGATAGGCACAAGGAAAAAACCAGGCAGCAAATGAACCCAGGCTGGCAAGGGCGTGATTTTTGTCAGAACACCCCAGCCAAATAGCAGAAGCAGCAGTCCGCTGGTCGGTTGAAGGATCATTCTAAACAGGTTGATGATGTGGTTCATCTCCGGATTGGCGCCCACGGCTTCAAACATATCCAGCCAGGCGATAGCGGCGTAAGCAAAGCCAAAGGCAGCCAGCCACGGCAGCTGCTGACGCAAGGGCAAATTGCCATCACGGCGCAGCTGTAAGCTGGCCGCCAGGCCCAAACTAAAGAACGCCAACCCATAAAAAAAGTAAACGACAATCATTTTGTACTTGCTATCTCGGGAGATTAATTTGGGGGCAAATCGTGCTGCCAGGCCAAATTCAAAAAACAAGATATGTTCTTATCCCTGGTAGCATGTCACAATTAAGCGGGAAGAAGTAGTGACGAAAGTCATAATCATCTGGGTCATTAAGCACAATCTCTTTTTGACCTTCTCAGCTTCATCCAACCGTGCGGGAGACAAGGGGCGTCAAGGGGGGTAATTCAATTTCAGTATCAGAATGGGCGCGAAGCGGCTTTACGCTTCGGTTAATAATTGGGGAATAGAGGGCTTGGGGATAACGGCCGTTATCCCCAATATGTCAGATCAAGCTACCCTTCCAACAATAACGTTTCTGGCTCTTCTATCAACGTTTTAAGTCGCGCTAGAAACAGTACGGCCTCACGGCCGTCAATCAGGCGATGGTCGTAACTTAACGCCAGGTACATCATGGGGCGGATCACGATTTCACCATTCAGGGCAATGGGGCGTTGTTCAATGCGGTGCATACCTAAAATACCCACTTGGGGCGTATTTAGAATAGGGGTGCTTAACAGGGAGCCAAAAATACCGCCATTGGTGATGGTAAAGGTGCCGCCCCGTAAATCTTCCAACATGAGCGTGCCATTTTGTGCTTTCTGCGCCAACTCGCCGATGGATTTTTCGATTTCGGCAAAAGAGAGGCGATCCGCATCGCGCACCACTGGCACCACCAATCCTTCTTCCGCGCCGACGGCAATGCCAATGTCATAATAATGCTTCAGCACCATCTCATCTCCGTCAATCTCCGCATTAAGCCGGGGAAAGGCTTTGAGCGCCCCCAAGGCTGCTTTGACGAAGAAGGACATGAAGCCCAGTTTGACGCCATGCTGCTCCTGAAAACGGGGGCCGCGCCGTTTGCGCATGTCGATGACGGCGCTCATATCGACATCATTGAAGGTGGTGAGCATGGCCGCCGTTTGTTGGGCGGTAACTAACCGTTGGGCGATGGTGCGGCGGCGGCGAGAGAGGCGTATCCGCTCTTCGAGGCGACTGCCGGTGGCGCTTTGCTGTGTCGGGACAGGAGGCGGCGTCTCTTTGGGGAGCGCTGCTTTCGCGACGGGTTGTGCTTTTGGCTGCTGCAAATGGGTTTCTACATCCTGGCGGGTGATGCGGCCGCCTGGCCCGCTGCCTTGAACGGCCGTCAAATCAAGACCCTGCTCCTGGGCGAGCCGTTGGGCGACGGGGGTGGCTTGTTTCTCGGCGGCGCTTGGGGCGGAAACGGCCGTTTCTGTTGCTACTTTTGTCTCGGGCGGTACTGTCTCTTTGGGAGCAGGCGGGGCGGCTGAATCTGCTTCAATTTCGGCCAACACATCCCCAATTTCCACATCTTCGCCAGCCTGCCGGAGAATGCGGGCCAACACGCCAGCCGTTTCAGCGCTGACTTCGATATCCACTTTATCCGTCTCCAGGTCCACCAGGACATCGCCGACGGCCACGCTGTCGCCTTCTTGTTTGTGCCATTCGCCAACAGTGGCCCCAATTACAGATTCGCCCAGTTCGGGTACAGTTATTGTTATCATGATTTTTTATCCTCAATTTTCTCAAAAGCAAATTCGGTTATCGCTTGCTGATTGCGTCGATGCCAGGAGGTGGAGCCTTCAGCCGGACTGGTGCGTGGGGGACGGCCGATGTAGCGTAGGGGGAAACGGCCGTTTATCAACGCCATTAAACAGGGTTGGGCAAAGCTCCAGGCGCCCATGTTGGCCGGCTCTTCTTGCAGCCACACCACCTCTTCCAGGTTTGGGTATTGGTCAATTTCGGCGGCGATGGCCGCTTCGGGGAACGGGTACAACTGTTCCACTCGCGCCAGGGCCACAGGGATGGCATCCGTCTCCGCCAGCAGCCGTTCCTGGATTTCGATCAAATCCACAAAGACCTTGCCGCTGCAAAATACCAGGCGGCGTACCTCGGCGGCGCGGGCTTGGGCGGACGCATCCGGGATGAGCGGCTGCCATTTGCCTTCCGCCAGTTGCCGTGGCGTGGAAGCGGAGCGCGGATGGCGCAGTAAGCTTTTCGGCGACATCACAATCAGGGGCAAGGGGTCTTCCACAAGAACGGCCGTTTGCCGACGCAGTAAATGGAAGTATTGAGCGGCCGTAGTGGGGTAGGCAATGCGTAAGCTCGTTTTTGCCGCTAAATTCAAGAAGCGCTCCAGGCGGGCGGTGGAATGGTCTGGTCCCTGGCCTTCATAGCCATGGGGCAGCAGCAGCACCAGAGATGGCGTCTGTTCCCATTTGGCTTTGCCGGACACCACAAACTCATCGATCATCGCCTGCGCCGTGTTGATAAAGTCGCCATATTGCGCTTCCCAAATCACGAGACGCTCCGGCGCTTGAATATTGTAACCATATTCAAAGCCAATCGTGCTGTTTTCTGACAACGGGCTGTTCCTGATTTCAAAGGCGGCTTGCGCCTGGGGGATGGCTTGCAGCGGACAAAAAGAGGCCCCTGTCTCCTGATCAAAAAAGACGGCGTGGCGATGGCTAAAGGTGCCGCGCATCACATCTTCGCCGGTAAAACGGATGGCGGTGGCTCCCGCCAAAATGGTGGCGAAAGCCAGTTCCTCAGCGGTGGCCCAACTGACGGTCGGCTCGTCCAGGTCCTCGAAAGCGTGCTGCCGCTCTTTGAGGGCACGTTGTAACTTTTTATTGAGCTTAAAATCAGAGGGTAGCGTAAGTAAGGCTTGGTTAAGTTCGCGTAAGGTTTGCAGGGGAACGGCCGTTTCTGCCTGTTGCGCCGCCCCCGATGGCGGTAGCTCTAACTGCGGCTCTAACGCATCGGCCACCTCCTCTACCACCAACGATTCATACAAGGTTTGCAGCTCAGTTTGGAACCTGGTTTGCAAGGCCGCCGCTTCCTCCGCCGTGATTTCGCGGCGCTCAATCAATTGGTCAGCCCATTGTTGACGCACGGTAGCATGATTGTCGATGTGAGCATACATGAGCGGCTGCGTGAAGTGCGGCTCATCCCCTTCGTTATGACCGTAGCGCCGGTAGCCGATTAAATCAATGAGAAAATCTTTGTGGAACTTTTGACGGTAGGCAATCGCTAAACGGGCCGCTTCGATACACGCTTCGGGATCATCTGCATTGCAATGCACAATGGGAATCTTGAAGCCCTTAGCCAGATCGCTGGCGTAAAGGGTGCTGCGGCCGGCGCGAGCATCGGTGGTGAAGCCAATTTGGTTGTTGGCGATTATATGAATCGCGCCGCCCACCTGGTAGCCAGGCAGTTGGTGCATGTTGAGCGTTTCGGCCACAATGCCCTGTCCTGGAAAGGAGGCGTCGCCATGTATAAGAATGGGCAGGGTCATCGTCGGATCGAAATGGGGCGCGCCCGGTTGATCGACCTGTGTTCCCAGCGCCCGCGCCATGCCCAGCACCACCGGATTAACATGCTCCAGGTGACTGGGGTTTGGCGCCAGTTTGATGACCAAATCAACCACTTTATTCGCCACAACACCAATGGCATGACGGCCGCCATCATGGTATTTGACATCGCCCGTCCAGCCCATCTCGTTCCGTTTATGGTAAAAATCCCGCTGTGCCGGGTCTTTGAACATGGTCAGGATTTCGGCATACGGCCGTTCAAGCAAATGGGTCATCACGTTCAAGCGCCCCCGATGGGCCATGCCCAACAGGATAGAGTGAACGCCCGATTGCGCCGCCTGCCCCACAATCTCATCGAGCATGGGCAGCATCATATCCAAGCCTTCGATAGAGAAGCGTGTTTTGCCGGGGAAGATACGCTGCAAAAATTGCTCAAACACCTCTATCTCGGTCAGACGAGTCAAGAGGGCTTTGGCATTGAGCGGCGTCTGCGGCGGCCGGAAGTGACGGGTTTCAGCCATGTGGCGCAGCCAGCGGCGTTCTTCATGATTGCGTAAATGGTCGTAGTCATAGCCGAGGGAGCCGGCGTAAATTTGGCGCAGTTGGTTGATGGCAGCCCAGGCATGGGGTTTGTTGTCGGCGGCTGGTCCACCGATGAGAGAGGCGGGCAGCTGCCGTAAATCAGCCTCAGTCAGGTCGTGGTAAGCGGGAGACAAGGAGGGTTCGCCAGGTGGCGGCGCACCCAGGGGGTCTAGTTGGGCGTCCAGATGTCCATATTCCCGGATGTCTTGGGAGAGGTTGACGGTGGCTTTGATTTTGGCGAGAGGCAGGGTGGGGGAAACGGCCGTTTGTGCCGCCCCATCTCCATCCAACGCCAGCAGTTGTTGTAGCTCAAACTCATGTGCCTGGAAATAAGCCCGGGTAGACGCATCTACCGTTTGCGGATCGTCCTGGTAGCGGGCAAACAGGCTGAGTAAATAAGCGGCATTGGGGCCATGAAATTCATGTTGCAAATTTAATGTCATGACTAGAAGTTATCACGCAAAACGGGCGCGCCCCCTTTTTTTAAGATGGTGACGCTACGGTTTACACCGCACGATAAAGGGATTAATGTGAAATTCAAGTTATTCATTTTACCTATTCCTCAAATGGCTATCCTGTGGTTACAACCGACAATGATAGCCCTGACCTTCCCCCATTTTTTTGGACACAGAGTTAAGACTGTCTGATGTTGATGGAATGCCGCTTCAAAGACGCCTGGGCTGAGATAGCCCAACGTCGAATGGCGACGCTTCTTATTATAGAAGGCTTCGATATAAAAGAAAATGTCCATTCTGGCTTCGGGCACGCGTAAGTTCTGCGTCAACAAACTCTGCGCCCACGCAACTCTCTCTTTCCCCTTGACAAGACAGTTTATTTGTGCAATTATTTCAACGTGAAATTATTTGACCTTAAACAATATGATTGATCGGATTTTTTGGAAGTATACATATGGCCACACAATACCCTGGCACAGCAGAAGAACGGTTAGCACTGGATGGCTACATCAAATTATCACGAGCCTCTGAAACCGTAGCGGCACGGATTAACGCTCATCTGCACCACTACAATCTGACGATTAGCCAGTTTGGCGTATTGGAGGCTATCTACCACCTTGGCCCTTTACAACCCGGTCAACTGGCAGAAAAAATTCTCAAGAGTGGCGGCAATCTGACGCTGGTGATCAGCAATCTGGTGAAACGTGAGCTAGTCACACGCCAATATCGGGAGGATGATCGCCGCTGCATTGACATCCATCTGACCCCGGCAGGCCAGGCGCTTATCGAGACCATCTTGCCGGATCATGTGGCTGGCGTTGTTATCACGATGAACGTCTTAACCACAACAGAACAAGAACAATTAGCACAACTTTGCCGCAAATTGGGTTTAGGCAACAGAGGCTAAATTTTTTGTTAAAACAGTTTAATATTAAACCTCCGAGGAGAACAGAGATGCAAAACGTACAAGATTTACACCACATCACCGCCATCGCCAGCGATCCACAGGCAAATATTGATTTTTACCACACTGTTTTAGGGCAGCGGTTGGTTAAGCGCACTGTCAATTTTGACGACCCCAGCACCTATCATTTTTATTATGCCGATGAAGTAGGCACACCGGGTACTGTGCTGACGTTTTTCCCCTGGCAGCATATGAAACGGGGTAGAAAAGGCAATGGCGAAGCAACGGCCGTTTCCTATAATATCCCCTCTTCATCACTCGCTTACTGGCAAGAACGACTGCAAACACACGGCGTCACTCTGGGCGAACGACAGACGCGCTTTGGGCAGGAACTGCTCACCTTCAGCGACCCGGATGGCATGGTCGTGGAACTCGTTGCCAATGATGAGCCGGCGACCATCCAGGTGTGGCGAGATGGCCCGATTCCGGCGCCACACGCATTGCGCGGGTTTCACAGCGTCACCGCCTGGGTGGGGCAAACCCAGCCCACCGCCGATTTACTCATTGGGCAGCTGGGCTATGAATTCGTGGCACAAGAAGGGGCGCGGACTCGATTGAAGGGCGCGTCTGATGATGTGGGTTTGTATGTGGATTTGCTGGAACGGCCGGGTCAGCCAGGGGGTAAAATGGGCGCTGGCGCCATCCATCACATCGCTTTCCGCACGGTGGATGATACCGAGCAGCAAGAATACCTGACCAAACTGCGGCAACAAGGCTACAATGTCTCGCCCGTGATGGATCGGCAATATTTCCACTCCATCTACTTCAGAGAACCAAACGGCGTGCTGTTTGAAATTGCCACCGATGCCCCTGGTTTCTTGTATGATGAGCCAATCGCCGACCTGGGCATGAGCCTCAAACTGCCGTCCTGGCTAGAAAAGAATCGGGCTGAGATTGAACAGATAGTACCTGAAATCAAGGTGCCACGCAGTGAAAAGGAAAACGGATAATACACGATGACTCAAACAACCATTGTTGGCCCGCATCAGGGTCAACCCATTTACACCACTGGCAAACCGTTGGCTGAAGCGAAAGCCGCCATGATTTTGGTTCACGGCCGAGGCGATAGCGCTCCCGGTATTTTAGGACTGGCGCAAGAATTGGCGCACCCTGATTTTGTCTATCTGGCCCCTCAAGCGGACGGCAATACGTGGTATCCGTTCAGCTTTTTGGAGCCGCTGGTACGCAACGAGCCAGGGCTTTCTTCTGGCTTGGCGGCGATTGGGGACTTGGTGGCGCAGGTTGAAGCGGCTGGCATTCCGGCAGAGTGCATGGTATTGGCTGGTTTTTCGCAAGGCGCTTGCCTGGCGTCTGAGTTTGTGGCGCGACATGCGCGGCGCTATGGCGGGCTGTTGGTGTTTAGCGGCGGCTTGATAGGACCAGCGGCTACGCCGAGAGATTATGCTGGCTCGTTGGCAGATACACCGGTGTTTATCGGATGCAGTGATGTGGATTTTCATATTCCGTTGGCGCGTGTGGAGGAAACGGCCGTTATCTTCACCAGTCTCGGCGCAAACGTCAATAAACAAATCTATCAGGGCATGGGTCACACCATCGTGCCGGATGAACTGGAACATGCGCGGCAGATTGTGCAATTGGTATCTTGTTAAAAAACGGACTGATGGGGAATAGACAGTTGTAAAGGTTTCTCATGACAGATAATAAACATACATCAGAAGAACAATCCACAGCGCAGGCCGGTTTATCTGGCTTTATCCAGGCGGCTGGGATGATTTTGGCCGTGTCGTATCCGGTGTTGGCGCTTTCTACGGGCGTACGCTCCGTTTATCAGCTTTTTTTCAAAGAGGGCATCACTTACTATATGCCGGCCATTTTAAGCGGCATCGCTGCGCTCTGTTACTTGTTGGCGGCTGTGGGGTTTATGGTGCGCCGTCGTTGGGCCTGGAAATTGTCGGTGGGGGTGTTGCTATTTGAGAGCTTCATGACGCTGGTGGTTGGTGTTTTGAGTTACCTGTCGCCAGACCTGATCGGGCGCACAGTATGGGCGCATTTTGGCGCGGATTATGGCTACTTCCCCCTGGTGCAGCCGCTGCTGGGTCTGGCCTGGCTGTTCCACCCCGAAACCCTGCGCGTTTACGGCATCGATCTACCCTGGCGGGACAAACTTTAGAAGTTCAACTTCATAAGAGAAGTTGAACTTCTTGTCCACCGCTCACGGATGCCGGTTCATTTTCCAAAAGAGACGAATGCCCGGCAGGGCCATCCCTTTTCTGGAAACAGCCGCCCTCCCCCCTCCACTTTCTACTCTTCTGTGCCAAACATCTCCACCCGCGCAAAATCAACGGCCGTCAGGTCTGCCTGGTTGGCGGTGGATGGCGGGAACGCAGAGAGCCAGGCTTCCTGCTGACCCGCTTCCGCCCACACTAAATCCATGATGCGCGTGTGGTTGGTCGTGCCCGCGGGCGCGCCGCCGATGCGCCAACCTTCTGACTTGGGCAGCACATCCCGCACTCGCCATACCCCGCCGCTGGGGAACCCTTCTTGACTGAGAACGGCCGCTGCAAAGCGCCAATTCTCCGGGTCATCCCCTAAAATGCGCTTGGGCACACGAATCGTCACCTTTTGTTGGCCGGGATCCGCCAGCACAAAAAACTGGCTGGCTTCAACGATCCGCTCTGGCGTAGGCTCACCCGGCACATAAATGCCAGAAGTCCACCCTTCCACGTGAACGGCGTAATCCCACGCCTGTCCTTCCACCAGCGCCGCATTACGGCCGGGCAAAAAGGCGCTGCCGCCCTCGCCATCGCCATCCTTGTCAATGTAGATGTCGAAGGTTTGCAGCGAAAGACCATTGCCGCCGCCCCAGGGATTGTCAACGGGACCATCCATCGTGAACTTGAAGACGATATTCTCGTCGTCGTAACCCACCTGGAATTGGGTGATGTCGAAATTGCCGGCGCTAAACACGCCCTCGGTGGGATAGGTGTACGTGCCCGGTCCGTGATCGTCGCCAGTGGGATCGGTGATGTCGATGAGGACAGTTGTCGTGCCTAAATCGGGCACGGCAATGACAGCCGGGCCGCTGCCGGGCACAATAGCGCCGTCCACATTCTCGTCGCCTATCGTTTCGGCATAGACGAAGCGCATAGAAAGCCGGTCGCCCACATCTGGCTGGCCAATGTCGGTCAGCGGAATGACAATTTCCAGGACGTTATCAGAGAAGACTGTGGTGACGCTCCCCGAGCTTGTCGAAGGGTCAGCCAGCCAGCTCTCATCTGCCACGCCGAGCAGTTCAGCGCCATCGGCCGTCACCTTCACCAAATAGTTGGCCGGGAAACCGAGCAATGTCCCGTTCTGGGTAAAGTTGGCGAACTCGCCGCCGCCCGGCGCACTGAAATACGTTTGCACCGAGCCATTCGCCAGCAAACCGGCGGCGTCGCTCGAAAACTGGTAAAGCAAGTAGAGATTCTTCCCATCAAAGCCATAGGTTACATTGTCCACGAGGGCCTCGGCGGCCGCCATGACGCCGCCTTCGGCCACGTATTGGCCGCCAGCCTCCCATTCACCCTCGACCACCACACCGTCGATGATGGGTGAAATCAGTCCGGTAGACGGCCGTGCCGCCTGCGCCGGGTCCTCAGGAATAATGGGAATGTCCAGCAGGGTGGGCGGTTCTTCGCCCAACGCCAGGTACATCTCTTTCAGGGTATTGCGAAATTGTTGGTCAAAAGAGCCATCGTCACCGGAGTCTTGGTCAGCGCCGTACCACCAGAACCAGTCAGAGCCTTCGGCCACATACATCAAATCTTCGGCAGCGGCTAAGGCGGCGTCTGAGGGCGCTGTTCGCACGCCGGTCTGGTACTTTTGCAGCAGTTCTCGCGCTTCCAGCAGATATTCCCAGGCGCGGTTTTCTTCCTCTTCGCCAATCCAGGTGGAAAAATCATGGTTGATCCAGGAACCGGCCCATAGCTGTTCGATGGCCGGCTGCTCCGGCGCGATTTCCAGGAACTCAGAGGGGGTGACGGTGATAATGTCAGGATCGTCGCTGAGGCGCTGGTAAAGGCCATGCAAGAATTCCTTGCCGTCGTTGTCGTAATGTTCCCAGGCGTTCTCCCCATCCAAAATCACCGAGACCAGGAACGGCCCTGTTTCACCGCTGGCTTGCAGTTCCTCGCGGATGGCGTGGATGCGGTCCACAAAATCTTGGGCCGCTACTTCGCCGGGCAGCCCGGAGTAAGTGAAGCCCACCTTGTCGGAGATGACCACATCGCGGAAGACCATGGCCACCGGGTCGCCGGCGCCGCCCTGCACATAATAGGGACGATAGAGGGTGGCGGGGTCTTGCACCACATCATTGGCGTCGCGGGAGAAGCCGCTGAAGCCGAGGCTGTTTGCCAGCACCCCTTCGTCTGAAGCCATCCATTGGATGCCGTTTTTGCTGACGATGCTCACAATCTCTTGGGCCACAGAGCCTTCGGCGGGCCACATGCCGCGGGGCGGCTGCCCGAACTGCTCTTCGTATAAGGCTGCGCCCAGTTCAACTTGTTTGACGGCATCTGCGCCGTAGACAAAGGGGCGAGGCAGCGTTATATCGGGCAGGGCTACTTTGGCCAGATCCGTGTTCATGAGCAGGGGTAGGATGGGGTGGGCGTAAGGGGTCATGGTGATTTCGATTTGCCCGGCGTCTTGCAGGTCGCGATGGACGGCGATGACTTCGTTGATGAGGCGCAAATGTTCGCCCAGCACCACTTGCTTGTCGGCTTCGCTGAAACCGCGCTCCTGGGCCACAAGGCTGGCGAGGGGTTCTTGGGCCAACCAGTCGGGGTCGGTCCAGGCGAGGTTGAAGAGCAGTTGCAGGTCGCGGTAGTCGTCGGTGGTGTAAGCGTTTAGGGCGTCTTCGCTGCTGTCTCGTTTGATCAGGAGTTCCTGGTAGCGGGGGAAGCGCTCGATGATGCCGCGATTGGTATCAAAGAAGCGGTCGAGGATGAACTGCTTTTCGTCGTCGGTGAGCTGGTCGGCGGGGGTTTCGGTGTGAGTCCAATACAGATCTTTGGCGCCCTCTGATAGGGCCAAAAGCTGGCGAATGAGGCTGGGGGTGATGTTAAAAGTGGCTTTGACATCCGGGTATTGGGCCAGGGTGGTGGCCATATCGACGTAATCTTTGGCGGCGTGCAGCCGTACCCAGGGTTTGGCGTAGTCGCCGGTTTGGGGGTCTTTAAAGTAGACGGGCTGGTGCTGATGCCAGATGATGGAGAGGTAGATAGGGTCTTCGCCGTCGCTGGTGGCTGGCTGGGTAGGAGATTCTGTGGGGGAAACGGCCGTTTCTTCCATATCAGTTTCAGTTGTCGCCGGGGCCAGAGTGGGTTCGCTTGTAGGCAGATCCGTTGGTTCCGGAGCGCTGGTGGAAGTGGGCGCTTCTTTTGCGCAGGCGACCAGGGTCAAGAGGAGAAGAGTGAGAATTAGTAGGAATTTACGCATGGGATACCTCGCTTTAAAATGTATGCATTAAGATTAGTTCAATCTCCCAGATTGAACCAATCTTACCAAGATAGTTGATATATCACCTAAATTATACACCGAAAGCGGAATGGAAGTATAGCGCCTGTTTTACTGCAACTTTTGTGGCTGGGGTGCGTAACAGAGGGCATATGAGATTATGATTTTCGAGTTATCCCCTCATTTCAATCTCTAATTTTCATGTTAGTTGATCAAAAAGGAGCGTTACCCATGAGTGAGAAAGAAAAAATGTTTGATGAAGAAATTCCGGTGGAAGAGGTTATGGATGAAACGGCCGGAGAGCAAAAAGATTGGGGTGAAGAATTTGTGGTGGCCGGTGAAGAATTGGTCAGCACGATCAAAAACCTGATGAGAGAAGCAGCCATCCGGCGCATCGTAGTTAAAAACGAGAAGTACAATGTTCACCTGGAAGTTCCCCTCGTTTTAGGGGTGGCCGGCCTGGCCCTGGTTCCGTTTTACGCAGGATTGGCCCTGATTGCCGCTCTGGTCACTGAATGTACCATTTTGGTAGATCGCAAGGAACCGGCCGTGAAGAAAGAGCCAGAATTGACTGTGGAGTAGTGAACAACAGAACAGTGAACAGTAAACAGTGGACAGTGAACAGTACAATGTTCACTGTTCCCCTCGCGGGGCGTTGAGTATTTCCAGGCAAGGATTGGTATCCCAGCCCAAGACCGCCCGGTAATGAGCATTGCCGTCATGTGCCGCTTCTAAGGTAATTTGGGCGGTATTTTGGTGAAAAATCCAACTCAGCAGCCAGTTATAAGATCCTTTGAAGTTTGGCCCAAAGTAGGTGAGCGTACTCTTATCTGGGGTAGGTCCTGATGGGGGGATGTAGCGTGGTTCAAAACCAAACCAGGCCAGATTTTCAGCCATTTGCCGGTACATGACAGCGTCCCCGGTTTCTACTTCTACCACAATGGCGGCGCGTTTCCCCCGATTCAATTGCGGCGGCGTCATCACCTGGCGCAAGATTGGCTCCGCATTCTCCCAGTTAAGCAGCTGCGTTGACCATTTTGTTTCCGGCTCCTGCCAGGAGCGCACGGCATCCCCGGCGATGGCGTAATGCTGGATGCCATTTTCGCGCACGGCCGGAGCCAGGGCCGCCAGTTCCAACATAACGGGCAGCGTCAGGTCTGTTTCCACACTTTGCCGATAGGTTTGCCATAATTCGGGGATGTCAGCGAGGGTGTTGCGTTGTAGCCCTTTGTCAAAAATGGCGCGGAGGACTTGCTGCTGGCGACGGCCACGTTCAAAATCACTGGAGGTACGCCGTGAACGCGCGTACCAGAGGGCGAGGTCGCCATCCATCTCATGAATGCCTGGCTCCAGGGTGAACTGCTCCCAATTTTCTTCTACAGTTTGATCCAGTTCGGGCGAGATGAGCCGCCAATCGCGCAGCCCACAATTGCTGATGATTTCGATGCCGCCCAGGGTATCAACGACTTGTTTGAAGCCGTCGAAGCCAATGCGGGCGTAGTAGTCGATGGGAATGCCCAGGTTATATTCAATGGTGTCTTTGATGAGGCCGCCGCCTGCGCCGTGGGCGTATTCGACGCCGTGACCGTGGGGCAGCGCCAGGTTGATTTTGCTCATCTGCCAGCCGGGAATGACCACGTAGAGGTCGCGGGGCAGGGAGAGCATGGCGGCCGTTTTGGTGTCGCGGTTGATGGAAACGACGATGATGCTGTCGGTGCGGCCGCCATCGGCCTGGTCCACGTCATTGCCCAGCAAGACGATGTTGGTGGTGGCGTTACTTTTAGGGAATAGAGGACGGGGAGGGGGAACGGCCGTTCCTGCTGGGGTCCTTTCTAAAGGTTCATAAAAACGTTGAGTGGGTCTGGGGGTCGCTGTGGGCGCGGGCGTAAAGGTGGCGGGGATGGTGGGTGGGTGAGTTGGTTGGCTCGTGGGTGTGGGGAGGGGTGTGTAGGGCGTGGGTAGGGTTGGTTGATTGGTTGGTTGATTGGTTGGTTGGGGGGTTGAGGTCAGGGGGATGAGCACGGCCGTTGCCGCTTGTGTGGGCAGAATGACGGATGAAACTGCTGGTTGGCAAGCGGCCAGCAGCCAAACCGACAAAACCAGAGAAAACAGAATAAGAACTCGAATCTTCATCATGCGTCTAATTGTATCTCAAATAGGGGATGTTTTCGGGGGGAGTATAACGAATTTGAGAAAGGAGCGGATTGAAATCACTCATCTTTTTTTATCTGTTCGGTGCGAAATGACGGTCTTGTTTCTCTCAAGCCGGCCGATACTTAGCGGAATATTAAAATGTGATCAATTTCCAATCATCTGTTTTGGTTTTCAGCAAAAAAAGGTAAACTATGCACGGCTCCCCCCCCAGAGGTAGGACTAAGCGCCCGCTTAGTTGCTACCTCTTTTTTTATCCCCCACTTTCCTCTTTAAACAACCAACCTATCCCTGCTGAGCTGTCGTTTGGCGGCGGAGGACAAGGCTGTCCGCGTTCCCGGTGGTTGGTATAGCCGATTGTGCCGGAATTCGTATAATCATGCGAGATTGAAATTTATGCAATTGAGGCAGTTTGTGAGTAAAAAACAGCGTAGAAAAGCGGTGATTTCCCGTCAGATTAACCGTTTGGACGCCCGGCTGGCAGCTTTGCAGCAGAGCGGTGATCGGTTATCCCGCTGGCGGCTGGTGGTATTTGTGGTGGGGGTGATAACGGCCGTTGTCGCTCTGCTGCAATGGGGGATATGGCCCTGGTTGGCTGTCAGCGTGGTCGTAGTGGCGGCCTTTGCCATCGTCGTCAGGCTGCACCGGAAGGTGGACAACGCCCGGCAGCGCATCCAGCTTTGGCGGCAGATTAAGCAAACCCATCTGGCGCGTATGGACCTGGCCTGGGCTGACTTGCCCCCCGCCGCGCCTGTTTCCTATCATCCTGACCATCCCTTTGCCCTGGACCTCGACCTGGTCGGCAGCCGGTCGCTTTTGCAGTTGGTCGACACGGCCGTTTCTCAAGAAGGCAGTCGTCGTTTGGCTGATTGGCTCTTGGAAACAGAGCCGTCCGTGGCCGCGGCTCGAGCAAGGCAAAACGTGGTGGCGCAACTGGCGCAAATGCCCGTTTTTCGTGATAAGTTAACGCTCCAGGCGGCCCTTGCTGCGGCCGGTACTGGCGAAAAGTGGATGGGTGAACAGGTGTTGCAATGGTTAGAAGGGCAGGGTAACGGCCGTTCACTGCGATCCGTCTTGTGGCTGCTATCTGGCCTGGCAGTGGTGAATATCACGCTGCTGCTCCTGTATTTGGCGGGACTTGCGCCGCCTCTATTTTTAGCTTCCTGGGCGCTGTATGGTCTTATCTTTGTCTTCCGCACCGGCGACGCCGCGCCTCTCTTTGCAGACGCCTTCTTTTTGGAGAAAAGTTTACGCCGCTTGGGACTGGTCTTTGGTTATTTGGAGACGGCCAGGCTGGCAGGCAAACCGTTGGTGCAAACTGTGTGTGCGCCGTTTCGAGAGGGTGGGGAACGGCCGTCTGCCTATTTGCGGCGCGTGACCAGGATTTTGACATTGGCCGGTTTGCGCCAGAATCCATTTTTATGGCTGCTGCTCAACGCTCTTATGCCCTGGGACATCTTTGTGGCGGATCAACTGCGCCTTTGCCAGGTTGCCTTAACAGGCCGGCTGCCGTTGTGGTTAGACGCCTGGTTTGAATTAGAAGCGCTCAGCTCCCTGGCGGCATTCGCTTATCTCAACCCCGATTCGATTTTCCCGACGCTGACAACCCGGCCGGCCTCTCCTTTTGTGGCGCAGGCGGTAGGCCATCCTCTCATCCCTGATGAAGCGCGAATCTGCAACGATTTTCGCATAGACAGTTTGGGAACAGTAGACATCATCACCGGTTCCAACATGGCCGGGAAAAGCTCTTTCTTGCGTACCCTGGGCGTGAATCTGGCGCTGGCGTATGCTGGCGGGCCGGTGTTTGCCCGCACCTTTGAGACGCAGTTGTTCCGGCTGTACACCTCGATTCGTGTCTCGGATTCGGTGACGGATGGCTTTTCCTATTTTTACGCGGAGGTGCGCCGGTTGGCGGCGTTGTTGGCGGCGTTGGAAGCGGGGGAAACGGAACGGCCGTTATTTTTCCTCATCGATGAGATTTTCCGAGGCACCAATAATCGGGAGCGCTTGACGGGCAGCCAGGCATATGTGCAGGCATTGGTAGGGCAGCGAGGCGTAGGTCTCATTGCCACCCATGATTTGGAATTGGTAAAATTGGCGGAGAGCAGCCCTTTGATTCGCAATTATCATTTTCGGGATGGGGTGGAAGACGGCCGTATGATCTTTGATTACAAGCTGCATCCTGGCCCCTGTCCCACCACCAACGCCCTGAAGATCATGGCGCTGGCCGGTTTACCGGTCGCCGGGAAAAGTTCAACTTCTCAAAGAAGTTGAACTTCTGAATGTAAGGCGCAAAAAATATGACGACTTCAAAATTGCCTATTGCCATCATCCTGCCGCATGGCGGTTTAGCCGTTCCACCGGAGCTTGAGGGTCGGGTGGCTCTCACCCCCGAACAAATTTTTAACGAGGCCGACGCCTACGTAGATGAGATATTCGCCTATCAAGATCGGGCGCTGCATTGGCTGAATTTCCCCTACGCTCGCGGCATTTTAGATGTCAATCGGCCCGATGACGCTTCGCTCCACCACCGCCTGGGGGATGGGGCGGTGAAGCTGGTTTCCAGCTATGGCGTCCCCGTTTTCCACGAGGGAGAGGAGCCGGATGTGGCCCTGGTGAACAGGCTCATCAGCCAATATTGGCGTCCCTGGCATGAAAAACTGGCGGCGATTGCGGCGGATCCGGAGGTGAAGCTAATCGTAGATTGCCACAGCATGGCGGCCGTCGGCCCAACCGCCTATGATGATCCGGCTGCTTTGCGTCCCCGCATTTCCGCTAGTAATTTGGGGGACAGACAGGGGGAGCCGCGGGAGCGTTGGGGCTTGATCACCGCGCCGCCGGCCGCCACCCGTTTTTTCGGTGAGCGGTTGGGTCAACTGCTGGCCGATATCCCAGATTTATGCCAATCGGGCGCCGCCTATGCCCTCAATGCGCCTTATCTGGGCGGATGGGCGATGCGCCTCTATGGCGGCGGCGATAAACCGTGGCTGATGGTGGAACTGAGCCGTGCGCTCTACATTGGTTCGCAGGAGAGTGACAGCCCGATTGTGCCGCCAAACCACGCTTTGCTGCGCCAAATCGGCGACCGTGTGTGGCAGGCGATTGCGGCGGTTGTTGGGGGAGAGTGGACAGTGGACAGTGGACAGTGAACAGTGGGCAGTGGGCAGTGGACAGTGGACAGTGGGCAGTGGGCAGTGGACAGTGGGTAGTGGACAGTGGGCAGTGGACAGTGGACAGTGGATAGTGGACAGTGGGTAGTTTGCTGATTACCGAAGCCAGGTTTCAACGGCCGTTTGCGTTTGCGGCCAGGTTTGGTGGTGGATGGTGTGCAGGCCGGCCGCTTGAGCGCCTTTGATGTTTTCCCAAATGTCGTCGATGAAAACGGCCGTTTCGGCAAGCTCAGGGCCGGCCGTTTCCCCTATTATTCCCAGTTCGACTAACGCCTGCGCGTAAATAGCCGGGTCTGGTTTAACAAGCCCCACCTCACTGCTCAAGATGACGCTGTGAAACTGCTTGAATTCCGGGATGTGTTCATGCAGCCAGGCGGCGTGGGCCTCGTTGGTATTGCTGATGATGCCTACTTTGATGAACGGCCGTTTCGCCAACTCTGCCGCATAAGCGAGAGCGACCTCGTTTCGCTTCATCTGACTGCAAAAGGCGGTGTAAAACATATCATAATCGGGCGTCATATTCAGGTGGTCAACCAGGTAGCGATGGAGTTGGCGGCCGTTTAAGCGACCGTCGCCCAACTGTTGGATGATGTCGGGTGGGATTTGGGAGTGGAGATCAGCCGGGGGGTGGCAAACGGCCGTTAACGCCGCCAGGGTTGCTTCGTGATCATAATCTACCAAAACGCCGCCAATGTCGAAGATGATTGCTTTCATGGGGCTGAATTGTATGGTGAATGGGGGAAGCGGCAACTCGCTTGTAAGGCGCGGCAGTTGGCGTTAAACTGGACAGCCTATGACCACAGTACACCCTACCTCACCCATTAACGGCCGTTACGCCCTCTCCCTCATCATCATCTCCTTCAACACTCGTCAATTACTGGATGATTGTTTAGCCGCTATTGCGGCCGCCGAAACGCCCCACGGCGGCCTGGAAGTGATTGTGGTAGACAACGCCTCGGCGGATGGCAGCCCGCAGATGGTGGCGCAAAAGTATCCGGACGTGCGCCTCCTGGCCCTGCCGGAGAATCTGGGTTTTGCCGCCGCCAATAACCGGGGAACGGCCGTTGCCCAGGGTGACTATATCCTCTTCCTCAACTCCGATACCCGCATCGACCCCGACGCCCTCACCAAACCGCTGGCCTATATGCGCCGCCGGCCGAACATCGGGGCGCTCACTGTGCGCCTGGTTTACGCCAACGGCCAGCGCGACCCCGACAACCATCGCGGCTTCCCCACGCCCTGGAACGCCATTTGCCACTTCTCCGGCCTGGGTAAACTGTTTCCTGGTTATCCTCTTTTTAACGGCTACTTCCAGGGGTATGTCGATTTTAGCCAGACCCACGCCGTCGATGTCATTGCCGGGTCATATATGCTCATGCCTCGTGCCCTGGTTGAGGAACTGGGCGGCTGGGATGAAACGTACTTTTTCTACGGCGAGGATATCGACTTTTGCTACCGCATCCGGCAGGCCGGCCGCCAAATCGTCTATTACCCGCATGTCACGGTGCTGCATTACAAAGGCGCCAGTTCCGGCCTGCGCAAAGAGTCCGCCGACATTGCCCGGCCCTCCAAGGAGACGCGGGTGAAAGTCGCCAAAGAATCGGTGCGAGCCATGCAGCTTTTCTACCAAAAATTTTACAGCGATCAATATCCGCCCCTGGTGACGGGTTTGGTGCTGATCGGTATCCGTTTGCGCGGCTGGTTCCGCATTGTCAAGCATCAATTAACATGACTTATAATCCCGAGAAATTGGCGCAGTTAAGAACGGCCGTTGAAGCCGCCCGGCAAGAATTGGTAGACGCTGAAGCCGAACTGGCTGACAGGCGCATCGATATCGAAGCCTTTGAGTTTGAGTATGAAGCTCAGGTGGGCGTTTTATTAACGCAGTTGACCCAGATTGAGGCAGAGGTGAAGCTGTATCTGGACCGTATCCAGCAGCGCCGCAATGAAAAAAGGTTTGGCGCCGCTTTTAGCTCGGTGGAAGAACAGTACCGCCAGACCTGGGAAGCGCCTCGCCAGGCGTCGCCTATTCAACCACCCCCCGTCAGCGAAAACAGCGCCGCCCAACTCAAAATCTTGTACCGCCAGTTGGCCCGCCGTTACCATCCTGACCTGGCCGCTGATGACTCCCAACGCGCATACCGGACGGAAATGATGACGGCCGTTAACGACGCCTATACCGCCCGCAGCCTGGCAGAACTGATGGCATTGGCGAAAGAGCTGGAGCGGAGTGGGCAGGGGCCAGCCGCCAGGCAAGGGCAGGCCGCCGCCGATATGGCGCAGGCGCTCGGCGAAGAATTGCAGCGCATCCAGCGCCGTCTGCGCCAGATAGAGCTGGAAATAGAGTCGCTCCATACTCATCCGTTGGTGGAATTGGGGCTGGAAGTAAAGTTTGCCCGCAGAAAAGGGCGTGATCTGTTTGCCGAAATAGCCGCAGACCTGGAACGGCGCATCGCCCGCAAAACGGTGGAACGAGATATGATCAAAGCCCAGTTTGATGATTTAGCATGATAAGAATTCTGGAAACCACCCCCTTGCTCCTGCTTTTTCTGGTTATTGCCCTGGGTTACTGGGTGGGCCGCATTCGCTTTTGGGGCAGCAGCATGGGCGTGGCGGCCGTTCTCTTTGTGGGGCTGGCGTTTGGGGCGCTCGATCCGAACCTTTTCATTCCGCAGATCATTTTGGATATAGGATTGGTGCTTTTTGTCTACACCATTGGCCTGGCAAACGGCCCCGGCTTTTTCAGTAAATTCCAGCGAGAAGGGATGCGCGAAGTCCTCTTTATCGTGGGCATTATGATCCTGCCGGCCATCCTCCTGCTCATTGTACATATCGCCTTTCGCCTGACGCCGGCCACCACGGCCGGTATTTTCACCGGCATGTCTAACAATACCCCCGCTTTAGCCAGTGTGCTGGATTTGATCAGCAGCAGCGCCGCCGATCCTGAGAAAGCCGCCTCGGAAGCCGTTGTCGGTTTTTCTGTGGTTTACCCGCTGGGCGTTTTTGCCCGAATGCTGGTTTTGGCGTTCATTTTACGGATCTGGCAGGTTGACTTTGCCGGAGAAGCCTACCGTTTGCGCAAGCAATACCCCATCGCGCAAGATTTGCGTTACCGTACGCTTGATGTCACCCAGGCCAGTATCATCGACAAGCCTATGCGTCAATTACAGGAGGAGCATGAGTGGGATGTGCTTTTTGGCCGCCTTTATCGGGACGACGACATCAGCCTCATCAGCAATGACACTTGTTTTCAACTGGCAGATAAAATCGTCATCGCCGGTACGCTGGAAGAGATGGATAAAGTGGAAGCGGATTTTGGACAGCGTTCGGCCGAAGATTTGCTCCACGACCGCGCTGTTTATGCCAGCCGCCGTCTTTTTGTGTCCAACCCGGATCTTGCCGGCAAGGAATTGACGACGCTCAATCTGCGTGAGCAGTACGGGGCGATTGTGTCTCATGTGCGCCGGGGGGATATTGAGCTGCTGGCTCGCGGCGACACCGTGTTGGAATGGGGCGACCGCATCCGGGTATTGGCTCCCCGCGAAGAGATTCCGCATCTAACCGCGCTTTTTGGCGACTCGTATGCCCAATTAAGCCACGTTAATCTGATGACGATGGGCGTAGGCGTTGCCCTCGGTTTGCTCATTGGCCTGATCCCGATCCCTTTGCCTGGCGGCGTTACTTTTCGCCTGGGGCTGGCGGGCGGTCCGCTGCTGGTGGCGCTGGTGCTGGGCGCGTTACGCCGTACCGGCCCCATCCTGTGGACGATGCCTTACAGCGCTAACCTCACTTTACGTCAGTTTGGCCTGATTTTGCTTTTGGCGACAGTGGGGGTGCGTTCAGGATATGCTTTTCTGGAAGCGTTTTCTACCGGTTCTGGCTGGCTTATTTTTGGTATCGGTTTTGTTTTGATTGTGATTACAACGGTGGCGGCGCTGTTTTCTGGCTACAAGCTGCTTCGTATCCCGTACAGTTTGCTGATTGGTATGATTTCGCCGCAACCGGCCGTTTTGAGTTATGCGGAGGAGCAGGCTAAAAATCCACTACCGGGCATTGGGTATACCCTGATGTTCCCCTTGTCTATCATCGTCAACGTCATTCTGGCGCAGGTTTTGTTGATTACCCTCCAGAATTTGAGTTTTTAAAGCGGTTCATCAGGCAAACACTTCTTCGGCTCGTTCCCCGGCCATCATCAGGCCCAACTGCTCAATCGTCACTTCATCACTGTTGACGATGCCCATAATCTCCCCGCCAAACAGCACCACAATGCGGTCAGACATAGCCTTCACCTCATCCAGGTCTTCAGAGATAAGCAAGGTCGCCAACCCTTCAGTGCGCTGGCGCAAAAGCTGGCCATGGATGTACTCCGTCGCCCCAATATCCACGCCCCGCGTCGGTTGGGCGGCGATGAGCAAACGGGGATTCCGCGCCAATTCCCGCGCCAGGATGAGCTTCTGGATGTTACCGCCCGACAAGTTTTTGATGGGCGTCTCCTGGCTGGGCGTCTTCACGTTAAAAGAGGTGATCAATTCTTGGGCATGATCGGCAATGGCCTTAAAGTTGAGGAAGATGCCTTTGCTGAATGGCGGGCGCACGTAATCTTGCAAGATGGCATTTTCAGCTACAGAAAAATCTTTGATGCAGCCATCGTGCATCCGTTCTTCGGGAATGTAGGCCAATCTGACATCGAACATTTGCGCCGGGGTGTAGTTGGTAACGTCATGACCTTCTAATAGGACACGGCCGTTTTCCACTTTACGTAGGCCGGCGATGGTTTCCGCTAAAGCTCGCTGCCCGTTGCCAGACACCCCGGCGACGCCCACAATCTCCCCGGAGCGCACCTCAAAGCTGGCGTTCTTCAAGGCCAGGTTGCCATCTGTGTTCAAGGTGCTGACATGCTCTAGTTTCAACCGCGCCTCGCCCGCCGCCATAGGCTGGCGGTCGCGGGTGAGCAGCACTTCCCGGCCCACCATCATGTTCGCCAGGTCGGCTTTCGTGACAGCGGCCGTTTGCACGGTTCCGATCATTTTGCCATCCCGCAGCACAGAGACGCGGTTGGTGAGGGCGAATATCTCGTTTAACTTGTGGGAGATGAAAATGAGGGCGTGGCCGTCAGCGGCCATCTGCTTGAAGATCATAAAGAGGTCGTCTACTTCTTGCGGGGTGAGAACGGCCGTTGGCTCATCCAAAACCAGCAGCGCCGCCCCCCGATACAGGGCCTTGATGATTTCCACCCGCTGCCGTTGCCCCACCGCCAGTTTAGAGATAATGGCCTGAGGGTCTACGGCCAGATTATATCTCACAGCCAGCTCTTCAATCCGCGCCGACACCACATCCAAATCCAGCCGCGCCCTTTTAGACGATTTGAGACCCAGCGCCACATTTTCAGCGACGGTCACGTTTTCCACCAGCATAAAATGTTGGTGGATCATGCCGATGCCGTGGTTGATGGAGTCGGTGGGCGAATTGATGACAATCGGTTCCCCGTTCAGCAAAATCTCCCCTTCTTCTGGCTGGTACAGCCCATAGAGGATCTTCATCAGGGTGCTTTTGCCGGCCCCATTTTCGCCCAACAAGGCATGGATTTCACCCGCTTTCACGTCAAAATCAACGTGGTCGTTTGCCAGCACTCCCGGGAATTTTTTGACGATGCCCCTCATTTCTAAAGACTCGATACGCGGTAAGCCGGACGGAAGGAGATTGTTAGTTTGCGTCATAAGAAAGGCCGTAAAAAATCGTTATTTGTGAATTGTGAATTGTGAACCGACATGCATTCACAATTCACAATTCGTCACTCATCACTCATCAATTTCTTGGTTCCGGCACAATTTCAATGCTGCCATCAATGATGCCAGCTTCAGCAGCTTGCGCCGCGGTGACCGCTTCGGCCGGCAGCCAGTCGGCGTAGATCATGGTCTGCCCACCGTTTTGCAGCGTGAGTTGGAGGACTTGATTGCCGTAATTGCCCGCTTGATTGGCCAGGATCATGGTCAGCAGGGTGGGACGCCAATCGTAAAGCACTGTGGCCGCTACCACTTCTGGAGCCATGCTCATTTGATTGGCCTGCACACCCATCCAGGGGACGTCCTCCGTTTCTGCCACCCCAATCGCACCCACGACTTGCTGGGCGGAACCGGTCAGCACATCCGCCCCGGCCGCAATTTGGGTTTTGGCGGCTTCTGCAGCCAGGGCAGTATCGCCAAAGGAGCCGGTGAACGAGACATTGACCTGGGCTTCTGGTTTGGTATCACGCACCCCGGCCACAAAACCATCCACATGCAATTTGGCGTCGCCGGCATCCACGGGGCCAACTAAACCAATGATATTAGATTTTGTCAGGTTCGCGGCCAACACGCCGCTAACATAGCCGCCCTGTTCCAAACGCGGATCATAGGCAAAAACATTGGTCACGCCTTCTTCTGCGCCGGTATTGGTGGAGGTGCCCCAGGCAAAGCTGGTTTCCGGGAAATCGGGGGCAATTTCAAACAGCGATGTGCCATACTGAGCGCCATGCGCCAAAATGAGATTAAAGCCCTTATCGGCATAATCTCGGATGGCAGCGGCGGCGTCTGTGACGTTGAACATGTTTTCTGTGTAAGAAATTTCGATCACGTCTTTGCCGTAATGTTCTTGAAGCACCAGGAGCGAATCATACATCGATTGGCTCCAGGCCAGATCAGTGGTGGTGGAGGGCATGACCAGGGCGATTTTAATCGGTTGAATCTCCGGATAGACCATCATGCCATCTTCTGCCATCTCTTCTGCCATCTCTTCTGCCGCCGGTTCTTCGACCGGCGCTGCTTCTTCTTGCACTGGGGCCGGCGCTTCGGTGGGAACGGCCGTTTCGCCACCCCCGCTACAAGCCACCAACGCCAACGCCATTACCAATGCCCCTATCACTAACCATATTCTTTTGTTCATTGTTCTTCTCTCCTATTGAGTTATGTGGTTGGTTTGGGTAGTTGGTTAATGTAGGCGCTTTGACTACTTGACTATCCAACTATCCAACTGTCCAACCAAACCATTAATTTTCGCCCCGCTCATACGGTTTGGTGAGCGCGGCGGGTTGCAACGTGCGCCGGAAGGGAATTGCCAGCGCCACGATGGTAAGCAAATATGGCAGCATCACCGCCACATCGGAAGGAATGGGCAGATTCAACACCTGCACCCATAGCTGGAGGGCGTTGACAGAGCTAAACAGCAGCGCCCCCAGCATCACTCCCACCGGCGTCCAGCCGCCAAAGTAAACCAGGGCTACGGCGATAAAGCCGATGCCATTGGTCATGTTTTCCTGGAAGATGCCCAGGAGCGAAATGGATAAAGAGGCGCCGGCAATGCCTGCCAGGGCAGAGCCGAGCATCACGGCCGCATACCGTGTTTTTATCACGCTGACGCCCAATGAGTCGGCCGCTTCCGGGTTTTGGCCCACCGCCCGCACTTTTAAACCCCAGGTAGTTTTTTTCAAAATATAAGTAGCAATGGGGACGAGCAAAAAGGCGATGTACGTGAGGACGCTGTGGCTGAAGAAAATATTGCCCAAAATGGGGATGTCCGCCAGGCAAAAGCTGCTGCTCAGGCAGAATTTCAATTCCTTGAAGCCTTGCACCCCTTCTACCGTTCCCAGCATCGTTTTAAATAAGAGGCTGGAAACGCCCAGGCCAAACAGCGACAGGCCAATGCCGCTGATGCCTTGCTCTGCCTGGAAGGTGATGCTGACGACGGACATGAACAGGCCCATCAATATGCCCACAAAGGCGGCGGCACTCACGCCCAACCAGGGATTGCCGGTAACGAAGGTGGCATAGAAGCCAAAGAAAGCGCCCATCAGCATGATACCTTCCGTGCCCAGGTTGAGGACGCCGGCGCGTTGGGAAAAAGTTTCACCCAGGGCGGCAAACAGGTAGGGCGTGGCCAGACGGATGCCGGAATGGATGATGCCGAGGATGATTGTCATTGCCGTTAATTCACCCATTTGCGGCCTCCTGTGTGGGTTCGTTGGCGCTCTCGCGGCCGTTGGTTTTGAGGCGTTTGGCTTGCCGTTTACGTACAATGTAGTCGGTGCTGACAACGAAGAGAATGACCAGTCCCAGAACGGCCGTTATCATCACTTGGGGCACCTGCATCGCCCGCTGCATCTTATCGCCGCCTACGAGCAGGCCGCCAAACAAAATAGAGGAAGGGATGATGCCCAACGGATGCAGCTTGCCGAACAGAGCCGCCACAATGCCGGTAAAGCCATACCCAGCGGAAACGGCCGCTGGCTCAAACATGCGGTGATGCAGGCCCAAAATCTCCACCGCCCCCGCCAACCCGGCAAAGGCGCCGCTCAACGTCATTGAGAGGATCATGGTGCGTTTGACGCTCATCCCAGCATACCGAGACGCATGGGGGTTGAGGCCCACCGCCCGAATACGGAAGCCAATCGTGGTGCGCCACAAAAAAATATAAACCAGAATTGCCATGATAATGGCGAAGATAAAGCCGGTATGCAGGCGCGTCGGCTCCATGAGGACGCCATAAACCTGGCCCAAATAACCTTGAATGCCCAAATCTTGCGCCGACTGGTCGATGCCCATCATGCGGGCTACATCGGTAAAACGGGGCATGTCGAGCGCCCTGGACAGGCGGGCGGAGTGAGGGATATTGGTGCCGGCCGCCAGTTCGACCGGGTCAATCATCGGTCCGCGCAGCAGATAATAGCCAATTTGAATGGCGATCTGATTGAGCATGATGGTGCTGAGGATTTCATTGACATTGAGATGCGCCTTGAGGTAACCGGCAATGCCTCCCCAAATGCCGCCCATAAAAACCCCGGCCAGCAAGCCAATGACAATAACGACTGCCCCCGGTAACTGTTCGCCGATCTGCAAGCCCACCCAGGTGGTAAATAAGGCGCCCATGATGAGCTGCCCTTCCGCGCCGATGTTGATGACGCCGCCGCGGAAAGCGATGGCAATGCCCAGGCCCACAAGCAGCAAAGGGGTGGCTTTGACCAGCGTATCGGACAGACCATTTTTGCTGCCAAAGGCGCCAACTAACATCGCTTTGTAGGCTTCCAGGGGATTGACCCCTTGCAGCGCCAAAATGAGGCCGCCGATGGCAAAAGCCAACAGCATGGCGAAAACAGGCATAAGAGCATCAATGAGTCGATCAACGGTGTTGCGATTTGACTTTGATTTACGCACGTGACGCCTCGTGGGTAACGATGGGGATGGGAGCGGCTGTGATGCGCGTGGTTAATAGATAACCGGCTCAAGATATACGCATGTCTGCTGCTGTCACATCCAGGGAATTAAGGTTGCTCCTTCTCCCTATCTATTATCCGTTATTTTGGCTGACAGGCAATTATGAAACCTGAGGAGCAGTTGAGGGGATTGGTTCAATCTTGATTTACTTTAGGCGCTTTCTTTTTTCACCACTTCATGCTCATGCCGCTTTTCAATGCGGTAAACGACGGTGCGCCCCACCACAAATACCAGCACTGCCAGCGCCGCAATCAGCCCCCACTGCCACTCCGCAAAGCGAATGCCATACGCGCCGATCATCGTCAGAATAATGGCGCTGGGCAGCCTTCCCAAAATATTGGCCGCTAAAAACTTGACGCCGGTGATACCGGTCAGCCCGGCCACAAAGTTCATCATATCTGTGGGGAACATGGGCAAGACAAAGGCGATGGTGAAAAAGGTAAAACCTTGTTTTTCGCCGATAGCGTACCACTTATCAAGTGTTTCTTTGTTAGCCAGGCGGTCGATAACGGGCCGGCCGGTCCAGCGGGCAAGGGCAAAAGCCAACTGGCTGGCGCCCACAATGCAGATCATATTCAAAATCAGGCCAGGCCAGAAGCCATAGACGTAGCCGGCCGCTATCAAAAAAACATGCCCGGGTATGAAGGCTACCAATACTTGCAGCAGTTGGGCGGCAGCCAGGGCCAGCGGTCCCCAGGCGCCGTAGCTTTGCAGGTAAGCGCTGACAGCTTCCTGGTCACCTACCAGGGAGATTAAACTCCAAACGCCTTCTCGCACCTGCCACAGTAAAAAGATAATGAGTACAGTCAAGGCAACAATCAACCCCCATTTTACCGGGTGAAAAGCGGGTTTGGCTTTGTTTGAGTCGATCATGGGGTGTTAGATAGGGGAAGAGGAGCAGCAAAACGGCCGTTTAGCAGTTTGGGAGCTTTCTGTTTTAATTTTGGTTTGATCGTCACCGTTATACATTACAGTAGATAAGGGCATCCTGTCAAAAATAAGGGTGAGATAGGCGCAGAATTATGAGAGAACGGCCGTTTTCTTATGGATATGGCAGTAAATAGAGTCCTCTGTCGAACGGATTCGGCATCGCTGGCCGCTCTTGGTTATAGCCTGGCATTGGTCGGGGTCTGGTTCCGGCGATGTTTGCTGAGAAGGCGTCCCATCTTCACTGAGAATGGTTTGCGCCAGTTCCTTTAAGAGTTCAAGTTCAAGGTAAAACCCCGTCAGCACTGCGTCCGGGTCTGGCGCCAGCCCATTGTCAGACATTACCCCCACAAACACCTTGCCATTGTAGCTGATAATGCTCAGACCCATTGAGACGCGCCCGGCTTGAGGCACCCAGGCCATGATGCTGTCTAACTCTTTGCCAGCGATATACAAAGGCATTTGCGGCCCAGGCACATTGGTCATCACCACCGAGGCTTTGCTGCCAAACACATCCACCAGGCGCGTCTGCACTTCGGCGGGAGAGAGGCCAATGCCGGAGAGGATGCCAAAGGCCACCACCGCTTCCGGCGTCGATTTTAAGGCTTCCATGCGCTCATGGACGGTCAACAGCCGCTCCAGCGGATCTTCAATGCCCACCGGCAGCGTGGGGTACACGATGCCAAATTGATTACCCAGCTCTTCCATTTTTTCCGGCGGCCGGATGTTGACGGGCATGGCGGCTCTAAAACTGAGGCCCTCGACGGACGCCCCTTGCGCCATCAGATAGCGGCGCAGCCCGCCGGTGAGCGCCGATACCAGCACGTCATTCACCGTGCCGCCGCAGATGTTTTTGATGGTTTTAACATCGGCCAATGGCAGGCCGTGAGACCAGGCCACCCGTTTGGAAACGCCCAACTTGCCCTTCAACATGGTATTGGGATCCGCTGAGCGCAGGACGAGACGGCCGGCCGCCAGGGAATAGTCTGCCCCTTGCAAAGCGAGGTCTACGGCGTGGCTGGGGTTATTGATGGATTCTTTGCTCTCCTGCACCAGTTTGCTGGTGATCTGACGGGTGGTGGAAACGGCCGTTGCCGTGCGTTTTGCCATCTTTCCCAACAATCCCCAACTGGAACTGCGCCGTTCACGCTGTATCTCATCCGGTTCCATAAGAGCGAGCGACGCCTCAGGCGTGACGTCTGCCATCGACAGCAGCACATACATCAGAGCAATGCCGTCAGCGATGGCGTGATGCAAGCGTGCCATGATAACCACACCTTCCTGGTAGCCCTCAATGAAATGGCACTGCCACAGCGGTTTTGAGTAATCCAACGGCATAGAAGCCAGGCCGCTGATCAGGTTTTGTAGGGCAGTGTAATCACCAGGCGCAGGCAAGGCGATGCGGTGGATATGGGCGTTTAGATCGAAATGGGGATCTAATTCCCACCGTGGCCCGGCGAACGGCCGTCTGATGCGCGGATAAACCACATGTTGGCGGAAGCGATCAAAACGCAGCCAACGATTCCCCACCACCTGTACAAAGTCATCAAAATCCATCGCCTCCTTGAACAGCAGAATGCCATTCACCATCATCAAATTGGTGGGGTCTTCCATACTCAACCAGGCGGCATCCACATGGGATAGGGGTGTATTTTTCATCTTGTTCATCCTCCTCATTGCCGGGAGCGCGGACAGCCTGTCTGCGCTCCCGGTTTATTTTGCGTGTCTGCCACAATAGGGCGAATTTGCTAATGAACGATTGCGACATTGACGGCCGTTTTTCGTCATAGCCTGGCAGCGATTCGGATCGTCTTGCACGGGTGGGGCTGCCACTGTTTTTGCGGCTGAGGGCGCAGCTTCTTCCACTTGTTCTACCAGCGCTAAAAGTGTTTCAAACTCTTCGTAAAAGCCCTGGATGATGGCCTGGGGGTCGGGAACCAGGCCGCTATCTGTGTTGACGCCCAGGAAAACTTTGCCGGCATAACTGAGAATACTGATGCCCAGGGCTACCCGGCCGGCCTGCGGCACCCAGAACATGATCTCGTCGATTTTTTTACCGGCCAGATAAAGAGGGATGGGTGGGCCGGGCACATTGGTCATAACGGCCGTTGCTTTGCTGGCAAAGATAGAAACAGACTGGGTTTGCACTTCCATGGGTGACATGCCAATGGCGTTTAAGATGCCGATGGCCACGGCCGCTTCTGGCGAATTTTTCAGGCGAACCATGCGCCGGTGAACTTCTTGCAGACGCTCAAGCGGATCGGCAATCCCCACTGGCAAGGAGAGGTAGACCAGGCCAAATTTGTTGCCCAAGGTACCCATTTCATGCTCTTTGCGCAGGTTCACCGGCACGGCTGCCCGGAAATTTAGCCCCGTTACCTCTTCCCCCTGGGCCAGCATATAGCGGCGCAGCCCGCCTACCATGGCCGAGATCAATACGTCGTTGACGGTGCTGCCGGTGATGGCTTTGATCGCCTTGACCTCTTTGAGGGATAACGGCCGTGACCACGCTGCTCGTTTTGAGACGCCCAGTTTTCCTCTGAAAATAGTAGGGGGATCCGGCGGCCGCAATACCAGGCGGCCAGTGGCTACGGCCACATCCGTGCCTTTTGCCGCCAAATCAAAGGCGCGAGAGGGTTGTTGCAGGGTGGCGACGTATTCATGAACGGCCCGTTTTGTCAGGCGGTGTGTTGTTTTCATCACCGAAGCGGTTTGCTTAAATAAAGCGCCCATTAGTCCGCCAGGCGCGTTGTCATTTGCGGCCGGTTTTTCGATGTCTGGGTGGTTGAGTGAAGCTTCCGGCGTTATATCTGTGAGGGAGAGCAGCACGTAGATGAGCGCCATGCCATCGGCGATGGCATGATGCAGGCGCATGAACACAGCACAGCCCTCGCCATAATTCTCAATAATGTGCATTTGCCAGGGCGGTTTGCTGAAGTCTAAGGGGGTAGACATCAAGTCGCTTACCAGCTCTTCTAAAGCAGACTGGTCTCCTGGCGCAGGCAGGGCGATGCGGTGGACATGGGCGTTCACGTCAAACATATCATCATCTTCCCAGTAAGGGGCAGCCAGCGGCAGCCGGCTTTGCACAATGCGCTGCTTGAACCGGTTAAATTTGAGAAAGCGACTTTCTAAAACAGCTTGTACCGCTTGCAGATCGAGCGGCTCCTTGAAGGTGAGGATGCCTGTTACCATCATCAGGTTTGTGGGGTCTTCCATGCCCAACCAGGCGGCGTCTACATTAGATAAGGGTTCACTATTGCCCATTTTCTCTCCCAATAGGATTGTCAGGATTGGTTAGCTTTTGTTGACTGTCTTCTCCCTCAGTATAGCGTAAATTTTTATTAAGGTGAACCGGGAGATGTATGATGAATTGTCTGCTGTCCACCGTTTACGGATTACTCTTCAACCAAAGCGGCCAGATGTTCAACGCGACTGTGGTAGCGCAGCCGCCAGGATTCTCGCCGGGGGTGTTCGATGTAAATAAAGTGGGTGATGCCGGTGTTGTGCGTCCACACCTCGCAGCGCCGGAAGGGGCCGATGTTGAAAACATGGTCGTAGGTCAGCTCAATGACGCCGCCATGACAGACGGCGATGACGGTTTCGTCTCGGTGGCGCTCGATCATTTCTTCCAGGAACATGCCCACGCGGGTGCGAAAATGCATGAGGGTTTCCCCGTTTTTATAATGAGGGGTGATGGAGGCAAACGGCCGTTCTGATCCCCAGTAGTCGCCGTATTCAGGCAGGCCATCGCTGGGCCAGGGGGTGTGGTCGGCGCGGTTATTGCCGATCTCGCGCAGGCGTTCATCGAAGTTGATTTTTTGATTATAGGCGCGGGCCAGGGGAACGGCCGTTTCGTGGGCGCGGCGCATGGTGCTGGCATAAATCGCATCCACTTCCGGCAGATGATTCGGCAGCCAGGCGGCCAGCGCTGCTGCCTGCTTCTGTCCCTTTTCAGTGAGCGGTTCGTCTCGATTGCCGCCGCTCCAGTCGGGTAAATTTACGTGGCTTTGGCCGTGTCTTATCAGGTAGAGATGCATCGGTACTCCTTTACTCCTTTAGTCGAATAGTCGAGTAGTCGAATAGTCAAGTAGTCGAATAGTCGAATAGTCAAGTAGTCGCCTGTTTCTAATTTCTAATTTCGTAACTATACAGTAGGTTCACTGAGCCTGTCGAAGGGAACCGGGCTTCGACTAGTCGCCTGTCTCTAATTTCTAATTTCTAATCGGCAATCTTTAATCTTTGGTTATTTCCCAGGCGTTTTTCCATATCAGCGATGTCAGCTTGCATGAGGGGCAGGTGGGGGTAGTCGGGTTGGTTTTCAAGCTGGCGTTTCAGTGGGTAGAGGCCGTCGGCGAATTTTGCCATTTGGGTTTCAGCCTGCGCTGCCAGTTTGTTATCGCCGGTGACGGACAGGCTGCGAGCTAAATAGTAGTAGGCTTGCAGATCATATTCGGGCAGGGGCAGTGTGGCCTGGGTGGCGGATGCCAGGGCGTCGGCCGCTTCATCATATTTTCCCTGGCGGTACTGCGCCAGACCCAGATAATAGTAGTAAAGCCCCAGGTCGGGGTCTAAATTAAGCGCCTGGTCATAAATCGCTTCTACTTCGGTGAAGCGGTTTTGGGCCAGCAATATCTGGCCTAATGTGTTGTAGGCGGGATGGGCTTTGGCATTGTGGCTGATGGCTTCTCTGGCGTCGCGCTCCGCTCGGGGGAAGTCTAGCAGGGTGAGGTAGATGAGCGCCCGCAGTTGATAGGATTGCCAAAAATCAGGACGCGCCTGGATGGAACGGCTCACCAGGTCTAAAGCGACCTCGTTGTTGCCGGCGCTGAACTGCCGTTGGGCAAAACGGAAGGAGATGGGGGTGTCGATGAGGCGCTGCAAAAAGAGCAGGGCCAGGGTGACGCCCACGCCCAGCATGGTGTAGCTGGCGCTGCCATAGACCATGCCAAAGGCAATGCCGATGAGGGCGGGCACGGCCAGAATAATGGCCCAGCGCCGGGTGCGTTTGTCGGCGTTTCGCGTCCAGATGACGAGAAATAGGATCAGTCCCAATCCCACCAGCAGGGTGACGATGCCGTAGAACTGGTCGGGCAGCAGCAGGTAAGCGCCCAATCCGGCCAGCCAGACGACAAAGGTGATGCCGATGGGCAGCAGCAAGCTGGCCCGCATTTCCTGGCGGCGGCGGGCGGCTTTTTGTTCTTGAATACGGGTTTGTTGGCTCAAAATAGTCTGGTAGTCCTTAGTCGAGTAGTCGGATAGTCGAGCAGTTGGGTGATTATTACTGGCAGAAGGCAACGGCCGTTTCTACCAAAATTTGCGTCCATGTAAAGACCGATTGTACATCAACCTATGCCTCAGCACTATGCCGCCTTTGCCGATGCAGTAATTCATCGTTTAATCGGTGGCGTCGGCAGGAGAGAGTCTAAAATTGAAATTGCTGGTCTCACCTTATTTGCTCTTTTTCGGGCAGTTTAGTAGATTTTCTCGTTTCGGCAAGAGTTGACATGGCAACTGGCTGTTGTTAGCATTACAAAAATAGTTAGATAGTCAGGTAGTCGGATAGTCAGATAGTCAGGTAGTCGGATAGTCAGATAGTCAGGTAGTCGGATAGTCAGATAGTCGCATAGTCGGATAGTCGGATAGTCGCATTGCCCCGACTACTCGACTACTCGACTACTCGACTACTCGACTATTCGACTACTAGACTACAGGACTACCCGACTAAAAAGTAAAGGATTGATCCCATGAAACCAAATTTGTTGACCCCGGAACACCGTATGTTCCGTGATGCGTTTCGTCGTTTTGTGGAGGCAGAAATTGTGCCTTACCATGCCCAGTGGGAAAAGGAGGGCATTGTGCCCCGTGAACTGTGGCAAAAGGCAGGCGCAGCTGGTTTTTTAAGCATGGCGGTAGCCGAAACTTATGGCGGCATGGGTGAAAAAGATTTTCGTTACAACACGTTGATTTCTGAAGAACTGGTGCGTGTGGGCGCATCCGGTCCTGGTTTTGCCGTGCATACCGATATGGTCGTGCCTTACATCAGCCAATACGGCACGGAAGCGCAAAAACAGCGCTGGCTACCCGGTCTGGTTTCTGGCGAGACCATTGCCGCCATTGCTATGTCGGAGCCAAATACGGGCAGTGATGTGGCGGCCGTGCAGACAACGGCCGTTCGCCAAAATGACCACTATCTCCTCAACGGTCAAAAAACCTTCATCTCCAACGGCATCCTCAACGACCTCGTCATCGTGGCCGCCAAAACCAACCCGGAAGCGGGGGCGCACGGCGTCAGCCTGATCGTGGTAGAGCGAGGCATGGCCGGTTACGAGCGAGGCCGCAACCTGGAGAAAATCGGGATGCACGCCCAGGACACCGCCGAACTTTATTTCCATGACGTGTCGGTACCGGCTGAAAACCTGTTGGGTGAGGAGAACATGGGTTTCATTTATCTGATGCAGCGGCTGCCTCAGGAGCGGCTCACCATTGCCGTGGGCGCCATCGCCGCCGCTGAAACCGCCCTGGAGTGGACCATTGCTTACTGCCGGGAACGCACCGCTTTCGGCCGGCCCATCGGCAAATTCCAAAACAGCCGCTTCAAACTGGCAGAAATGAAAACTGAAATTGAAATCGGCCGTACCTTCATTGACCACTGCATCCTGCTGCATAACAACGGTGACCTTTCCGTGGAGCAAGCGGCCATGGCAAAATGGTGGACGACGGACCTGCAAGGCCGCGTCATCGACCAATGTTTGCAGCTTCACGGGGGGTACGGCTACATGCTGGAATACCCCATCGCCAAAGCGTACGTTGACTCCCGCGCCCAACGCATCTACGGCGGCACAAATGAGATCATGAAGGAAATCATTGGCAGAGGGATAGTCGGATAGTCGGATAGTCGGTTAGTCGGATAGTCGGATAGTCGGATAGTCGCAGCGCTTCAACTACAAGACTACTCGACTACTCGACTACTCGACTACAAGACTACAAGACTACTCGACTACTCGACTACAGGACTACTCGACTACAAGACTACTCGACTACTCGACTACAGGACTACTCGACTACCCGACTAACCGACTACTCGACTACAAGACTACTCGACTACAAGACTACTCGACTACAAGACTACAAGACTACTCGACTATTCGACTACTAGACTACAGGACTACAGGACTAAATGGCTAAAATTCAGCGGTTTGAGGATTTGAAAAGTTGGCAAAAGACTAGAGAATTAACCAATCTCATTTACGATTTATCAGAGAGTGGTGGTTTTGCACATGATTTTGAACTGCGGAATCAAATTCGGAGGGCGTCCGGTTCCACCATGCACAACATTGCAGAAGGATTTGACGCCGGTTCTGATATAGAATTGATACGATTTCTAAAATACGCCAGGCGTTCAGCCAGTGAAGTGCAATCGCAACTTTATCTCGCTTTAGATCGCAAATATATCAATGAAAAACAGATGCGTTTAGCCTATGTCCAGGCAGAAGAAGCAAAAAAGCTGATTAACGGCTTCATCGCCTACCTGCGCAAAAAAGGCGAAAAATAAAGGTATAATCACTCAAAATCGACTCACCGACTACTTGACTACCCGACTACTCGACTAGGAGACTATAATGAACGAAGCTTACGTTTTCGACGCCATTCGCACCCCACGCGGTAAAGGCAAAGCCGGTGGTGGTTTATATGAAGTACCGGCCATTGATTTAGTGGCTGCCTTGATGAAAGCGCTGCAACAGCGCCATGACTTAGACACCTCCCAGGTCGATGATGTCATCCTGGGCTGCGTCACTCCCGTTGGCGACCAGGGCGCAGACATTGCCCGCACCGCCGCTCTCTATGCCGATTGGCATGTAGACGTACCCGGCGTACAGATCAACCGCTTCTGCGCCTCCGGGCTGGAAAGCGTCAACATGGCTGCCATGAAAGTGCGCTCAGGCTGGGAAGAATTGGTGGTGGCCGGCGGCGTGGAGTCCATGTCCCGTGTGCCCATGGGATCAGATGGCGGGGCGTGGGTGGCTGACCCCAAGGTGAACCTCAAGACCAACTTTGTGCCGCAGGGCGTCAGCGCCGACCTGATCGCCAGTTTGGAAGGCTTTAGCCGCGAGGACGTAGACCGCTTTGCTTTGCACTCTCAACAACGCGCTGCTTTTGCCCGGGAAAACGGCCGTTTTCACCGCTCCCTCATCCCCATCACCGACATAAACGGCTTGCCCATCCTGGCTGAAGACGAACTCATCCGCCCGGACACCACTCTGGAAGGCTTGGGTAAGCTTAACCCCGCCTTCCAGATGATGGGTGAAATGGGTTTTGACGCTGTAGCCATGCAGCAGTATCCGGAAGTTGAGCGTATCAACCATGTGCATACCGCCGGTAACTCTTCCGGCATCGTTGATGGGGCAGCGCTGGTGTTAGTCGGTAGCCAGGAAAAAGGGATAGCGCTGGGGCTGAAACCTCGCGCCAAGATCAAAGCGGCGGCGTTGGTGGGTACAGAACCGACCATCATGTTGGTGGGGCCGGGACCTGCCTCCAAAAAAGCGCTGAAACAGGCGGGTATGGTCGTCAACGACATCGACTTATTTGAGGTCAATGAGGCGTTTGCTGCTGTCGTGCTGCGGTTTATGCGGGATATGGGTTTAGAAGGAAACGAGAACATCAACGTCAACGGCGGGGCCATTGCCATGGGCCATCCGTTGGGGGCGACCGGCGCTATGCTCTTAGGCACGGTGCTGGATGAACTGGAACGGCTCGATTTGACGACAGCGCTCATTACCCTGTGCGTCGGTGGCGGCATGGGTATCGCCACCATTATTGAGCGGGTTTAAGCCGGTCCAGGGCGGGATTCGTTATCCAGTATCATAAGGTGTGTGGCTTTCAAACAGAGCAAGTTGTGCTGCTTGAGGTGCAGAATAAGCTTGACGGAGGCTTTTCAAAGTTTGTTGCTGCCCTAATTCAGCAGCAAGCGCTGGTAAATCTATTTTCTGTAAAATTTTAGCGGTGATCGGCCGTTTCGAATCCCAAAAAATCAGGGATTCGTAGAATTGTTGGGCTGGCGCTGAATTTAAGAGCATGGCGATGAAATCAGCTTCCTTTTCATTTTTGCAAGATAAAAAGTAGCAGGTATCATCCAAAACGATTGGCTTGTCTTCAAAGGGGCCGACAACGCTAAATTTTAATTTTTTATACAGGCCAGAAATAGCCACTTTCCATAGAGAGAATGAGTACTCGCCAACTCCAAAAATTGAAAACCGAGGACGATTTTTGTAAATAGAACTTTTTCGATTGTCGAGAAGAGAGGCGTGATCTTCCAAATAAGCTCATGTTTTTGGGGAATTTATTTGCAGAGTGCGTGTATTTTCACCAACAGTGTGTTGTGTTACCAACATCCATCGTGGCGTTGTTGTTTTTTTGTCATTGGCAATATCAGAACTTTTCAGCATGGGGTAAAGATGCGTTTGTTCAAGCTGAAATGTCTCACCAAATTTATTGGTATATGAATCATTTACTCTTGTTAGTTCCATCACTTTGGCACAATCATGCTTGATGCCAGAGCGCCATTTGTAGCTAGACCTGCTTCGATTCTCTAGATGCTTCCATTGTTCATATAGTTCGATGTTGGCTATGAGTTGATTGTTACGATATCCAATTTTTTGAAGTGGTGTACTGGCCTTGATATTCTCGTAAATAGTACAGGTCTTATCTGTTGAAATCTCTCTCGTGTCGTAGACAAAAAGACAGGCATCAACGGCCGCATTAAAAACGGCTTGGGCGTCAAAATGATAAATTTGAGCAGACCCTGTTTGGTCTGAACGTTGCCATGTCTGACGTAATACTTTGCGAGCAACGGCCGTTTTACACAACATGGCAATGACTCCTTGACGATCTTGAACCCATCCCATCATTTTCAAGATCATCCATTCAGAAATATCAAAATTACTAGCCCCGGTAATGGCTTCAATACCAGTATTATTTTGAAAATTACTTTTTTGCGGGAGATTATTACTGCCCAATGATGCGAGTGCTGAATTTGTTACCCAAGGTGGATTGCCGATAATGAGTAGAGGATCAGGCAAGGTTTGTAGAATTTCTTCCCAGTTTGTGTTGAAAAAATCAATATGCAGAATTTTGAGTTTACTTTCATGCTGTTTGAATGAAATCTGCTCTTTTAGCGTATTGATATATGCCAGATTAATTTCAGCGCCAATGCCCATTTCTATGGAAGGAAATTCATTGAGGACGGAGAGTAAAATATTACCCAAACCACAAGTCGGTTCCAGAATAGAGCATGGTTGCAGAGCTTTTGTTGAAAGGAGTTGGCACACTTGTTGTGCAAACCACACAGGCGTTTGAAAATCACCAAACTCGATTTTATGCTTCGTTTGATCATTCATAACTAGATAACTTTTCTAATACCCTCAACTTCTCCAGCAACTTCAATCACACGCCGATATTGCAACCGCCATTGCAGGGCATTTGAAATAGTGAGGTATCCGAGATGTGGCCGATTGTTTAAGATTTCTTGCGCGAGTTGAATGATCTGAGTTTCGTCAACTGGCAGATACCGCTCAGATAAAAAGGCAACAATATCATCAATGTTGGCGTGATTATCTATGCCGCTGGCAGAATTGCCTTCAGTGTAGACGTATTTATCGTGCAAGAATTTCTGGAATTTATGTTCCAGGTATGTGCCAATCGCTTTGCCATCGGTAACGCCATGGAGATTTGTCTCGAAATAACTGGATTCAATTTCAGAAAATATTTTGGCTTCAAGGCAAAGGTTGTTGATGGTTAAATTAGGCTTCATAGGTCAAAAGTTCCTTATGATTAGGTGGAGAGTATAGCATATTGATAGATGGGAGAAGGAGGGATGTAACGGCCGTTACTCATCCCTCTCTCTAAACTCAATTCTACAAGACTCTTTTGTCTTTCAAATCCTCAATTTGCAACTCATCATACCCCAACAAACTCATCAAAATCTCATCGGTATTTTCGCCAAGCAACGGCGCCGGCCGACGCACACTGCCCGGCGTCTCACTGAGTTTGATGGGGATGCCGGGCAGCTCCGTCATGCCCGCCACCGGATGCTCCACCGCCACGATCATCTCGCGGGCCTGCACCTGTGGGTCTGCCATGACCTGCGCCACGTTGTTGATGGGGCCGTTCGGCACGCCTGCTTCGTCGAGGATTTCCAGCCAAACGGCCGTTTCCTTCCCCCGTACAATCTCCGCCAAAATCGGCCGCAACACCTTATAATTCTCTGTGCGCAAGGGGTTGCTCTCGAAGCGCGGATCAGCAGCCAAATCTGGTTTTCCCAGGGCGAGGCACAGTTTGCGCCACAACACATCATTGCCCGCCGCAATCATAATCGTGCCATCGCCTGTGTCAAAAGGCTCGAAGGGGATGATGGACGGATGGCGGTTGCCGATGCGCCCTGGAATCTCGCCAGTGACGGTGTAGCGGGCGATGGCGTTCTCCAGAATGGCGACCTGGCTGTCGAGCATCGCCACATCTACCATTTGCCCTTTGCCGGAATTGGTGCGGTGGATAACGGCCGTTAATATCCCAATTACCGTAAACAAACCGGCCGTAATATCGCCCGTTGACGTACCCACCCGGGTTGGTTCGCCCCCTTCTGGCCCCGTCACGCTCATGATGCCGCCCATCGCCTGCACAATGGCGTCGTAGGCGGCGCGATGGCTGTATGGCCCCGTCTGCCCAAAGCCGGAGGCGGCGGCATAGATGAGGCGCGGGTTGATCTCGCGTAAGCTCTGGTAAGCCAGCCCCAATTTCGCCATCGTGCCGGGGCGGAAGTTCTCCACCAAAATGTCGGCCTTACGCACCATATCGCGGAATACTTCTTTACCGGCGTCGCTCTTCAAGTTGAGCGTCATGCCTCGTTTGTTGCGGTTGAGACTCATGAAATAGGCGCTCTCGCCGTTGACGTGCGGCGGATAGGCGCGGGCGTCGTCCCCGGCGCCGGGCATTTCAATCTTAATCACATCTGCGCCCATATCGGCCAAAATCATGGTGGCGTAGGGGCCAACGAGGACGCGGGTCAAATCCAGTACAATCAAGCCTTCAAGTGGTAACGTCATGTAAATTCCTTTTAAAATAAAAATGTCAACAACAGGGTAGGGGTGGGACAGGCGGGGAATCTATTTCGCCATGCAAAACCAACTTCTCTCCCGCCTGTCTCGCCCAGCAAGATTAACACACGGGCGAGACAATTGGGAGACAAGACCTTTCATTGGGCAAACATATCACCCAATTGTCCCGCCCCTACGTCACAACACCCGCATCCAACATCGCCAGGTATACTTTTTCGGCGGAGAAAGGCGGCCCTTCCAGGCGCACACCCACCGCGTCATAAATGGCGTTGCCCAGGGCGGCGATGGTGGGGATCATGGGGTGTTCGCCGACGCCACGAGCGCCCCACGGCCCATCTGCCTGCGGCACTTCCACGATGATGGATTCGATTTTATGCGGGATGTCAACGGCCGTTGCTATCCTGTAATCCACAAAACTAGGGTTCTTCATGACGCCTTCGCGCAGTTGAATCTCCTCAAACAGCGCCGAACTCATCCCTTGCACAAACCCCCCTTCGATTTGCGCCTTCACCAGTTCGGGATTGATCGCCTTGCCCACGTCAAAGGCCGACACGCCCTTGATAATCTCAATCTTGCCCGTGTCCAGGTCTACCTCAATTTCCACCGCCTGTACGCCCACGGTGTAATGCACCACGGCGCGGTCGCCCTGGCCCGTTTCGGCGTCGAGACCGGTGACGTAGGTGGGCATGAAATTGCCGCGCCCGATGATGGGACCGCCCGTCCATTCCGTAAAATCTTCGTTGGGCAAGCCGTAAACCGCGATGTTTTGTAGACTGGTCTCGTTCTCCGTTTTGTAGGAGATGACGATGCCGTTGATGAGGTCTAAATCGGCCACATCCTCGTCCCACGCTTCGGCGACCGTTTCCAGGATTTGTGTGCGCGTATCCTGCGCGGCGGCCACGATGGCGTTGCCCATACTCCACGTCAGGCGGCTGGCGACGGTTTGCCATTCATACGGGCTGTACTGCGTGTCTAGCGGGCCAGCCACGCGCACCGATTCATACGGCACGCCCAGCGTTTCAGCCGCCATTTGCGCCGCCACCGTAAATGCGCCTTGTCCGATTTCCTGCCCGCCCAGCCCCAGGGTGACGGTTCCGTCTTCATTCATCTCCAGCCACGCGGAAGAGCCGGCGTTGGGCGGCATGGCCGGCGCTTTCCAGGCCAGGGCAATGCCTTTGCCGCGCCGTTTGTTCGGGGCTGACGGCGGCGCTTTGTGACCCCAGCCGATGGCAACGGCCGTTTTCTCAATACATTCCGTCAGGCCAATGGGGTGCATCTTCATGCCTGTCACCAGCAAGTCGCCGCCCTGTACGCAGTTGCGCAGGTGAAACGCCACCTGATCCATGCCGATTTTCAGCGCCAACTCATCCATGCATTGATCAACGGCCGTGTGCAGTTCCGACATGCCAAAACCGCGATACGCGCCGCCGATGGGATGATTGGTATAGACACACAAGCTGTCGGTCTTGACGTTGGGGATGTCATAGGGGCCGGTGGAACTGTAGCCGCCGGCGCGGGTGATATTGACGCCATATTCAGTCGAAGCGCCGCCATCCCAATACATGGTATTCTCCATCGCCAGCAGGTTGCCCTCGGCGTCGCAGCCCACTTTCAGGTGGATGACCACGCCCTGGCGCACGAAGTTGGTGTAGAACTCTTCTTCGCGGGTGAGGCGTAGTTTCACTGGACGGCCGTTTGCTTTGGTGGCGATGGCGACCGGCATCGCTTCCATGGTCACGCCCGCCTTGCAGCCAAAACCGCCGCCCACATATGGCGCAATCACGCGCATGTCGCTTTGGGAAATGCCCAGCGTCTTGGCGATCAAATCGCGCTGAGCAAAGGGTGACTGCGACGAGGCCCACAGCGTCACTTTGCCGTTCTGAGCCACCTGGGCCGTGGCGATGTGAGGTTCGATGGGGACGTGTTGGATGTGGGGGATGCGGAAGGTGCGCTCCACAATAGCGGCGCAATTCGCCCACGCCGCTTCCGTATCCCCTTTGCGGATTTTGAAATGGTTGGCGATGTTGGTTCCCGGCTGGGGGAAGATGAAGTTGGGCGCACTGTAGTTGCCCAAATCAGGATGGATGAGCGGCGCTGCCGGCGAGGCGCCGTACTCGGGGTCGAAGACCGGTTCCAGCGGCTCATATGCCACTTCGATGAGACCCACCGCTTTTTCGGCAATTTCTTCGCTGACGGCGGCCACCCCGGCCACCGCTTCCCCCACAAAACGCACCCGGTCCCGGGCAAATATGTGCCGGTCTTTGAGATAGAGGCCGATGTGGTTGGGGAAATCGTGGCCCGTCACCACCACTTTGACGCCGGGCAGCGCCAGCGCCTTGCTGGCGTCGATGGATTTGATGAGCGCGTGGGGGTGGGGACTGCGTTTGATGCGGGCGAAGAGCAAGTCGGCGCCAAAGCGGATGTCGTCGGCGTAAATGGCAGCGCCGGTGATTTTTTCGTCGATGTCGTTGCGCGGCACACTTTGGCCAACAGGGCCGCGTGTTTTCTCGCGTTCAATGGGTTGCATGGGAGTTCTCCTTTAAAGCGGGAACACGGAGTTGCACAGAGATTTCACAGAGAATCACGGAGAGGAAGAGTAAATCTCTGACAACGGCCGTTACTATTTCACAATCATGACATACATGATGTGGTCATTGACAGGAATAATTGATACGGAAGCTGCTTCATCACCTTTTTGGAAGACCATGAATATGGCGCCTGTTTCTCCTTCACCAGTTGCTAAGAATTCCCAACCGGCGTTACTTAATTCATTTTCGTAAAAGCTTTGAATTTCATCTTTCGTTGCCTCAATAATGAAGGAATAACCACCACTATCCCCTTCGCCAGCAATGGCCTGAGGCATGATTGCAATTCCTTCCCATTCAGATGCCGGTTTGCCAACGGGTATTGGTAATGGAAAGTCTGCGTCTGGTTCAATGACCAGGGGTTCTTCTGTGTTGTCTGTGTCCTCACTGATGAAAGAAACAGAATCAATCACGGCATTAAAGAGGAGAGCGCCTTCACTTTCCCAACGGCCGTTTGTTGCCAATCCTTGAGCAAGAAAGATCAATGATTCATTGGGAGCCACAACTATCACATTGCCCTCAATATTTTTATCCCACTGCACGCCTGATATATTTGCTGAAATACCTTCAATCCCGTCAATTAGGAAAGCTTCAGGTTCCTCTGCAACAAGGTCGCCTGCGGTTTCGTTGATTCTGTTAATAAAGTTTGACAAAACTTCTTCAACTGTGCTGCCATCAGGTGGATTGGTCGCCATGAAAATCAGAATATCTTTGTCATCATAGGATAAGCCAACTTGGTTTTTATCTATTTCAACTAAATAGTTGCTGGGTGGTTGAAATGAGAACCCAGCTTCTTCTGCAATTTCTACTTCTGCTAATGTTGGTGAAAATACAGTAGGTGTTGCTGTTGGCGTTTCTGTGGGTTGAGGTGTATTTGTTGGCAATGGTGTGGGTGTATTCGTGTTGGTAGGAATAGGTGTCTCTGTTTCGGTCGCTGTGGGTTGGCTTGTTGCGGTTGAGGTTGGCGGGATGTTGGCAATTTCCTGCCCACCACAAGCGACTAAAAAGACAGCAATCAATACGATGAAGGCCATTAATACGATTCTTTTCACTGTGTTTCTCCTACTTTTAAAAATATAGTTGTACCAAGTTTATGGTTTTTTGTGACCGTGTAACTTAACCAACGGCCGTTTCCATTCTCGCCGCCTCTTTTACACCCTCAATAATACGCACGTAACCGGTGCAGCGGCACAAGTTTCCCAAGATAGATTCGGCGATGTCGTCGTCAGTGGGATTCGGGTTGCGCTGGAGCAGGGCGTGGGCGGAGATGAGGATGCCAGGGGTGCAAAAACCGCACTGCACCCCGCCGGATTCCTGGATGGCTTGTTGGATGGGGGCTAAACGGCCGTTTTCCGCCAACCCTTCTACCGTGGTAATTGTGGCGCCATCACATTCAACGGCCAGAACCAGGCAACTATTCACTGGTTCGCCGTTCAGCAGCGCCGTACAGGCGCCGCATTCCCCAGCGGCGCAGCCATTCTTCGTGCCAGTCAGTACCAGCTTCTCGCGCAGCATTTGCAGCATTGTCATGTGGGAGGGCACGGTAACAACTTCTGTTTCGTTATTGATGGTAAAAGTTATGGTGTGGTGGGACATAGAGGTTTCTCCTCAAAAAGATTTATTACAAAGGAACAAAGGGTGAAAGGAACAAAGGTTTAAAAGCTTTTTCTTTGTCTCTTTGTGCCTTTGTCTCTTTGTAAAAAAAAACGTTCATCACAGCGCCTGCCAAACTTCAGTGACCGCTTGCCGTGTGAGATTGCGTACCATTTGCTTCCGGTAACGGGCGGAGCCGCGTGTATCGCTGATGGGCGTGCAGGCGTTCATGGCGGCGTTGGCGGCCTGCTCGATGATTTCTGTGGTGATGGGCTGGCTGGACAGGATGGCTTCTGCTTCTGCCGGAACCAGTGGGATGGGCGACACAGAAGCCAGCGCCAGGCGGAAGGTGTAGCCAGACGGCCGTTTTGCAGCAGGATAGGCAAAGGCGGTGACGCCAACGATGGCCAGGTCGCCCCAGGCGTTACGCCCCAGTTTAAGGTAGCGGCCTACGCTGCCTGCGGGCAACACGGGAAAGGTGACGGCCGTTACGATGTCGCCAGGGTTGAGCGCCGTCCGGCCGGGACCTTTGAAGAAATTGGTGAGGGGGAGTTGAAAACGGCCGTTTACGCCATGCACCTCTAAAACAGCACCCAAAACAAGGCAAGCTCCGGTCGTATCGCCGCCAGGGGAACCGTTGCAGAGGTTGCCCACAATCGTGGCGCGATTGCGCAATTGGTAGCTGGCAACAGTGCGAGCGGCTTGGGCGAGGAGGGGATAATGGGCATTGATAACGGGTGAAGCGATGACTTTATTCATAGTCACCGCCGCGCCAAAGCGCAGGCCGTTGTCAGGGTCAAATGCAATCTCGCCCATGCCCTCAAGCTGCTTGACATCGACGAGGTAGTTGTCCGACCACGCCCCGTTGCGCATTCTGACAAAGGTATCGGTGCCGCCCAAAAACGGCCGTGCTGCGCCCGCGTGGGCAGCTAAAAATTGGGAGGCTTCGCCCAACGAGTTGGGCTTAACATAATCAAATTCCGGTAAACCAGGGGATGGTTCGTGCATAGCGTATCCTTCATGGAAAAGTGGGGAGTAAAATTAGAGAGCAGCCGTCGCCTGAGCTTGTCGAAGGCAGAGGCGGTCAGGAAGAGCAAGATTTATTTGATGTCTCGCAAGACCCGACTGCGGCTTCGACGGCTTCGACAGGCTCAGCCTTCGTTAATAAACCTTACCCCGTCCGCCGAGCCGTTCGACGTGTACGGGGTCGTAGCAGTCGCCGTATTTGGTGTGGGGCATGGTGGCTTTCTTCGCCATGAGGGTTTCATATTCGTCGTCATCGACCATGGCCACGATGCGGGCGATACTGGCCTCGCCGTCTACAAAGCGCCAGGGGAAGCAGCCCACCTGTACCCGCCGGTTGAGAAGCAGGTCAATGTCGCCGCCCACACATTCGGCGTGGATGATGCCTTTGTCAAACATCCATAAGTGCATCATCTGGTACATATCTTTGGTGAAATAGTCGGGCAGGGATTTGCCGTATTTCTGGCGGAAATGGGCGTCACAATCTTCGGCCTGGGCGGGCATCCAATCCCGAATTTTGGTGTTCATGGGATGGTCGGCGCTGCCACAATCGACGCCGATCCATTTGAGTTTTTTCTCCTGACACCAGAGAGCAAAGCGCTCGTCGGGGCCGGGGTGCATGACCATGTAGCGTACTTCGTTGCCGTAGGGTTGATCCCAGCCAAAATGGTGATAGCCGGTGTGGATGATGAGGATGTCGTTTTCGCGCACTTCCACGCGCTCTTCAATCATTTCAGGCGTGTAGATATCGTAGTCGCCGCAGATGTCGCTGAGATCCACGATGGCGGCTTCACCTGCGAGGAAGTCGAAGTCGAGGCTGGCGATGTCTTTGCCAGGGGTGTAAAAATGAATTTCGCCGTCGAGATGGGTGCCGATGTGGTTGCTGTGAGTGACGACCTGGCCGTTGGCCCCGTTGGGCGCCAGCCGTTTGAAGTATTTCACTTGCAAGGGTTCGTAGGTAGGCCAGGGGGGTGTGCCAATGCCCAGGGGAATGGTGAGGTCGATAAATTTCATGGGTTTTCCTCCTTGAAAATCAAGTTACCGCAGAGAGCGCCAGGGTCGTGGAGGGAAAGCCACATCCCTGTACGCCTCGTTGAATGGGTTTGTGAGAATGTGGTTTTTGTTTAAAGCCCGCGTTGGGTCAGATGGGTTTCCGGCGGGTTTTGCTAAATGGTTGGCAATGCAGCTTATTTAACGGCCGTTTCCGCTGCTGCTTCCGCGCTTTCCGCCTGTTCTGCAGCAATTTCCGCTTCAACCATGTCCACTGTTTCGGGGGAGAGTGTGGCGATGACTGCTTCAGGCAGTTCTACTTGCTCATGGTGAACGGACGCAGCGGCAGCGATGATTTTTTGCTCGGCAATGGCTTCTGCTTCAGCCTGGACATGCTCTGGTGGTTCAGCGCCGGTTATTGCTGGCCCAGTTACCTGGTTGGCGTCCGCTTCTTTAACTAAATCCAGGTCGTTGTCGCTGACATTGCGCCACCAGAAAAAAAAGAGGCTCAAAATAATGATCGCGACCACCAGAAATGAGAGTGAGGTCAATAATTCATTAAGGTTTGTTTGTAGGGTGACGGATAGTAAATGTGCGGTCATGCTGTTCTCCTGAATGGATGGTTAAATGGTTGATACGACTGTGAAGATGATACCATTGACCGACTGAATGATCACGTTTTAGTCGGGTAGTCGAGTAGTCGAGTAGTCGGATAGTCGAGTAGTCTGGTAGTCGAGTAGTCGAGTAGTCTGGTAGTCGGGTAGTCGAGTAGTCTGGTAGTCGGGTAGTCGAGTAGTCGGGTAGTCGGGTAGTCGGGTAGTCGAGTAGTCGGATAGTCGAGTAGTCTGGTAGTC
>CAZXVH010000024.1:0-14407 GCA_964643965.1 uncultured Ardenticatenaceae bacterium
ATAAAGGATATTCATGATCAAAAACCGAACTAATGTAACTTGTTCCAAAATATGGAGGATATAAAAATCCTGCATTTTGTTGCTGTGCTTCTGCACGTTGCAGTAAAGTTAATATCGCAATAATCGTCAATCCGAGAAAAAGACCTATACAAATAATATGATTTAATTTTTTCATGATTTAATCCTCGATATGTGTGGTGGCTGGCAACCACACATTGATAGCAAAAACAACAGTATTAGAAAGAATCTGTTGAACTTCTCCTGTATTTAAGTTAAGTATGTATAACCCGTTGAATGCGGGGCTTGGGCCACCATATCTGGAAATGGAAAAAACAAACAAATTGTTATCCGCAAACCAATCTCCAATATCCACAGTATAAAAACTTGCTCTAACAGGGTGGGGAACTTCCAATGCAGGCAATTCATATCGTGTTGTTAACGCTTTCCCTTCCCAATCAATTACATAAAAATAGGTCAACCGGTCGCGTGTGGTATCACACCTGGTATATAGAAATTCAAGCGTTTGGTTATCCTGCCAATGCATACTACTCGTGCAAGTAGGAGTTTGTTGTTGGAATATCGGTTGTGGTGGATTGGAGTCCCCGATTTTATGCACATGCAAAACAGCTTTCTCGTCCAATGTAGAATTTCCAATCATGTAGGCTGCCCATTTGTCCCCTTCCGGTGAAAGCAGGTATTGTGAACCTGTACGGCTCAAAGGCAGAACGACCGTTTCTACCAAAGCAGGTTCGGTATCGCCTATACAGCTTTTATAAAGAGACACCACAACTTCGCCGTTCTCCAGTTCATCATCAAAACCAGCCAAACAGTTGGGATCGTCGCCAAAAAAGCTGTAAGGCCAAAACCCTTCAGCATTACCTGGAACTTCAGTAAAACTATCGCCGCCAACATCGCCAATCCAAAATCGGAAATGCCCATGATTATCATCTTCCATGTAAGCAAGACGTTTAAGGTCTGATGATAATTGAATAGTCTCTACTGTATCACCCATCATTGCTGTATCTTCCATATTGTATGGAATGCCCATTTCACTCAAGAGTTGCAACTCGGTGCCGTCACTGTAAATAAAATAGTTATCAGTGGGTGGGGAATCAGGTGACGGCGAACAATCAGAAGCCGTCGCGAAACAAGGGCTACCAGTAAACAGAATACTCCATACCGGGTCTGGAGTAGGTGTGAATGTGGGTAAGGGGGTAGGCATGGCTGTTTCTGTGGGCAGAGGCAGCGAGGTAGATGTGGCTGTAGCCGTTTCCACCCTATCCAGCATTGGTTCTTCAGTCGCAGCAGCCAGGGTTGTGTTTGCAACCGCCACAGTTACAGTGGGCGTGGCAGGTGCGGTTGTCGGTTCCGCTACCTGACAGCCAACAATGAAGGCAAGGCTCAAAATAAGAAAAACAAAAGTTAATTTAGGCATCATCATCTCACTCCGTACCAGCATCTACCAGCCAGGTGGGATGCCGGGCAATGGTGTCCGCTGGACTTACCTGGGCTGGTTTCTGACCCGGTTCCATCACCCAAATAGCATCTTGCGCAGTAAAGGCCACTTGACGGCCGTCGGGCGACCAGGCAATATCGTAGACCATGCTTTCTTCAAAGTGGGTCAGCTGGGTGATGGTTTTTGTAGCGGCATTCGCCTGGTAGATATTACTGTGCAAGGCGTTGGCTTGTTGGTCCGCCCCCGGCATCTCAGGGTTTTCCCGGCGAATATAGGTAACGCCATTGCCGTCTGCTGTCCACACTGGCGGGTAGCCCCGCCCCGCGTCTGCCTGGTTGTCTAACAAGGCGGCGGGTTTACCGGCAGCATCAGCCAGCCACAGTTCACCTGTGGTGAAGGGGATGTTGCTGTCGGGCATTAAGATGTAGGCTACGTGACGGCCGTTTTCAGCCATAGCCGGATAAGCAAAGATATGGTGGGGGTCTGTTTGCCACAGGGTGCGGCGGCCATCCACCAGATTGAGGATGCCCATCTCGCTGCCAAAGCCCAAGCCACGGCTGGCGGTATAAATCACCTGCTGCCCGTCGGGGGTAAAGGAAGCGCCATAAGTACCAAATGGCACGTCTAAAAGAAACTGCTCTTTGCCATTGGCCGTCATCAGCCACACTTCACCTTTATCCATGTTGCGATAAAGCAGCCAATTGCCGTCAGGCGACCAATTGAGGAAATAGCTGCGGCTGACGACAATGGGATCCGCCCCTGTTTCCAGGTCTGCCAGTTGAAAGAAGGTGTCGGCGTGGCAGTTGTATTGGGTGATGAGGTAACGGCCGTTTGGGGCAGCAATCAGTTGGTCTGTTTCGCAACTGGGCGGTTCGGGCTGGCTAAACAACGCCTCTGTAGTGCTATTGGGGGACAATGCAGTCTCGTTGGCAGGAACCTTTTGTGTGGTGGCTACCTGCCCACTGGCTGCTTTCTCGTTCCCCTCGGAAAAAGTAACATAGGCCAACCCCGTTACCGGCTGGACAGCGGGGGCTGGGCCGGGCAAACTTTGTTCGGCAATGACGGCTTGGGGCTTTGTGACCCCGCTGCCTATCAGTAAAGCCGCTGTACCGATGATCAAAAAGCCATTCACAAGCCAAAGCATTCGTTTACGCATGATCTCACCTTCCTTTTGGGGGCGTCAGCCTAAACCTGACGATAAATTTCAGGCAGGTGAACAACCTGCCAACCAGTTACACATTTGGCACAGGGTTTTTACAAAGAGGCTGGGATGAAAGCAGGAAGGGGAGTGTCTTGGGGTGTGCCGATGAATCAACAAACTATTTTTTTGTGGTTTGTTTTTTCGCTTGGTCGGGATTTTCATCTTTAGCGAAATCCCAAACTGTTTTCGATGCTAACAGTATACAAGTTGACGCAGACAGAAAAAGTAGAGCCAATAGGAAAATAGTCCTCTTTGAGGTAAATAAAAATGATCTTTGTCACTGTTATTTGAGTTGACGACATAATTCTCGACGCCTATACTGTCATTATGGTTAAAGACTTTTTTATTTAGGAATGGGGTTAAAATAGCTTACGGAAGATTAAAGATTGAGGAATGAGCGAGTGTCTATCTTTAATCTTTGCTCTCTAATCTCGGTTACGTATGTTTTTTAATTTTACTTACTCAAACACACCATAGGAGGTTTTCATGACTATTCAAATTACCTGGCGCGGACATGGCACATTTACCCTGGATATTGGGGGAACGGCCGTTGTCGTGGACCCCTTTTTCGCCGGCAACAATCCCTCAGCGACATTGGCAGTGGCGGATGTGCCGGCCGATTTCATTTTGCAGACGCACGGCCACGGCGACCACATCGCCGACACCGCCCCCCTGGCTAAACGCACTGGGGCCACCGTCATTTGTGTGCCGGAAATTGGCGGCTGGCTCAACAAACAGGGCGTCGAAACCATTCATGGCATGAACACCGGCGGCGGCTACCATTTCCCCTTTGGTCGAGTGAAGCTGACCCCGGCGCTGCATAGTTCCGGTTTGCCGGATGGAACCTATGGCGGCAACCCGATAGGTTTTATCATCACCGCTGAATCGAAGCACATCTATTTTGCCGGCGACACCGCCCTTTTCTCCGACATGGCGCTCATTGGTCAGGTAGGGCTGGATGTGGCTGTGCTGCCCATTGGCGACAACTTTACCATGGGGCCAGGCGACGCCGTGGAAGCGGTGAAATTATTAAAACCCAAAGTGGTTATTCCCTGCCATTATTCCACCTGGCCGGTCATTGAGGTCGACGCCCACGCCTGGGCCAGGCTGATTGAAAGCCACACCAACGCCCAACCATTGGTTCTGGGAGTTGACGAAACTTTTACACTCTGATACCGTATTGGTCGTATCTTTGTGGAAAAGGGCAAAGGGTTTCCCCTTTGCCCTTTTATTATGTGACAAGCAAATCTTAAGGAGGATTTGTATGAAACGAATATATTGGATGATCAGTTTGTTGTTGATTTTGAGTGTAGTATTGGCTGCCTGTGGTGGCAGTGATGAACCGGCAACGGCCGTTGCCGAACCAGCCGCTCAAGGGGAAACGGCCGTTGCTGAGGAACAGGTGAACACGCAGGAAAAACCGACCGTGCCCCCTACTGCCCTCTCGGAACCGACGGCTGTTCCCACCGTAGAAACCCCGGAAGAAACGGCCGTTGCCTTTAAAGACCTGCAATTACTCCAATTGGAAGAGTTATCTAGCTATCGCTATGAGATGGTCATGGAAATTGTGGGTACGCTCGCTGATAGCACTGTGGTCACACAAACCATGGTGATGAACCTGGCCGTTAGCGCCGATCCACCCGCCACCAGCATGGTGATGACTGCTGAAGGTATGACCGGGATGGAAGAATTTGGCTCAATGGAATTTGTGCAAATCGGCGATACCAGCTACATCGTAATACCGGAAATGGGCTGTATGGCGCTGCCTGTTAGCGAAGACAACCCCATGTCTACCGCTGAACTCGCCGATAGCTTCTCGCCTGAGTCAATTACCGAAGATTTGGATAAAGTCACTTTTGTTGGCGAAGACACTATCAATGGTATTGCTGTGCTTCACTACACTTTTGACGAAACCTCGCTTGCCGCGGAAGAAGCTGCGGGCGTAGAAACGGCCGAAGGCCATCTATACGTGGCTAAAGTGGGTGGCTTTTTGGTGCGTTCCATCATGACGGTGACTGGCAGCTCGACCTTTGCCGCCGATTTGGGCGAAGACGCCCCCTTCAAGACCGCCACTACTTTTATCGAAATGAATTTGATGGATGTGAACGAAGCGGTCAATATTGAGCCGCCGGCCGCTTGCGAAGGCCAGAGCGTCGCTGGTAGCCCAGATTGGCCGATGCTGGATGACGCCTCAGAGATCGTCTCATTTGGCGGCATTGTTTCTTACTTAACGGCCGTTTCCGGCCAGGAAGCGATTGATTTTTATCATGGAGAGATGGCTGAATTAGGCTGGACTTTTGATGAAGCCGCCTCCTTTGTCATGGATGGCACTGGCTTTCTCAATTATACCAATGAAGATGGGGAGTCACTGAACATCACTATTGCTGAGGACGCGGACACGGGCCTCACCAGCGTCACCCTTTTGACTGGCGGCGATTTTTAGTCGGCATTTAACGAATGTCCTGTCAACCATCTTTTGATGGCTATTTAGCAGATCTGTTTATCCATCAATTTGGCCTTGACAGGTCGTCGGTATCCCAGGGAATATAGATTGGTTCAATCTCTAAGATTGAACCAATCTCGCTTTTTTTTATTGTGGTTCCAGCAAAATTTCGGGGGAAAAAAGGGAGACACGGCCGTTTTCAGCCACCGTCGCTATACTAACTGCATAGGTCACCGCCGGGTCTAGTCCCGTGATCACCACCTGGCCTGCTTCTTCCGCACTGACAAAGCGGAACGGCACAAAAGCATCGCTGTTTGTCGGCCGCAAGGAGATGGCATAGCCGGCAGCAGCGGTGGCCACGGGCCAGGAAAAGAGAAACTCCCCGGCATTGGCGAGTGAAGAAATGGTGGGTGGTTCTGGTCGCGCCGGGCTGCCGACGATAGAGGCAATGGTGGCTAAATTGAGCTGCGCCACCTGTCGCAAATAGTTAAAGTCGATGGCGTCGGCCGTATCCCGGGCATTGTGCTGCCGCTCCCCATCTTCGACCGATTCGGTGAGGCGCATGGCCGGAATTCCCACATCGGCAAAACGAAAGTGGTCGCTGTAGCGCCCCGGCCGATCCATGGCGTCTATCATGTCCACGCCAAACTGCGGCGTGTAAAGGCCGCCGACCAAATCCATGTAACGCACCACCTGTCGGGTGGGGGAGCTGTTTGGCCCCTGTGAAAAAACGCGAATAGATTGCGGAATGCCCGCCCGTCCGCCGATAATGTCGTTGTTGAAAACGGCCGTTATGCCCAACTGCTCAATCAACCTGTCCGTCACAAAATGCAGGCTGCCATGTGTGCCCTGTTCCTCGGCGGCAAAGGCGATGAAGACCACATCCATGTTCCATTCTTGCGTACTCAATACGCGGGCGATTTCCAGCATGGCCGCCACCCCGGAAGCGTTGTCATTGGCGCCCGGCGCCCGGCTGACGCCATCATACACGTCTACGGTGCGTGAGTCGTAATGGGCGGACAGCACCACTGTGCCTGGGACGGAGCCGTTGCCCGGCAGCGTGGCGATGATATTTTGCTGCGCGGTGGTGATGCCGTTGAGCGTGAGGGGGAAAGAATCAATCTCAACTTGTAAACGGCCGTTTCCCACCCGCTGAAACTCTTCATACAACCAGGAGCGAGCCGCACCCACGCCAGAATCCGGCAGATCGGTGGCGCTGAGCGTATGGCGCGTATCAAAAGTTTGCAACGTTTGCACATAGGCTACCAACTGCTGGTCAGATACCTCATCCAGCAGCGCCCGGATCACCGGATCCACCGCCGGTACAATATTGCTCACCGGGTTAAACACCACATCTTCTGGCAGCGCCACTACCGGGCCGGGGTCAACCACCAGCGCTGCCTGGGTGGGATAGGGAGGCGGGGTGGGGATAACTGGCTGCTGCGGGCCTTGCAGCAAATTGCAGGCCAAACTAGACAGTAAAAGTAAAGCAATGAGAGGGAGAAGTGTGCGTCGCAAAGTTTAGGGAGTATTGAGTTATTTATTACTGCCGTCTTTATTCATATTGTTCATAAACAATGACAGCATTTCGATGGGGATGGGGAAAATGGTGGTGGTATTTTGTTCCACGCCGATTTCCATCAACGTTTGCAAGTAACGCAGGGTCATGGAGCCGGGTTCCTGGTTCATCACCCGCGCTGCTTCAGACAACTTTTGCGATGCCTGCAACTCACCTTCAGCATGGATGACTTTGGCTCGCCGTTCCCGTTCCGCTTCCGCCTGGCGGGCCATGGCCCGAATCATCTGCTGGTTCAATTCCACATCTTTGATTTCCACGATGCTTACTTTGACGCCCCACGGTTCGGTAGCTTCGTCGATGATGTGCTGCAACTGCTCGTTGATCATCTCCCGATCTTGCAGCAGTTGATCCATGTTGGATTGACCGATGACATTGCGTAAACTGGTCTGCGCAATCTGCCAGGTGGCTCGCCGGTAATCTTCCACTTCAATAATAGCCATTGAGGGATCAATCACGCGAAAGTAGACCACAGCATTCACTTTTACGGTGACGTTATCACCAGTGATAGCTTCTTGCGAAGGCACATCCAGGGTGACGGTGCGCAGGTCTACTTTGACCATGCGTTCTATAAATGGCAGCAACACAATGAGGCCTGGGCCACGAGCATCCATCACTCGACCCAGCCGGAAAACGACGCCGCGTTCATATTCCTGAACCACACGAATTGAAGCAGCTAACAAGACGATCAGGCCCACCACAATCACGCATAAAAAAAGGCCGATAAATTCCATCTGAAATCTCCTTTTGTGCTTTTAGGAGCACATATTTTAAGACCTGTCAGGTTTGGTTTCGCTATGGTAGTAGCGTTTGAATAAACCTGAAAGGTCCAGGTTCGTTACCTCTTTGATTGCACGTTACAATCATTATAGTGCGTTACGGAAAAAGATTCCAAAAAGTAGCGCAAGGCGAGTGAAAAGTTATGTCTACTAAAGAAGCAAAAAGTTATGATCGTGGTTTATGGTTACTGGAAGTTTCCAGCCTGCGTAAATTACGTCAGCAGATGTTAAAAGAGGTGGATGGGGTGGTGCTGGAGATCGGCATGGGTACGGGGGCGAACCTCCCTTTTTATAACGGGGTGGCGTTTGTGGCTGGCATTGATTTACGGCCGTCGCATCTGGCGGGGGCGGTGGCACGGGAGGGGTCGTCGCCGCTGGGCATCAGCTGCGCGAACGCGCATGATTTGCCATTTGCCAACGGCCGTTTCGATAATGTCGTCAGCACCCTGGTCTTTTGTTCTATCCCGGAACCAGAGACCGCCCTGGCAGAGATAAAACGGGTATTGAAGCCAAACGGCCGTTTCTATCTGCTGGAACATGTGCGCGGCCAAAACCCCGTCAGTCGCCGCCTCACCGATTGGCTGCACCCGGCCTGGTTTGCTTTACAACATGAATGCCATCTGAACCGGGAAACGGCCGTTACCCTGCAAAAAGCCGGTTTCACCCTCGAAGAAACCAGCACACATGGCTTTGGCGTCCTGCAAATGATGGTGGCAAAAGTAAAGGCGGAATGATAAGAGTCAACATGATGAAATGAGCGAATTTTGCAATTGTTGAGAAGTTTTTCCAATTATGCATCATGCCGAAATTTTTAACCCTAACAATAACTACCACACTACTCGACTATTCGACTACCCGACTACTCGACTACCCGACTACTCGACTACCCAACTACCCCCCAAAATTCACAAACAACAGCATCACTCCCACAAACGCCAGCAGTGTGCCGATGATGCCCCGGTTGCTGACCGGGCGCTTGAAAATAAAATATTCCACCGGAATGAGAATGACGGGCGGCAGCGCCATCAACGTCGAGGCGATGCCCAGGCGCGTCAGAGAAACGGCAATGAGCGACAGCCAGATGCCCAAAAACGGCCCCGTAAACGCCCCCGCCAGCATCGCCGGAAAGGCTTCCTTGTTGCGCCACTGCCTGAACGTATAGCCAACCTGTCTCCGCAGCGCCGCAATCCCCCACAAAATAATTGCCGCTACAAACAGCCGAATCATCGTCGCCGAAATCGTTGGGTAGCCGCCAACAAGCCCATATTTCGCTGTCACCAGATTGGCAACTTGTCCCAGCGCTCCCAACAAAGCAAAAAAGAGACCGGCTTTATACGCTTTGTTTTCCACCATTGTCAGGCCCAGCTGCTTTTCCGTCACCACCCAGCCAATGCCGCCCACGGCCAGCAATATGCCGACCATTTCTACACTGGTAATGCTTTCATCAAAGAGCAGCCAGCCAAACAGGACGCTAAAAATAGGTACGCTGGACATCATCAACATGGACAAACGTGGTCCGATCATGACATAGGCTTTAAAAAGGAAGGTATCGCCCAAAACCAGCCCCAAAATACCGGACACGCCCAGCCACCACCAGCGAAATGGCGCCACATCTTGTGGAAAGAGGCTGCCTTCCAGCAACATGTGCATGATGGCCAAAAAGAGTAGCGCAAAAATCAAGCGGCTGCGATTGACCACATCTGCGCCGATTTTCCGTCCACTATAACTGAAGAAAACGGCCGTTAATGACCAACAAACGGCCGTGCCAATTGCTGCTAATTCACCCCACATAACAGTGAACAGTGAACAGTGGACAGTGAACAGTCGTCGTTGCGCTACTGTAAACTGTACACTGTAAACTGTTTACTCCTTATTAAATTTCGCCCACAAGCGCGGGTAATGGGTATTGTCTATCAATTCCAGACTATTGTCGTCTGGATCGCGGAAATAGAGGGAATGGGTTCCCTGCGGCCACGCTTGCTCATGCTCGATTTCCACGCCATGCGCTTGTAAACGCTCCCGCCAGGCGACCATCTCATGGGGCGCAACGGCCAGCGCCACATGCCCCCGCCCTCGTGCGCCATGGGCTGGAATCACAGACACCCGCGCTTCCAGCTTGTCAATTTGGAAGAGGATGAGCGTGGCATCCTCGCTTATTTGCAGAAAGGCAGCATCATCGAAAACGGCCGTTTCCACCAATCCCAGCGCCTTCTTATAAAACATCCTTGCCCGTTCCAAATCAGTTACATACAATGCCGCTTCTGCCAATTTCATATGCTTCATTATGTCACCTCTCCGTTATCTACCAAGAAGTTCAACTTCTACCAGAAGTTGAACTTCTAAAACCTTGCCACTCTGCAACTTTGCAACCCTGCCATCTTTCACCGAAACCGATCCCGAATCTGCTGAATATGGGCCGGGCGGGTGCGGCAGCAGCCGCCCACCCCCGCCGCGCCCAGCTTGCGCCACTCACGGCTCATCGTGCCAAACTCAGATGGAACCGATTCGCCATGCCACTGCTTACGCGCCACATCATACGTCTCGCCTGAATTGGGATAAACGATGATGGGCTTTTGTGTGACGGCAAATGCCGCTTGAATCAACGCCGGCAAAAAGCGGGGCGGCGTACAGTTAATGCCGATGGCCGCCACCTGCTCAAACTGATCCAGGTAGGCAGCACACTCGGCCAACGGCGTACCATCGCTGATATGCGTCCCATCTTTGCAAGAGAAGCTAAACCAGGCCAGGCGCCCCGGCGTTTCTGGCAGCAGCCGGGCCAGCGCCCGTGCTTCAGCAAAGGAAGGGATGGTTTCACATGCCAGCAAATCAGCCTGGGTATGCGCCAAAATATGCCAGCGCCGCCGATGCCAATCGACCAGACCCTCCTCATCCAACTCATAATCACCGCGATACTCGGAGCCGTCCGCCAAATACGCCCCATACGGCCCGACGCTGGCTGCCACTAACGGCCGTTCCCGCCCAAACGAGGTTCTAAACGAGGGCTGAGCCTGCCGAAGCCCGGGTAACTGAGCCTGTCGAAGTTCGGTCCAAAACTCATCCCGCGCCTGCACTGCCACGTTCACAGACAGCCAAATCAGCCGAATCGCCTCAAACTCGCTCATGCCCTGCGCCACAAAGCCGGGAATCGTCGCCTGGTAGCTGGCACTGATGGCGCAGTCCGCCCCCGCCCGAAAATAGGCCAGATGCACTCGCTTGATCAACTCCGGCTCATCCCGCAGCAGCCGCGCCGACCAGAGCGCATCGTTCAAATCGCAGCCCCACGCCTCCAACTCCGTCGCCAGCCCTCCATCCAGCACAAACGCCCCATGTTTCTCCACAAAAGGCAGAATGGGGTTGGTTAGTCGAATCGTCGAATCGTCAAATAGTCCGTTTGTCACTTTGCCACCTCGCCACCTTGCCACTTTCACCCCAACGCCGTCACGTCTGAATACTTTTTAGGGAAGAGAATGGGCAGGAGAACGGCCGTTTCTTCATTAGCGTAACAGTCAGCAAACGCATAATCCAGTTCGGCAAAGCTGCGGTAGCCAAATAATAGCTGCAAAAACGTCAGGTTGGGAAAAGCAGCGTCGCCTTCCTCCAAACGTTTCGGCTGATAACTGCCAATTTCGGTTAGCTTACCCTGCTGAAATACCAACTTCATGTTAGACGTGTAGAAGTTCAGCTTTGTCTCGCCACTGTGACCCGCCATCACGCTGTCCGCCAGCCGCGCTTCCAACACTGGCGTGATATGGCGCATAAATCCTGGCAAATCCGGCGCCCGAATATACCAGGCATACGGGTTACGCATCTTTTGCAGCTCTCGCAGCAGCGCTTCGTAGAGAACATGCCCATCCCCCAGATGAAAGAAGACAGTCTCAATCGGTTTGGGCAGCGATTCGCCCAGGCGGTCGGCTTCCCGCTGAAAATAGCGCAGCAAAAACAGCCCCACCGCCCGCCAGGAGTGGCCTGAAACTACACCCACCTCGCGCACAGAAAAAAGATTGCTGAACTGTTTGAACTCAACATAGGCGACGGGGCCATGCGCATCGGTGACTGAGCTTGTCGAAGCATCGGTTGCTGAGCTTGCCGAAGCATCGGTTACTGAGCTTGTCGAAGCATCGGTTGCTGAGCTTGCCGAAGCATCCACCACATAAAAATGCCGCGCATATGCGGACTCCCGGTGGCTGGTTTCCATTTCATACCGCCACAAAGCCTCATCCCGCACCCGCGAAAGCAAACTGCGCTTCTGCTGTGCTTCGTATAATGATTTCATGAAAGGAATGTCCGCCGCTGTGGCCGGCCGCAAACGATATGGCTCTTCTTCAACCGCTTTGCTTTCCGCTGTGCGCTTCAAGTGATACTGGCGATAACCATCCAAATCAATGGTCATTTCGTAGCCAAACTGGCGGTAATACCAGGGGATGCCCGTAATCGCCTGCACCATCTCGCCCCGCGCTGCACTCTTGGCATGAATCACTTTCATCTGCTTGCGCACCAAACTACGTCGCCGGTAATCCGGGTCAGTGCCCACCAGTTCCGGCCGGCCCACCGGAAATTCAATGCCGTCATACATCCATCGCTGCGAGATAAGATTGAGGCTGGAGACAATCTTGCCGCCTGCATTCTCATCCACTACCACCGTAAAATCATGTGCTTTTGTGGTGGGATGCTTCCCGTTCATCAAATCACGCACCCAATGGTCCAGCCAGGTTGCTGGCTCCTCCGGAGGGTTACTGTGGATGCGAACATTAAAATTGGCCAGCGCTTCGGTATCCTCTTCTGTCGCCCAACGGAGTGTGAGGCCATCGTCTAAATCTTTTGGTAAACCAAATTGATTGTCATTCATAAATCCTTTCCTGTTTTAGACTTTTGAGTTTTATACTCTGGAGACAAACAGATGTTTTGCATAAACCCTCAAAAATCTCCAGAGCGACTAAATGCTCACTTCTGAATCTTGACGGGAAAGCGTAAAATATGCAAGAATCAGATGGTACTTTGGAGAGTTATCTTTATGCATCTGGTCGATAAATATACCGCAGGCGCGATGCTTATTGCGTTGTGGCTTTGCCTTTGTCTAGGTGGCTGCCAGCCATCTACCCCGGCAACGGCCGTTCTCCCCACCGTATCTCCCCCCAGCACCCTTGAACCGACAGTTACAGGAACGGCCGTTGCGCCCAACACCCTTGAACCGACAAGTACGGGAACGGGAACGGCCGTTTCCCCCACCAGCACCGCCACCCCGTCTATACCACCCACCCCGCCCGTCCACCGCCTGGCCATCCACCAGATAGGGGAAAGTCCCGCCGAATTTTTTAATCGGCAGACAGGAGAGCCATTCATCCCTCGCGGCGTCAACTACGTCTACGTGCCTCACAACGGCAGCATGAGCAACCTGCCCCTCAAAGTCGGCGTCTACGATCCAGAGCGCACCCGCGCCGACTTTCAAGCATTGGCCGACCTGGGCTACAACACCGTGCGCGTCTTCCTGGATTCATGCAGCGCCGGGCCTGGCTGCATCGGCGACAGCGATAACGTGGGCCTGAACCCCGAATATTTGGACAACATCGCCGACATGCTAAACGCAGCCCGGCAGACAAACCTGTTCATCCTCTTCACCTCCAACGACTTACCCGATCAGGGCGGTTATGCCGAACAAGCCAACGCCCAAAGCGGCGACGTCTTCGCCGGTTATCGCAACTCGTACTATCTCACGCCTGGCGCGGTTGAGGCCACAAAACGGTATTGGCGCGACCTCTTAACTGGGCTAAACGAACGCGGCGCCGCCTTTGACCAGGTATTAGGCTGGCAGTTGCTAAACGAGCAGTGGATGTTTGCCGATCAACCACCCCTATCCCTCACGGCCGGACTCGTTGAAACCACCACCGGCCGCTATGACATGAGCGACCCTGCCCAAAAGCGAGCGATGGTGAGCGAAGGGCTGCTCCATTACATTGCCGAAGTGAGGGCAGAAATCATGCAGCACGATCCGACGGCGCTGCTGACGATGGGCTTTTTTGCCCCAGAGATCGCCGCTCCGGGCTGGTATGTAGATACCGCCCCGCTGCTCGCCCGTGCCCAATTAGATTTCTTTGATTTTCATGCCTATCCCGGTGGCCCTGACTTGGCGGCTTACGTCGAGGCGTTTGGCATGGCCGGCTACCAGGCCAAACCCATTTTGCTGGGAGAATATGGCGCCTTTCGCCACCGTTATTCTGAGTTAATGCCGGCCGCCCGCGTGATTACGCAATGGCAGGCAGAATCATGCGCCTATGGTTTTGATGGCTGGTTGTATTGGGCATATTATCCGGCCGCTGCCAGCGTAGATGATCGCACCTGGGGCTTTGTGGATGAAGATCACTTCCTCATGAACTTGATGGCTCCCGTAAACCAGCCTGATCCCTGCACGGCCGTTTCTCTTCCCAGCGCCAATCTCGCCTACCAAAAAGCCGTCACCGCCTCCGCCGCCCTGCCAGACGAACCTGCCGCCAACAGCGTTGATGAAAACGAAGCCAGCCAATGGGGTTCCGGCCGTGACGCGCCGCAGTGGCTCGAAGTGGATCTGGGGCAGACATACGCCATAACCGAGATACGCCTGCTGGTGGCTCAATGGCCGGCCGGGGAGACCAGCCACCGCCTTTTAGGGCGCAGCGCCAACGGCAGTCTGGTGGAACTGGGCCGTTTTCAGCAAGTCACAGAGCAGGGGGATTGGCTGATCCTTACCCCAGACAGCCCCGTTGAAAACATTCAATTCATTCGGATTGAAACCACCAGCAGTCCGTCATGGGTCTCCTGGGGCGAAGTTCAAATATTTGGGCAGCCCTTTCCTTAGCCTCATTTATGACTTGTTCCTTAGTTCCCCATGAATTTCATCAGATAACCATTGGAAAACAGAGCTTCTGTCTTGACGACCGACCCTCATCTATGTAAGAATCTGTTAACCACAAAAAGGAGC
>CAZXVH010000024.1:14507-51743 GCA_964643965.1 uncultured Ardenticatenaceae bacterium
AAAAGCGGACAAGCTGTCCGCGCTGCCACTGGCAAAGGAGATTCTTATGGCACTGTCACATTCAACTTTATGGTTCATGATTTTACCCACCTGGATAACTGGCGCTTTGTTGCTGTACCGCTACTTCCAGAAACGCAGCGAACTCCACACAAAAAAAGCGCCCATCCCCATCCCCATCCACCGCCATCCATACTAACCACTGTTCACTGTACACTGTACACCGATACTATGTTCTATAACCCCATCTTCTGGCTCCTCACCCTTCCTGGACTCCTGCTTGGCTTATATGCCCAGGCTCGGGTGAAAAGCGCCTTTTCCCAATATTCCAAAGTGCGCACCCAGCGCAACGTCACCGGGGCGCAGGTGGCACGGGCGTTGCTCGACGCTCAAGGGCTGCACAACGTCACCATTGAGCGTGTGCCCGGCCGCCTCTCCGACCATTACGATCCGCGGAGCAAAGTGCTGCGTCTGAGTGAATCAGTGTATGATCAGCCCAGCGTGGCGGCGGCCGGCGTGGCCGCTCATGAAATGGGCCACGCCCTGCAAGACGCCAGCCACTACCGCCCCTTGGGGCTGCGCAGCGCCTTTGTGCCTGCGGCCAACCTGGGCAGCCGTTTAGGCCCGTTGCTGTTCATGGGTGGTTTTATGCTCAATATTTTTGTGAACAGTCCTATTGGCTTTTACCTGGCCTGGTTGGGCGTCATCGTCTTTGCGGCCGCAGTTGTCTTTACCCTCATCACCTTGCCGGTGGAATTCGATGCCAGCAAACGCGCCAAAAAGCTGTTGTCCAGCAACGGCATCCTCTTTGAAGATGAGATGGTGGGCGTCAACAAAGTTTTAAATGCGGCCGCCCTCACTTATGTGGCCGCGGCCGTGTCCGCCATCGGCCAACTGCTCTACTATGTGGCCCTGCTCGGCGGCGGCCGTCGCGATTAACCCGCCATCGTCCCCTGAAAACTATCCCCTATCCACAATCCACAATCCACAGTTCACTGTTCACCGAAAACTGTCCACCGCCTGCATCCCCAAAGCCAACGCCCCCAATACCCCAGCCTTATTCCCCAAACCCGGCGGCACAATGTAGCCGTCTATCTCCTGCAAAATGACCGGTGATTGTACGTAGCCGTTGAGATACGCAATCGTTTTTTGGCGCACCAGCGGAAACAACTGTGGCTGCTCCATCACCCCGCCGCCCAGGATAATGCGCTGCGGCGACAGGGTACAGATGAAGGTACGCAGCGCCAGCGCCAAATAATGCGCTTCCAAATCCCAGGCTGGATGGTCGGCGGGTAGTTCGTAGGCTGGTGTTTGCCAGCGGTCGCCGATGGCCGGGCCGGCCGCCATGCCTTCCAGACAGTCGCCGTGATAGGGGCAGCGGCCGGGGTAGGGGTCGTCCTCCCAATCGTGGGGCAGGCTGATGTGGCCCAGTTCCGGGTGGATGAGGCCGTGCACCAACCTGCCGTTGACCATCACGCCGCCGCCGATGCCGGTGCCGATGGTCAGGTAGATGAGATTGTCTACGTCTTGGGCGGCGCCCCAGCGGTGTTCGGCCAGGGCCGCGCCGTTGACGTCGGTGTCGAAGCCGATGGGGACGGCGAATACTTCCTTTAACGTACCCACCACATCGGTATTGGCCCAATGGGGCTTGGGCGTGGTGGTGATACGGCCGTAAGTGGGGGATGCGGGGTTAGGGTCCAGCGGGCCAAAAGCGGCGATGCCGATAGACGTCAGCGGCCCATGTTTTGTTTCCGCTTCCTGGAAGTAGGCGATGGCTTTGCCCAGCGTTTCCGCCGGGGTGGTGGTGGGGAAGCGCACTTCGTGGCGCAGATCGTTTGGCCCTGTGCCCACGGCGCAGACGAATTTTGTGCCGCCGGCTTCGATGCCGCCAAATAATGTTGTCATGAATTCCTCCGACTTGTCAGGGTGTGACCGTTTATGCTGGCGCCTTGCATTTTGTATCGACAAATTCAGGGTCAAGATCGATGCCTCCTCCCCATTTACTCGTATCAAAGGAGACCCGAACCTGTTGAAAATGTGCATACTCTCTTAACATCTGAAACACGCCAAAATCAAGGTAAGGTTTCATATCTCACCTCGTTTTTTAACCAAAGTGACTGTTGTGACTCTAATTGTACATCATACCACCTTCGGGTGGGTGGGTGGTAAAAGGTTGCTTCTTCCCTTCGGCGATGCTCAGGGCAGGCTGTTTCGCTCAGAATGACGCCGCTATTCATGGGGTTGTTGCTCGATTATTTTCTTAAAGTGTAACGGCGCATTTCGTAATGGCGGCCGTGATTTTAATCGCCGGGAAATTTTTGGGGATGATGAAAGGGGGTTACCACAGGGGCCAGAAGAGGGGCAGCAGGATCATGGCGGCGATGAAGAAGACCAGGGTTAGAGGCAGGCCGAATTTGAAATAATCGGAGAAGCGGTAGCCACCCGGACCCATGACCAGCATGTTGGCTGGCTGGCCGATGGGACTGAGGAAGCTGACGGCCGCGACGACGATGGTCATCAGGCAGGTGGTGGGAGAGATGGCCAGTTCGGCGGCGGTGTTGAGGGCGATAGGGGCCATCAAGACTATGACGACGGCGCTGGGCATGATTTGCGAAGCGAGGTTGGTGAGCAAAAACAAGGCGGCTAAGATGGCCAGGATACCCAGGGGGGCAACGGCCGTTATCATCCCCTGTGCCAAATAATCAGCCGCCCCGCTCGTTTGCAGGGCAATGCCCAGGGGCAGCATACCGGCAATGAGAAAAACGACTTTCCACTGAATCTGGCGGTAGGCGTCATCCATACTCAGGCAGCCGGTGATCACCATCAACAGCGCCCCCATGACGGCCGTAATGGTGATGGGCAACCAGTTCAAAATGACGGGCAGCAGCACCAGAGCCATGATAAGCAGGGCTGCGGACGCTTTACTGGTTTTCAGGTTGGGTTGATCCGCCGCTTCCAGTAAAATGAAATCAGGTTCGGCGGCCAGGATGGGGCGGGCGGCGCGAGGGCCAAAGAGCAGCAAACCATCGCCCAGGCGCAGGGGCATATCGGCCAGGTTGTGGCGGTAGGGGTGGCCGCTGCGCCAGATGGCGACCACTGTCAGGCCAAACTTCTCGCGGAAATGGATGTCGCGCAAGGTTTTGCCCACCAGAGCCGTGTAAGGCGACAAGGTGGCCTGTACCAGGCCCACTTGCTCTGTTTCCAGGGTCGCTACAGCCACCGGAGTTTGTTCCAGTTCCAGCGTAGCCAACTGCGTAAGGGTGGCCAGATCGTCCGGCAACCCTTGCACCAACAGGGTATCGCCAGCCTGGAGTGTGTCATTGGTGGCAGACAGCGCTTCGATCTGTTCGTCGTGCAGCCGCCCCAACACGGTAAGGCCCATGACCTGCCCCAACTGGCTTTCGCGCAAGGTCTGGCCGACCAGGGAGGAGTCAGGCGGAACCTGCAAGATCAGGAGGTTTTCGCCCAACTGAGCAAATTCGGCCGTTTCAGTGGTAATTTGGGTGAAGTCGGGTTGGGCGGCCAGGTTGGCAATTTGCACAGGATTGCCCTGCACGATCAGTTTGTCGTGAACGTGCAGTTTTTCTTGGGCCTGCACATGTAGATTTAGGACGCCATTGCGGCGCACAGCCAGGATATTGACGCCAAAGCGTCTGCGGAAATCGGCCTCTGCCAGGCTTTTTCCGGCCAGGATGGAACCGGGCATCAGGCTAAAAACGGCGCCTTCGACACGGTTCAGGACAGGCGTTTCTACCCCTGTTACCTGTCCCGACATAGCGGCCGGGGCTACATCTAACTGGCGGTGACGCAGCCTGTCTACCTGCTCCCGCCGTCCGACGACCAACAACCTGTCGCCTGCCTGCAAAACGGCCGTTGATGAGGGCGCTAAGGTGGTCTGTCCGCCCCGAATAATGCCGATGACGTTAACGCCCAATACATCCCCCAGGCGACTTTGCGCCAATGTTTTGCCTGCCAGCGGGGAGTCAGCGGGCAGTTGGGCGGTGAACAGGCGCTCTGCCAGTTGAAACCGATCTCCGTTGGCCTGAGAAGAAGGGGGGGAAACGGCCGTTTCAGGCCATGTCGAAGAAGCCGTTTCTTTTTCCACATCTCGTTTGGGCAGCAAAAAACGGCCGAACAGAGCCATAAACAGCACCCCCAGCAGCATGAGCGGCCCGCCCACGCGGGTAAAGTCAAACATACCCAAAGCGCCAAATCCGGCTTCATCCAGGGCCTCGCTGACCAGGATATTGGGCGGGGTGCCGATGAGCGTCATTAAACCGCCGAGCAGGCAGGCATAAGCCAGCGGCATGAGCAGGCGAGATGGGGGGATGTGGCGGCGACGGGCAATCGACATAACTACGGGCAGCATCAACGCCGCCACGCCTCCATTGTTCATAAAAGCAGACAGCAAGGCGGCAGTGAGCATGATGACGATGAGCAAACGCAGTTCGTGGCGGCCGGCGACGCGCAGCACCTGGTCGCCAATGGCGTTGGCCACGCCGGTAGCTGCCAGACCGCCGCTGATGATGAACATAGCCCAGACGGTGATGACGGCCGAATTGCTAAAGCCGGAAACGGCTTCGGCCGGCGTCACCAGCCCGGTGACGGCCAGGACAATCAGCACCAACAAGGCTACGACATCGGCCCGCAGCCATTCCGTGATGAACAAAACGGCCGCGACCACAACGATGATGAGGGTTAAAGCAATGGCTGAGGTCATTTGTATGCCCACAGTTCCCATAAACTCAGCGCCGCCACATAGCCAAAACCGAGGGCGCAGGTGGCTAAAAAGAAGGTGGAACCCCAACTATTTTGAGAAATTGCCAGCAGCAGAGCGGCCACGGCGTACAAGGCCAGGAATAGTTCGGCGAGGATAATCCAATCAAAGGGGAGGTGATACGGCCGTTTTCCTGCTGCCTGGTCGCCAATCTTGGGGGTGCGCACAAAGACATGCTCACGGCCCCATATGGCTTGTAAAATGGCGCGACTGTTACTTGGCGCCAGGCCAATGGCTATGATCAACAAGGTGGGGAAATGGCGCAGCCGCCGCAGCCAATCTGGGTAAAGCGTCTGCTGCGCCAGCACAAAGAGCAGCGGCTGCCCGATGGCGATGAGGGAAAAGGTGAATAAGGCGGCGGGGGGATGAAAACGGCCGTAAATGAGCGGAATTTGCAGCAGCAGCAGCAGTATCAGCAATAAATGAGCGCCATATGCTGCCATGGTGATCAGCGCATACAAACGCGCCCTTAATGAGTGCTGCCGGTCTCGTAAAATCTGCCAACCAAACTTGGCGAGGCATTGAGTGGAGCCTTTGGCCCAACGCGCCTGTTGGCTTTTGTAGGCCGTCATGCTTGTAGGCAGTTCGGCCGGGGCGGTGACATCATTGAGAAAGCGAAACTGCCACCCTTTGAGAATGGCGCGGGTGCTGAGGTCTAAATCTTCGCAGACGGTATCCGCCTGCCAGCCACCGGCGTCTTCCATACAAGTGCGCCGCCAGACGCCGCCAGCCCCATTGAATTTGGGGTACATGTTGGCCCGATGGCGCACCGTCTGCTCCATGGCAAAATGTTTATCCAGGGCGATGGCTTGAGCGGCCGTCAGCGGCGATTGGTCAGCATTCAGATGTCCCCACCGCGCCTGGATCATGCCCAATGATGGCTCGTTGACAAAATAGGGGATGGTTTTCTGCAAGAAATCGGGCTGCGGCTCAAAATCGGCGTCAAAAATGGCGATAAACTCCCCCTGCGCCAGCGGCAGTGCGGCGCTTAAGGCCCCGGCTTTGTACCCTTGCCGGTTATCCCGGTGCAGCAGATCAATACGCATCCCTTTCCTTTTATATGCCTCTACTATTTCTGTGGCGATGGCGGTGGTATCGTCGGTGGAGTCGTCGATGACCTGGATATGCAGCCGCTCAGGGGGGTAATTTTGCGAGGCGGCGGCGTTGATCAGCCGCGCCACCACGTATTTTTCATTGAAGATGGGCAGTTGGATGGTGACAGGAGGCGGCTCGGCAAAGAGAGGGGGGCAGGGGGCATTGTCGTGGCGGTGACGCCAGTAAAGCCAGAGGGTAAACAAGCCTAAAAAGCCAAACAGGGAGAGAGTCGCCACTGTCAGGATGTAGAGTATTCCCAGAAATTCGATCATTCTTCCGCATCGGCACGTTTTAAGATGGTTTTGAGGCGTTTGTTAAAGTCGCCGCGAGGCAGCATAACTTTGCGCTGGCATTGCTGGCAGACGAGGCCAATGTCTGCGCCCACGCGCACCACTTCCCAGTCTGTGCTGCCACAGGGGTGCTTTTTGCGTAAGCGAACGATGTCGCCCAGGTGGATTTCTACATATGCGTTCACAGCCATGCGCGGAATTATAGGCCAGCGGGCAAATGGGGCAACCTGGGCGCTCGACGAAAAACCTGACAGGCTTGCAAAAAGGAGTTGACGGTAAGGTTATTTTACATGGCAAAGCTTACTTCTTGACCAGATCACGTTGTAAACTTGCCAGGTTTTGCTAACTTCTGAGGTTATTAAGGTGTGATGATTAACCTTGAAGTGACTTATTTCCCTATTCGCCGCCCCTGTGGAGGCAGGGTATACTCGATTACCTTAAAACGAAACAGGCAGGTTCTTATGTTTTTTAACCTCAATTTAGCCACTATCATCGCTCGCGCCCTGACATTGTTGGTGGCTTTTACCATTCATGAATTAGCCCATGCCGTCACTGCAGACCGCATGGGTGATCCCACGCCGCGCCACATGGGGCGTATTACCCTAAATCCGCTGAAACACCTGGATCCATTTGGCACGATTGTGCTGCTGATTTCCGGGTTTGGCTGGGCCAAGCCGGTGATGGTGAATCCCAATAATTTGAAGGGCAATCCGCGCACGGGCATGGCGATTGTGGCGGCGGCCGGACCGTTGTCTAATATTGTGATGGCGACTTTGGCGTCTGTACCTTTTTGGCTGGGCTTGGCTACCTTCTCGATTGTGAGCAGCAATGAGATGATACCTTCGTTTGATTTTTTGCTGTCCCAATTTGTGTGGTTGAATGTGGTGTTGGCGCTGTTTAACCTGATTCCTATTCCGCCGTTGGATGGCTATAAGATTTTGATGGGTATTTTGCCGCCGGATATGACCTACCGGTTTCGGCCGTTGGAGCAGTATGGCTTTTTGATTTTGATGGCTGTTATCTTTATTTTGCCGATGGTGGGCATTGATGTCTTGTATTACCTGGTATGGCTGCCATCAAGCATTATTACCACGACGCTGGTGGGGATATAAACTGTTTTGTGGTACCGGGTGAAGCAGTTCTGGGAGGCGTTGGCTGCACCAGCGCTGGACGAAGCGCAGCTGGCGGAGATACAGACGCATCTGTCTGAAAATGAGTTTGCGCTTTTTTGCTGTTTTGATCGGGGGGAACAGTGGCACAGTTTTCAAGTGATGCGTACTTTAAAAGGAAGCGGGTATACGCAGCCGGATTTGTTGACGGCGGCGCTGCTGCATGATGTGGGGAAGACGCGCCTGCCTTTATCGCTGTGGGGCCGGTCGTGGATTGTGTTGATGCAGAAGGCGTTTCCGGGCAAAACGGCCGTTTGGGGGCAAGGTTCCGGGCAGGGCTGGCAGCGGCCGTTTGTGGTCAAAGCGCAGCATCCGGCCTGGGGCGCAGAGATGGCCTCCGTGGCCGGCAGCCGTGAGTTAGTCGTCCGTTTGATTCGTCGTCATCAGGATGGGGTGAGGGAAACGGCCGTTACCGATGAAGATCACCTGCTGCGTTTGCTCCAATGGGCGGATAATCAGCATTAAGCGCTACAAAAACAAGAAAACTATCCGTAGATTTCGCGGATGACGCAGCTTTTTCTCTGACTGCGGCCGATCAGCATCAGGTAAAACGAAGGATGGAAGAGGAAACATGAAAGCACAAAATATTTCTATTGTGGGGTTGGGGCGTTTGGGCGCATCTATTGGCCTGGCGGTGCAGCAATCCTCGCTGGATGTCAGGGTGGTGGGGCATGACCGCAACGCCGATGTGGCCCGCCTGGCGCTGAGTATGGGGGCCGTGACCAAACTGGAGATGGAGGTGCAGGCGTTGGCCGCCAAAGCGGATATTTTGGTGCTGGCCGTGCCCTTTGTGGAATTAGAAGCGCTGCTGGCGGTCATCGGCGATCAGGTGCAAGGACATACGCTGGTTTTGGATTTAACGCCGCTCAAGGGGCCAAGCCTCAAGTTGGCTCAGAAATATTTGAAGCAGGGGCATTATGTGGGGGCTACGGCCGTTCTGTCGGCTGAGTGGTTGGTGGATGGGCGCAGCGAGTTGGAAGCGGCCAGCGGCGATGTCTTCAAAAACGGGGTATTTTGCCTGTCGCCATCACCCCAAGCAGACCCTAAAGCAGTGGAAACGGCCGTTACCTTTGGTCGGCTGTTGGGGGCAATACCTTACTTTGTTGATCCTATGGAATATGATGGCTTGCTGATCGGTGTGCAAACGGCGCCTGGTTTGCTGGCGACGGCCCTTTTCCGCACCATCTCTCAAAGCACCGGCTGGCGCGACATGCTGCGTTTTGCCGGCGTCCCCTTTGCCATGAGTACGCAGCCGCTTGTGGGCGGGCAAGATGTGGCGAAGGAAGCCTTGTCGAACAAAATTGCCACACTCCGTTGGTTAGACGCTTTAACGGACGAACTGAAAGTGATGCGCCGCCTGGTGCAGGAAGGGGAAGAGGAGTTGTTAGCCGCCATGATGTCGGCGGCCTTTATGGATCGGGCAGCCTGGTTGGAACAGCGGGAAAAGAATAATTGGGAAGAAGTTGAAACGCCTGATATGGAGTCGTTTTCGCTGTCGTCTCATTTTTTGGGCAGTCTGGCTTCCCGCCGCAAATAAAGAAGAGTGAGTGGGTTGTCATTCGACCCCCAGCCAAGACTCACCCCTTTGTTTATGATGCAGCCAAACGATACCCGCCCCACAACGGCCGTTGCTGACGCCCGCAAACCGCGCCGTTTTCGTATTTTGATGGTAGCTCCCACTTCGTTCTTTAGCGATTATGGCGGGCATATCCGCATCCTGGAAGAGGCGTATGCTCTGCAAGCGTTAGGCCAGGAGTTGGCAATCGTGACCTATTATAAAGGAAGCGACATGCCTGGCCTGGACATTCGACGCACAGCCCCTTTACCGTACCGCACTGATTATGAAGTGGGTTCTTCGCGCCATAAACTGGCCTTTGATGCGTATTTGGCGGCTAAAGCGTTGCAGGTGGCCTGTCGCTACCGGCCGGATATTATTCATGGGCATATGCATGAAGGGGCCTTGATCGGCGGAGTGTTGGCGAAGCTGCTGCGTGTGCCGCTGGTGTTTGATTTCCAGGGCAGTTTGACGGCGGAGATGGTGGATCATAACTTTTTGGATGAGAACGGCCGTTTATATTCCCTCGCCCATCGGTTAGAAAAGCGCATCACCAACTGGTTTCCCGACGCTATTCTCACCAGTTCACACCGCGCCTGTGAGATATTAAACGAGGAGTTTCATGTGCCGGTCGACCGCCTCCACGCCCTGCCAGATTGCGCCAATATGGAGCGTTTTGATCCCGGCAATTTTTCCCTGGAAGAAAAAGCGGCGTTGAAACAAAGGCTGGGCATCCCGCCAGACCGCCTTGTTATCGCCTACCTGGGCTTGCTCACCGATTATCAGGGCATTCCACATTTGCTGGAAACGGCCGTGCGTCTGAAAGCGGCCGGAGAAAACGTTCATTTTCTGTTAATGGGCTATCCAAACGTGGCCCATTATGAAACTATCTCCCAAAATCTGGGCATTCAGGACATTCTGACCTTTACCGGAAAAGTGGAATATCGTGACGCCCCTCTCTACCTATCATTAGGCGATATTGCCGTCGCCCCGAAAATGTCTAGCAGTGAAGGCAGCGGTAAAGTCCTCAACTACATGGCCCTGGCCCAGCCCATTGTCGCCTACGACTCCCCCGTCCACCGCGAATACCTGGCCGATTTAGGCGTCTATGCCCCGGCGGGGGATGTGACGGCGTTTACGGCAGCGCTGCAACAACTCATCCATGATCCATCACAGCGCCAGAGGCGGGGGCAAAAGCTGCGCCAGCGGGCACGTCAGCAATACAGTTGGGAAATGGCCGGGCAGCACATCCTCGCCGTTTACAATGATTTGACAAGGGCATAAATTGTCACTATAATGCGCGTTCGCGTATTTGTGGAAACTAATTTACAAAGGATCGCAATAAACCAGAATGGCTTGTGGACCTAAAAGGTAAATTTACCGGGGGTGCAACCGATGTGTTGCACCCCTTCTTTGCGGTTAATAGACGCAACTATAATTTTCTAAGGACGGCAGAAACGGCCGTCCTGGAAGCAGGGTGAGAATAAATGTCAAAACTTCCGACCAAAACGTATGCACGGACAGCTGATCCATTAGAACTGCCCACACTTATTGACGTTCAACTAGATTCTTTTGAAATATTTAAAGATGAAAGCCTGGCTGAACTATTTGATGAAATCTCTCCGATTGAATCCTTTAATGGTGATTTAAAACTGTACTTCCCTTGTGAACAACCAGAAGTAGAAGGGTTTGATCTAAAATATTGGTTCGGTGAGCCAAAATACTCAGTTGAAGAATGTGTGGAGCGTGATATGAGTTACGCTGCGCCGCTCAACGTTTCATGCATGTTGTATAGCACGGATCAAGATCAGCCCATTGTGCAAGATATTTTTATGGGTGATTTTCCCTTAATGACCCCTGCTGGCACCTTCATTATTAATGGTACAGAACGTGTGGTTGTCAGCCAGTTAATACGTTCCCCGGGCGCTTACTTTGAAGTAGTAGAAGAACGGGCCACGGGACGGCCGTTGGCCATGAGCAAACTCATCCCGGATCGGGGCGCCTGGATGGAGTTTGAAACCCGCAAAACAGATTACCTCACCGTCAAATTCAACCGCAAACGCACTGTTCCCGTCACCTTGTTCCTGCGCGCCATGGCTGCGGTGGATGATAGAGCGGGTAATCAATTGATAAAAGATGGTACCGATGCAGAACTGCTCGCTCTTTTTGAAGACGTAGATACCAATGGTGAACATCTCTACATTCAAGGCAGCATTGAGCAAGAACCTGCCTGGGACCCTGATAAATCGGTCGCGGAACAAGCGCTTATTGAGTTTTACAAGCGAATGCGCCCCGGCGACCCGCCCACCTTTGATAACGCTTCCCAATATCTGTATGAACAACTCTATGATCGCCGCCGCTATGATCTGGCCCGCGTCGGTCGTTATAAATTAAACAAACGCCTGGGTCTAAACGGCATTGTGCCCCTGGAACATCGCACTGTCACCCAATATGATATTGTGCGCATGATCAAGCGCATGATTCTCATCAACAACGGTCTGGAAGGGCCGGATGACATCGACCACTTGGGCAACCGCCGCGTGAAAACAGTGGGCGAACTGCTGCAAGCCAAAATCCGGGTGGGGCTGCGCCGGATGGAGCGCGTGGTACGCGAACGCATGTCCATCCGTGACAGCGACAGCGTGACCCCCATCAGTTTGATCAACATTCGGCCGGTTGTGGCCTCTGTGCGTGAATTCTTTGGCAGCTCCCAATTAAGCCAGTTTATGGAACAGGCCAATCCGTTGGCCGAACTGACCCATAAACGTACCCTTTCCGCCTTAGGCCCGGGTGGGCTGCGCCGTGAACGGGCTGGTTTCGAGGTGCGTGATGTTCATCACAGCCATTACGGCCGTATTTGCCCCATTGAGACCCCTGAAGGCCCCAATATTGGTCTGATTGGTCGTCTGGCTGCCTATGCCCGGGTTAATAAATATGGGTTTATTGAAACCCCATACCGCCGGGTGAAAAACAGTATCAGCGCGGCTGATGATTCCTTGTTAGATCATGATGCTTTCGTAAATATTGTGCATCCTGAGACTGGTGAAATTATCGTCTCGGCTGATGAAACCATCACGGAAGACCATATCGCCGCCATTCGTGAAGCTGGTATTGGGGAAGTGCAGGTCAAACCGTTCATTACCGAAGAAATTCTTTATATGTCGGCCGATGAAGAAGATCATTACACCATTGCCCAGGCGAATGCCATCCTGGATAAGCGCGGACAGTTGATTGAAAAACGAGTTTCCTCTCGTCGCAATCAGCAATTCCGCTTCACCTCTGTGCAGCGCGTAGATTTTATTGATGTGGCCCCTCGTCAAATTGTGGGTATTTCGGCCGCCTTGATCCCTTTCCTGGAGCATGACGACGCCAACCGCGCCTTGATGGGATCGAACATGCAGCGGCAGGCCGTGCCTTTGTTGCGGCCGGGTGTGCCCATTGTGAGTACAGGCATGGAAAAACAGGCTGCGCTCAATACAGGCCAGGTGGTTGTGGCCGCTGAGTCGGGCGAAGTAATCAGCGTCCAGGGCGACAAAGTGGTCGTCATGGGTGAGAATGGGCCGCGTACCTACAATTTACGTAAGTACAACCGCTCTAATCAAAGTACCTGCATCGATCAGCGCCCCACAGTTGTGAAAGGGCAGCGCATTGAAAAAGGCTCCGTGCTGGCCGACAGCTCTTCCACTGAATTTGGCGAGTTGGCGTTGGGGCAAGATGTGCTGGTGGCCTTCCTCTCTTGGGAAGGCGGTAACTTTGAGGATGCGATTCTGGTCAGTGAACGCCTGGTACGTGAGGATCAGTTCACCTCTATCCACATTGAAAAACATGAAATTGAAGCTCGCGACACCAAACTGGGGCCAGAAGAAATCACCTATGACATCCCCAATGTCAGTGAAGACGCCCTGAAAGATTTGGATGAGCGTGGCATTATTCGCGTAGGGGCTGATGTTAAAGAGAATGACATTTTGGTGGGGAAGATTACGCCAAAAGGTGAAAAAGAGCTGAGTCCTGAAGAAAAACTGCTACGGGCTATTTTTGGTGACAAGGCGCGTGAGGTGAAGGATTCTAGCTTGCGTCTGCCGCATGGCGCTCGCGGCAAGGTGGTGGATGTCCATGTTTTTGATCGCCAGCATGACCGGGATTTACCGGCCGGTGTGGAGACGATGGTGCGTGTCAGTGTGGCGCAGCGCCGTAAGATTTCTGAAGGTGATAAAATGGCCGGCCGTCACGGGAACAAGGGTGTCATTTCCAAAGTGGTGCCAATTGAGGATATGCCTTATCTGGATGATGGGACGCCCATTGACATTATCCTCAGCCCGCTGGGTGTGCCCGGCCGTATGAATATTGGCCAGGTTTTAGAAACACATTTGGGCTGGGCGGCCGAGCGTTTAGGCTTCCGCGCGATTACGCCCGTGTTTGATGGGGCTAAAGAGGTGGAGATTTTCGCTGAACTGGCCCGCGCCTGGCTGGTGGAACATGCCTGGGATGTGGTCAGTAATTGGGCCTGGGATTGGCTGGCAGAGATTGATTATAATTTGGAATCGCTCGCAGATGATGATGCGGCTCGTACTCTCTTTGTCGTGAATTGGCTGGGAGAGATGGGTTATGATCTGGCTCGTTTGGAAACCGATTACCATTACTCTCGTTATAATGTGGGCCTGGAGTGGCTACGGACACGCGGCTGGGATCCAGACAAGATTCTCTTTGGCGGACGGGAAGCGCTGCGCAAACAGGATTACGGCCAATATGATGATTATGCCATTGAGGTGTGTATGCGTGAGTGGTTTAGCCTGATGTTGGAGAAATATAGTGATATTTTGCCAGAAGAGGTTCAGGTTGATCCGATGAAGGCTGACTTTGAGACATTGGAAGCATTGGCTCCGAAAATCACGATAGCGACTCACATTCCGCAGCCGACGATTGGCAAGGAACGCCTGATTGATGGTAAAACAGGACGGCCGTTTGATCAGCCTGTGACGGTGGGCATCATCCATATGTTAAAGCTGGCCCATCTTGTTGAAGATAAGATGCATGCCCGTTCTACTGGCCCCTACTCGTTGGTTACGCAGCAGCCGCTTGGCGGCAAGGCGCAGTTTGGCGGTCAGCGTTTTGGCGAGATGGAAGTGTGGGCGCTGGAAGCATACGGCGCCGCTTACACTTTGCAGGAGATGCTCACTGTCAAATCAGATGATGTGCAAGGCCGGGTGAAGACTTATGAGTCTATTGTCAAGAATGAGCCAATTGAAGAGCCAGGGGTGCCTGCCTCTTTCCGCGTTTTGGTGAAAGAGCTTCAAAGCTTGGGGCTGGCTGTGGAAGCAGAGACAGAATCTGGCGAAACGATCCGTTTTGGTAAGGAAGATGACAAAAAGAATCGTCGTTGGGCGGGGACCGGACTGATGGATTTGGCCCGCTCCCGGCGTTAATTTTCAGAAATCCGTTCATTGCTAGAGTGAAAATGAGAACGGCCGTTCCCCCACAAAATCCGGGGGAAATTCGTTGACAAGATAACTACATGTGGTAAAATTCACTTTCGTATGTTTGCTAACTGACTTAGCCCGGTAACTACCGTGTTACCAATTGAATAAGTAATTAGCATGGAGGCCATCGAGTTTGCATCATAAACTACGATGGCCTCCATTTGTCGGTAAATAACGGCGCGTTGTAGAGTCATACAGCGCGTCGATTGATGTACACAATTATCCAAATAGATGACATCAAGAATTGAGAAATATTTTTGAGTAAGGAGAAAAGCAAGCGTGCCTACAATAAATCAGCTTGTACGGAAAGGGCGTTCGGCGAAGAAAAAGAAAAGCACAGCGCCAGCCTTGCAATGGACCTATAATTCATTTAAGCAGCGGCGGACGCGCCAACCAAAAGGCGCGCCACAGAAGCGTGGCGTATGTACACAAGTAAAAACATTGACGCCTAAAAAGCCCAACTCGGCTTTGCGGAAAATTGCTCGTGTTCGCCTGACAAATCATATCGAAGTGACAGCCTACATCCCAGGCGAAGGCCACCGGTTGCAAGATCACTCCGTTGTCCTGGTGCGTGGTGGACGCGTCAAGGATTTGCCTGGCGTTCGCTATCATATCGTGCGCGGCACTTTGGATGCAGATGGCGTTGATGACCGCAAAAAAGCCCGTTCCAAATATGGCACGAAGGCGCCAAAATAAGGTAATTGGGAGAGTAAGAAATGCCAAGACGATATCGCCCTGAGAAACGGATTATAGAACCCGATTTGCGTTATGACAGTATGCATGTCGCTATGTTTGTTAATAGGCTTATGCACAAAGGCAAAAAAAGCACTGCACGTAACGTATTATATGAAAGTTTTGACTTAGTGGAGCAGCGCACCAAGCGGGCGCCTCTTGAAGTATTTGAGGATGCATTGAAAAATGTAACCCCCCAAATTGAGGTAAAACCGCGTCGTGTTGGTGGCGCCACTTACCAGGTGCCAGTGCCGGTTGATTCGCATCGCCAGGTTACGTTAGCCATGCGTTGGATTTTATCAGCGGCCAGAAAACGTGGTGGGCGCTCTATGTCTGAGAAGTTAGCCAATGAGTTTATGGATGCGGCTACTAACCAGGGCGCCGCTGTGAAAAAGCGTGATGATACCCATCGTATGGCAGAAGCCAACCGGGCTTTCTCCCACTTTTCGCGCTTTTAGTGATAGGCTTGAAAATAATTGAATTTAGGTTGATTTGATGAGTGATTTACCCTTAGAACGAGTACGGAATATTGGCGTCATTGCCCACATTGATGCGGGCAAGACCACCGTTTCTGAACGTATTTTGTATTACACTGGTATGATCCACCGTATGGGTGAAGTGCATGACGGCACGGCCACGATGGATCATATGGTGCAAGAACAAGAGCGTGGTATTACCATTACGTCCTCTGCGACCACCATGTTTTGGCTCGGTCATCAAATTAACCTGATTGATACGCCTGGTCATATCGACTTCACCGCAGAAGTGCAGCGCAGCTTGCGTGTCTTAGATGGCGGCATTGTCGTTTTTGATGCCGTTGCTGGTGTGGAGCCACAGTCAGAAACCGTCTGGCGTCAGGCCGACGAATATAATGTGCCTCGAATTTGCTTCGTTAACAAAATGGATCGGGTGGGCGCGGATTTTGTGCGTACCATTAACATGATCCGTGAACGCTTGAAGGCTAACCCCATCGCTATCCAGTGGCCGATTGGCAGTGAAGCGGGATTCCGCGGTATTGTCGATTTGTTGACGATGGAAGCGACGGTGTGGGAGGACATAGAAGGAACTAAACCAGAGATTGTCGAAATTCCCGAAGATGTACGGCCGGCAGCAGAAAAAGCACGCAAGGCCATCTTTGATCGTATTGTTGAAACCGATGAAGATTTGATGATGCGGTATCTGGAAGGAGAAGAAATTTCTTCTGAGGAATTGAGGGTTGCTTTGCGTAAGGCCACGATTCGTGGTGAGGTGACTCCTGTTTTATGCGGTACGGCGTTGCGTAATAAAGGTGTGCAGCGCTTGCTAGACGCTGTTGTTTACTATTTGCCCTCTCCGTTAGATGTGCCGGCAATTGTAGGTGTCAATCCCTTTACGGAAGCGGAAGAAAAGCGAGAAGCCAGAGATGATGCGCCTTTATCTACGCTTGTCTTTAAGATCGTTACCGATCCTTATGTGGGGCGGCTTGCCTATTTCAGAGTGTATTCGGGGGTATTGATCTCGGGTACTTCTGTGATCAATAGCTCCAAGAATAAAAAAGAACGCATTGGTCGAATTCTTCGTATGCATGCGGATCATCGGGAAGACCTTAAAGAGGTTCGGGCTGGTGATATTGCGGCTATTTTGGGATTAAAGACCACGTTTACGGGCGATACGCTCAGTGATAGTAATGCGCCTATCATTCTGGAATCTATTAATTTCCCGGCGCCGGTTATTCAGTTGGCTGTAGAGCCAAAGAGTAATGCGGACCAGGATAAGATGGGTATTGCCTTCAAAGCATTGGCGGAAGAAGACCCCACTTTCCAGGTTAAAGTTGATGAGCAAACCGGTCAGACTATTTTATATGGAATGGGCGAACTACACCTGGAAGTTTTGATTGATCGGCTCTTGCGTGAGTTTAAAGTGGGCGCAAATGTGGGTCAGCCGCGTGTGGCATACCGTGAAACCATTACGCGAACTGTGGAAAAGGCAGAGGCTCGTTTTGTGCGCCAAACGGGTGGGCGTGGTCAATTTGGTCATGTTGTGTTGCGCCTGGAGCCATTACCGCCCGGCTCTGGCTTTGAGTTTGAGAACGGTATCGTGGGTGGGGCGATTCCCCGTGAATATATAAATCCTACCCAAGCCGGTATTGTTGAGGCTTTGGATAGTGGTGTTGTGGCTGGATATCCTCTAGTAGATATTAAAGCCACTTTGTATGATGGTTCATATCATGATGTTGATTCTTCTGAAATGGCGTTTAAGATTGCCGGCTCTATGGCTCTGAAAGAGGGTGTTCAAAAAGGACAGCCCATTTTATTAGAACCTGTGATGGCGGTAGAAGTGGTAGCTCCAGAAGAATACACAGGTGATGTTATTGGCAATTTGTCTTCACGGCGTGGCGAGATTGAGGGAATTGAGATCCGGGTTGAGGGAATTCAATCCATTAAAGCGAAAATGCCTTTGGCTGAAATGTTTGGGTATGCCACCCGGTTACGGTCTATGACTCAAGGTCGGGGTACGTTTACGATGGAATTTTCTCATTATGCGCCTGTTACTGAAGATATTGCGAAGGCTGTCATTCGCGGCGGCCGTTGATAGAGACAATTATTAAAAGATGCCGGGATATCCGGTGCTAAACAGTTTAATTTTAGAGAGGAAAGGGAAATTATGGCCAAACAAAAATTTGTGCGCGAAAAGCCACATGTCAATATCGGCACCATCGGTCACGTCGATCATGGTAAAACAACCCTGACAGCGGCCATCACCAAAACGCTGGCCATGAAGGGTTGGGCAGACTTCCGGGCATTCGATCAAATCGATAACGCCCCCGAAGAGCGGGATCGCGGTATCACCATTGCTATTTCTCATGTGGAATACCAAACCGAAGATCGGCATTACGCCCATGTAGATTGCCCGGGACATCGTGACTATATCAAAAATATGATCACTGGCGCTGCCCAGATGGATGGCGCCATTCTGGTGGTATCTGCCCCAGACGGCCCCATGCCGCAAACACGGGAACATGTTTTGCTGGCTCGTCAGGTAGAAGTACCGGCTATGGTGATCTTCTTGAACAAGATCGACCAAATGGACGACGAAGAACTGTTGGAACTGGTGGAGTTGGAACTGCGGGAACTGCTAGACAGCTACGAATTCCCTGGCGACGAGACGCCTATTGTGCGCGGCAGCGCCCTGGCCGCGTTGGAGTACGAGGGTGGTGATGTAGACGCGCCGGAACTGGCGCCAATTTGGGAGTTGATGCGCGTGGTGGATGAATACATTCCCACGCCAATCCGTGATACCGACAAGCCATTCTTGATGTCGGTGGAAGATGTCTTCTCCATTAAGGGGCGCGGCACGGTGGTTACCGGCCGTGTAGACCGGGGCACTTTGACTCCGATGAGTGAAGTAGAAATCGTCGGGCTGCGAGAAGACATCCGCAAGGTGGTGGTCACCTCCATGGAGATGTTCCACAAAATTCTGGAAAAAGTAGAAGCAGGCGACAATGCCGGTCTGCTGCTGCGTGGCGTAGCCCGCGATGACATTGAACGCGGTCAGGTGTTAGCCAAACCAGGCAGCATCACCCCCCACACCAGATTCATGAGCGAGGTGTATGTGCTGCGTAAAGATGAAGGCGGCCGGCATAAGGCATTCTTCCCAGGCTATCGGCCGCAGTTCTACATCCGTACCATGGATGTGACAGGCGCCATTACATTGCCGGAAGGTGTAGAAATGGTTATGCCAGGCGACAGCGTGAACCTGGAAGTAGAATTGATCATCCCGGTGGCGTTAGAACAAGGTAGTAAGTTTGCCATTCGCGAAGGCGGTTTAACCGTTGGCGCTGGCATCATCACCAAGATTATTCAATAATGAAGTTTTCGAGGGACGCTACCGGGTAGCGTCCCTCTTACTGAGGCAATTATGGCAAAGCAGAAAATCCGCATTCGCTTGAAGGCATATGATCATCGTGTTCTAGACCAATCCGCGAAACGTATTGTGGGCACGGCAGAAAGGACTGGCGCTGTGGTTGTTGGGCCGGTTCCTTTACCCACGAAGATTGAACGTTTTACGGTTCGTCGTAGCACGTTCATTGACAAAGATTCGCACGAACATTTTGAGATTCGTACCCATAAGCGTTTGATTGATGTCATCAATCCTGATTCTAAAACTATTGATACGCTGATGCGGTTGAATTTGCCCGCCGGTGTTGATATTGAGATTTCAATCTAAATAAAGTTAAATGTGCCACTGTGAAGTGGGACATGGGATGATGCAACTTTAGCCTGGTAGTTGACAGTCCCGGGAGGTTAATGTGAAAGGTTTACTAGGCGTTAAGCTTGGCATGACCCAGGTTATTGATGAACAGGGTGTGGCAACACCGGTAACGATTGTTCAAGCCGGGCCATGTTTTGTGACACAAGTAAAAACAGAAAGAACGGATGGTTACGATGCCATCCAAATAGGGTACGGAGAGACTAAAGACGGCCGTTTAACCAAAGGCCAGTTGGGTCACCTCGGACTATTAAAAAAAGACAAGCAGCATCCACAGCGTAGGCAAAGCAAAAACATACCCGCTTTGCGTTATCTCCGTGAGTTTCGCACCAAGAGCGCAGCCGATTATGAACCTGGTCAAGAATTGACAGTAGCGCAATTCGAGATTGGCGACCGGATCGATGTCTCGGGCAAAACAAAAGGTCGTGGTTTTGCCGGTGGTGTGAAGCGGTATGGTTTCAAGGGCGGTCCCAAAACACACGGTCAGTCAGACCGGTGGCGTGCCCCTGGTTCTATCGGAGCAACTTCCGGCACTGGGCATGTTTTTAAAGGCAAGAAAATGGCTGGGCATTATGGCAATGAGCGTTATACCGCTCAAAATCTACAGGTTGTGAAAATCGATCCGGATAAAAACCTGCTGGCAATTAAAGGGTCTGTTCCCGGACATAAGGGTGGCCTCGTTATTTTACGAGATTCCGCCAAGGCTAGTTAACGGAGGCGCTGTCATGCAAGTTCAAGTATATAACATGTCTGGCGAGGAAGTTAGCAGCATTGATCTTCCCGCAGACATCTTTGAAGCAAAAATAAACCGTGATCTGATGCACCAAGCCCTGGTGCGCCAAATGGCAAATCGTCGTTTAGGCACGCACAAGGCAAAGGGGCGTTCAGAGATTAACAAGAGTACCCGTAAAATCTATCGTCAGAAAGGCACGGGCAATGCGCGGCATGGCAGCCGTCGTGCCCCCATTTTTGTAGGCGGTGGTGTGGCGCATGGTCCTAAAGTGCGCGATTACACAAAGAAGATGCCGCGCAAAATGCGGCGCGCCGCTTTGCGCTCAGCTTTATCTGTGAAAGCTGGCAATGGTGACATTATTGTACTGGATGCCATTGGCATGGATGCACCTAAAACCAAAGAAATCGTAACCATGATGAATCGCCTGACGCAGGGTAACAGCACCTTGTTGTTATTGGCAGGACACGACAATAATGTGGAATTATCGGCCCGTAATGCGGCCGATGTGAAAGCGTTATTGGCTAATTACTTAAATATTCGTGATCTGTTGGGCTTTGAAAAATTGGTTGTGCCCCTGGATGCATTGCAAGTCATCGAAACCTTTTTAAGTGTTGACGCTGATCTGATTATGGAAAGTGATGGCACGGACGAGGAGGAGTAAAAAATGCAAATTCATTGGCGTAACATTATCCGTCGTCCTGTTGTGACGGAAAAAAGCAGCTATCAGGCTGACCTTTACAATCAGTATACATTTGCTGTGTATCCCAAGGTAAACAAAATCCAGGTGAAACAGGCGATAGAATTTGCCTGGCCTGATATTTCTGTGGAAAAGGTGCGCATCATCAATGTGCCGCCCAAACGGGCCCGTCGTTGGCGACGTGTTACCACGCGCAAGCCTGGGTGGAAAAAAGCAATTGTTACTTTAGCGCCCGGTGACAGTATCGATCTGTTTGAGGGTGTTTAGAAATTAATTTTGAGCAGGGATGAGGTTTGTTGGATAGTGGGGTATATGTTCCCATTACTTAGACAAACTACCGTCCGTCTCTGGAGGTAAGATGCCGATAAAAGTTTTTAAACCGACTTCTCCTGGCCGTCGTGATATGAGCGGCCAGACTTTTGAAGAAGTCACACGAGATTACCCGGAATCTTCATTAACCAGTGGGTTAAAGAAGCGGGCCGGCCGTAATAATCGTGGAAAAATCACGATTCGCCACCGGGGTGGTGGCAATAAGCGCCGTTATCGTGACATTGATTTTAACCGGCGCGATAAGTTTGGTGTGCCGGCTAAAGTCGCCACGGTAGAGTATGATCCGAATCGTTCTGCTCGCATTGCTTTGTTAGTTTATGCGGATGGAGAGAAACGATACATTGTAGCGCCCTTGGGGCTGCGTGTGGGAGATGCTGTCATGAGCGGCCCTAATGCAGAGATTCGCCCAGGGAATGCGATGCTCCTGCGTGATATGCCTTTGGGCACCCTGGTTCATGCCATTGAAATGCAAGTAGGCAAGGGCGCCCAAATGGTACGCGCTGCCGGTACATCTGCGCAGTTGTTGTCAAAAGATCATCCACAATTTGTGACCTTGCGTTTACCTTCAGGGGAAGAACGTTATGTGATGCAAGATTGCCTGGCTACGATTGGTCAGGTGGGTAATGTGGAGCATGGCAATATAAAACTAGGGAAGGCAGGGCGGAAGCGTCATAGAGGTATTCGACCGGCTGTACGTGGGTCTGCCATGAATCCCAATGATCATCCTCATGGTGGTGGTGAAGGTCGGTCTCCGATTGGTATGCCTGGTCCGAAGACCCCGTGGGGTAAACCGGCTCAGGGTCATCGTACGCGAAAGAATAAGGCTACGGATAAATTCATCTTCCGTCGTCGGACTAAGAAGCGTCGGTAAGAGGTGAGAAGATGTCACGTTCATTGAAGAAAGGACCGTTTGTAAGTCCGAAGCTTATGAAGAAAGTTGAAAAGTTGAATGAGACAAAGGGGCGTCAGGTTATTCGCACCTGGTCTCGTTCAAGCACCATATTTCCGCAGATGGTGGGGCATACGATTGCTGTGTATGACGGCCGTCGTCATATTCCCATCTATGTGACTGAAAATATGGTGGGCCATAAACTTGGCGAATTTGCGCCAACACGAACATTTCGTGGTCATATCTCTAAAGATGAGAGGAGGGGGCGTCGCTAGACATGGCTGAAGCATTTGAAGTTAAGGCAAGTACGCGCTTCGTTTCCATTTCTCCCCAAAAGGCGCGTTTGGTTTGTAATGTCATTCGTGGCATGGATGCTGAAGAGGCGCTGAGTACATTGCGGTTTATGCCTCATAAAGCGGCCGGTGTTGTGTTAAAGCTGGTGGAATCTGCTGTGGCCAATGCCGACGAAAATTTTGGGTTAGAGATAGATGAATTATATGTCAGCCGAATTTATGCTGACGATGGTCCGCGGCATCGCAAGTCGCCTTATGGCGGCCGTTTTGCCGGGCGTGGTCGTTTCCGGCCGATTATTGTCCGTTCGTCGCATATTACTGTTGTGTTGGCTGAGCGCGAAGTCGTGGATTACGACGTTTAAGGTGGTGAATTAATGGGACGTAAAGTACATCCAATTGGATTTCGTTTGAAATCAATTCGGGATTGGAATACTCGCTGGTTTGCCGAAAAACAGCAATATCGCGAGCTGCTGCATGAAGATTTTGCTATTCGGAAAATGGTGAGAGATGAACTGCCAGCGGCCGGCATCTCCAGTTTGGGCATTGAACGAGCTGCGCCCAATCAGGTGCAGGTGACGATTCATACGGCTAAACCCGGTATTGTCATTGGACGCAAGGGCGCTTCTGTAAAAGCCTTGCGTGGCAAGCTGCGGCAATTGACAGACAAGTCTGTGCGCCTTGAGGTAGAAGAGGTTTCGCAGCCCGATACTGATGCTCAGTTGATTGCTGAGAATATCGCTAACCAGTTAGAACGGCGTATTTCTCACAGCCGGGCTATGAAACGGGCGGCTATGCAGGCGATGCGGCAAGGCGCTGAAGGTGTTCGGATTGAGGTAAGCGGCCGTTTAGGTGGCTCTGATATGGCCCGTAATGAGAAAGTTTGGGACGGCCGTGTTCCGCGTAACACGATTCGTGCTGATATGGATTATGGCTTTGCTGAAGCGTTAACGACCTTTGGCATAATCGGTGTGAAGGTGTGGATCTATCGTGGTGAGATTTTACCGCAAAAAGCGGACGCGATGGATGTTTACATCAGTGAGTAAAGGGTTAGACCAGGAGAGTTATTAGCGCTGATCTGGTGGTTGCTACTCTCTGTTAGGTAATCTTTTAAGTTTCGGAGAAGAAATTATGTTGATGCCAAAACGCGTGAAATATCGCAAACAATTTCGCGGACGGATGAGGGGCGAGGCCAAAGGCGGCACGGATCTATTAAGTGGCGAGTTTGGTTTGCAGGCGTTAGAACCAGGTTGGATTACCAGCCGACAGATTGAGTCGATGCGCCAAACTATTGTGCGTAATATGCGTCGTCGTGGTAAATATTGGATTCGTATTTTTCCGGATAAACCGGTTACAGTGAAACCGGCGGAAACGCGAATGGGTAAAGGTAAAGGTTCTGTTGACCATTGGGTGGCTGTTGTGAAACCTGGTCGGATTTTGTTTGAGGTGGCTGGTGTGCCGGAAGATGTGGCGCGGGAAGCGTTGCGGCTGGCAACCTATAAGCTGCCGATCCGCTCTCAGATTGTTTCACGGGAGGATAAACTCTAATGGCTAATATCGTAGAGTTGCGTGAATTGGATAACGCCAAGCTGAATCAAATGTTGGAAGATGCTCGTGAGGGTTTGTTTAAACTTCGCTTTCGCCGGGCTTCTGCGCAGTTAGAAGATTACACGCAAATAAAAGAGACGCGGCGAGAAATTGCCCAGCTTGAAACGGTGTTAAATATGAGACGTCAGGCGATTGGTATCGCTGAAAAGGAGCCGGCCATTGCGGAGGCGTTGAAGGGTAAGTCCTGGCAAGCATCTGCCCGTTTTGATTACGAGGAAAGTGCGTATTTGATTCAGTTTTCTAATGAAAACGGATCTAATTTGGCGACGGCCGTTGTGGACTTGAATAAAAAGAAAGCGAAAGGACGCCGTTCATATAGAGCGCATCCAAAGTCGAACCAGGTTATGAACTTTGAAGTGGTAGGGTAGGTGAGAGATGAGAGAAAGACGCAGGCAACTGGTTGGTATTGTAACCAGTGACAAAATGGATAAAACGGTTGTGGTGGAAGTGACCACGACAAAGCGTCATCCGGTTTATGGCAAAGTATTGCGTTTACGCAAGAAATATCAGGCGCATAATGAAGCAAATGATGCCAAGATCGGGGATCGAGTTGAAATTATTGAATCGAAACCGATCAGCCGCCGCAAACGTTTTGTGGTTACTTCTATTTTAGAACGTGCGAAATAACGGTGATTTGTCATGATTCAGAAAGAAAGTCGAGTCAATGTAGCAGATAATTCAGGAGCGCGTGAGCTTCTGGTTATTCAAGTGATGGGTGGATCGGTTCGCCGTTATGGTGGTATTGGTGATGTGGTGACGGCCACGGTAAAGAAGGCGGTCCCGAATTCTTCTGTGAAGAAGGGTACAGTGGTGAAGGCTGTGATTGTCAGGACGAAGAAAGAGTTCAAGCGTGATGATGGCAGTCACATTCGTTTTGATGATAATGCGGCTGTGATTTTGGATGCATCTGGCTTGAATCCGGTGGGAACTCGTATTTTTGGTCCTGTTGCCCGTGAGCTGCGTCTGAAAGGGTTTAGTCGTATCATGTCGCTGGCGCCTGAGGCGTTGTAAGAGGTAAAAATGCGTATTAAGGTTGATGACGAAATTGAAGTGATTGCTGGTAATGACAAAGGCGAACGAGGCAGGGTGCAGCGTGTACTGCCTGACAAGAATCTCATTGTTGTTGGTGGCATCAATATGGTGAAGAAGCACCAAAAAGCGCAACAGTCTGGTGGGCGTTCGCAAGTACAGGGCGGTATCATTGAATTTGAAGCGCCAGTTAATGTGTCGAATGTGATGCTGGTTTGCCCACATACGGGGGAGTTGACTCGTATCGGGATCCGGCGTGATGAAAACGGCCGTCGTGTTCGTTTCTCTAAAAAGAGCGGACAGGATATAGAAGATTAATATATTTTAGGACCTAGGTGAGCCAGGGGCCAGAAAAGCGGTTGATCATGAGCCTGTTATGGGCGAAAGGTGAAAGCCAAAACCGCTGGTAGCCTGCCACTTAACCTGGAGGTAAGCATGTTAGTGCCTTTAAAAGAGCAGTATAGCAATGATATTGTGCCTGCTCTTATGAAAGAATTTGAATATAGTTCTGTGATGCAGGTTCCACGCCTGACAAAGATTGTGGTGAATGTGGGCTTAGGTGAAGCGTTAGATAATGCTAAAGCCATTGAGTTTGCCACCAATGATGTTACGGTCATTACGGGCCAACGTCCGGTTGTGACCAAAGCGAAAAAGTCTATCGCCAGTTTTAAACTGCGTGAAGGGCGGGCCATTGGCGTAAAGGTTACTTTGCGCGGTGAGCGTATGTGGAGTTTTCTGACGCGGTTGGTCCATGTGGCGCTGCCCCGTACCCGAGATTTCCAGGGTATTTCTCCTGATTCGTTTGATGGTCGGGGTAATTATACGTTGGGCCTGCGTGAACAGTTGATTTTCCCTGAAATTAGCTATGATAGCATTGATAAAATTCGGGGTATGGAAGTTACCATTGTGACGACCGCTAAGACGGATGAAGAAGGTCGCCAGCTGTTGATGATGCTGGGTATGCCATTCCGGCAAAATTAAGGTAGGAGATAAACATGGCGAAGAAATCAATGATCGCCCGGGAGAATAACCGGAAATATAAAGTGCAGATACGCAATCGTTGTGGCTTGTGCGGCCGTCCACGTGGATATATACGTCGTTTTGGTATGTGCCGTATTTGTTTCCGTGAAGAAGCGTTAAAGGGCAATATTCCCGGCGTTGTGAAATCAAGTTGGTAGAGGTGCATTATGTCAATGAATGATCCGATAGCAGATATGTTAACGCGCATACGTAATGCACAGATGCGGTTGCATCCGACAGTAGCGATGCCGAATTCTAAATTAAAACAAGACTTGGCGCGGGTACTGAAAGAAGAAGGTTACATTGAGGATTATCAGGTTTTACCAGAAAAGCCTCAGGCTGTCTTAAATGTTACATTGAAGTATGTGGGTGATCGCCGTAACCGTCGCTCTGTGATTACAGGCTTGGAGCGTGTGAGTCGACCAGGCCGTCGTGTGTATGTTGGTAAAAAAGAGATTCCCTGGGTGTTAAGTGGTATGGGTGTTGCCATTGTCACCACATCGCAAGGGATTATGACTGGACAGAAAGCTCGTCGCCTGGGTATGGGTGGTGAGATTCTTTGCAAGGTCTGGTAATTGGAGGTTGCAATGTCACGTATAGGGAAAGCGCCAATCCAGGTTCCTGGCAAAGTGAAGATAAATATTGAGGATGGCAACAGTGTGGTTGTTGAGGGGCCGAAGGGCGCCCTGGCACAGACGTTTCATCCTGATATGCAAGTTGGTTTAGATGAGGACGTGTTGGTGGTAAAACGGCCGTCTGATTCTCAAGAGCATCGTTCTCTACATGGCCTTACCCGGGCGCTCCTCAATAACATGGTTGTTGGAGTGAGCGATGGCTTCACCCGAAAACTCTTGATAGAAGGTGTTGGCTATCGGGCAGAAATGAAAGAGAAAACACTCGTTCTTAATGTAGGTTATTCTCATCCGGTAGAGTTTGAACCCCCGCAAGATGTGGAATACGCGGTTGAAGATCGAGGGAAAACCATCATTGTTTCCGGCATAGATAAGCAAGTGATTGGTGAACTTGCCGCACAGATCAGAAAACAAAGGCCACCAGAACCTTATAAAGGTAAGGGTATCCGATACGATGGTGAATATGTACGGCGCAAAGCTGGTAAAACTGGTAAGGTATAAGAGGTATTATCATGTCAATAAAATCTCGTGAAGCGCGTGAACGTCGTCGGCGGCGGGTGCGCACGAAAATATCCGGTACATTAGAACGACCACGGTTAAATGTATTTCGGAGCTTGGAGCATATTTATGCTCAAGTCATTAATGATGTAGATGGGCGTACTTTGGCCGCCGCTTCTTCTTTAGATAAAGAGTTGCGGTCTGAGATGTCTGGAAAAACAAAAAAAGAACAGGCCGGGTTAGTTGGTAAAGCTGTTGCTGAACGGGCTAAAGCTGTAGGCGTGGAAACGATTGTTTTTGATCGGGGTGGATTCCTCTACCATGGTCGCGTCAAGGCATTGGCCGATGGCGCTCGCCAAGGCGGCCTTAAGTTCTAAAACAGGAGATTAAAATGGGTCAAAGACGTCAGTTTGAGCAAGGAAATGAATTAGACGAACGCATCGTTGACATTACCCGTGTCGCCAAAGTGGTGAAAGGCGGCCGTCGGTTTGCCTTTCGTGTGGCCGTCGTCGTGGGTGACAACAAAGGAAATGTAGCGGTAGGAGTTGGTAAAGCCCGCTCCGTACCGGATGCCATTCGCAAAGCATTAGAAGCTGCCCGTAAAAATATGGAGTCCGTTTCCATCGTCGGCCACACAATTCCCCATCAGGTAATGGGTCGTCATGGTTCAGCGAAGGTACTGTTGAAACCGGCGTCTCCTGGTACAGGCGTTATTGCTGGCGGTGCGGCGCGTCAAGTGGTGGAAGCGGCTGGTTATAAAGATATTCTATCAAAGTCACTGGGCAGCCAGAACACTTTGAATGTTTTAATAGCCACTATGGATGGCTTGCGTCAATTAAAAGACGTCAATCAGGTTGCGGCAGAACGAGGCAAAGATATAGCTGATGTGTTGCCATTTTGGAGTCGTTAATTGATGAACAAGATACAAATTACTTACGCAAAAAGTACCATTGGTTATAGCAAGCGGCAAAAAGCGACGATCAAGGCGCTTGGATTCCAAAAGTTAAACCAAACTATTGAGCATGATGACACCCCATCTATTCGGGGGATGATCAAAAAAGTCGAACATTTAGTGATAGTGGAAGAGGTGAAATAAAATGAAATTACACGATCTGCGCCCAAATCCTGGAGCTAAGAAAAAGCGCAAGCGAGTGGGTCGTGGTGCTGCTGCCGGGCAGGGGAAAACTGCTGGACGTGGTACCAAGGGGCAAAATGCACGTAGCGGTGGTGGTAAAGGCGTCTACTTTGAAGGGGGACAGTTGCCCTTAGCCCGTCGTTTACCGTACAAACGTGGTTTTACCAATACCCGAAAAATTTATTACAAACCCGTTAATTTGGCCGATCTGGCAACCGTTGAATTTGAAGATGTGGATGTGACGCCTGAAATTATGGCATTGTTAGGTTTTGTGAAGAAAGATACGGATCCTATCGTTATTTTAGGAGATGGTGAGATTTCTCAAGCGTTAATCATTAAAGCGCATCGTTTTTCCAAATCGGCAATTGAAAAAATTGAAGCGGCTGGCGGCAAGACGGAAATTATCCCGTTTTCCCAATAATGGGATGATTCAAATGGATATGGAGAACACACATGATTGATTCCGTACGATCCGCTTTTGCCTTGCCAGATTTACGCCGGCGAATCCTGTTGACCGTGTTTTTATTAATCGTTTATCGTTTGGCGGCTAACATTCCTGTACCTGGCGTCAATATGGAAGCATGGTTGCAGTTTACAAATCAGCCGGCCGGAGATAACCAGATTATCTATTTTCTGGATTTTCTATCTGGTGGTGCGGTGCGCAACTTTTCAGTGATGGCGATGGGGGTGTATCCGTATATTACTGCCTCCATTATCATCCAGCTATTAACCCCCATCATTCCCCAGTTTCAGGAATTATCTTCTGAGGGTGAATCAGGCCGGAACAAGCTAAACCGCTACACCTATTACTTGACCGTTCCCTTAGCATTTTTGCAGGCAATAGGCCAGATAAACTTAATTGGTTTAAGCACAGGTGGCCTGGAAATTATCATGCCCAATTTTGGTTTTGCGTTGGGGACGATTTTACCGACGTTAACAACGTTGTTTGCTATGTTGGGCGGTACGATGTTTGCTATCTGGTTGGGCGAGATGATCACTGAAGATGGTATTGGTCAGGGTATTTCACTTATTATCTTCGGTGGCATTGTGTCTGGCATATTACCCAATATTGCCCAAATGTTTGCCATGCCCGACATGGCAGCCCGGATATTTACGTTTGTAGCGTTTATCATCATTACTTTATTGACAATTTTTGTAGTTGTCGTTGTGCAAGAGGGTCAGCGGCGCATACCCGTTCAATATGGCAGGCGTGTGCGTGGCCGGAAAGTATATCAGGGGCAAAGTAGCTTCATCCCTTTGAAAGTAAATACGGCCGGGATGATTCCGATTATTTTTGCCCAATCGATTTTGACGTTGCCGCCGCTGATGGCTGGTTTATTTGTGACCAATAGCGGTAGCACTATAGATGTCATTGCCCAAACTATCGCAGGCTTTGGTTCCCGTCAGGATCCGACTACAAATCCGATTGCCTTTACGGTGTATTGGCTGGTCTTTTTCTTGTTGGTTGTTGGGTTTACTTTCTTCTATACCGATGTAATGGTGCAGCAACAAAATATCCCACAATCTTTACAGCGACAGGGAGGTTTTATTCCCGGCATTCGTCCTGGTAAACGCACGGCCGATTATATTATGGCTGTTGTACGGCGCATTACCTTTGCTGGCGCTGTTTTCTTGGGAACGATTGCTATCTTGCCCGGTATCATGCAGGGGGTGGGCGCTATTTTAGGTTTGCCCGGCATTGAGCAGAGTGTGCTGGTTGTGAGTGGTTCAGGATTGATCATTATTGTTGGCGTTGTCATTGATACAATGAGACAATTAGAAGCCCAACTGCTGATGCGCAATTATGAGGGTTTTATCTAAAAGACGAAGAAGTGATGGGTGACATGTATTTCGTTATTATGGGAGCTCCTGGCGCTGGTAAAGGCACCCAGGCAAAAAAACTAGAAAGCGAACTTGGTTTGCCTCATATTTCAACCGGTGATCTATTTCGATATAACCTGATTAATGAAACTGAGCTGGGAAAATTGGCGCAAACCTATATTAACAGAGGAGAGTTGGTCCCGGATGATGTCACAGTAGCTTTAGTCCGAGACCGACTTATGCAAGAAGATTGTGAAAAGGGCGCTATTCTGGATGGCTTCCCACGAAATCCGGCTCAGGCAAGGGCCTTAGATAGCCTTCTAGCTGAATTGGATGCTGAAATTACTGTTGTACCATTTATCCACGTCGATCAAGATAAATTAGTGGCTCGCTTGCTTAAAAGATCTAAGATCGAGGGGCGGGCAGATGATAATGAAGAAACGATTCGAGCTAGAATGGATGTTTTTGAGAAACAGACACAACCTCTCCTTGATTATTATGAAGAGAAGGGTCTCCTGGTAAAAGTAGATGGGGATCAAACAAGGGATGAAGTGTTTCAAGATTTACTCGAAGTTGTGAAGATTAAGTTATAAGTGTGGTGTGGGTAATGAAACCCAGGCTGCAAAGGTGGTTACTATGAAGGTATCAGCGTCTGTAAAAAAACGTTGTCCAAAATGCAAAATTATTAAGCGTAAGGGCGTTGTGCGCGTGATTTGTGTAGATCCAAATCACAAACAGCGGCAAGGGTAGTTGGAGGATTTATGGCACGCATTGCTGGTGTAGATATTCCCCGGAATAAACGGGTTGAAGTTAGTTTGACTTATATTTACGGCATTGGTAAGACATCTAGTGCAGAGATATTGGCGCAAAGTGGTGTTGATCCAAATACGCGCGTTCAAGACTTGTCTGAGGCAGAGGTGAGCCAACTGCGGCAAATTATTGATGAGAAGTTTGTGGTTGAAGGTGATTTGCGCCGTGAAACGGCAATGAATATTAAGCGGCTTGGTGAAATTGGCTGTTATCGTGGGCTGCGTCACCGTCGTCACTTGCCAGTACATGGGCAGCGGACTAGGACCAATGCACGCACACGTAAAGGGCCAAAGAAAACTGTTGCCGGGCGTGGGCGTCGTAAGGGCAAGTAAGGATTACATTGGTTTTGGTTGACGGCCGGGTAATATTTCTTACTGGCCGCTCCCAATTCTAATGCCGTAAGGAGACAGCATGGGACGTAGAAGAGGTTCTCAACAACGAAAGAAAATTAAAAAGATGGTGCCACAAGGCCAGGCGCATATTTTCGCCACTTTTAATAATACGATTGTGACGATTACGGATGTGAATGGCAATACGGTTTCCTGGGCCAGTGCGGGCAGCGCTGGGTTCAAAGGTTCGCGTAAGAGTACGCCTTTCGCGGCGCGTTTGGCCAGCCAAAATGCAGCCAAGGTTGCCCAAGAATACGGGATGCAGGAGATGGAAATCATTGTCAAAGGCCCCGGCCCAGGTCGTGAAAATGCGATTCGAGCCTTGCAGGCTTCTGGCATTAAGGTAACTGCTATCCGTGATATTACGCCGGTTCCTCATAATGGCTGCCGGCCGCCTAAAAAGCGTAGAGTGTAAGTTTCGTGTATTTGTCAACGGGGTCTCGTTTCTCTAAGGATGGGGCTTTGTTGGTTGAATATGGAGAGGGATGACGGGTTGTCGCCACACCTGTAAACCTCTCCCTAAAATATTTCTATTGGAGGTTTAAGTTGGCAAGATATACTGGTCCTGTATGTAAGCTTTGCCGCCGTGAAGGCGAAAAGCTGTTTTTGAAGGGGTCGCGTTGTTTGACTCCAAAATGTTCTTTTGAACGTCGTGCTTACCCGCCTGGACAACATGGGCGTGAAGGACAGTTCCGTCGTGGGCGCGCCTCTGAGTATTTGCTGCAGTTACGCGAAAAACAGAAAGCACGCCGTATTTACGGGATTATGGAAAGGCAGTTCAGTAATTATTTCAGGCAGGCGACTCGTCGACCTGGCCTGACGGGTTCCAATTTACTGATTATGTTGGAAAGTCGGTTAGACAATGTGGTGTATCGCCTCGGTTTTGCTTCTTCACGGGCGCATGCCCGCCAGATTGTTTCTCATGGGCATGTGATGTTAAACGGCCGTAAAACAGATGTATCGTCTGCATTGGTGGCTGTGGGTGATATCGTTTCTGTTCGTCCTGAAAGCATTCAGCGCCCTTATTTTAAGGAATTGCGCCAGAACATTGACGATAGACAGGTGCCACGTTGGCTCTCATTAGATACCGGCAATCTGTCTGGAACGGTGTTGAACTTACCTGTTCGTGAAGATATTGATATGTCTTTAAATGAGCAGTTGATTGTTGAATATTACTCCCGTTAAATGTGTGACTGGTAAAATTTCATTAGCTAGGGAAGGGAGGTATTTCGTTGGCTATTAGTAATCTGATTCTGCCGAAAATTGAAAGCACCGCCATGTCACAAGAATATGGGCGGTTTATTATTGGTCCTTTGGAGAGAGGGTACGGTACGACGGTGGGCAATTCTTTGCGCCGGGTATTGTTAGCTTCTTTGCCCGGAGCGGCCGTTACTTCTATTCGAGTTACTGATGTGCCGCATGAGTTTTCTGCTATTCCTCACGTTCGTGAAGATATGATGCAACTCATCTTGCATATCAAGAAGCTTCGCCTGAAATTGCATAACACGGATACGGCTCGCATGCGCCTGGAAGTTCATGGCGCCGGTGTGGTCACTGCGGCTGATTTGCAGACGCCGCCAGAGATTGAAGTCATCAATCCAGACCTGTATTTATTTACAGTGGATTCGGATGATGCCTTTCTAGAAATTGAGATGACGGCCGAAGCTGGACGTGGTTATTCACCGGCTGAGGAACGGGGTCGATTGCCCATCGGTGAACTGCCGGTGGATGCGATTTTCAGCCCGATTGAACGAGTGAGTTATGAAGTTGAAAAGACTCGCGTTGGTCAGGTGGCTGATTATGATCGTGTGGTCATGGAGATTTGGACTGACGGTACGATTAAACCTGAAGATGCATTGGCTCAATCTGCTCAAATTATGATGCAGCATTTGCGGCCTATTGGTGGCGTGAGCGAAGACACGTTCCTGCCTGTGGAAGAGGAAGTGGAAGAGGAAGGCGCGATTCCCAATGAGATTTATGATACTCCGATTGAGTCGCTGGATCTCAGTGTGCGCGTGTTTAATTCTCTGAAACGGACTGGGATCACTAAGGTAGGTGAAATGTTGGATATGTTGGAACGTGGCGAAGAGACCATGTTAGCCATCCGCAACTTTGGTGAAAAGTCTTTGGACGAGTTGAAACAACAACTGCGCGCTAAGGGATATTTGCAGGATGAAGAAGTAGGGTGAGCGGCGTAAGTAACGGCCGTTTCTCCCATCATTAGAATTCGCCTGAAAACCGGGTATGTTCTGCCCGGTTTTCAGGCTGTTAGTAGATAGAGGTATGAATTATGCGACATCGAGTACATGGTCGTAGACTAAATCGTAGTTCTGCGCATCGCAAAGCGCTGCGCAAAAATCTGGTAGCAGACTTGCTCTGTTATGAGCAAATCCTGACCACTGAAGCCAAAGCCCGCACCATTCGGCCGGCGGCCGAAAAAATGATCACCCTGGCAAAACGGGGCCTGGTCAAAGGTGAAGCGGATCCGGCGGCAAGCGTTTATGCCCGCCGTTTGGCGGCTTCTCGTTTGCCGAAAACACGCACCTTCACCGATGAAGAAGGCGTGACAGAAAGCGTCGATGTGGTAGGCAAGTTGTTTGATGAGTTGGCGCCCCGTTACCAGGATCGGGCTGGCGGGTATACTCGTATGGTCAAAATTGGCAAACGTCCCGGAGACAATGCTGATATGGCTATCCTGATGTTGGTAGACGAGGCTTAACATTTGACACGATTTCGCGCTCTGGTTGAGTATGATGGAACCGCCTATTTTGGTTTTCAACGCCAGATAGCCGGGCAACCTACCATACAGAGCCAGCTAGAGCAGGCATTAAGTCAAATTGTCCGCCAGGAGATTGTCATTACAGGCGCCGGCCGGACAGACAGTGGTGTACATGCAATAGGACAGGTAATCAGCTTTGACAGCGAGTGGCGACACAGCCCAACCGCTTTACAGCGAGCGCTCAATGCCAATTTGCCGGCCGATATTGCGATTTTACAATTAGATAGTGCAGAACCAAACTTTCACCCGCGATTCGATGCTCAACGTCGGGCATACCACTATCACATTTACAATGCGCCTTTGCGCAGTCCATTACGCAGACAGAGAAGTTGGCACGTTGCCAAACCTCTTGATTGGCAGCGGATGAATCAGGCAGCAGCCTGCCTGATAGGCATTCACGACTTTGCCACCTTTGGGCAACCGCCTCAAGGTGACGTCACCATTCGAGAGATTTTTGAAGCGCGATGGGAATGGCAGAATGAATTTCTTGTCTTTCGCATCGAAGCCGATGCTTTTTTGTACCGGATGGTACGTAGCATTGTGGGCAGTTTGAAAGCAGTGGGCGAAGGTAATTGGACGGTAGAAGCGTTCGCAGCAGCGCTGGCAGCGTGTGATCGCAGCCGGTCTGGTAAAGTAGCGCCGGCGCAGGGTCTTACGTTGGTGTCTGTAACATACGGAGAATAGCAGGATGAAAACATTTATCGCGAAACCGGCTGAGATTGAACGAAGCTGGTACGTCTTAGACGCAGAGGGGCAAACGTTAGGTCGTTTGTCCACGCAGATAGCCACCATTTTACGTGGCAAGCATAAGCCCATTTTTACGCCCCATGTGGATTGTGGCGATTATGTGGTGGTGATTAACGCTGAAAAAATTCATGTGACCGGGCGCCGCCTGGAACAGAAAAAATATTATCGTCATTCCGGTTATCCGGGTGGTTTGAGCGAGATTTCACTGGCTGACCAGTTGGAACGCTTCCCCACACGTCCCATTGAATTGGCGGTGAAGGGGATGCTGCCGAAAAATAAATTAGGCCGCAAGATGTATAAGAAATTGAAGGTCTATGAAGGACCAGCGCATCCGCATGAGGCGCAGCAGCCGGTTGTGTTGGAGCTATAGGAGAGACAGATGGCAAATAGACAATATTACGAAGGAATTGGCCGCCGCAAAACCGCCTCTGCGCGAGTTCGTATTTATATCGATGGTGACAGCACGGGCGACTTCATGGTCAATGAGAAAGACGTGAAAGAGTTCTTTCCCCGCTTTGGGGATTGGGAAACGTTGGTTGGCCCGTTGGAAGACAGCGAATTGTTGAACAAAGTTGACGTGACGGTGCTCATTAATGGCGGCGGCGTCAGCGGTCAGACGAGTGCAGTACGCCTCGGTTTGGCGCGGGCGCTGGTGAAATATGATGAAAACCTGCGCACTGTGTTACGGGCGCACGGCCACCTGACCCGCGATGCGCGGATTAAGGAACGCAAGAAACCAGGTTTGAAACGAGCGCGTAAGGCTCCGACCTACACAAAACGTTAAACGATTTTAGATTTACGATTTTAGATTTAGGATTGTGGGTCTATACACATAGAAATCAGGCGAGTATAAGGCTCGCCTTTTTGCTTTGGCAGCTAGACTAGACCTGTCAGGTTCCTAAAAACCTGACAGGTCTCTGTGAGAGTGGTATGACAATTACGGTAGTGGGTTTGGGGCCGGGAGACGGCCGTTTTCTAACCAGAGAAGCGTGGCAAGTTTTATCAGAGGCGGATACGGTCTGGCTGCGCACGGACCGGCATCCGGCGGTAGCCGACTTGCCGCCGACTGTCACCGTTGCCAGTTTTGACGCGATCTATGACGCCGCCGAGAGCTTTGAGCAGGTATACAGCCATATCGTGGCGGAACTGCTGGCCAAAGCGCAAACGGAGGACGTGGTTTATGCCGTGCCCGGTCATCCCCACATGGGGGAATCAACGGTGACGGCCTTGGCGGCGGCGGCGCTTGAGGCTGGTATCGAGGTAAAGATTGTGTCTGGTTTGAGTTTTGTGGAGCCGATGTTAACGGCCGTTTCCCTCGATGGTCTGGATGGTCTGCAAATTTTTGACGCCATTGAGCTGCTTGCTTTCCACTACCCCCCCATTAGCCCGGATACGCCACTGCTGCTGGGGCAGGTATACAGCCGCCTGGTGGCCGGGGATTTGAAGCTGGTGTTAACGGCCGTTTACCCTGAAGAACACCCGGTGCAGCTCATTCACGCCGCCGGTATGCCCGGGCAGCTTATCGAAGAAGTGCCGTTGTACGCCATTGACCGCAGCGAACATATCAACCATCAAACCAGCCTCATCGTGCCACCGCTGCCCTATCCTGCCTCACTTCCCGCCTTGGCCGAAACGGTCGCCATCCTGCGCAGCCCAGACGGCTGCCCCTGGGACCAGGAGCAGACGCCGCAAAGTATGCGCTCCGGTTTTCTGGAAGAAGCCAGCGAGGTGTTGGAAGCGCTGGATACAGCGGATAACGACCTGCTGCGCGAAGAGTTGGGCGACATGTTCTATCACCTGGTTATGCAGACGCAGATGGCCGCTGAAGAAGAAATCTTCCGCCTGCCGGACGTGATTGCGGGCATTGACGCCAAACTGCGCCACCGCCACCCGCATGTATGGGGCAATGTCACCGTTGCCGACAGCCAGGAAGTGGTGCGCAATTGGGAAGCGATTAAACAGGAAGAAAAGGGGGCGCGTTCCGCTTCATTGGTAGACAACATTCCGCAAACGCTGCCCGCGCTGACCTATTCGCAAAAACTCCAGGAACGGGTGGCCCAAATTGGCTTCGATTGGCCGCATGTGACCGGCGTACTTGAGAAGCTGCATGAGGAGATTGAGGAGCTGCAGGCCGCTCAAAGCCCGGTCGAACGGCAAGATGAGTTGGGCGACGTTCTTTTTGTCCTGGTGAACCTGGCCCGCTGGTTGAACGTAGACGCTGAGAGCGCCTTGCGCCAAGCCAATCAAAAGTTCAGCCGCCGTTTTCGCCAGGTGGAGCAGTTGGCGGCGCAGCGGGATATTGACCTGACGCAGTTGGATTTGGCCGGGATTGATCTGTTGTGGGACGAAGTGAAGGGTGGCGAGTAGCAGGTGGCGAGTGGCAGGTGGCGAATGGCAGGTGGCGAGTGGCAGGTGGCGAGTGGCAGGTGGCGAGTGGCAGGTGGCGAGTGGCAGGTGGCGCATCTGCTAGACTGCCCGACTACTCGACT
>CAZXVH010000025.1:0-4588 GCA_964643965.1 uncultured Ardenticatenaceae bacterium
TAGAATGCGGCCCGCGCGCCGCCCCCCCCCCGCCCCGCGCCGCCCCCCCCCCCCCCCCCCGCTCCCAGGTACGAAGGAGATTTAGGATGAAAATACGAGCGGTACAATTGATGCAAACAAAGCAGCCACTCGTGCTGCGAGAGGTAGATTTGCCGGCTGTGGGGCCAATGGATATCCTGGTGCAGGTGAAGGCGGCGGGCATCTGCCATTCGGATGCCCATTACCGGTCCGGGTTGTCGCCGGTGGAGCCGCTGCCGTTGACTCTGGGACATGAGGTGGCAGGAGTGGTGGCTGAGGTGGGAACGGCCGTTACCCATTTCAAGCCCGGTGATCGCGTCTGCCTCCATTACTTGACCACCTGCGGCCACTGCCTTTATTGCAATCAGGGCCACGAACAGTTTTGTACCAGCGGTCAGATGATTGGTAAACATCGGCATGGCGGCTTTGCCGAATACATATCAGCGCCAGCTCGCAGCGCTTTTCTCTTGCCAGCAGAAATTCCCTTTGCCCAAGGGGCTGTCATGATGTGTTCCTGCGCCACTTCTTTGCACGCCTTGATCAAGACCAGGTTGAAACCGGGTGAAACGGTGGCGGTTTATGGCGTCGGCGGCCTGGGTATGGCCGCCATCCAACTGGCTTATGCCTTGGGCGCGGCGGCTGTCTATGCGGTAGACATTAAGCCAGACAAATTGGCGCTGGCCGAAACTTACCACGCCATTCCAGTGAATGCGGCCGCTGCCAATCCCGTTGAGGTCATTCTTGAATTAACAGCAGGGCGGGGCGTAGATGTCGCTTTGGAATTAATTGGCTTACCTGCTACAATGAAACAAGCTGTTCAATCTGTTGCTATTCTGGGTCGCGCTGGCATTGCCGGACTTTCTGATCAATCTTTTTCTATCACGCCCTACACCGAGCTTCTTAATAAAGAAGCAGAAATCATTGGCGTCTCCGATCACCTGGCCCAAGAGATACCCCTACTCATTGATTTGGTGCGGCAGGGTAAACTGAACTTGACCAATGTCATTACGGAAAACATTCCTTTGTCCGCTGATGCCATTAACGCGGTTTTAGATCGTCTGGATCGGTTTGGAGAGGGGGTGCGGGCTGTCGTGATACCTGAGATGTAAACCTGGTATTTTGACATAAAGCGGGGCTGTATTCAGATTGTCCCAGCATACGGATGAATTTTTGTTAAGTATCCTTGTAACCAAATGTGTTTAGCCTATGCTTTAAGGCCAGTGATTAGGACAAGTTTCACGGTTTCTTGATCTACTATTTCTCTCCTTGTAGGGTACAATTGAGCGTATAATGGCTAGTAAAACCACCAATCAAATTCAAGATGTTGACGAAATAGGCTTTGAGGTTGTGGTACCGGAAATTTCATACCGGTATGTTCCCTTTTCCAGTGAAGAATTGGATAACAAGCCAGTTTGGCGGATTCGTCTGGAACTTCTGAGTGATCCGACAAAACGGATTGGCCTCAATATTAACGGCGAGGCCGTTTTGGGCCGTGATCATGAGGGCGACGAAATGGTTGATCTGTCGCAATTTGGCGCCGGTCAATTTGGCGTATCGAGACATCACCTGATGCTGCGGCCGACAGCCAGCCATCTTTATGCTACGGATTTAGGCAGCACAAACGGCACCACCAGAAACGGCCGTTCCATTGGGGTGCGTACCCCCTATCCCATAACCAGCGGCGATGTCCTCTCGCTGGGCAAACTACGCATTGCTCTCACCATCGAAGAGCGCCCCCATTTTCAAACCGGCGTCCTGGAAAAGAAAATCGATCTGGCCGACGCCCTCACCGAAATTGCCAAATCAATCACCTCGCAGCTTGACCTGGATCAGGTTTTGAACCAGATGGTGGAAACCGCCATGACCTTGACTGCTGCCGGTGAAACAAGTATCTGGTTGGTGGATGAAAACAGCGGCGACCTTTTCTTGGAAGCGCAGCAGGGTATTGAAGACGAAGCCATCAAGCGGATGCGCCTGCCCATCACCGAAGATACCCTGGCCGGCCAGGTGGTGAAGACGGGCCAACCTTCGCGCATCTGGCGGCAGCCAGGGGAAGAGCAGATCAAAGTAAAAACCAACTATCTGGTCGAAGCCCTGGCTTATGTGCCGCTGACCTTGGGCGGCGTGACCTTTGGCGTATTAGCCGCCACCCACCGGGATGCGGGCAAACGGTTTGATAAACGGGACGAGCGCTTGCTCACCGCTATCGCCGATTTCGCCGCCATCGCCGTACAAAATGCCCGCACCTATCAGGCTACAGATGAGGCGTTGGCCCGCCGTTATAAAGAACTCTCTGCGTTGAACGAATTGTCGCGGGCCGTATCCAGTTCCCTTGATTTGGACACGGTTTACGATGTGCTGGTTGAGCAAGTTAATAATCATTGGCCGGTAGAATTGGTTTGTCTGAGTTTGGTGAAAGGACAAAGCCAGAAATTATACAAATACCACCGGTCACAATCTGCGAATTCGCGGGGCACACGACCTTTTGATATGAAAGAGGGTATTATCGGTTATGTTGCCCAGAGCGGCACAGTGGTGATGACCAATGACCCACCCTCTCATGAAGCGTACAACCCGTTTGTAGACAATATCAATGGCGATTCACCCACTTCTATGGCTTGTGTGCCTTTGTACGTCCAGAATCGGGTTGTCGGTGTTTTGACTTTGTTTAACAAAGCAGACGGCCGGTTTATTGATAGTGATATAGATCGATTGCAAGCGTTTGCTAACCCGGTGGCAACGGCCGTTGAAAATGCCCGTCTTTTCAAGGAATCAGAGCGCCAGCGGGCGGCCATTCAAGCCACAGCTCACACCTTGTCCCAGCCCTTGCTCATCATTGATGATTCTGGAGATGTGCTGGTGGCCAATGATGCGGCCCAAGAACTGCTAGATACCCATATGTCTCAACTATTTGAGGCCATCAGCAGTGGTTTGGGCCAAACGATGGAGACTGGCATTGGCGAGCGCACTTTCCTATCCACATCTGAGCATTTGCAAGAGGTGGGCACAATTGTGGTGATGCAAGACATCACCTATGTCAAACAGCTTGAAGCGGATCGTGAAGATTTCCTCCATATGCTCTCCCATGATCTCAAGAACCCGCTGACCGCCATTACCGGCTGGCGCTCTTTGTTGGAGCGCACCGCAGAATTGGACAGCCGAGGTGAACGGTACCTGAGGCAAATTGGGGTAGCGGTAGATCGCATGTTGGTGATGATTGAACAACTGCTCTACACAGTTACGGACAATCAATCGGTGGCGTTAATGAAAAAACCGTTTGATTTCAACAAAATTGTGGAGCGGGTTGAAGGGGATGTATCTGGGGCCGCTTTGAATAAGGTCATAACTGTTTCCAGCACGATCACAGGCGAACCGTATAAGATTGAAGCAGATGAAAACCGCCTATACCACATGCTGCTCAATCTGGTTGACAATGCTATTAAATATTCGCCGCGAGAAACGGCCGTTTCTGTGAAAGTGCAGTATGATCCTGAGCAGATCACGATTCAGGTAGTTGACGGTGGACCAGGTATTCCAGAGGGTGACCAGGAGCGCATCTTTGAAAAATATTTTCGTGGCAATAAAGCAAAATCGCAGCCAGGCAGCGGCCTGGGCCTCTCTGCCGTGCGGGTGATTGTCGGAGCGCACGGTGGCACTGTTACCGTTTCCAACAGCGTTAACGGGGGCGCCTGTTTCACCGTGACCTTGCCCGGCAGCCTGAAAGCCGACGACGAAGGTTTGGCGGACGATTAAGCGCCAGGTGGGCTGGCTCCAATTTTCATTCTCGCGATCTGGGGGCGACATACAACCACTGGAATCATTCAGAAACATCGCTGGGGCCGTGATATGCTTTCATGTCAACGATCTTGCCTGAAGCGTTAAAAGACATGACATCGATTGCCCGAATGACACTCCTTTTTTCCCCCATTTTCAAATGGATTGTGAAAGCCATGGCGGCGAACTGCCCATGTGAGCCACGGATCGGGGTATCCAGTTCCAGCCTCTCTACGAACTCAACACCCCGCTGATAGAATGCGGTGATTGCCTCTTTTCCCTCGACGATCTGACCACCCCCAACTGGGTCTTCAATCTTGGCGTCATCCGCAAAAAGGGAGATGATCATTTTTGCATCTCCTTGATTGAATCCATCAAGGTACTGTTGTAGCGCGTTCTTCATTTCTGCTTCTGAAAACATCATTATCTTCCTCGAATGCCTTTGCCAATATAATCATATAGCAAAGTGGTTATGACTTTTGTTTATAGATGGTTAGCCGTTTCCTCATGTGTCTAAAATTTGCTGGTGGCGGGGAGGTTTAATGAGAATGATCTTGGACAGTTTGCTCAAGCTCATCTGCTACCCATTGATTTAAGCTTTTACCTGAAGACGCCGCCCTGATTGCCAGTTCAGCGTGTAATTCTTTGGGGACGCGCAAGTTGAACTTGCCAGAGTATTCTTTTCGGGGTTCTATGCCACGTTCTGCACAGGCTTCAAGAAATACTTTGAGTGACAGCGCCCCCTCTTTGTAGAGACCATCAATGTCTTTTGCATAAAAATCAGCGCCACCATTCA
>CAZXVH010000025.1:4688-31444 GCA_964643965.1 uncultured Ardenticatenaceae bacterium
CCCTCTTTGTAGAGACCATCAATGTCTTTTGCATAAAAATCAGCGCCACCATTCAGCCCCATAAACTCACCGCGAAACATTTCAATATCCGGGTCATATTGAATAATTGCTTGATAGTCGTCAATTTTCATTAAGTTCATCATGGAGTCACCTCATTTGTTTCTAGCCATTTACGGATGTTTGCTATTGCACCTTACGTGAGCCTTCTCTCTCCGTGATTTCTGCACCCAGTTCGATAAACAACGCTTCTATATCATGCCATTTAATATTTGCGCTTATTGGGCGAGCAAAAATGAGTGCAAGCGTTTTCTGATGCTTTCGCTTCATAGATGGATGGTACTATTTTGTCGTACCAAAGCCAAGATGGGGAAACGGCCGTTACCACTTTAGCCATGCGGGTAGGGAAGGTGGTTTTGGATGTCGAGAACATTTTTTGCGGATGGTGGGGAAACGGCCGTTTCTCAATGCCTCACCAACTTGATTTCTAACTGGCACCCCACTGCTTCCGCATATTTTCGTCATGTGGCAATGGATGGAGAATGCTTTTTACTGCCGCCACCTGCTTCTAGCCTGGCAATAGCAGATGTTTTAGTTCCCATGCAGTCAGCCACATCGGCTTGAGTAAGTCCAGCTTCCTTTCTGGCGTTGAGCAACTCGTCAAATAGCAAGAACTTCGCTTCTAGTGCCTCATATGCTTTTTGAAAAGCTGGCTCTTTTTTCCAATCTACCACCATTTCTTTATGTGGTTTCATGTTGCACCTTCTTCAGAAGTTCAATCCTAACTGTTTGAGGAAGTCCTAGACCCCAGTATCAGCATCCATTTTTTTTCTTTAACTACTGCCATTGCCATTATCAACCAAACGGCCGTCTTGCATTTTCAACACCCGTGTCGCATAAGACATGACATGGGGGTCGTGGGTGGCGAAGACAAACGCCGTGCCCGTCTCCTGGTTGAGCTTTTGCATGATGTCCATCGCCTGCGTGCCGTTGGCCGTGTCCAGGTTGGCGGTGGGTTCATCAGCCAAAACCACAATGGGGTGTGGCGCCAGCGCCCGCGCAATCGCCACGCGCTGCTGCTGGCCGCCGCTCAATTGGTCGGGGCGATGCTTGGCGCGGTCGCTGAGGCCGACCGATTCCAACAAGTAATTGACCCGCTCTTTGCGCTCTTTTTCACCGACATTGTTGAGCAGCAGGGGCAGTTCCACATTTTCATACGCCGACAGCACCGGCACTAAGGCGAAGAACTGAAAGATAAAACCGATCATCTCCCGCCGGATTTCAGCCCGTTTGTTGGCCTTATATTGGGATACATCCTGTCCGTTCACCTTGACAATGCCGCTATTGGGCTTGTCCAGGCAGCCCATCAATTGCAGCATCGTCGTCTTGCCCGAGCCAGACGGTCCCACCAGCGCCGCAAACTCGCCCTCGTTAATATCCAGCGTTACCCCGTTTAAGGCATGGGTCTCCACTTCACCGATTTTATAAATTTTTGTTACGTTTTCAGCTTCTATAATAGCCATGATTTTCTCCTAAAAAGCGAGAGGGAAGAGCAAGAGCAAGAGGGTGTCGCAAATAGATTTCCTCTGGCTCTCGCTCAATCCTCTAGCTATAGTGCGTGTAATGCTTCGACTGGTTGCAGACGAGCCGCGTACCAGGCGGGATAAAGGGACACAATGATAATAACGACCATCATCCAGAAGGCCATCACAAAGAGGTTGATGGGTACGAGCGCGGTGTACAAGGAATCGCCAAAGGCCATTGAGCCTACTGAATCCCCCAATTCACCATAATAGATGCCGTTGATGGAGAAGTAGTAGACCAGCACCGCGCCCAGAATGATGCCAAAGAAACAGCCAACCAGCCCTAAAATAGTGGCCTCAAACAGGAACATGCTCATAATTTGACGCCCTTTCATGCCCAGCGCGGCCAGGATGCCGATTTCGCGAGTGCGTTCAAAGACTGACATGAGCAGTGTATTGGCGATGATGACAGCCACCACCAGGAAAATGATAGCGTACAGGATGGCGTAAATGACCGTTCCCGTTTCCATTGTCGTCATAATAAATTCATTCAGCTCTTTCCAGTCCAGCACCGTCACACCTGGCGTTTGCATCGCCGCCGCCACTTTGTCCGTATCCTCCACATCGTGCAGCAAAATGCGAACTGTGCTGGCCCGGTTGCCAGAACCAGTGATGGCTTGGGCTTGCGTCAGACTGAGAAAGACGTTGGCATTGTCGATGCCCGGGAAGCCAGTGTTGATCAGGCCAACGATGGTGAACTGCCCTTCTTCCGGCAGTCCATCCGGATTGCCCACCGCCAGATTGATGCGGTCGCCTACGCCCACGCCCAGTTCCGCCGCCAATTTTTGCCCAATCATGATTTCACCACGGCCGTTTTCAGACAAGAATTCCCCATCACGCAGCCCTTCCCGAATAGGGTCGAACAGCGCCGAGGTGGGGTCAATGCCGCTGACGCGCACTGTGGTCGATTCGCTGGCCGTGCCTAAAATGCCGCCCGCCCACAAAATAGGCGACACCGCCGCTACCTCGGGCATGGCTGCCGCTTTCGCCGCCAGTTCATCAGGATTGCTGAGCAAATCTTGCCACAGCAGGCTACTCTTGACGACTTCATACGAGTCGGCGCGTAATTGCAGGTGGCCGGAATCCAAACGGATGGTATCGCGTAACATGCCGTCCAACATGCCTGTAATCAGCCCATTCATAAAGATAACGAGGGTCAGGCCCAGGGCGATAGCGATAAACGTAATCACCGTGCGCCGCCTGTTGCGCACCAAATCGCGGTAGGCCATAACCCAGAATTTTTTAAGCGCCATAATTTTCTCCGAAAAGCGAGAGGGTAGAGCGAGAACAAGAGGTTTTCCTCCCGCTCTCGCTCTTGCTCTATCTAAATATAATGCAAAGAGTCGGCCGGTTCGTTGCGGGACGCCTGCCACGCTGGGAAGAATGACGCCACCGCCGAAATAATCACGACCAGGAAGGCATATCCCAGTGCGGTAGAAGCGGAAAAGGTAGGGATCAAACTCTCGCCCATGAGCGCGTAAACTTCGGCGCCGTTTGCGCTTTGCGTCAGATCGCCAATGGGAATGCCGCCGCTTTGCGCCAACACGAACACCAGCAACGCGCCCAAAATCACGCCGATAAAGGCGCCAAACGCACCAATGAATGTACCTTCTAATAGGAAGAGCGACGTAATTTGCCGCCCTTTCATGCCCAGCGCCGCCAAAACGCCCATTTCGCGGGTGCGTTCATACACGGCCATGAGCATCAAGTTCAAAATGCCGATGCTGGCGATGAGTACCACCAACATGCCCAGGATGCCGGTGGCGGCCGCTTTTGATTGCAGCGCCTGGCGAATTTCAGGGCTGAGGGTGTCCCAGGAATCGACTTCATAGCCGGGCAGTTGCGCTTGCAAATCGGCGATGATTTCGTTTTCTTTACCGATTTTCTCCAGGGAAACCACCACCTCTGTCTCCTGATCGCGCAGGTTATAGAGGGTTTGGGCGACGGGCAGATTGATAAACACGCTGCCGCGCTCGGCCGCATCCATGCCCAGGTCATAAATGCCGACGACGGTCATGGGGCGTTGACGCATGGACTCGTTGAGCCGCCGCCCTACGACCATGACGCGGTCGCCTACGCCCACTTCGAGCAAATCAGCCAGCCCCTGTCCGATAACAATGGCGTCGCCATCATCTGCCGTGAGAAAACGGCCGTTGCTGATATTTTCGGCAAACAGACTAACCGGCGCTTCCTTATCTGGCTCAATGGCGGTGATGGTCACGGGATAATTGCCTGCTCCCGTGCTGACCATGCCGCCAGTATTGATCCGTTTGGAAGTAGACACGATTTTCTCCGGCGAATCCATGTCTTGAATCGCCTCCACCACCGTTTCCGAATCGGCCAAAGGCAGCAGCGGCAGGCGAGAAGATTTCTCCCGATAGCCAGGGGCATGAACCTGGATGTTGCCGCCATACATGCGCACCGCGTTGCCATAGATCGCCTGATCCGACCCCTTGATCAACGCATCCATAAAGATGAGTAGGACCATGCCTAATATAATGGCAACACTGGCGATCAACGTTCGCCGCCAGTTGCGCCACATATTGCGCCAGGCCATTTTAATCGTTCTGCTCATAGATACCTCCGTAAAAAGAATAAAGATTAAAGATTAACGAGTGGCAGGTTGGATGATTCTTAATCACTAATCTTTGATCTTTAATCTTCCTTTTCAAACCAATGTCGAAAAGGCTCAAACTCAAATAAATGTATAGAACCGGACGCTGCCCCTAACAACCTATCGAGGGCAGCATTGTAGGCCAGGACTTTTTGGCGCACGTCAGCCCAGGTTTGCTGGCTTTTGTCATTGATGAGCATCTTGGCCAACGTTTCGCCCATGAAATACATCGTTTGAAATACAATATCGCCCATTTCATCCGGGTATGGCACAGAAAAGACGCCCTCTGCGATGCCTTGTTGAACAATCTGGTTATAGAGCGACATAAACATGGTAACAGAGTGCAGTTTTACTTTTTCGCGCATAAGTATGTTGCTATCTTCATACCAGATGGGCAGCAGCGTGCGCAGAAATGCCTCATTTTCTATTTTAAGCTGACCCACTTCGCCGAAGAATAGATGCAGTTTCTCTAAAGCGGTCAACTGCTCATCGGCCAAAATGGGTTCTAAGATACGCAGGGATTGATCCAACAATCTGTTGATGAGCGCATCCAGCAGTTCTTCTTTGGAGCTAAAGTGGTGGTAGAAAGTGCCTTTGGCAATACCGATTTCGTCGATGATGTCACGAACGGCCGTTTTCTCATACCCCTTGGTGTAAAAGAGTGCCTGGGCTGTATCCAAAATCTCCGCTTGCCTATCATCGGCGCTTTTTACAATGCGAACCATCACTTTTCTCCGTAGCTTATGTCGGCGACCGACCGCCGGTCTGTTGCGAAATAGTAGCCTAATTTAAAACGGCCGTCAAGCGCCTGAGGTTAGCGCTTGCTCATCAATATGCACGATTTTATTGCCACATGCTCTCGCCTCATTTACAATACAGAGTATATTGCCCGATCATACCGATGCTCGGGCATTTTTTCGCCCATTTAATAAAGTAGTAAAGTTGCATAGCGGCAGAGTAACAAAGTAACCTCAACCCTTCTTCACGTGCTCACCCACATCAATTTAACCTGACATGAGTCTGCTGAAAGCAGTTCAACTTGAACCGTCAAGTCGAATTCCTTTCGAGGCGAAAAGTTGATCTTCTGGTGTGGCCCACTTTAGGCGGTACACTTTGTGTGGCACACTTTTTCAGAGGACTCATACCTTGTCTATCGTTCAACTTTGCCCTTACACAGGTAAAAGCTTATGGCACACATCAAAAATGATATTCGCAACATCGCCATCATCGCCCACGTAGATCATGGCAAAACCACCCTGGTCGATGGCATGTTGCAGCAGACAAACGTATTTAGAAGCAATCAACAACACGCCGAGCGGGTGCTAGATTCCAATGATTTAGAACGAGAGCGCGGCATCACCATCCTCGCCAAAAACACCGGCATCATCTACAACGGTATCACCATCAATATCGTCGATACCCCCGGCCATGCTGACTTTGGCGGCGAGGTGGAGCGCGTGGTCAACATGGTTGATGGTGTGCTGCTGCTGATTGATGCGGTGGAAGGCCCAATGCCGCAAACGCGCTTCGTCTTGCGCCAGGCATTAAAGCGGGGCATCAAGGTCATCCTTGTAGTCAACAAAATTGACCGCCCGGCCGCCCGTCCAGAATATGCTGTGAACGCCGCCTTCGACCTGTTTATTGATCTGGAAGCGACCGAAGAGCAGGCCGACTTCCCCGTGATTTATACCAAAGGGTTGGAAGGCGTGGCTGGCTATGAACCGGATGATTTGGCTGATGATCTGACGCCGCTGTTCGAGACGATTATAGGTTATTTGCCCGGCCCCACCGTCGATGAAAACGGGCCGACCCAGCTGCTGGTGACGACGCTGGAATATAGCAATTACGTCGGTAAAATCGCCGTGGGACGGCTTACCAGCGGCACAATTAAAGAAGGGCAGACCATCGCCCATATCAATGCTGAGGGAGAGATGAAAGAGGGCAAAGTCACCAAGACCTACCTCTTCCGTAATTTGCAGCGTGTATCTCAACCAGAAGTCTATGCCGGTAATATTGTGGCGGTGGCCGGTATTCCAGACGTGGGCATTGGCGATACCCTGGCTGATCCCGATGACCCCCGGCCGTTACCCCCCATCACCATCGAAGAACCGACCGTGCGCATGACATTCAGCATCAACGACAGCCCGTTTGCCGGCAAAGAAGGGCAGTATCTCACCAGCCGCCATATTCGTGACCGCCTCATGCGTGAATTGGAAAGCAACGTGGCTTTGCGCGTTGACGAAACGGGCGCCGCCAGTTCCTTTGTTGTTTCTGGCCGGGGCGAGCTGCATTTAGCCGTCTTCATTGAGACCATGCGCCGAGAAGGGTATGAGTTCTCTGTCAGCCGACCGGAAGTGATCTTTAAAGAGACGGATGAAGGATTGGCGGAGCCGATGGAGCAGTTATTCCTGGAAGTCCACACCGATTATTATGGCGCGGTCAGTGAAATGCTCGGCCGGCGGCGGGGGCAGATAGTGAATATCCGTTATGGCGATGATGGCACGGTTTACGCCGAATACATTGTGCCCACCCGCGGTATGTTGGGCTTCCGTCAACCGTTTTTGACGGCCACTCGCGGCACGGGTATTTCCCACACCTTGTTCCACGGCTATGAACCGGTCAAAGGCGACATCACCACCCAGGACTTGGGTTCCCTGGTGGCTTTGGAATCGGGCATGGTGACGGCGTATGCGTTGACGGGTTTGTCACAGCGCGGCACGTTTTTTGTGAAGCCGGGCGATCAGGTGTATGCCGGTCAGGTGGTGGGCGAGAATATCCGTGACGATGAATTGGTGGTGAATGTATGCCGCCAAAAGCAGCTCACCAACCATCGCGCCGCCCCCACAGCTATCACCGAAGGGTTGACGCCGGCGCGGATTATGTCATTGGATGATGCCATTGAACATTTAAATGATGATGATTTGTTGGAAGTGACCCCCGCCTCTTTGCGCATTCGTAAGCGGGAACTGCGCCATGATATGCGCCAAAAACAGGCCAAGCGGTCGAAAGTGGCGGCGTAAAGAAGGGACGCCTCTGTGTAACCTCGCTGTGGCCGATTTTTGACCGCGCCACCTCTGGTAAAAATGCCAGATTATGCCCGCTGTGAATATAACTCTGTGTCATTGCTTTTAAAGAAAAGCGCGGGAGGCTTTGTCGATGCGCTCCATTTCGGCGGCGGTTAGCTGAAACTGCATGGCGCCGGCGCTTTCGCTGGCGTGGTGGGGTTTGCTGGCCCCGGGAATGACAACGGCCGTTTCCTCATGAAAGTGAATGAGCCAGTTAAGGGACGCCTGGGCTGGCGTCACGCCATGATCCGCGGCGATGGCTTCCAAGACCACCAGTAGGGAGCGGCTTTTATCCAGGTTGCGGCGCAAAGCCAGGCGGCGGCCTATCGGTATGTTTTTTAGCAAGTCGGGATTCCTGTGGAATTTGCCGGTGAGCAATCCCATTTCCAGGGGGGAGTAGGCGATGATGGTGATGCCCAGTTCTTTTGCCGCTGCCAATATGCCATTGCTTTCGATTTTGCGGTCTAACAAACTGTATTTCACTTGATTGGCCGAAAGGCCATACCCCAACTCCTGCAAACGTTGATGGGCGCGGCGCATATTTTTGGCGTCGAAATTGCTGACGCCCACTGCTTTAATTTTGCCGTCATTAAGTAACTGTGCCATGGCGTCCATCTCTGCTTCGGGCGAGGAGAAGGAGGCGGGATTGTGGACTTGATGCAGGTCAATGGCGAAGGGGGCCAGGTTTTGACTGCGCTGGGGAAACGTTTTGAGGATGCTGTGGGCGGTGCGGAAGGTGGGATTCCATTTGGTGGCAATGACCACATCTCCGTTCTGTTGACCGGCGTGTTGCAGGGAACGAGAGAGGGCGATTTCAGAACGGCCGTTGCCATATATCTCGGCCGTGTCAAACCAGTTGATACCCCCGGCCAGCGCCGCCTGCACAATGGCGTCCGTCTCTTCGGCCGACAGCCCCTTCCAGATAAAGCCGTGGAACCCTTTGCCTTCTGAAAACTGCCAGGCGCCTAAACCGACCGGCGTGATTTCGATGGTTGAATGACCTAGTTTTCTCAATGATGTTGTCATATTTTGCTCCCTTTGTGTAGAGGCAGAAGTTCAACTTTTCTAAAAAGTTGAACTTCTACAGTTGTAATCTATTGATACGCCAGGCCATGCCCAAAGGGGAACAGCGGGTTGTCTGAATCGCAAGGCAGGTCTTCTTTTTGGTTGCGCACCGCTGCCATAGAGGAGGGCATTTCCACCGGTAGTTTGCCGGTGGGCTGATACGCGCCAAAGATGGCGTCGAGGACGACTTCGTCTGTGACCATGAAGGTGGCAAACAGACCTTTACATGACGCGGCTATTTCGGGGATAACGGCCGTTCTCTCCAGTTCAATATCTATAATCGTGGGCACGGTGCGCATAATCGCCAGCAGCCGCGACTTCTCCGGCTCTTTAAAGTCCAGGTCGCCTTGATGGAAGAAGTTTTCCAGGAAATCTTTGCTTTGTTTCGGGCCATAAGGCGTTTTCAGACGTAGAATGGCAAAGTCCGCCTCTTCTGGCCTCTCCACCACATCACCGTACAATGCAGCCACTTCTGCGGCCACGTTCTCCAGGTAGAGTTTAGGACGGCCGTTTAGGGGCAGCACGGTCTCCTCATTTTTGAGCAGCACCACACTTTTGCGCATGGCTTCGTTGCCGGCGGCGCGGAAAGCGGATGTACCTACTTTGTGTAATACGCTTGCTTCATCGACATAGGGGTTGTCAAACAGACCCATCTGGAACTTGAGACGGAGGATGCGAGCCACAGACTGGTCAATGCGGGCTTCAGAAATTGCGCCAGCTTTTACCAGTTCCACAATATGGTGCGGCGTTAACTGGCCGCCAAACTGATCTACGCCCGCTTCAATCGCTTTTTGATACCGCTCGGGGACTGAAAGGTCATCAACTCCCCAGGTTTTGGCCTGGATGGCGGGGATGACGCCCATCATGCGCGCCTCTTCGGCGATATGCCAATCGGTGCAGATCACGCCATCGAAGCCGTATTTTTCACGTAGTAAATCGGTGATGATTTCTTTGTTGAAACCCATCGCCACATCTTCACTGGTTTGGCCGACAGGAATGCCGTAATAGGGCATCACCTGCTCCACCTGGGCGGCAAACGCGCCTTCAAACGGGATTAGATGGTAGTCGAAGTTGTCGCCGGGATACACTTGATCGCGGCCGTAGCTGAAGTGGGCGTCCCAGCCCTCTTTTTGTGGGCCGCCGCCGGGGAAATGCTTGACCATGCAGGAGACGCTCTCCGGCCCCACTGCTCCGCCCTGGAAGCCGCGAATATAGGCGGCGGTCAGTTTTTTAGAGAGTTCGGCGTCTTCGCCAAAGGTGAAACCCATACGCGCCCAACGCGGCTCGGTGGCCAGGTCGGCCATGGGGTGCAGGGCGGTGCGGATGCCCACGGCCAGATATTCCTGCCGGGCGATGTCGCCGAACTGCTCCACGAGGGCGGCGTCACGGGTGGCGGCTAGACCAAGCTGTGTCGGCCATGTGGAGAAGTCGTCGGTTTGGACGCCGGCGCCGGGATTGTAGCCAGCGATGTGGCGCGGGTCGCTGCTGATGGTGACGGGGATGCCCAGGCGTGTGCCTTCAGCCATCTTTTGGATGGCGTTGTGCCAACGCGCCAGCGCCTCGGCGGAGGCCGATTGCACGATGTTGAAGTGGTTGATGTGGCGGTTGATGACCATTTCTGAGGTGGCGGCGGATTGGATGAAGGTGGGCGTTTCGTGCAGGTCGCCGCTCTTTTTGCCGTCGATCATGGGCTGCATCATGAGACCGGCTTTTTCTTCCAGCGTCATCTGGCTCATGAGATCCACCACCCGTAGTTCAAGGGGGCGGCGCAGATCTTCGTAGGCGTCTAAACGGCCGTTACCGTTCAAATCCCGAAACACCATGCCATCGACTTCCAGTAAAGGGGCAGCGCCACTCAGTTTGCTTTTGTTGCGCCGGGTGCTGAGTTTGAATTTAAGGAGAGTACCAACGGCTATGGTGGCGATGAGGGCGAGAATGGTTAAAATAACCAGTAAAATTTTCTTGAGGATGTTCATAGGTGTTCCTTGTTTGGGATGACAACGAATTTTAGTAAACAACGAATTCGCTGCTACTAAAATTCGTTGTCATCCTTTACCATCGCTTCGTGAATCAAAAAATCCAGTTTGCCAGCGTTAGAATCAGCTTCGATTTGAGCATCCCAAAGTTTCTGATCTTTTTCGGCAAACCACTCTCTCAACTGTACAAATTCAGCATAGTCTAACGCTTCTATTTCTGCCTGGAGACGCTTCAATTCATCGTTCATCCCTCATCCTTCATCCTTAACAAATGCGTGGCAACTGCTCCCCAATCTGCATAGCGATGACGCGGGTGCCGCCGATGCCGGTGCGGGCGGTTAGCATGCCAGGATGCTCCGCCACCACTTTGCCGATGATGGCGGCGTCTCGGCCTTTGGGATGCGCTTGCATCGCTGCCAGGACTGCCTCGGCATACGATTCCGGCACGATAGCGAGCAGCTTGCCCTCGTTGGCGACAAAGATGGGATCCATGCCCAACAGTTCACAGGCGGCAGAAACGGCCGTTTTCACCGGAATCTTCTTCTCATCCAAAACAATGCCCACCTGGGAAGCCTGGGCGATCTCATTGAGCGAGGAAGCCGCGCCGCCCCGCGTGGGGTCGCGCAGCACATGCACATCGGGGCAGACGGCGAGGATGTCGGCGACCATGCCGTTGAGGGCGGCTGAATCGCTCTCGATGGTCGTCTCGAACGCCAGCCCTTCGCGCACGCTCATGATCGCCATGCCGTGGTCGCCCAACGTGCCGCTGACGATGACCACATCGCCCGGTTGGGCGCGGTGGGGGCCAATGTCGATACCGTCGGGGATGAGGCCGATGCCGCTGGTATTGATAAAGATGCCATCGCCGTGGCCTTTGTCTACCACCTTCGTGTCGCCGGCGACGATCTGCACGCCCGCTTCTTTGGCCGCTGCCGCCATGCTCTCCACAATCACGCCGAGTTGGTCGAGCGGCAGCCCTTCCTCAATGATGAAGCCGACGCTCAAGTAAAGCGGTTTAGCCCCGCTCATGGCAATGTCGTTGACGGTTCCGTGTACGGCCAATGTGCCGATATTACCGCCGGGGAAGAATAACGGCCGTACTACAAAGGAGTCGGTAGACATGGCAATGCGAGCGCCGTTCACATCCAAAACGGCCGAGTCGCCCAGGTTGGCCAGGGCATCGTTGGCAAAGGCGGGCACAAAGAGATGTTCGATCAGTTCGGCCGATAGTTTGCCACCGCCGCCGTGCCCCATCACGATGTTGGGGTAGTCACGGAGGGGCATGGGGCAGGTCCAGCCTTCAAAATTTAGAGTGTTTGTCATGGGTGGATGAAGATTGGGGATTGGAGATTGGAGATTGAAAGCATCCCAAATCTCTACTCTCCAATCTCTAATCTCCTTTAGATTCTAAGTCGATAAAACGGCCGTATTGATAATACGCCGCACACGCCCCTTCGCTGGAGACCATGGTGGCGCCCAGGGGTTTGCGGGGGGTGCATTCTTTGCCGAAGGCGGGACATTCGTTTGGTTTGAGCAGCCCTTGCAGCACTTCGCCGCTGTGGCACAGGGGGGATTCGGCGGTATGGATGTCGCTGACGTCGAATTTGGTTTCGGCGTCGAAGGCGGCGTATTTTTCGCGCAGTTCCCAGCCGCTTTGCGGAATTTCGCCGATGCCGCGCCAGGTGCGGTCGGTGACCTGGAAGACGTCGGCGAGCATCTTTTGGGCGGGTAGATTGCCTTCGGGTTGGACAGCACGGGCATAGGCATTTTCTACGGAGAAACGGCCGTTTTCCAACTGCATCACCGTCTGCCGAATACCCTGCAAAATATCTAGCGGCTCGAAACCCGTCACCACAATGGGGACGTGGTATTGTGCGGCCAGCGGCTCGTACTGCCAGGTTCCCATCACGCTGCACACATGCCCGGCCGCTAAAAATGCCTGCACCCGGTTGCTGGGTGAACTGAGGATTGCTTCGATGGCGGGCGGCACCAGCACGTGGGAAACGAGAACAGAAAAGTTGGTCAGCCCCAGCTTTTGCGCCTGGAAAACCGACATGGCATTGGCCGGCGCCGTCGTCTCAAAGCCGATAGCGAAGAATACCACCTCTTTGTCTGGGTTCTCCTGCGCGATTTTAACGGCGTCCAGCGGCGAGTAGACGATGCGCACATCGCCGCCTTCGCTTTTGATGCGGAACAAATCTTTATCGCTGCCCGGCACACGCAGCATGTCGCCAAAGGAGCAGAAGATGACGCCCGGTTTGGCGGCAATCGCCAGCGCCTTGTCGATCACTTCCAGCGGCGTGACGCAGACGGGGCAGCCGGGACCGTGAATCAGTTCGATTTTGTCGGGCAGCAGTTGGTCGATGCCGTTGCGGATGATGGAGTGGGTCTGGCCGCCGCACACTTCCATGATGGCCCATTTCTGGGTGGTCAGGCGGTTGATGTCGTCGAACAGCTTTTGGGCTAATTCGGGGTCGCGGAATTCGTTTAGATATTTCATAAGAATTTTTGTCCGCAGATTTCGCAGATTAGACCTAAAAAATCTGCGTTAATCTGCGTAATCTGCGGATTATATTTTTGTCTCTTCTTCGACGCCGAGTTCTTCGCCGAGCATTCCGATTTCCTCAAAGAGGGCCAGAGTTTCCAGGGCGGATTCTTCGTCGAGTTTGGTGATGGCGAAGCCGACATGGATGATGGTGTAGTCGCCTACTTCCACTTCGGGCACGTATTCGAGGCAGGTTTCTTTGACGATGCCGCTAAAGTCAACTTTGCCCATGCGTGTGCCGTTGCTGTCATAAATTTCTGTTACTTTTCCAGGGATGCCGAGACACATAATGTTTCTCCGTTTATTTTTAGTGAACAGTGTACTGTTTACTGTTCACTGATTATTGCTTGTCCTAAAGCCAGTCCGCCATCATTCGGTGGCACAAGCTGGTGGGTGAGTATGTCAAAGTTGGCGGCGTGGAGTCGGGTGATGGTTTTTTGCAGCAGGGTGACGTTTTGGAAGACGCCGCCGCTGAGAGCCACTTGATTGAGGCCGGTTTGTTCACGCACATTGTGACTCAGTTGCAGAATGAGGTCTGCCACTGCGTTATGAAATTTTGCCGCTATGATAGCTGTTTTGAGGCCGTTTTGCACGTCGATGACGAGTTCTTCAAATAGTTGGGATGGGTCGATTGTAAAAGGATTTAATCGCGGAGAGCGCGAAGGGCGCGGAGAAAAATCTGCGAAATCTGCGAAATCTGTGGTTAATATATTGAATGTATAGCTGGCTGTTACCTCTGGATCGACGAGGGACTCGAATTCGATGGCGGCCTGGGCTTCGTAGCTGATGGTTTGGCGAATGCCGGCCAGGGCGGCGGCGGCGTCGAAGAGGCGGCCCATGCTGCTGGTGGGAATGCTGTTGAGTCCGCTTTCTAGCTGTTTGCGGATGATGGCTTGCTCAACGGCCGTTACCCCCCGCACACATGGCAAATCCTCAGACCACTCAAGGCCGGCCGCCCACAAATGAGCCAGCGCCACGCGAAACGGCCGTTTTATCGCCGCATCCCCTCCCACCAATGGCACATAGCTCAGATGGCCAACGCGCTCAAAGCCCTGGTAATCGGCCAGCATCACCTCGCCGCCCCAAATGGCCCTGTCCGTGCCGTAGCCTGTGCCATCGAAGCTAAAGCCGATGACCAGCTGGCTGCCGTCCAGCCGATGCTCGGCCATGACGGCGGCGATGTGGGCGTGGTGGTGCTGCACTTTGGTCAGCGGGATGTGGCGCAATTCAGCCTGTCGTTCGGCCCATTGCGTGGAGAGGTAACCCGGATGCAGGTCGCAGACGATACGTTCTGGTTGGGCGTGGAAAATGGTCTGGAAATGGGAAACGGCCGTTTCAAACGCCTCCAACGTCTCCAAATTTTCCATATCGCCGATGTGGGGACTCATGAAGGCGTAGTTGTCTTTGCTCAGGCAGAAGGTGGCCTTGAGTTCCCCGCCGACCGCCAGGGTGGTAGGGATGATAAATGGCAGTTTGACGGGAAAGGGGGCGTAGCCCCGAGAGCGACGGATAGGGAGAAGAGAGTGGAGAACTTGCCCTGAGTTCGTCGAAGGGTTAGAGAGTGGAGATTGGTGGCGCCCAGAATCCGCCATCCGTAATCCGCCATCCGAAATCCGCATGACCGAGTCGTCGGCGCGGGCGTGGATGGCGCGGTTGTGGAAGAGGAAGGCGTCGGCCAGGCTGGCGAGTTGGGCGTGGGCTTCGTCATTGTCTTTGACGATGGGTTCGTTGGCATAGTTGGCGGAGGTCATGACGAGTGCGAGTGGCGAGTGGCGAGTGGCGAGTGGTGGGTCACTGTTCACTGTAAACTGTCCACTGTCCACTGTCCACTGTTCACTATCCACTGTCCACTGTTCACTATCCACTGTCCACTGTTCACTGTTTACTGAAAGCAGGAGGTAATGAAGTGGCGTATACGGCAGCATGACGCCCACGTAATTGTTACCGGGGGCGACGAGGGCGGAGAGCGGGCTGTCTGCTTTTTTGCGCAGCAAGAGGATGGGGCGCTCTTTGCTGGTGAGCAGGGCTTCTTCGGCGGGGGAGAGATGAGCAAATTGGCGAACGGCCGTGGCGTCCAAAGCCATCACTGCAAAAGGTTTATTGACGCGCCCCTTCCGTTCGCGCAGCAAACTAAGCGCCTCATCATTCGCAGCATCACAAGCCAGGTGGAAGCCGCCGAGACCCTTTACGGCGAGGATTTTGCCGGCGGCCAAAAGAGTTTGAGCTGTTTTAATCATGAATTGTGAATTGCGAATTGTGAATTGTGAACGACTTTCCACTGCCCACTGTCCACTGTTCACTGTAAACTGTCCACTGCTTTCGAGCCACACATGAGGGCCACATTCTGCGCAGGCATTCGGTTGGGCATGAAAGCGGCGGTCAAGCGGATTGTCGTATTCGGCCTGGCAGGCGGGACACATGGGAAAGTCAGCCATGGTAGTCAGGGGGCGGTCGTAGGGGATGTCGCGGATGATGGTGTAGCGCGGCCCGCAGTTGGTGCAGTTGGTGAACGGGTAGTGGTAACGCCGGTTGGTGGGGTCGAAGATTTCCGCCAGGCAGTCGGCGCAGATGCAGATGTCGGGGGAGATGAGGGTATTGGCGGCGGCGGCGGCCTGGCTGTGGACGATGGCGAAGGTTTCTGTGCCGGTGACGGCTATTTCGATGGCGGTGATGGTTTCGATGTGGGCGAGTGGTGGGGCTTCTTTTTGTAGGCTGGTTTGAAAGTGAGCAAGTTGGTTAGCGGGGCCTTCGAGTTCGATGAAGACGCCGCTGCTGTCATTGCCCACGAAGCCGTTGAGGGCTAATTTATGCGCCAGGCCATAGACAAATGGGCGAAAGCCGACGCCTTGTACCACGCCGGTCACAGTCAAGCGATGACGAATGATGGGTTGTTCGACATTCATGCACCCATTATGCGCCGATGCGAGGTGGGCGGCAAGATGACGGAGATCATGGATCAGGCGTCAAACGTCACCCCCTGGGGATTGCATAAGACATGAGAAGATTGTCATCATGCTATCTTGCGTGTATTGAGAAATGTGCTACGGGAGCAATTGTTGTTGCAGCGTTTGGCTTAACCATTGTTCGTATTCATCGGCTGTCCATTCACTTTGCCTGACTAGCTCCTGATAGATTTCTTCATGGGAGAGGGCGAGAAAAATGGCGGCGGCCTGGGCCTGTGTGAGGCTTGGCTTGAGCAAAGGGGCGGAGGCTGCTATGAATTGACCCAGGTTGCGACGGCGTCCGGCTAATGATGCTTCGAGTTCGGCGGCGGCTTCGGCGTCGGTGGCAGCGGCTCCTTTATAGATTGTGATCATGGTGGCGCCGGTTTCCCACTGGCGGCGGGTGGCATGGGCAGCCAGGGCCAGACGTTTGGCCGCATCTGGTTGAGCCAGGGCTGCCTGGTAAATACTTTGTTGGCCTGATTCTTCGTGCCATGCCTGACGAATGGCTTGTAATATGCCCCGTTTATTTTTGAAGATGGCGTAAACAGTGCTGACGGCGACGCCCGCTTGTTCGGCTATCGACTCGATGGTGGTGACGCCATACCCTTGTTCCAGAAATAAGGCGCGGCTGGTATCGACGATGAGGGTTCGGGTGGCGAGCGCCTGTTTTTGACGATGGGTTATTTGCTTGTTGACATTGTTCATGGCAGGTAGTATACTGCATTCATTGATTGTAGTCAAACTATATTGAAAGGAGATGAACTATGTCTAACGAAACGAATATGGCTTTAACACGTGAGTTTATGGAACGCGCATTTAATCAAGGCGATCTGGAGGTGGTGGATGAACAGTTGGGTGGAACGGCCGTTGATCATCAAGAACCAGCGGGCGTCAATTTCACGATTCACCTCAAGCAGGTTATCACAGCGTTTCGTACCGCTTTCCCTGACCTGCATTTTGAGATTCATCAGATGTTGGCGGATGATGACATCGTGGCTTTCCGTTCCACCATGACTGGCACGCACCAGGGTGTATTGCAGCTTGGCCCTGGCCCAGGCGTGCCGCCAACCGGCCGTTCCATCAGCGTGGCGCACATGCATTTTGTGAAGTTCGTTGATGGCAAGGGCGTTGACCTGTGGCATGTGTGGGACAATCTGGGTTTGTTACAGCAGATTGGTGTATTACCGGGCATGAGAGAAACGGCCGTTAGCGCTGTTTGATGACAGATAAATAAAAAACGCAGCACAATTCCTTTCGGTCTTGTGCTGCGTCATCTGTTTGTAAATCTGTAAAGCGTTTTAAAATTACTCTTGGTAATCCCAGCCAAAGTCAATATCCAACGCCTGCTCGCCTTCTATCAGCACCACAGTCCATTGACCCACGCCGGCCGCCGGCCAGGTCCAGTTGCCGGGAATGAGGGCGTTGACGTTTGCCGGGCTGAGGGCGTCCATAAAGACGCAGTAGGAACCGGCGGGCAGGTTTTCAAAGCGGTAGAGGCCATTTACATCGGTAACGGCCGTTTCCAGCACACTACTGGCTGCCGGGAACGCGCCGGAGACGCAAACGCCGCCGGCCAGGCTCAAGGTGATGTCGCGGAGGACGGATTCCCCGCGATTTAAGGAGCCATCACCCATAAAGTTGCCGCTGCCGGCGGGGAACTCAAAACAGCTGGCGCCGGGGTTGGCGCTGTTGCAGAAATCATCCCACACCACGCCACCGATGACCGCCGAATTGGGCGCAGCAGTTGCGTTTGGTTCCACATCTTCACGCACTTTTATTTGCAGCCAGATGGCGTCTTCGATGACGCCGTTGATACCAAACGGCTCACCGGCGGCGTTGGCTACCTGCCAGTTGCCGCGATAGGTTCCCACCGTCTCTGGCGCGACCATCTCGATGGCTATCTCTACCGTTTGGCCGGGAGCTACAGCCTGAGGCAGCGGCACATTGTCGGGCGCCGTCATCTGGTCGCCGCCGACGAAGGCCAGGCTGTAATCGGTCGTCCAGGAGCAGTCGCTGTTGTTGCGCAGTTCCCAGCGCTTGGTAAAGGTAGCGCCAGGGGCAAAGGCAGTATCGTCGGGGATGTTGAGGTCGCGCACAAACTCGAAGCTGTTTTCGCAATCTTCACTGGTTTCAGGCAGGGGCAGGAATTGATAGTCCCAGCCAAAATTGATGTCGTCAATTTCATCTCCGGCGGCCAAGGTAACGGCCGTTTCCGGGATACCGGTCTCAGGAAAAGTCCACTTGCCGGGGATGAGTATCGCTTGATTTTCTTCGCTCAAGGTCGCCACGGAGACGCAGTAATCACCCGGCGCCAAATCGGGGAAGCGGTAAGCGCCATCGTTGTCTGTCTCGGCTGTCGCCAAACCGCTGGCCGGACAGTCGCCCGCCCCCAGAGTGACGAAGACGCCGGCGATACCCGGTTCTCCGGCGTCCAACAGCCCATTGGCCTGGAAACTGCCATCTTCGTTGGCGATGCAGTCGGCGGAGGCTTCGCCTGCTTCTGTGGCCGGCGTGATACAGAGATCATGCCAGACGAGGCCGGTGATAACGGCCGTTCCTTCCGCTTCATCCGGCAGGCGATTGTCTACAGCCAGGCTGAAAGAGCCTTGAATGCCATTGACATCAACCGTGTAAGCGCCAGCGTCCAGCCCCTCAACCGGCAGCGGGATCATTTCTTCAAAAGCCATTTCACCGGCCGGGCAAGCAGCGCCCGGTTGTTGCACGGTGGTGACGGCTACTGTAAAGTGATCGTCTTCTTGCTGCGTAATGATTTTGTTGATTTCGGTGCAGTCGTTGGCGAACACGCCGCGCACCCGCACGTTGATTTGCACGGGGAAGGATTCCAGGGTGAGGATTTGCACACTTTCCACCGTCGCCAGGCCAAAGAGCGGTTCAGTTAACGGGGTGGGTGACGGTTCTGGGGTGAAAGTGGGCGGCGCTTCACCAGTCGGTTCTGTCACCGCAGCGGGCACAGTTGGAGTGGCTTCTCCACTACCGCAGCCGGCTAACAAGAAAACGGCCGTTGTCAAAATAATCAGGATCATCAGGCGTTTAGCACTCATTCTTCTCACTCCATTTGGTAAGCAGCAAACCGTAAACTGTTCACTGTAAACTGTTCACTGTTCACTGAACCCTAACTTAACAGATAAGCGGCAATGAGCTTCGCCGTGTTTTCCAGGGCGTCGCGGTGGGTGCGTTCATAATGATGGGAGGCGGCTACGCCGGGGCCGATAAGGCCCACGCGCACATTGCCGCCCGCCCGCCAGTAAGACTCGCCATCCGAGCCATAGTAGGGGTAGATGTCAGTTTGGTAAGGGATGTCATGGGCGGCGGCCAAATTTTCCAATTCACGGCGGAACCCCATGTGATATGGTCCGGCGCTGTCTTTGGCGCAAACGGTCACGGAGAACTCGTCGGATGTTTGCCGCGGAGCCACCACCGCCATGTCCACGGTGAGCAAATCGACCAGATCAGAGGGGAAACCGGCCGCGGCGCCATGCCCCACTTCTTCGTAGTTGCTGATGTGGATGGTGGTGGTTTGGCGGGGGATCAGCCCCGCTTCTTTCAGGGCCGCCAGCGCCCCAAAAATGGTGGCGATGCTCGCTTTATCGTCCAGGTGGCGGGAGCGGATGAAGCCGTTGGGGTTCACTTCCACGCGGGGGTCGAAGGCGATCACATCACCGACGCGAATGCCCAGGGCGGCCGTTTCTTTCTGAGATTCGGTGCGGGCGTCAAGGCGTACTTCCATGTTGTCATCATTGCGCGGCGTCTCATGCTCGGCGCGGGTGTGGGCGTGGATGGAGGCAGTGACGGGCATGATGGCTCCGCGATAGGTGCGGCCGTCGCTGGCAAAGATGGTGACGCCTTCTCCTTCAACGGAGTTCCACAACCAACCGCCCAACTGTGTCATGCGTAAACGGCCGTTCTTCTTCACCTCGCGCACCATCGCCCCCAGGGTATCGGTGTGGGCGGTCAGGGCGCGAGGGGCGTCGTTTTGCTGGCCTGTCCAAACGCCGCTGAGAAACCCTTTGGGCGCTTTTTCTAACGCAAGGGGCAGCCTGGCAAAGGCATCTTGGATATAAACCATCGCCCGGTCAGTATCACCGGTCGGACTGGGCGTATTAAGCAGCCCCACTAAAAAGTCAACCATCTTATCCACGTTAATGGGTGGGATCATCTGTCAATCTCCTTATCACTGGGAGCGCCGACATCTTGTCGGCCTTGCCGGGAGCGCGGACATCTTGTCCGCCTTTCACCGGGAGCGCGGACATCTTGTCCGCCTTTCACCGGGAGCGCCGACATCTTGTCCGCCTTTCGCCGGGAGCGCGGACAGCCTGTCCGCCTTTCACCGTCTACAAGACAGCGCTCCCTTTAAATTATAACACCCTCACTCGTTTTTCACGATTGCCATCACCTTATCGAACAAGACGCCATTGGTAGCCAGGCTGTTGCCGCCATAAATAGTAGCCTTGCCTTGCCAATCGGTAAACGTGCCGCCCGCTTCTTCCAGGATCACCTGAAACGGGGCGCTGTCCCAGAGGTACATGGCCGGGTCCAGCATAATTTCGGCGCGGCCGGTGGCCACCAGGAAGTAACCATAGGCGTCGCCCCAGGTGCGCTGGATGTAGGTAGCGGCTACCAGCCTTTCCCAGGCGGCCGTTTTGTCGCCAAAGTAGTTGAGGCCGCTGACGAGCAGGACAGCCTCTTTCATTTGGTTAACGGAGGAGGTATGGGCGGAACGGCCGTTCCAGAAACAGCCGCCTCCCTTCGTGGCATACAACATATCTCCCAGCGCCGGAAAATTGGCGACGCCCAGCACCGGCTCCTTGCCCTTCACCAACGCCAGCAAATTGGCGTAAAACGGCACCCCGCACACAAACGATTTTGTGCCGTCAATGGGGTCGATAATCCAGGTATACCCCTCTGTCGCGGCCGGTTTTTGTTCGCCAAACTCCTCGCCGATGATGCCATGTGTTGGCCAATAACGGCCGATCAGTTCGCGCAGCTTCGCTTCCGCCTGCCTGTCGGCAACCGTGACGGGCGTATTGTCGGCCTTGCGTTCCTGATCTACCTGCGTTTGATAATGCCCCAACGTCAGCCGTCCAGTCTGGTAGACGGCATCCAGGGCGAAATTGAGAAGCGTGGAGAGAGTTGGTTCAGTCATATTGAGATAAGAAATTAGAAATTAGAGACGTAAAATATCTAACAGCTAATTTTCCTCCTGTGAACCTGGAAGCGCAGACAGCTTGTCCGCTTCTGGCGGTCTGGTAGACTGCGGTCCCAGGGTGTCCGCTTCTGGCGGTCTGGTAGACTGCGGTCCCAGGTTGTCCGCTTCTGGCGGTCTGGCAGACCGCGGTCCCAGGTTGTCCTTTATTCAGAGATCGTCACCCACTGCGTAGGCGGCGTGTGCCGGTTCCAATAATGCAAAATGGCGCTGCCATCGGTGAAGCCCAGCGGCAAAAATGCGCCCAGGCTGAAGACGAATAGATTTTCAAAAAAGGCGAGCGAGGCCGCCATCAGCGGAATGCCGCCGATAGGGCGTAAAGCGATGGCGACGAATGCCAGCAGCAATGCCAGGACGCCACTGGCGATGGGACCGCCTAAAGCGCGTTTGATGTGGATACGGCCGGGCAGGGTCGGTTCGTCGGGTGGATAGAGAGAGATGGCCAGGGGCCCAACGGCGCAAACGCCGCTCATGGGGTAGCCGGTTCGTTTGGCAGCCTGGGCATGGCCGAAATGATGCCAGAATTCGCTCAACCAGTGCAGCAGCGTCGCCAGCAAAGCGCCCAGCAGCGCTTGTTTCACATCCAACTTAAAGAGCTTGCGGCCGATCACAAAAAACACGAGCCACAAGAGGAGGGTAGCGAGTAAGGCGGTGGGTTTGGCTAATAGTTTGAGTCCGGCAAATGATCCTAAATTCCACGTCTTATTCATCGACGCGCCTCCTATTTGCTGAGAAAAAGGTAACGATTCATAACGATACAGGTAGGTTTCCTGAGCCTGTCGAAGGGAACCGGGCTTCGATAAATGCTCCTTGAGCTTGCCGAAAGGCTCAGCCCTCGTCTGGCTGTATCGTTAGAATGATTCAGTTAGACCCGTCAGGTTTATTCGAGAGATAGCTGTCTATCTAAGCCAAACCTGACAGGTCTTCTTGGCAAAGGATTGTACTTGCTCCTGGGGGTGATGCAAAGGAAATTAGCGAGGCAGGGGATAGGTGAGCAGCAGGTTTTCCAGGGCGAGGCGAGTGTTGGCGTTGCGGGCCAACTGCCACAGCGCCAGGTTGGTCTGCTTGAGGCTGGCGAGAGCCTCGGCGGGAGTCCAGGTTTGGGCATAGCTTTGTAATCTGGCCTGTTCGTCTACATTGGTGATGGCGCTGGTGGGCGCGGCGGCGGGCGGCGTGGCCTGGGCCAGGATGTTGAGGTCGCGCCACCAACTGAGCCAGGTCTGCAAAACGAAGGGTAACTCTTCGGCTTTGCGGCTGAGTTTGTCGGCCAGGGTGAAGCGGATGAAACGGTTGTTTTCCAGCGCCTCGTAGAGAGAATCGAGGTGACTGCGGCGCTCGCTGAGGATACTTTTGTTTTGGAACGCATTGACAGCCCAGCCTAAACGGCCATCTGCCAGATGCGCCAATAATTCAGCCTGCTCTTCCGGGATTTGCCAGCGGGTTTGCAACGTTTTTGCGATGAGCGGGATGGGCAGCGGGCGCAGGGCGATGTGGCGACAGCGGGAATTGATGGTGGGCAGCAAGGTGTCGGCGTCGTTGGCCGTGAGCAGCAAAATGACGTGGGAGGGCGGCTCTTCCAACGTTTTCAGGAAGGCATTGGCCGCGCCATCAGTGGCGGCGTCGAAGCGCTTGAGGATGGCTACTTTGGTGCGAGCTTCGTAGGCGGAGAGGTTCAAATCTTGTTGAAGCGCCCGAATCTGGTCGATTTTCAGGCTCAACTTGCCCCGGCCGCTCACTTCCGGGGTGATCACTTTGACATCCAGATATTTGTCCTGGCCGATGAGTTGGCAGCTGCGGCAGACGCCGCACGGCCGTTCTGCGACCACATCATGTTGGCAGTTCAAAGCCTGGGCAAAGGTACGCGCCAGCGTTGTCTTACCGATCTGGTCGGGGCCGGTGATGAGATAAGCGTGGCCGATGCGCTCATGGGCAATCGCCCCGGAAAGCAGTTCCACCGCCCACTCATGTCCCACTACTTGCTGCCATAAGTTCATGCCCAAATTGTAGGGGGAAAGGGGCAAGGGGGCAAGGGGGCGGGTGGCGGGTGGCGAGTGGCGAGTCACCCCGCAACCTGCAACCTGCAACCCGCAATCCACAATCCGCCATCCGCCATCCACAATCCTGCCCCCTGACAAATTCAGGATATAATCCCCGCATGAACCCTTTAACTATTTCCGGTGAACAATTGTGTGTGGATGATGTGGTGGCGGTGGCAAACGGCCGTTCTGTCGCCATAGATCCGGCTGTTATCCCTAAAATTGAACGGTCGCGGCAGGCGGTGGAGAAGTTGGTGGCCGATGGAGCGGTGGTTTATGGCATCACCACCGGCTTTGGCCGCTTCAAAGACAAAATCATCTCCGCCGCCGAAGTCAAACAGTTACAAGTCAACCTGGTACGCAGCCACGCCGTGGGCGTGGGGCCGCTGCTGCCGGAGCGGGTGGTACGAGCCATGCTCCTGGTGCGGGCCAATACCCTGGCTATCGGCTGTTCCGGGGTGCGGCCGGCCGTCATCCATCTGCTGCTGGAGATGCTCAACCAGGGCGTGCATCCCTGTGTACCCTCCCAGGGATCGTTGGGGGCCAGCGGCGATTTGGCGCCCCTGGCGCATGTGGCGCTGGTACTCATTGGCGAGGGGGAGGCCTGGCATCAAGGGGAAAAGATGAACGGCCGTGCTGCCCTGTTACGCGCTGGTCTCCAGCCATTGGTTTTAGAAGCCAAAGAAGGGCTGGCGCTGCTCAACGGCACCGCCTTCATGGTCGGTATGGGCGCCTTAAACGTGCGCCGCGCCATCAATCTGGCCCTCACCGCCGACACCGTCGCCGCCCTGAGCCTGGAAGCGCTGCACGGCACTGACCGCGCTTATGACGAGCGCGTCCATCTGGCGCGACCCCATCCCCGGCAAATTGAATGCGCCGCCTTTTTGCGCCAAAATCTGGCGGGCAGCCGCCTGCTGCGCCAGGCCGATCCGCGCAATGTGCAAGACCCCTACACCCTGCGCTGCATCCCCCAGGTGCATGGCGCTGTCCGTGACGCCATCGCCTACGCCCAATGGGTCATCGGTATTGAGCTTAACGCCGTCAACGACAATCCCATCATCTTTGTAGACGAGGAAACAGGGGAAACGGATGTCATTTCGGCCGGTAATTTTCATGGGGAACCCATTGCCCTGGCGATGGATTACGCGGCGTTGGCCCTGACGGAGTTGGGCAATATGAGCGAACGGCGCGTGGCTCGTCTGGTGGATGCGGACAGCAACGGCGGCGTACTGCCCATGTTTCTCACCCAAAACGGCGGCCTGGAAAGCGGCTTTATGATGGCGCAGTACACGGCGGCGGCGCTGGCTTCGGAGAACAAGGTGCTGGCTCACCCCGCCAGCGCCGACTCCATTCCCAGCAGCGCCAATGTGGAAGATCATGTCAGTATGGGGGCAACGGCCGTTCGCCAAATGGCGCAAATATTGGATCATGTGGAAACGATCATTGCCATTGAACTGTTGGCGGCGGCGCAGGGCATTGATTTTCGGCAGGCGCAACGGGAACAGCCCGGCCAATTGGGACGAGGGACGCAGGCGGCCTTTGCCCTGCTGCGCCAGCAAATCCCGTTTTTAGATGAGGACACTGTTTTATCAACCTATATCGAAGTGGCGCGGCAGTTGGTGGCCAGCGGTTCTATTAAAGAAGTGGTCGAGGCGGCGCTGGTGGGCAGTTAAAGAGTGCAACGCGATTTGCCAAATGGCGCTATATTTTTGAAGAGGTTTCCCGTAAGCGGGACGCACCGTTCGACTGCCTCTCGACAGGCTCGAGAGCCACTCACGCCGAAGCCACGATAAATGAAAACCTGGGAGCGCGGACAGCTTGTCCGCACAGTCCGCGCTCCCAGGTACAGAGGAGAAAATGATGAAAGAAGTAGTGATTATCAATGCCTTACGCACCCCGATTGGGCGGCATGGCGGCACATTGGCGGCCGTGCGGCCAGATGATTTGGCGGCGCTGGTCATCAAAGCCGTGGTGGCCGATGCCGGTATCGACCCGGCGTTGGTGGAAGAGGTTTATTTTGGCTGCGCCAACCAGGCCGGGGAAGATAACCGCAATGTGGCCCGCATGGCGACCTTGTTGGCCGGGCTGCCGCAGCAGGTGGCGGCCGTCACGGTGAATCGGCTGTGCGCCAGTGGTTTGAATGCCGTCAACCAGGCGGCGCGAGCCATCGCCGTGGGCGAAGGAGATGTTTATATCGCTGGCGGCGTGGAGAGTATGAGCCGGGCGCCCTATTCGTTTCCCAAGAACGCGCAGGCGTGGGGACCGCCGGGCAACATCACCGGCTATGACACCACCCTGGGCTGGCGTTACCCCAATCCCAAAATGGAAGCGTTGTTCCCGCTGGAAGCGATGGGGGTCACGGCCGAAAATATCTTTGATATGAGCTGCGCTGGCGAGATTGCCGGCGGTGAAATTTCACGGGAGGAGCAAGATGCGTTTGCCTTGGAAAGTCAGCGGCGGGCGTGTGAGGCAGTGAATAACGGCCGTTTCCATTCCCAAATCCTGCCCGTGCCCATCCCCCAACGCAAAGGCGAACCGCTCCAGTTCGATACTGACGAACATCCGCGTATGCGCCGCACGGAAAACGGCTATGTCTTAGACACCAGCCTGGAGGTGTTAGCTAAATTGCGCCCCGCCTTCCGCCAGGGGGGTACGGTGACGGCCGGCAATTCGAGCGGCCTTAACGATGGCGCGGCGGCCTTGATTTTGATGTCGGCGGAGAAGGCGGCGGCCCTGGGCTTAAAGCCGATGGCCCGCTGGGTGGCGTCGGCGGCGGCGGGCGTAGACCCCCGCGTCATGGGCTTGGGGCCGGTGAACGCCACCCAGAAGGCGCTGCAAAGAGCGGGCGTCTCGTTGGCCGAGGTGGATTTGATTGAGTTGAACGAGGCGTTTGCCGTGCAGGCCCTGGCGGTGATGCGGGAGCTAAATATGGACCCAACCATCACCAATGTCAACGGTGGGGCCATCGCCCTGGGGCATCCATTGGGCTGCTCCGGCGCCCGCATTCTGACCACGCTGCTGCATGAAATGAAACGGCGGCAAGCGCTGGGCGAAACGATGCAAATGGGGTTGGCGACATTATGTGTTGGTGTGGGGCAGGGTGAAGCGACGGTGGTGGAACTACTGGCAGTTTAAAAGGCAAAACGGCCGTTCCGCCTGGCACAGCGGGAACGGCCGTCTTACACAAGGAACTCCCTCGTAGAAATTGGGAAGGTCAGTGAAAATTTTGGGTAACTTTCTCCTGACTCCCTTCCAGATGCCTGCCCCAGGTATCTGTAAAAACTATCCTTAAAGCGCCGCCGAGGCGTCGGTTTGCTGGCGCAGGTACTCCATGAGCGTATCTAAATCAGAAAAGCCGATGCGAACGGCCGTTTTGGTATCTTCCAGGCTGGCTCGAAATGCGCCCTGCTTGGTTTCTGCATCCGGTTTTTCGCGCCAGATGCGCAGCATATGAACCTGGTAATCTTTATTTGCAAACATCGCTTCACCTGCTTTGGTATCCATCATCATCTGCTTCGTAGTCTGACAAATACCTGGAATATGAACTATAATCATGCACTCAGCGAGTTCCCCATGAGTGGGGGCGCCGTTCGACTGCCTCTCGACAGGCTCGAGAACCGCTTACGTCGAAGCCACGATGAATGAAAACCTGGGAGCGGGGGGGGGGATTTCGCGCCATGGGGGGCAACCCTAACCGGCCCCCCAA
>CAZXVH010000025.1:31454-50783 GCA_964643965.1 uncultured Ardenticatenaceae bacterium
CGGGGGGGGCCGGGTCCTGTGTGGCCTCTTTGGGCGAACTTGTCCCCCCCGCTCCCATTTACGAAGGAGACTTCATTTGTTGTAAAGCGCTTTTGTAAATTGCTCACTTTCAAACATGCCCATACCTTAACACGCCATCGTTAACGTAACGCTAATAGAGGTGGGCATGGTTCAAGTTAGCTTTACACTTTTTACAATGATCACAAAAAAAGAGATCATTTCACAAAAAAGATTGAGCCATTCTGCCTATGAACGGCGACAGAAATATATATTCTGTCGTGCAGTAAATCAGGAGAGAAGAGGAAAATGTCTGAGTTTCACTTGAGACTCTTGGGGGGCTTACAAGCTGTGCTTGATGAGCAAGACTTGACGCGACCCTTGTCGGTGAAAGCGCAGGGTTTGCTTTGTTACCTGGCCGTCACCGGTCGTCCTCAATCACGCCTCACTATTGCCGGCCTCTTTTGGAGCGACAAACCAGAGGCCGACGCCCTGCGCAGCCTGCGCGTGGAACTGACCAAAATCCGCAAATATCTGGCAGATTACCTGGATATTACCCGTCAAACCATCACCTTTAGCGGAGGCGCTGCCTGCTGGATTGACGTAGAAGCGTTTGAGCATCATCTCAAATTGGCGCAAAGTGGTGATGGCGCGGCCGCCCGTTCCCATTTGCGGGAGGCCGCCGAGTTATACAGGGGTGAATTCCTGGCGGGCTACCAGGCGGGCGACGCCTATGGTTTTGAAGAATGGCTGTTGGCGCAGCGGGAGCGGTATCAAACGGCCGCCCTATCTGCCTTGTCTCAACTGGTTGATCTGCTGCTTGAACAGCGGGAGTATGAGGCGGGCATCGAAGTGGCGACGCAGTTGCTGCACATTGATCCCTGGCGTGAAGAGGCGCACCGCAGTTTGATGTGGCTCTATGCCCAAAACGGGCAGCGCGGGGCGGCGCTGCGCCAGTTTGATCTGTGCCAACAGATATTGGCGGCTGAATTGGGCGTGGAGCCAGAGCCGGAAACGCTGGCTTTGTGGCGGCAAATAAAAGAGCGGGAAGGCATCGCTGATGGTAGTACACAGCCCTTACCGTTACCGTCGCCCCAGGCGGATGACCTTGTTTTTCAAGCGCCGGCTTTAGTGCCCTTTTTTACGGGGCGTGATGAGGAGTTGGCGCTGCTCCGTTCTAAAATGACGGCCGTTGCTGAACCGGCGCTGTTGTGTGTGGTCGGCATGGGTGGAGTGGGCAAAAGTTCCCTGGTGACGCAACTGGCCCATGAAGCCCGCCATGATTTTGCCGATGGCGTTTTGTGGGCCGATGGCGCCAACAATCCGGCGGCGATTGCGGAGCGCTGGACGCAGGCGTATGGTTATGATTTCACACGCATCCCCAATTTAGCGGATCGCTTCCGGGCGGTGCGAGAACTGTTGGCGCAAAAGCAGGCGCTCATCATTCTGGACAATGCGGAGGTGGCGGCGCGGGTGAAACCGCTGCTGCCCACGGCCGGGCAATCGGTGGTGATCATTACCACGCGCACGGTGGATATAGCGACGGCCTTAAATGCGGAATTGGTGAACTTGGCTGTGCTGACGTTGGCAAACGGCCGTTCCCTTTTCAGCAGCATCGTCGGCCAAAGCAGAGTGCAAGCGGAGCAGGCGGCGGCCGACCAGATTTGCCAGCAGTTGCAAAGTTTGCCCCTGGCCCTGGCTATCGCCGGGCAATACCTGGCTTCTCATCCCCGGCGGCGGCTGGCCGATTTTGCCGGGCGGCTGGCGGAAATAACCTTGCTGGACGTGGGCGACAGTGAAGGGTTGGTGCGGGCTTCCTTTGATATTAGCTGGAGCGCCTTAGACCAAAATCAGCAGCGGGTATTTGCCTTATTGGGAGTGTTTAACGGCCGTTCCTTCACCGCCGAAGCTGTGGCTTATATTGCCGACCTGGACAGCTTTCTCACCCAGGATTACCTGGACAGGTTGGCGGCTCGCTCGCTGCTCACCGAGCAGGGCAGCCGCCATTTCCAGCAGCACGCCCTGTTGGCCCAATTTGCCCAGGAAAAAGCGGCCGATCCTCAGGCCGCTGCCCGGCGCATGATCGCTTATTTTGCCCATTATGCCCGCACCTACCAGACCAATTACCAGCAGTTGGGGCAGGAGTGGGAAAATTTAGACGCCGTGATCGAGCAAACGGCCGTTATGGCGCAGTGGCCGCAGTTGTTTGACCTGGTAGAAACGCTGCACCGGCCCTGGTTTGCCCGTGGTTATTTCGACAAGGCAAAGCGAGCTTATGCTCATGTGTACACCGGCGCTGCTGCCCTGCAAGATGATCTTAAAATGGCGGAGAGCTTGTTTAACCAGGGTCAGGCTATTTTAGAGCAGGGGGATTTTGAGGAGGCGAAGACGCTATTCATAAAAGCGATTGAGATATACCAGCAGCATGAGATGGAAAATGAGGCGGCTGACGTGCAGGTGGAATTGGCGCGAATCTTTATCGATCAGTCGCGGTTTCCAGAAGCTGAAAGAGTGCTGAGCCAATGTCTGCCCATCAAACAGTCGCTTGGAGATGAATTGGGTTTGGCGAAGGTGCGCTACCGACAGGCACGCCTGGACCAGCGGCGTTCTCAATTTGAACCCGCTTTGCAGTATGCCCTGGAAGCGCTGGAGATTCAAGAAAGGCTGGGCGATGTGTTGGGACTGCTGCGCACGTATGACATTTTATTTTGGCTTTATAAACCGCTGCAACAGTATGAAAAAGCATGGTCTTATGCCTGGAAAAATTTGCAGATAGCGCAGGAAATTGAAGATAGGGGGGAAATTGCGTTGGCGCTGGTGAGGTTGGCGGAAGCGTTTCGTATTCAGAAGGAATTTGATAAGGCTTTGCAGTTTGCCCAGGAAAGCCTGGATTTGATGGAGCGGGTGGGAGACCTTTACTCACAAGCCCGGGTGTTACTGCGTCTATGTCTCATTCATCTGGATGCAGGCGTATATGATAAAGCAGTCGAGGCTGGAAAACGATGTTTGAAGGTGTATGAAAAGTCGCAGGATAAATTGAGTGTGGCTTTTGCGCTGGGGAATTTAGGTCTGGCATACATTGGCCTGGGAGAGGATGCGAAAGCAGAGCGTTGTTTACAGGAGTCTCGGCAAATAGGCCAGGCGTTAGATAATCAGCGTTGGCTCGATTATTTGGACATGCGCGAAGGTGAAATAAGGGTGGCATTGGCGGAAAAGCGTGAAATGTGATGTTTGCAAACGCCACGTTTCACGCCACGGCTGAGAGTGCGCCGATTGCTCAGCGGCCGCCATCCATGCCGCTTTCTGGCCCTTTTACCGGCCAGCCGCCGGCCGAAAAGAGTTCAATCCACAGCGCTGCGGGCAGGCTGTCTTGAGGGTGTTGGCGGCTTTGGGCTTTGGCCCAGTCGCGCCAGGTGTGGCTGTGGCCGATGAGGCGCTGATTTTGTTTTTCGCCAGTGGGGGTGAGGATGAAGGCTTTGTTTTCAGCGACGGCAATTTCTAATTTGTTTAACCTGGTTTGGGCTAACGTCGTCAGCTGTTGGGCGAATGCCGTGTAGAGCGTTTCCAGGTCGGTTTGGGGAGTGGGTAGATCGTTTGTCCAGGTGGTGTTGACGGGCAGATGACGTTGATCTCGCAAATAGATGAGGAGGGTAACGGCCGTTTCCTGCACAAACTTCCGCCCTTCCTTCAATGAAATAGGATCGTGTTCATGGTTTGGCGTAATCGTCTGCGCATTGCCGCGCTGCTGCACAATGGTACGCCACCGTGTTTTCAGGGCAGCGGCGGCGTTGACAAAACCCATTTCTCGAAGAACGGCCGTGTAGATGAAGGGGCGAATGGCGTCCACCGGATGTTCGCCATCCCCGGCCAGGAAATGCGCCTGATCGTTGTCTACCAGTAAATCTTGAAAGTCCAGGCCAATGACCGGGCCGGCCACCAGGCAGCCATACACGTCTGCAAAAATCTCTTCCAACCAGCCAGCGCCCCAGGCGGGCATGGCCGGCAGCAAGCTGTGCAGGGCGGCGGCCAGCCCGTCGCTGTGGTGATACAGGTAATGACCGATTTCATGGGGCACGGCCAGGTAATCCCGCGGCGCAGTCAGGCAGGTGAAGGGGACGCCTACCACGGCCATGGGGGCGTAAGGGATGACGCGAATGTTTGAGGCTTTCAGGAAATAAGTGAGGGCGGCGGCCGGTTTGATTAACTGAGCGTCGATGCCCAGATTGAGGGCATTTTGTGCCAGGGCGTCGGCCGTTTTAAGCGCCTGCTGCATACTGGGAAAGCCGTCTTGCCGTTGATCCACTGCCTGCTTCACGGCCGTTATGTCATAGCTGACCTGATCCAATGTTGCCCGGTAAATATTGTCCGGGGGGAATTGAGGCGAGGGTTGTAAACGGCCGTTGTTGAAACCTTCCAGGAAAAATTGAAACTGATCTTCGCCGAATGCCTGGAGACAGGTCGTCAGGGCGGCAAAGGTGGGGTTTCCCAGGGTTTGGTAGGTCTGTTTCATTTCGGAAAGGGTGGTGGCTAACGCCTGCCAGCGAGTTTGCCATAAGGGTGTGGGCTGCATGGGGTCTCCTTCTCGTTGCCTTGTGGTTTAGGACAGGCGGCGAGTTTTTGCTATGAATAATGACTGCTAACTTGCGACATGCGCTGTTGATATGTCTGCTTATCATAATGATTAAACAGCGAACGACCGTTAAGCATACATGAATTTATGATGAAATAAGAGGGAATCATCTGGATTGTCAATAAGATGACTATTGACTGTCGGGCCATTGCTGAATCTGGCAACTGGTTTACAATTCGCTCGTGAAGATGTGGAAAGAGTACAAGGTTTGGTGGCTGGTGGCCTGCGCCGGTTTATTGGTATGGGTTATGAGCGGCTGCGGCGCGGTTGTTTCTGATGTGGCTGAAGCGGGGGGCGAAACGCCGCCTGCTGAACGGGTGGAAACGGCCGTTCCTACCCCTCTTCCGACCGCTCTGCCGCCCATCCCCACAGCGCCAGCCCCGGCCACCCCCACCCGTTTACCGACGACCACGCCCGCGCCCCTGCCTACGCTGCCCTCGCCGCTCATCGTGAATCCAGTTGACGCCGATATGGAGCAAACGGCCGTTGCCCAAGGCGTTGCTCTCCATGTCGTAGACTCAACCAATAGTGGCGTCTGGCAATATCCGCAAGATACCTTTATCCAGCCCGTCTCCCTGGCGACCTGGCAAACCGACGCCTTTCTACTGGACGCCGGCCGGCTGCTGCGCCTCCATTTAGCCGAGCCGCAGGCCGCTGAAGTGCTGTTGCAGGCAGGCGATGTGGTGGAAGGGGTGACGGTGATTGAACCGCTGGCCCTGCACCCTGCGCCTGACGGCTTGCTGGTTTTAGACCGGGCCGGCGATGTCTACCGCTATGAGTGGGCGACTGCCGCCTGGCGGCTGGATCGTTATGACCGGCCGATCAGCGATACTTCCAGCCATTATTACACGGCGCTGTCTGGGGTGGGAAACGGCCGTTATCTCCTGGAAACCAGTTACAAATATGTGCTGCTCTATGAAGATGGCGTGCAGCAGTCGTTGTGGAATTTGCCGGAACTGCGCGGCGTGGATGTGGCGGCGGCCGGGGAAAGCGTCTACGTTTTGGGCCAGAGCATGGACGATACCTCGGCTGTGCTGCTGCGTTATGAAAACACCAGCACGGTGGCCGCCTTCCAACCGGATGTGGCGCTGGATCAGGCGCGGGATGTGGTGGCGGGGGAAACGGCCGTTTACGTGCTGGATCAAAACGGCAAACGGCTCCTCGCCTTTTCGCCGGAGAGTGGCAAGCTGCAAGCCCTCTACCAACTGCCGGCCCAAGACGCCATCAGCGCCATCGCCCTACTGCCCGGCAGCGAAACCTTGCTGCTGGCCGGGCGCAACCGGCTCTTTTTCCTGGAGCAGCCAGAGCGCAGCGCCAACCTGCCCGGCGTTCCTCTCCTCACAGACCCGCAACCGCACGATCCGCAGCTGCTGGCAGCTATTACCGGCTTTGCCCCGCCCATCGGCTGGGACCTGACCTCCCGCGATTTGCAAATGCCCGGCGCGCCCCGCCATTATCGCCTCGGCGTCCATGAAGGCGCTGATTTTTACTGGGCGCGTGACGCCCAGGTCCTTGCGGCGGCGGATGGCGTCGTCATCCGGGCGCTGCATGATTATGTGCCTCCTTTCCCGGCCGCTTTTTATGAGATGCGCGTCAATGCCCATGAACTGGGTTATACCTCAGAGGAAGCGCTCGATTTTTACCGGGGGCGGCAGGTGTGGCTCCAGCATGAAAACGGCCTGGTTTCGCGCTATGTGCATTTGGGGGGCATTGATTGGTCGGTGGTGGAAGGCGAAACGGTGACGCAGGGTCAGATCATTGGCACAGTAGGTAATTCTGGTTCACCCGCTTCCTTAGATGACCCCGACAGCGACGCCCACCTGCATTTTGAACTGTGGCTGGGGGATCATTACCTGGGCCAGTTTATGCGCCCCGTGCAAACGCGGGATTGGTTTAACACGATCCTGCATCAGCGGCCGTAACCGTAAACCATAGGATGGATTCTCATGATTGACGCCATACGCGCTTCATTATCAGACATAGAAAAACAGGGCACGTGGTCGATGATCGCTGTGGTGGTTATTGGCTACCTGGTCACTTTTTTAGGAGTCTTTTCTATTGATAGCTTTTCGGCCACGCCCATGGAAAGCATCCTCTCCATTTTGTTGGGCGTTGTCTACCTGGTACTGGGTTTTTACGACCGTGCCTTTTTGGCCCGTTTTCCTTCAAGGTGGGGGAAGACGGCGTTTTTTGTCATTGAGATTGGTTTGGTTTATCTTGTTCATTGGCTCATTGGCCCTGGCGGTATCTGGCTAGTTTCTTTGCCGTTGGTCGTCTTGGCGGTGGAGCATCTTTCTGGCGGTTGGCGCTGGCTGGTGTATGGGGCGGTTTTAGGCGGCATGATACTGCCCTTGGGCGTTCGTTATGGCATGTGGGAGGTTGGTTTTTATTTTGCCTTGAGTTTTAGCCCGGCTGTTTTCTTTGTGGTGGTGTTTACTAAACTGGGCAAAAATGAACGGGAAGCTCGTCAACGAGCGGAGGAACTAACGGCCAAGTTAGAGCTGGCAAATCGCCAACTGGCTGCGTATGCCATTCAGGCGGAAGAATTGGCCACGACTCAGGAGCGAAACCGCCTGGCGCGGGAAATCCACGATAATCTGGGCCATTATTTAACGGTGATCAATGTACAAATTAGAGCGGCCAGGGTCTTGTTAGATCAAGATTCGCAGAAAACAATCGCTGCCCTGGACAAGGCGCAGCGGCTAACGCAAGAGGGGTTAAAGGCGGTGAGGCAGTCGGTGGGGGCGTTGCGGGAATCGCCGTTGGATCAACGGCCGTTACCCGAAGCCATCGCCCTTATCACAGAAACCAGCAGCCAGGCCGGTATCGTCACTGAAATGGTGGTAAGCGGCGAGCCACAGCCCTTGTCTAACCAGGTCGCCATGACGCTGTATCGCGTGGCTCAGGAAGGCTTGACCAATGTGCGTAAACACGCCCGCGCCTCGCGGGTAGACCTTTGTCTGGATTACAGTCAGGCTGGGACGATTAGTTTGACAATTGCCGATAATGGGGTGGGAACGGCCGTTATCGGGGATGGCTTTGGTTTATTAGGCATACGCGAACGGGTTCACCTGCTTGGCGGCCACTGCCAGATCAATACAGCGCCGGGGGCCGGTTTCACATTAACGGCCGTCTTGCCCTTACAAACAGATGAAATAAGTGATGAAGCTTTGGGAGGGATAGCATGAGTCGTATCCGCTTAATGTTGGTTGATGATCAGGCGCTTTTTCGGGAAGGATTAGCAACGTTGTTGTCCGTTTATGATGATCTGGAAGTAGTGGGTGAGGCCAATGATGGTCAAGAGGCGGTGGCCTTGGCGCCTGCTCTGCGCCCGGATGTGATTTTGATGGATTTGCGTATGCCGGTGTTGGACGGGGTGGCGGCTACCCAACAGTTGCAGCACAGCCTGCCCTCGGCCAAAATTATTGTGCTGACCACCTTTGATGATGACGAGCATGTGTTTGACGGGCTGCGGGCCGGGGCGGTGGGGTATTTGCTCAAAGATGTCTCTTCGGCCAAACTGGTTGAGGCCATTCGGGCGGCGGCGCAGGGCCAAAGTTTCTTGCAGCCTTCGGTGACGGCCAAAGTGGTGGCCGAGTTTAACCGGTTGTCCGCCGCAACGGCCCCGCCGGCTCAGCCTTTGGTGGAGCCACTGTCTGAGCGGGAGTTGGAAATTTTGGGACTTATTGCGGCCGGGGCCAGTAATAAGGAAATTGCCAACGACCTTTTCATCACGGAAGGCACGGTTAAGAATCACGTCACCAACATCTTGGGCAAATTGGAGGTGCGTGACCGCACCCAGGCGGCGCTCAAGGCCAAAGAGATGGCGCTTATTTAGTAATTTACCAACCAGATTCTTGTACAGAAGAGAAGAAAATCTGCGGATAATTCCTTTCTGGTTTATCCAGGTTGGGATTGGTTCAATCTGCAAGATTGAACCAATCCCAACACATTATCTCGGTTGGGGTAGCGGGCTGTAGAGGATGGTCCCGCTGCCTGGGCCGCTGCCTGTGAGCGTAAGCTGATTGTTGGCGATACTGTAACTCTGCGCATGGCTGAGCATTTCGCGGAAAGCAGCCGCTTCTTCGTTGATCTGCTCCTCGCACATGATACCAGTCGAGATGCCCAGGGTAATGCTGATATTGCTGCCGCTGGCCACGTACGTGCCGCCGTAATTATTGCAGCCATCGTTGCCTGAAATCCGGCCGTCATTATCAAAGACAGAGGTGATATTGCCGGCTGGTACCGCGCCATTCAGGCTGGTGACGCCCCAATTAAAATCAACCAATGGATTGGCGGTGGGAGTGGGAGGCGTAGCGGCCGATACATCCACGCGCCGTTCGTTAGAAACGGTTTGGTTGTTGCCACTGGCTTCCAGACGGTAGGTGTAAGCGCCGGCAGCATTCAAGCAGTCCGGGATAGTGCCATTGTGAGGCGCATTATCCATAATGACGCTGCCATTTCTCAATAAGCGGATGTACGTTGTGCCGCCGCCTGTGCCCCAATTGATACTCACGCAGCCGCCCGCCTGAATTTGCTGCGGATTGACGTTGAAAGAAGTGATGACGGGCGGCGCCGGCGTGGCCGTAGGAATAATAACTGGCGTGGGCGTGGGCGGTACTGCGGTTGGTTGAAGGGTAGGCACAACCACAGTCACGTCTCGCTGCCGGCGGCTCGTGCCACCAGAACCGGTCGCTTCAATTACGTACCCTCGACGCCCTTCACCGGGCGGGCAATCTTGCATGGACCCGGTTACAGGGGCGCCATCCCACAGCGGCGTACCATCACGGCTGATGACCACTCTGCCCACATTGCCTGAGACTTCCCAGCGTAGGGTGACGCATTGTCCCACTGAGATTTGAGCAGGTTCTACCGTGAACCGGTCAATATTGGGGGCGGTGACGCTGGGCGTCACAAAAATCGTGATCTGGCGCACCTCAAATGTGCCGTCCGGCTTGAGTACCCGTAGTTCATAGGTGGTTGTTTCCGACGGACATTGGGTGCTGGTTCCCTGCCCGGTCACGCCATAGTTGCGCCAATCTTCCCCTTGCGGATAGAAGAAGACGGCCTGGATATTGTTCACATTCCACGAGAAGGTAACACATTGACCTTGTTGGATCTGGGTGGTGTTCACAGTGAAGTTGATATTGGGAGAAGGGGTCTGGGTGGCAGCGGGCGTAGGAGTCGGCGCGCCGACAACTTCAATGCCAACCCAGACGGATTCGCCGAAGAGGAGGCCGCTGGGGGCGCGCATCGTCCAGAACGCCTGATATACGCCCGGTACAACCGGCGCTACCAAATCTACAAACATGTCATAAGTTTGGCCGGGGGCTACCGTGCCCTTGACGGGCGTGGGTAGACCACCCATGCGCGCCAGGTTGTTGTTGCCCCGCGTAAAAACAAAGTTGTAACCGCTGTCCCAGGTGCAGGTACCGGAGTTTTTGATGCGCCACCCCTTGCTGAATGCTTGCCCGGGTAAGAATTTGGGTGGGGCAGACATATTCTCATCATTGTAATTCAGGTCTTGCACATAAGTCAGGTGATCGATACAGGTAGTAGGCGGTGGGGCTGGGGTGGGGGTGGGTTCTTTCGGATCGGTTGGTGGAATGGGAATGATCTCTTCCGGCTCAAGGTCCAAGTATTCTTTGGCGAGATCCGTCAAGACGCCTTCGTTTTGCATATCGATTAAGGTTTCGTTGATTGCTTTTTGCAGGAGTGGCGAATTTTGCTGCATAGCAATGGCATAACGCTGCCGGTTTAAGCCGCTGCCGATAATTTGGATATCAGCAAATGTCGCCACCGCTTTTTCGGCGGGCAGCAGGTCTAGCACGGCCAGCTCAATGCGCCCTTCGCGTAAATCGCGCAACACATCAGGGGCTTCGAGATAGACGAGCAGGTTTTCTTCTGGCATCAACCCGGTTTCGACAAGATCGGTGCGAATCCAATCTTCAAAGATGCTGCCTCGCTGTACGCCCACGCGGTAATCGGCGAGGTCTTCAACGGCGGGCAGTTCGTCTATGCCGGAGTTGATTTGAGATAGAAAGGCGTCTTCGCTGATGTAGTAGACGTTGGAAAAATCGATTATGGCGTCTCGTTCAGGAGAAACGGAAATGGCAGAAATTGCCACATCGATGGCGTCCAGGTAGAGGGCGTTGCCTAAGCCATCAAAAGCGATGTCTTTGATAGTTATCTCTAAGCCGAGGCGCTGCGCCAATTCTTGAATCAGGGCAACATCGTAACCGGTGGGTTCAAAGTCTTCGGTGTAGGATTCAAAGGGAGGGTAATCTAAGGACATGCCCACCAGGATAGAGCCGGTTGATTGGATTCTGGCCCAGGCGGGGTCTTCGGTTTCGTTGGCGTCGCTGGTATCTTCGGTGGGTGCGGGGAGGGCGGTGTTGGTGGGAGGGACGACGGCGGTGGGGACTGTTGTCGGGGTGGGGTCTGAGCCACCGCAGGCTGCTAAGAGGGCAACGGCCGTTATCAGCAAACTCACAATTAGCCAGGTAAAATGTTTATTTATTCTGTGCATTTTCTCCTCCGGTAGGATTGAGATCCAAAATGATAAAGTTTGACTTTGGTGGATCCGAATCAACGAAAAAAGCGTTGGCGAATCATACCATTCTTGCTTTCGTTGGCAAATTTCAGGGGAACGGCCGTTTTGCCCAAGCCACATACGCCATATCCAGTTTTGCCTGTGGTAAAATCTTTACTACAATCTATGCTTGCTTTCAGTTGGCGAGTTTGTCTTTGTAAACACATTTTGTTTTACATGAATGATAAATGAGACCAGGAACCGGGATGAAACGGCCGTCGTCGTAAGGTGCGCTGATATAAACAACAGGAACCATGAATCAAAATTTTTACTATGCCCGGTTCCCAATTAAATGGAGAAGAAATGAAAAATAAAAGAAATATTTTAATCCTGTTTTTGGCAGCCGTCATGATCTTGGCGGCCTGCGACGGTTCGACTGAACCGGCAGAACCGGTAGAGCCTACAGAAGCCGCAGCGCAGACGGACGCCTCGGGCGATATGCAAACACCGGTAACGGCTGAAATAGATAACGATAATAATATGGCAGCCGGCGAAGTGAAAACGTTGTATGTTGGCCCGGAACTGGTGGAATGCGTTGGCGTGACCCCGCAAATGTGTATGCAGGTGAAAGAAACCGCGGATGGCGCGTACCAGTTTTTCTACAACCCAATTGTAGGCTTTACCTTTGAACCTGGTTATGAATATGAGTTAAAAGTGATGGTGGAAACGGTGGAAAATCCACCGGCTGATGGCTCATCCTTGAGATACACATTGGTAGAAGTGGTGAGCAAAACGGCCGTTACCATTGAAACGATGCCTGCCTCCACTGACGCCGCCCCCACATTGACCGGCTCTTTATGGACGCTGACTTCGTATGCAAACGGGGATGGCGTTCTGCAAGATGTGCTGCCCGAGACGGAAGTAACGGCCGTTTTTGGTGAAGATGGCTCGCTTTCCGGCAATGCTGGCTGCAACAGCTACAACACCAGCTATCAAGTAGATGGCAGCAGCATCACCATCAACGAGCAGATTGCCTCCACCATGATGATGTGCCCCGAACCGGTGATGCAGCAAGAAACCGCTTACCTGGCGAACTTAACCGCCCCCGCTGCCTATGAGATTTCTGGCAATTCCCTGACCTTGACCAACGCGGAGGGCAATGCCATAGCCGTTTTTACCGTGCAAGCAGCCACCCCGTTGACCGGCTCAGCGTGGCAGGTGATCAGTTACAACAATGGCCACGAGGCCATCGTCTCAGTGATTAACGGCACCACGATAACGGCCGTTTTCGGCGAAGACGGCAATGTTTCTGGCAACGCGAGCTGCAATAACTACAACGCCCCCTATCAGGTAGAGGGCAATAACATCACCATCGGCATGGGCATGTCTACCATGATGGCCTGCATGGAACCGGAAGGCGTGATGACCCAAGAAACGGCTTATCTGGCGGCCCTTACCACCGCCGCCGTTTACCAAATTCAAGGCGATATCCTGGAACTACGCACCGCCGATGGCGCTTTGGCTGTCAGCTACCAGGCTGTGGACGCGACCACTGTTTCTGACGCCACCTGGATTGTCACCAGCTATAATAACGGCCGTCAAGCCGCTGTCAGCCCCCTACTCGGGACCGAATTGACCATTGAACTGGGGGAAGAGGGCAGCGTAACCGGTTCCGCCGGCTGCAACCGCTACTTTGGCGCGTTTACCACCGATGGCGCTGCCGTAACGGTTGGACCATTGGCTACCACCCGCGCTTACTGCCCTGAACCGGCCGGGATTATGGAACAGGAGCAGGAATTCCTGGCCGCTTTGCAGGCAGCCGCTACCTTTAGCATTCAGAATGATTTATTGGACATGCGCATGGCTGATGGCGCTATCGCGGTGATGGCTGTGCCACATACCTCCTTGCCCGCAGAAGTGCAGACAATGGTCGAAAACGCCACCTTTCAAAACACCGTCCTGGCTTCTGGGCAGGTGACATTGGCAGATGGCGTTTATACTGAACCCATTGCCGACTCGGCCGCTTCCATGCAGGTGATCTTGTTGGAACCGGCCGCCTTTGGCGAGGTAAACGGTCAACCGGCCGCCGCCGTAGTATTGGCCACGCAGGCCGGCGGTACGGGTGTGTTTATAGACCTGGCTTTGGTCACTTTTGAAAATGGGCAGGCGAACAATGTAGCCACGCTGTCGCTGGGTGACCGGGTACAAGTTAATTCCGTGGCAATCAGCGATGGCGTGATTGTCGTTGATATGGTGCAACATAGTGAAACGGATCCGCTCTGCTGCCCCACGCAGCATGTCATCAATACCTACAGCTTACAAGATGGCAGCCTGGTAGAAACATCTTCCACGCCTGTCTAAAATGTCGGCGTGGCCGGGCAACCGGCCACGCTGCTGCTTTTTATGGGGCATGTATGTTTGAGAAACGGCCGTTTTCAGGCCAAATTGGAAGTTGCCAGAGAGCCTAAGTAACAGTAGTATATGATGTGAAAATTTTTTAGAGGTAACAACATGAAGATTACAGAACCGGAACTCATTTCAATCATCGAAGGGCCAACTCCCGAATTTCAGCCCACCCCACAGCGCTGGCTGCAATCCATCCATGAAGGGCCGCGAGACAAAGCGCTGGCTATGTGCCGCCTGCGCACCATGAGTGGTGAAGACATTATGGAACGCTGCCAGTTGGCCTGGAAAGAAGGCCGTCCCGTCAAACTGGATTACCCTGACGAAATGCGGATGCGCCAACAGGCGGGCGTGGTAGCGATGCAGTTAGCCGAAGTCGAAGAAGGGAAAATGCTCGTTCTCTGGGTTTCCCTTGATTACGAAGTCGAATTTGAAGAGATCGACGAAGATGATTTTGGCGAGGACGACGACGAAGGGTTTAACTTCTTTTAACCACAGAGAGTTAGTAGATCGAAAAAGCATTTTTATCCGCAGATTAACGCAGATGACACAGATTTTTCAGATCTAATCTGCGTCATCTGCGGTTCATTTATTTTAAGATTTCAAACTACTGAGATTCGTTTAATCTCTACTCTCTAATCCCCAATCCCTGCCCCTCACTTCTGGCAAACAATTTATTCTTGAGTAGCCACGTAAATCTGGTCGCCGACCGTGACAAAAATACGCAGCGGCGCTTCGGCAATGGCAAAGTCGTGAATGTGGCGGAACAGGTCTTGCCCAATTTCATCGTTGGCTCGATATTGGGCGATGATGCGCCCGCCGCGAGCAATTTGCACAATACGCCCCGTGCCCGGATCGGCGACAAAGATGGAAGCGTTTAACCCTTTGCCCACCAATTTGGCGGCGGTGGGATTTGCCAGGGGGAGCGTCAGACCCCCATTCGCCATCAGTTCTTGTTCATCCCATTGCAGGCGGCCGGCGCGGGTGTCGTAGTAGCGAATACGGCCGTCCCCATAGAGCAGCAGCAAGCTGCCATCTTCGCTATACAAATCCATGTCGATAGCAGCATTGAGATCGGCGCTGGGGTCGAGTTGCAACACTTGTTCGTCTTCTTTGATGAGGAAGCCATCGCCATCGGGGAAATATTTCCATATTTCTCGCGCCCCTGGATCTAGTAAATAAAGCCGTTCATTAAAGGTGGATATGGCGGTGGGCAGCTGCCAAATGCTGGCCAGGCCCAAGGGGGCTACGCTGGTATCCACTTTATCGGGATGGAAGGTGAGCAGAGCGCCATTGGCGTCTAACATGCCCAGACCTGCGCGGGTAACGGCCGTTCCCGTTGGCCGCCACATCAAATCCACCACATTCCCCACCACATGGCTGCCCAGCGCCTTGCCGCTGAAGACGATTTCGCTGGGGTCGCCGCTCAATTCCATATAACTTTCGTCGGTGGCATGGTAATAGACCTGGCTGTCGCTGTCTAAGGTGAACAGGCCGCCATCAAATCCATCTTGCAAGGTTATCGCCTTTAAATTTGTGTCCGGCGTGTATTGGTACAGCGAAACGCTTTGCAGGCGGGTGACGCCATCCAAACCATCCATGGCGGTCAGCGCTTGCTGGCGCAGCCGGGCCACTTCGCCATCGCCGGGGCGAAACGCTTCGGCTTCATCTGCCAGCGCCAGCACTTCACTATATTGTTCCCGTTTTTCGTCGGGATTATCGGCGCTGATGCCTTCGGCCAGCCCGATTTTTTGGCCCATGTCCGTTTTGATTTGGGCAAAGCGTTGGGCGTTGCCCCGCTGTAAGTAGACGCCGGTGACGATGATGGCCACCAGGATGGGGATGGCCAGGGCCAGCAGGGCGGGAATGGCCCAGTTTGCCGGTTCTTCCTCTTCTGGTGCGGCTTCTGGCGGTGGGCGCAGACGCATGAGCATATCGGTGAGCCAATCGGTGAAGTTGGCCAGGCCAAAGGCGGCGCTGGCGGTGGCTTTGCGGGTATTGTATTCCACGTTGGCAGTGAGGGGTGCGGCTTTGGCTTTGCTCTGCTGCTCGGATAACGGCCGTTCTGGTTGCGGTTTGCGGGCAGCGGCGGGAATAGGCGAGGTCTCGCCTTCACGCACTGGGTCGGGGAAGTCGCTGGCTTTGACGACCGCAGCTGTGGCCGCCGGTACCATGATTTCTGGCAGCGATTCCAGGGCGTCACTGGAAAATTCAATCAGGAGAAGCTGGGCGGAATTTTTGCCAATTACCTGCTGCAAAATGCTTAGCCCCTCTTCAATATCGGTGTCTACCAGGGCCGGCTCCAGCAAATCGAGCGGCAGATTAGCGAGGCGCGGATCGGCCAGCAGCAGCATGTCGCCGTTTTGCAAAGGGTGCTGCTCGTAGCGGATGTTTAAACCGGCGCTCCGTCCCATTGGCGTTATCTGCTCCGGCAGGTTGGTGGGCAGGCGCTCAATGCCGAAGTTATGTCCCAGCAGAGCTAACGCTTCCCCGGTTTGTACCAGGTAAAGTTGGTCATTGTGCATGACGGCGCAGCTAATAGCCCCTTCTCGCGTGGGGCGGGGGCTGCTGAGGTTGTAGCGCAGTAAATGTTGGTTGGCGTCCAGGAGCGCCTGGCGCAGGGCGGAGGTGATGCTGCCGCTGGATTGGTAAAAGCTGTGGCCGATGGCGGCGAGGATATCTTGATAGAGAACGGCCGTTTCTTCCAGAGGTCCGGTCAGCGTGAGATGCACAAAGAGGATGTCACGTTTACGGCTGCGATGCGCCCGGGAGGCCGCGGGCTGCACCAATAAACCTGGCGCTGAGGCGTGTCCCTCAAGCTGGCTTTCCCCTGTTTGTACGTTGCCATTGACGATAAAAAGCTGACCGGTGATTGCTTGCAATTCCATAGTTAGAGTATACTTTCAACCCACATGAGCAACAACAATTAGGTAATTCACAAAAACTTTTTGGATGTTACCTACCACCGTGCGCCGTTCATTTTTCTGAAAGCGCCCGGAGAGAAGTCAATTATGGCCGTTAAATTTTGTTATATTTGCCAGGAAACCCCACAGTCTATGGCTCATTATGGCCAGGAAGCATTGGCTGAGGGCGAGTATTGCCCCATCTGTTATCAGCCAACCTGTCGCCGCCATCTCTCGGTGGTACGCTGGCGCTGGCGCGAGAGTGAGGAGCTGGACTCCGGGCTGGTATGCAAAAATTGTGTGCGCACCTATGCTCACCGTAGTTGGGATGTTTTCCACCGCGATTGGATCACCTGATCGTCCTGTTTTCCTTCATATTTCCTTAGAAGAGGTAAATTTAACGCTTTATTCATTGGCGAAAGTGGATAAAGCTTTTCTAATTCAACCAGCCCAGAAGTTCAACTTTTTTGAAAAGTTTAATTTCTTGAGAGGAGAGAATTAAAGTGGCCTGGTCTGTATTAGTAGTAGATGATGAACCAATGACGCGCACCTTATTGCAATTGATGTTGGCGTCTGCCGATTATGAAGTAATAGAAGCCGGAGATGGGCAGGAAGCCCTGGCGCTCATTGAACAGGAAGTCCCCCATATTTTGATATTGGATGTGATGATGCCCCATATAGATGGGCTGACGGTGTGCCGTCGTTTGCGTCAAAATGAGGCGACTAAACAGTTGCCCATTATTTTACTGAGCGCCAAAACCTCCCCGGAAGCGGTGCGAGAAGGGTTGATAGCAGGCGCGGATCGGTATTTAACGAAACCAGTTTCGCGCAAGGATTTGCTGGAAAACCTGGAAGCGTTACGGACTACTCTGTCCATTGGCTCTTGAGAGCGCCGCTGCCTGGCGGGCGGCTTGAAGTTGAGCCTGTAATGCTCGTGCGGAGGTGCCGCCCGGCACGTCCCGGCTGTTGAGCGACGCCTGGAAATTGAAAACGGCCGTTACCCCCTCCCCAAACAGTTCACTAATCCCCTGCAACTCAGCCAACGTCAACGCCGTGATTTCTACGCCACGATTTTCGGCCGCCTGTACCACTTCCCCGATGATCTGATGCGCCTGGCGGAAAGGCAGCCCGCGCCGCACCAGATAGTCGGCCAGATCGGTAGCCAGTAAGCCCGGCTCAAGTTGAGCGGCCATCTTGGCCGTATTGATGGTGAGTGTGCTAATCACGCCCGCCATGACGGGCAGGGCTAAATCGAGCGTGTCGAAGGCGTCGAAGAGCGGTTCTTTGTCCTCTTGCAAATCTTTGTCGTAGCTGGAGGGCAAGCCTTTGAGGGTGGCCAGGAAGCCGGTGAGATTGCCCAGCAGACGGCCGGCTTTGCCTCGCGTCAGTTCCAGGGTGTCGGGGTTTTTCTTTTGAGGCATGATGCTGGAGCCGGTCGAGTAGGCGTCGTCCAGGCGCACGAAGCCAAATTCGGTGGTGCAGTAAAGCGCCAGTTGTTCAGACAGGCGGCTGAGATGCAGGCCGGTCATGGCGGCGGCGTAGAGAAAATCGGCCACAAAATCGCGGTCGGAGACGGCATCCTGGCTGTTGGGGGTGATGGCGCTGAAGCCCAGTTCTTGAGCCAGGAATTCGCGGTCGATGGGGAAGGCGGCGCCGGCAAATGCTGCCGAGCCTAAAGGACAAACGGCCGTTCTCCCCCAAACTTCCGACCATCTTTCCTGATCCCGTTGCAAAGGCCAAAAGTGCGACAGCAGCCAATGTCCCCAGGTAACCGGTTGGGCGTGTTGCAAGTGAGTATAGCCGGGCATAGGAACCATCAAGTTCGCTTCGGCATGGTTGACGATGGCTTCTTGTAACCCAGCCAATTGCGCCTGAATATGGCGGATGGCTTGCATTGTCCACAGTCGCAAATCGGTGGCGACCTGGTCGTTGCGGCTGCGCCCGGTGTGCAATTTGCCGCCCACTGCGCCCACCAGTTCAGTCAGACGACGTTCGACGGCCGTGTGAATATCTTCGTCGCCTTCGTCAAAGACAAACGTTTCTTTTTCAAATTCTGTGCGGACTTGTTCCAAGCCACTGATAATGGTGGCTGCTTCATCTTTTGTAAGAATATCAGCTTTAACTAAGCCTTTAGCCCAGGCAATACTACCGTTGATATCTTCGTTATACAGGCGTACATCGAAGGGTAAGCTGTCGTGAAATTGACGAACAAGTGTGTCTGTAGGCCGTGCAAAACGGCCGCCCCATAATTTGGACATTGAATAAACCTCTTTTGGAGGTTGCAGAGTGGTAAAGTTTCAGGGTATGAGTTCCCTTGCTACTTTGCCACCTTGCAACTTTTTGATTTTTTATGCGACACCAGTATTGATATTGCTCTATAAAACGCAGTTTGGCATATAAGCGGAGTGCCACTGAGTTGTTGGCTATGACAAGGGCGGCTAAAGCCGCCACTACAAACCTATTTCTGTTTGATTATAAATGTTGCAGAAAAGCATCTGGATTATTCAAGAAAGATTTCATCAATTGCACGTGTTCGACCTCGTTGTAAGGGGTCTGTTGAATGGGCGCGGCATCGAAATTGAGAATAACCGCCTCTGGAAAAGCCATGATGATAGGCGAATGGGTGGCAATGATGAACTGTGCGTTTTGAGCGACCATGGCTTTGAGCGTTGCCAGAAAGGCTAACTGCCTGATGGGCGATAAGGGCGCTTCTGGTTCATCTAACAGGTAAAGACCATTGGGTACAAACCGAGATTGGAACAGAGTGAGGAAGCTTTCGCCATGCGAATAGGCGTCTAAACCCTCTCCATACCGTTGTTTCAGGGCGTGTAGTTCATTGCGGTAGGGCATTTTGGCGAGGTCTA
>CAZXVH010000026.1:0-47899 GCA_964643965.1 uncultured Ardenticatenaceae bacterium
TTTTTCCATGATCGGCTCTCGTTGTTTGATAATTGGTTTGGGGTAAACGGCCGTTTGTGGGGAACGGCCGTTTCAATTCAAGTTAATTCAGATTGTCACCCAATGGAAAGCGTTAGCGAAAGCTGCTGGCATCCGAAACGTCGACCAGGCGCTCAATCGGTGGAAAAGGACGATGCGCGAAAATGAGATGGCTGCTTTTCCTGGACGAGGGCAGTTGCCACCTGAACAAGAAAAAATACGACAGTTAGAACAGAAATTAGTCATTGCTGAACAAGAACGCGATATCTTAAAAAAAGCAGTGGCCATCACTTCGGCATCGCTCAGTACGGGCCTCAGCAACCCAAACCGATGGGATACCAATTCATAGCCGACCATCAGAAAGAATTTCCAACAAGTCGTATGTGTCAAGTGCTGAACATATCGACCAGCGACTATTATGCCTGGATAAAACGGCCGTGTGCTAAGCGGAAGATGGCTAATTTAATCAAGCTCTTGTTAAACAAATCAAAGAAGCCCATGAGGCCAGCTACGAACCCTATGGCAGTCCTCGTATTTATTTTGCTCTGCAATCTCGGCGACGGCCGTTAGTAAATCCGGGCGCAATTGTATACACGCGAACGGCGTTTGACGGATACCCAGTATCTCGCGGGATTTCCTGTACATATGTCCATTGTATGTACGGCTATATCGGTATAGTATCTACAAAACTGCGTTATGTTAACTCACACTTGCTTTTAACATGCGGTTCTGAATTGACGAGGTGCAACATTTTCAAAGTGTTGTTGAAGCGTTTCTATTGGTGAAAGCGACATGAGTCCATACATTATCCCACCATGTTTGTCTCAAACGCCATTCTTATTTATATAACATGCGTGATTGCTCTGAAATGTTATTCGGTAGCGGTGTGGTTATATTTTACAATCTGTGATATATATTAAGAATATAAATATCTAATGAGAGTTTGATGGATGTAATTGTAATTGTAACTTTCTGAGTGGGGTCTTTTTATACGATTTATGCGTGGTCAATATCGTAAAGGAAGCGAGTATTAATTATGCGCAACAAGTTTTATATCGGGTACTGTTTTGTTAGATAAATGTACACTAATCTTTGCAAACAGATCAAATAATGATTTGTCACCAGATTCTCCTCTTTCTGAAGTACACATATACTCTTTTAATTTGATAGGTCTTGATTATAGATTCTCATGTACGCTTGGTGGAGCAATGTTTAAACGTAATTTTGTTAAAAGCAAGTAATTTTTATAATTAGCCGAGAATCAATTAATTTATAGGAATTAGATATATATTGATTATTTTTTGGGAGCAAATCACAGCATAAACAAACAAATTTTTAAAGTGGGTATGCTAATCAGAGAATCGAAAAAACTGAAGCACATCTGCTAACTTGTTTTTCATACCAGAACTATAAAAGGTGTATGCGAATGTCTGATGTCATGCTGGAATCTCGTAATCTTGTAAAGAACTATGGGGATGTAAAAGCGGTACAAGATATTTCATTTCGTATTTTTTCGGGTGAAATCTTTAGTTTACTCGGTCCAAATGGCGCCGGGAAAACAACCTTCATATCCATGCTTAGCTGCTTATTAGAGCCGACAGAAGGCGATGCTTTCGTTGGCTCTTTTTCTATACTCAAAAATCCACTAGCCGTTAAGCAGTTGATTGGGGTTGTTCCTCAAGATTTAGCACTCTATGGCGCCCTTACAGCGCGACAGAACCTGGAATTTTGGGGCCATATGTATGGTATGAACCCCAAACAGTTAACGATGCGCGTTGATGAGCTATTAGAAAAAATGGGACTGTTTGATCGAGCCAAAGAACGGGTCCATACGTTTTCTGGTGGTATGAAACGTCGTTTGAACATTGCGGTCGGGCTGCTGCACAAGCCAAAGCTGGTTTTCATGGATGAACCCACTGTGGGGATTGATCCTCAAAGCCGACGCAATATTTTAGATATGGTAAAAGAACTCCGAGATCAAGGCATGACGGTTCTATATACCACGCATTATATGGAAGAAGCTGAGGAGTTGTCGGATCGAGTGGGGATTATTGATGATGGCAAATTAATCGCCCTGGGTACGCAAGCTGAGCTGATACAGATGGTTGGCAGTCAGGAATCGTTGCGTCTTCATTTTGGCGAGCAACCTGCTAGCGATATGCTCGTGCGTAAGTTCGATGATTTAAAAGGTATCTTAAGCACAACGGCCGTTAACGGGGAAGTTGTGCTCATCGTTGAAAAGGCCACCTCTGTTTTGCCCGATGTCGTCAAATTAGTGGACAAAGAAGGCGCCCGCATTAACACGATTGACATTTCTGGGCCAAATTTAGAAGCCGTCTTTTTGCACCTCACCGGACGAGCGCTGCGCGACTAAGAGGATATTTCATGAGCAAGGTTCTCCAAATTGGTAAGAAAGATTTACTTATTATTCTTTATGATCGAACCTCCCTGCTGCTCATGCTGCTAGCCCCTTTTGTTCTCATACTGGGGTTAGGGTTAATAGCGGGTGGTTTTAAGTTTGGTGAGGATGAAGGCAATACCGGTATCGACATCATTCCCATTGCCTTCACCAATTTAGACGAGGGTGCGCTAGGCGCAATCCTGGCAGATGTATTCACGACAGATGATCTGGCCGACTTGATTCAAATGACAGAAGTCACAGATGTCGCCAGCGCCCAACAGCAAGTTGATGATAATAAGGTGGCGGCAGCTGTCATAGTCCCGGCCGGTTTTTCAGATGGAATTATGGCTGGGGAAACGGCCGTTTCCCCAGCTATAATTGAACTGTATGTTAACCCAGCCAATCCCATTGGGGCTAGTATTGTAGATAGCATCGTGACGCAATTCATAAACCAACTCAATGGCGTCGTCGCTTCAGTTGAAGTGATTACCGCGCAAATGGTGCAAAGCGACCGATTAGCGCCAGAGCAAGTAGGCGCATTTTCCGCTGAACTTGGCCGGGATTTAGAAGCCACTTCCGACTCCATCGTCCCCCTCATCACCCTCACCAGTCGCAACCCTTCTGGCGCAGAGTCAGAAGGAGTTAACGCTCTGGCTGTACTCGCCCCGGGCATGGCTATCGTCTTTCTCATGTATACTGTGACGATTGGGGCGCGCAGCATCCTTACAGAGTGGGATGAAGGGACAATGCCCCGTATCCTCACCACCCCCACAACTGTTAACCAAATACTCAGCGGTAAAATGATAAGTATTTTCTTGATGGGCGTGGTTCAAGTGCTTCTATTGGTGTTAGTGAGCAGCTTGTTATTTGGCTTAAATTGGGGAGACCCATTGGCGGTATTTATACTGATTATAACGGTCGTGGCGGGAGCCGTTGGCTGGGGCGCCATTCTCGCTGCCTATGCCCATTCCCCCTCACAGATCACCAGTATGGGGAGCGCCATGATGTTACTTTTTGGTATTCTCGGCGGTAGTTTTGTCGATATACAATTTGCCGGTGTTATGAACGTCATCAGCCATCTTACGCCCAATGCCTGGGCCACAGATGGATTCAATATGTTGGCAAATGGCGCTAGTTTTCAAGAATTGCTGCCCATCTATGGCGCATTAATTGTGATGTCTATCATATTATTGGCGATTGCGTCGGTTTTGCTCCGTCGTCGCTGGATACATGGGGGATAACGGAACATGCTACACAGGATAATTTCCATTGCAAAGAAAGATACGCTCATCCGTTTTGCAGCGCCTACTGAACTACTTTTCTTCTTTATTTTACCTGTTGTGTTTACCTTCACCCTCGGTGGTGGATTTGGGGGCGCTCAAGCCGGTGTGGAAACGCGCACTTTGGCCGTCGTGGATAGCGACGCAACAGCGCTAACTGCCGAACTATTGGCCGTTATTGATGAAATGGAAACAGTGCAGATAGAAATGATGAGCCAAGAAAAGGCCGAAGCTGACCTTAAAGACGGCAAGGTGGCGGCGGTATTGGTATTGCCAGCAGGTTTTTCAACGGCCGTTCTTGCCGGTGAACCACAAGACCTGGAATTTTATCGCTTATCTAGGAACAACGATGGCCTCTTTATTGAGCAGGTTGTGCAGTCGGCCATAAGTCAGACAGGACAGTCACTCAATATAGCTCGCCAAAGCGTTCTGAAAGCCGAAGCTGCTCAACCCTTTGCCACCGATGCGGAAAGCCAAACCTTTTTCTCAGAGAGTGCAGCAGCTGCGCAGGCATCATTGGCTGCTATGCCTAATCGCCTGAAAGTAACAGTTCCGGCCGAAGCCGCCAATGCCAACGATCCTTACGCCATCGCTGCGCACCAGTCTGCCGGACAGCTTGTCACCTGGGTACTCATTCCACTACTCGGTATTTCTACTTTATTTGCTTCAGAACGTACGCATGGCACGTTGCGCCGTCTGTTGACCACCCCTACCAAAAAATCCACTTACCTGTTTGGCACCATTTCCGGACAGTTAGTCCTGGCGTTTTTACAAATGGCGCTGCTCATTGGTTTTGGCGCATTGGTCATGGGTTTGAATTGGGGGCGTTCGCCTGCCGGACTTTCTCTAATGATGGTCTCTTTTGGAGCAGCCGCTGTAGCCTTAGGCACAATGATAGGTACTCTTACCAAAAACGAGATGCAAGCAGGTAATCTGAGCATTATGCTGGGGATGGCCATGGCGCTCCTGGGCGGCTGTTGGTGGCCCTTAGAACTTTTTCCCCAAGCTTTGCAAACGGCCGTTAAAGTTTTACCAACCACCTGGGCCATGCAAGGTTTCTCCGATATCGTGCTTCGCGGCTCGGGTGTCACAGAAGTTTTACCGGAAGCAGCCGTCCTTTTTGGCTTTGCCGCCATTTTTTTCTTTATTGGTATCAGCCGATTTAAGTACGAATAATGTTCTGGATCACTTACAACACAGATTGTACAGAAAACAACCCTTAATTTTTTATGAACATCACACAGATAGTTCCCCCCGCTTTCACAGATTTAGCCCATCTGTTGCAGTGGCGTGGGCAACAAATCCCCACGGAAAATGCCTATCTCTTCTTACATGCAGATGAGACCCTGTCACCGGATCGGTTGACGTATGCGCAGTTGCATGATCAGGCGCTGCATATTGCCGCCGCTTTGCAAAGGCTAGAGGCGAGGGATAAGCCTGTATTGCTTTGTTATGAGCCGGGTTTAGCGTACATCGCCGCCTTTTTTGGCTGCCTTTACGCCGGCGCCATCGCCGTTCCCGCTTATCCGCCAGACCCGCTGCGCCCCCAGCGCATGATGCCTCGCCTGCAAGCTATTGTAGAGAACGCCCAGGCAGACATTGTCCTGACCACCACAAACCTATTGGCTGAGGTGCGCACCTACCTGCACCAATCAAGCCGCGAACTGCATATTCTGGATACTGATGCCATTCTCACCAGTGACGGCGAAGTAGAAACCATTGCTTCCCTCACGCCCGCCCAACTTGCCTTTTTAATGTATACCTCCGGCTCTACTGGCAAGCCCAAAGGGGTAATGGTGACGCATGGCAATGTGATGCACAATTTATCCCGATTCCCCGGTTTTCAAGAACGGCCGTGCCACGCCATTGTCTCCTGGCTGCCCTTGTTTCATGATTTAGGGCTGCTCCTGGGTGTACTGCACCCACTTTATCAGGGCAAACCTGGTATTCTCATGAATCCGGCTACCTTTGCCCGTCACCCCTATCGCTGGCTGAAGGCTATCAGCGATTACCAGGCCACGACCACAGGCGGCCCTAACTTCGCCTACGATCTCTGTGTGGCACGGATTAAGCCAGAAGAACGCGCCCAACTCGACTTGAGCCATTGGAATTTGGCTTTAAACGGGGCCGAACCCGTGCGTCACGAAACGTTGCAGCAGTTTGCCAAGGTGTTTGCTCCCTGCGGTTATCGCCCAGAAACGGCGTATCCCTCTTACGGCATGGCTGAAGGAACCGCCACCGTTACTGGGCCTGCCGATTTCGCGCCTCCGTTCGCCCTCACCCTGGATCGGCAGGCATTGGCGCGGCGAAAAATTGTGCTAAACCAACCGGACGCCACTTCTGTCACGTTGGTAAGCTGCGGTCCGGTCATGCCAGATGAAGATATTTGCATTGTCAACCCGGATACACTTACTCCTTGCCCGCCCCACGAAGTGGGAGAAATATGGGTGTCTGGCCCGAGTATCGCCCAGGGATACTGGCAGCGAGCGGCGGACACAGACCGGGATTTTAAAGCGCAGTTGGCGGAACCTAACGGCCGTTTTTATCTACGTACCGGTGATTTAGGTTTTGTGCATGAGGGAAACCTGTTCATTGCCGGCCGTCTCAAAGATGTGATTATCATTCGCGGGGTCAATCATTATCCAGAAGATATTGAGCAGACCATTGCCCACTGTCACCCGGCCGTGCGTCCGGGCGGAGGCGCTGCCTTTGCTGTAGAAACAAACGGCCAGGAGCAACTCGTGCTGCTGCAAGAAGTAAACCCCAAACGTATGAGCGATCCCGAGCCTGTCTTTGCTCATATACGCCAGGTGTTAGCTGAAGCACACGACATTCATGCCAACGCCATTGTCCTCATTAAGCCAGGCACACTGCTAAAAACGTCGAGTGGCAAAATTCGCCGCCGTGCTAATCGAGACGCCTTCTTGACCAATGACCTGGAGACTATCGCGTATTGGCAAATGCCAGCCGCCAGCGCCGAGGAGTCCGCCTCCGACGTTATCACGCCCCTGGATGTGAATCCACCCGCCGCCGCTGCTGCCCAAACCATTCGCCGCTGGCTGCAAACCTACTTCGGCCAGCGCAACAATCTACCCCCGGCTCAAATTGATACCCATATGCCTTTCGCCGCCTATGGGCTGGGGTCATTGGAAGCGTTGACGCTTATTCAGGAGTTGGAGCAGTGGTTAGGACGGCCGTTAACCGCCACCCTGGCCTGGAACTACCCCACTATTGACGCTCTGGCTTCTCATCTGGCAGAAGATACAAACCTGGCAGCCCAAGCCCTTGCTATTCAAGAAACAAGGCCACAGACGCAAGAACCCATTGCCATCATCGGCATGAGCTGCCGTTTTCCGGGGGGGGCCGACAGCCCAGACGCCTTGTGGCAGTTATTGGCGCAGGGCGCCGATACGGTGACTGAAATCGGCGCAGACCGCTGGCCTATAAACGATTATTATCATCCCCAGCGAGAAACACGGGGGAAAATGGTCTCGCGTTGGGGATCACATCTCACCGATTTAGATCAATTTGACGCTGCCTTTTTTGGCATTTCGCCCCGAGAAGCAGCCCAGCTAGATCCCCGGCAACGGCTGCTGTTGGAGGGCGCCTGGGAGGCGCTGGAAGATGCTGGCATTCCGGCTGATAGTCTGGCTGGCAGCCACACCGGTGTTTTTATTGGCGTGTTACAAGACGATTACGGGGAACGAGTTTTTGACGATTACACCATCGTCAACGCCTACTCTGGTTCTGGTACAGCCAATGCTCCGGTTGCCAATCGTATTTCTTATTTTTTTGATTTCCACGGTCCCTCATTGGTGATAGACACAGCCTGCTCTGGATCATTGGTTGCCATTCATCAAGCGTGCCACAGCTTACGCAGCGGCGAGACAACGGTGGCGTTGGCCGGCGGCGTCAATATCATTTTGGAACCAGACAGCGATTTGTTTATGTCGCAGGCAGGCATTATTTCGGAAGACGGCCGTTGTAAAACGTTTGATAGCCGCGCTAACGGTATTGTCCGCGCCGAAGGCATGGGGTTACTGGTACTCAAGCCCCTTTCCCAGGCGCTGGTCGATGGCGACCGGGTCCATGCCGTGATCCGGGGCAGCGCCGTTAACCATGATGGGCGCAGCAATGGTTTAATGGCTCCCAATGGGCAGGCCCAGGAACAATTACTGTGTGCGGCTCAGGCCAATGCAGGCGTGCAGCCGCCGCAAATGCAGTATATTGAAGCGCACGGCACGGCTACCAAATTAGGGGATCCCATCGAAGTAGCGGCCATTGGCACTGTGCTTTCTGATTACCCCACTCATACTTACTGTGCGCTCGGTTCTATCAAGTCTAACATCGGCCATGCGGAAGCGGCAGCGGGCATTGCCGGAGTAATAAAAGTGGTTATGGCGATGAAAAAAGGGCAACTGCCGCCGAATCTCCATTTCCACGAACCCAATCCCCTGATTCCCTTTGATCGACTGCCGCTCCGGGTTCAGGAAATGCTTGGTCCCTGGCCACGCCCGGATCAGCCTCTCATTGCGGGCGTCAGCGGCTTTGGTTTTTCCGGCACGAATGGACATGTTATTTTGGAAGCAGCGGCAACGGCCGTTTCTCCCCCAAAGGCCCCCATTCCCTCATCAGCGCTCCCCTTGGTTCTCCTACCTCTTTCGGCCAAGACACCCACTGCCTTGCGCCAACTGGCACAAAGATATCAGACCTATTTGCAAAAAAACGGGAGTGATTTAATAGCCGTGAGCAGCGCCGCTGCCTTGCGTCGCAGTCATTTACCACAGCGCCTGGCGCTGGTGGGCGATACACAGGCGGCGCTGTTGACGCAGTTGCAGGCGTTTATGGAATCAGGCGAGAGGGAAGCGGAAACGGCCGTTCTCTCCCCTTCCCCCCTCGTTTTTGTTTTCTCAGGACAAGGTACGCAATGGCTGGGCATGGGCCAAACATTATATGCCCAGGAACCCGTTTTCCGCGCCACCCTGGATGCTTGCGACGCCATTTTACAACCCATCGCCGGCTGGTCTTTGTTGGCTGAATTAAACGCCCCGCCAGAAACCTCGCGCCTAGATGACACTCTGGTGGCTCAGGTCGCTATTTTTGCCATGCAAGTGGCCCTGGCCGCGCTATGGCATAGTTGGGGTATTATTCCCGCAGCCATTGTCGGCCAAAGCTTAGGCGAAGTGGCAGCTGCCCATGCCGCTGGCGCCTTGTCATTGGAAGATGCCCTGCGCGTCGTGTTCCATCGCAGTCGGGTAATGCAGCAGGTAGAAGGAAAAGGGTTAACGGCCGTTCTCGGTCTCCCTTTGGCAGAAGCGAAACTCGTCACCCTTGCTTTTCAAGATGTAGTCGCCGTAGCTGGCAGCAGCAGCCCCACCACCTCCCTCATTTCTGGTGAACCGGAAGCCGTGCAGCGAGTAGTAAAAGCGGTGGAAACCCAGGGCGCCTTTGCTCAACTGGTTCGCGGCGTAAACATCGCCTTCCACAGCGCTCAAATGGATCCGCTGATAATGGAGTTGATCACGTCCCTGACAGATATCCACCCCCGTCCTACCAGCATTCCCCTCTTCTCTACCGTCACCGGCACATTAATAGATGGCACATCTCTGGACGCTGCTTACTGGGGACGCAACTTGCGCGAACCATTTGTTTTCACGCAAGTGATGGCGCAGTTGATACAAAGCGGCTACCAGACTTACCTGGAAGTCAGCCCTCATCCCGTTCTCACCGGCGCTATTCGGCAAGGGTTACAGGCGCTCGACCAGGAAGGGGTGGCGCTGCCCTCGCTGCGTCGTGATGAACAGGAAAAGAAAGGGCTGTTGACCACCCTGGGCCACCTTTACACGGCCGGGTATACGGTCTACTGGCAGCGTCTATACCCAGACTCCGTTCCCTTTGTATCACTGCCCACCTACCCCTGGCAAAAAGAACATTATTGGCTGGAACAGATTGGCTGGACGCCGCTGACAGAACAATTGGCCCGTAAACGGAACACTTCTCATCCGCTGTTGGGCCAGTATACGCAAACGGCCGTTTTCCCCCACCAACATATCTGGGAAATGGATCTGGACGACCAAACCATACCTTATTTCAATGACCATCAGGTGCAGGAGCTGGTGGTACTGCCCGGCGCAGCCTATGCAGAAATGGCTCTGGCGGCTGCACAGCAGGTATGGGGAAACGACGGGGTGGAGTTGGAGCAGCTCACCTTTGTCCAGGGATTGATATTATCGGAACGGCCGTTACGCATTCAAGCTGTCCTCACCCCTGAAATAGCCAATGTAGCCACCTTCCAGGTGTTTAGCCGCGATTTCACCGCCACCGACTGGCGCCTAAATGCGGAAGTAACATTGCATCGCTCTGGCGAGATGGCGCCTCTGCCGCCCACCTTAAATTTAGCCGCCTTGCAGGAAATATACTCCGAGGCCATCACTGGAGCCGCCCACGTGCAAGCGATGCGCAGACGGGGGTTGGCCTATGGCCCCGCCTTCCAGGCCGTGCGCCATATTTGGCGGCGTGATGGCGAAGCATTGGCTCACTTACAGATCGACAAGACCCTTACCATTGGCCTGGATGCTTATACTGTTCACCCCACCCTGCTAGATGCGGCCAGCCAAACTGTGGCGGCTGCGATGAACAGCAGCCACAGTGAAACTGCTATCTTTTTGCCCGCTGCCATTGAGCGCCTGCGTTTCTGGCAGGCAGTGGGGGCTGATGTGTGGTGCCACACTCACCTGCTGCATACCGCTGATGTAGACGAGCGCACCGCCGATATCACCCTCACCAACGCCGAAGGACACGTATTGGCGACTATAACCGGTTTGCGCTTACAGCGTGTCGCCCCCCCACAAACAGAGCGAATGATTGACCGTTGGTCTTACCAGGTAAAGTGGCAGCCACAGCCGCTGCCCTCTGCTGATAAGATGCACACCCAGCCTGGAAGCTGGCTTATTTTTACCGAAACGAGCCAGGGGGAGGCGCTTGCCGAGAGACTGCGGTTAGAGGGGCATACGCCCGTTTTAGTTCGGCGATCTTCCGCCGCCTATCACACCACATCCCATGCCGCTCAAGTAGAATATTGGCTGAATCCCGCCGAACCAGATCATTACCGACGCCTGTTGGCTGATGCCTTGTCTGTAGACCAACCACCCTGTCGGGGAATAGTGCACATGTGGTCTCAAAATCTGATTCCTGGTGAGTTCAGTCGGGATGAAATGGGCAGTGTAGATACGGTTTTACTGTTGGTGCAGGCATTGGCCGATGCCTCACTATCCGCTCAACCTCGCCTATGGCTGCTTACCCACCAAGCCCAAGCCGTCATCCCTGAAGAACCAGTAAATCCCATGGGCGCACCGCTTTGGGGGATGGGGCGCGTTCTAGCCAACGAACACCCGGAATTACGCACCATGCTGGTAGACCTGGAGGCTAACACCCCCATAGACGAACTGCTGGCAGAATTACAGGCTAAAGCCTCTGAAACCAATGCCTCTGAAAATCAGGTGGCGCTGCGCCCGGATGGCCGGTATGTAGCAAGATTGGCGCGGTTTATGGTGGCAGAACGGCCGTTTACCTCTCCTCCTGTAATCATTTCACGCACAGCCCCTTATCGTTTGCAAGCTGTCACACCCGGCGTACTCGACAGCCTGACATTACAGGCGCAAAAACGACGTCAGCCAGGGGTGGGTGAAGTCGAAGTTGAAATGGCGGCTGCCGGGCTAAATTTCAAAGACGTGATGTTGGCGCTGGGTATGCTGCCCCCGCTGCCCGATGGCACGGTTCCCTTGGGTTTAGAAGGCGCTGGTCGGGTAACGGCCGTTGGTCCCCAGGTCAGCCGCGTTCAGGTGGGTGACGAGGTGCTAGTTGGCGGTGACAACTGTTTTAGCCGCTATGTGATTACAGCCGAACACCTCGTGGGTCTTAAGCCAAAAGCGCTCAGCATGGCCGAAGCCGCTTCCCTTCTTGTCGCTTTTGGCACCTCCCACTATGCCCTCAATCGCCTGGGGCAGATACGGTCCGGTGAGCGGGTGCTGATCCATACTGCCTCGGGAGCGGTGGGGCAAGCCGCTGTGCAACTGGCCCGGTTAGCGGGTGCAGAAATTTATGCGACGGCCGGTACGCCAGAAAAACGCGCTTTTCTCCGTGAGCAAATGAAGGTGGCTCATGTATTTGATTCGCGTACGCTTTCTTTTGCCTCCGAAATTATGACCCTGACAAATGGGGAAGGCATTGACATTGTCCTCAACACCTTGTCAGGAGCCGGTATTGCTAAAAGCCTGGCGCTGCTGCGACCTCACGGCCGTTTTCTGGAATTAGGTAAACGCGATATCGTGGCTAATAATCCGCTGCGTCTGGGCGCTCTGGAAAAAAACATCGCCTACTTTGTCATAGACTTTAACCAGATGATGCGGGATCGGCCCCAGTTGGTGGGTGAATTGATTGATAACGAGATTTTATCGTTATTTGCCAACGGCCGTTTGCAGCCCATTGTCAGCCACACGTTTCCCATTACAGAAGCCGCTGACGCTTTCCAGTTGATGGCTCAGGCCAAACACATCGGCAAAGTCGTTCTGTCCCTGGCTGACCTGGATGTGCCGATTGTGCCCGCGGGCACTCCTGAAATGGAGATTCTGCCTGATGCCACCTACTTGATTACCGGTGGGATGGGCGGCATAGGCCGTACTGTGGCTGAATATTTGGTGAGGTGTGGCGCCCGCCATTTGGTATTAACCAGCCGCCGAGATCGGGCGGCGCTGCCCCCAGACAAAGCGTCATTTCTGGCAGCTTTAGACGCGGCGGGCGTTGAAGTGGTGGTCGCCCAAAGCGACGTGGCCGAGGCGCATGACGTGATTGCCCTGATGGCCGACATGCGGGCAAATATGCCGCCGCTGCGGGGTATCATCCATTCTGCCGGGGTGGTGGAAGATGGGCTGCTGCTGGGGCTGCAGCCACCACAGTTACAGCGGGTATTGGCGCCCAAAGTTCGGGGGGCATGGTATTTACACCAGTACAGTCAGGAAGCGCCCCTTGATTTCTTCGTATTGTTTTCCTCTTTGGCGGCGCTGCTTGGCCCGCAGGGACAGGCCAATTATGCTGCCGGAAACGCATTTATGGATGCCCTGGCTCACTATCGGCGGGCGCACGGTTTACCGGCGCTCAGTATCAATTGGGGAGCGTGGGCAGAGGTAGGCATGGCGGCGCGGCAAAATCTGGCCACCCAACACGCCGCCGGTGGGGTACAAGCCATGTCGCCGCCAGAAGCAATAGCCGCTCTGGCGCAGCTTTGGACGCAGCCCCTGGCCCAAGTTACCATCGCTGATATAGATTGGCTCCATATGCGGCAAGCGATACCCGATACGGTGTACGTACCTTTTATTACGGATTTATTAGCGGAAGAGGGCGCGATAACGGCGGAGAAAACGGCCGTTTCCGATTTTGTACAACAAGTTTTGCAAGCAGCCCCCGTAAACGAACGCGCTTCTTTATTAGAAGCACACTTACAACAACTGGCCGCCAGCGTCTTCCACCTGGAACCGTCGCGTCTCAATCGGCGAGTACCTTTTACCGATCTGGGCATTGATTCCATCATGGCTATGGAATTAAAAACAAAAATTGAAAAAAGCGTGGGCGCAGTCTCCCTGTCGGTGGTAGACCTGCTGCGGCAAACAAGCATAACCAGTTTAGCAGCGCAATTGCTCCCACGCCTGGTATTGGACGAAATAGAAGCGGCTGAAGTAGCCGATGTTTTACTTGAAGCAAATAATCTGTCAGCGACAGAACTGGATGCTTTATTAGCAAGTATGGCATGACGCTTATATCCGTAGTGGACAAGAGAAACTGAAGCGCTTCCTATGATTTATGATGAATAATATTGAAGCTCGTCTGGCAGCAATGCCAGCAGACACCCGTGAGATTGTGCTGCGCCAACTACGTGCGAAGCAGGCAGCGCTGCGCCATCAGATCACGCCACAGCCACGTGATGGACGGCCGTTCCCCCTCTCCTTTGCGCAAGAACGGATGTGGTTTTTGCACCAACTCGATCCAGACAGCCCTCAATACAATGTCTCTGTCACTATTTGTCTAACAGGGCAGTTGGACATCACGTTGCTCCAGCGCAGCGCCGCGCTGTTAGGGCAGCGGCATGAAGCGCTGCGTACCAGATTTGATACAGGAGATAAGGGAGAGCCGCTCCAGTTTATAGAAACTGACGGGCATTTGCCCCTTCTTATTACCGATTTACAGCAAGAAGCAGAAGCTGAGACTGTTTTTTATCAGCTAGCGCGACAAGAGCTAAAACGGCCGTTTTTCCTTCAACATGCTCCTCTCGTCCGCCTTCACCTCTACCAACTTGAAGCCAACGAGGCCCGGCTGCTGCTGGTCATGCACCATATTATTTCTGATGGCTGGTCTCTGAGCATTTTGGCTCAGGAACTGGCCACAATCTACACCGCGCTGTATCATCAGCAGCCTCTCACCTTGCCGGATTTGCCTGTGCAGTGCGCTGACTTTGCTCTGTGGCAGCGGCACTGGCTGCAAGGAGAACCGCTCGCTCAACTACTGGCCTATTGGCAGGCGCACCTGGCTGATGCGCCCCCCAGCCTCGACCTGCCCACTGACCGCCCCCGCCCTGCCGAGCAAACATTTCAGGGAGAGCGGCTGCCTTTGCAAATTCCCCCTGAGTTACAGCAGAAGCTGCAACAAATATGCCAGCAGGAAGGCGTCACCATGTTTATGCTGCTGCTGGCTGGCTTTGCGACCCTATTGTCCCGCTTGACGCAGCAAGATGATTTGGTCATCGGCACGCCCATTCTAAACCGCACCCAAGCCGAAACAGCAGCCATCGTTGGGGCGTTTGTGAACACCATTGCTTTGAGGCTGCATGTCGGGCAGACAACGGTGCGCCACCTGCTGCAACATGTGCGCCAGGTGGTATTGGCTGGCATGGAACATCAGCAAATGCCCTTTGCCAAACTAGTTGATTTATTGCATCTAGAACGCTCCTTAAGCAGGGCGCCTTTGTTCCAGGTCTCTTTTGGCTTTCAGGACAATCCCCTGCAAGCGCTGCAAATGCCGGGGTTGGTTGTGGAACTGCTAGAAGTGCGCCACCTGCTGCGCGATGGCACGCTACCGCCGCTGGACACCGGCATGGCGATGTTCGATCTGACCTTCCACCTCTCTCAAATTCCAGCGGGGGTAGGCGGCTGGATAAACTATAATAGTGACTTGTTTGATGCAGAAACGATACAGCATTTAGGCCAACGATACCTGCTGCTGCTGGAAGCGCTGGTAGCTAATTTAGACCAGCCACTTACCACTCTGCCGTTGTTGCTGCCAGTTGAGCGGGTACAAATGGCGGCGCTAAAGGGTGAGAAACGGCCGTTACCTTCGTCGCCTCTTTTGCACACCTTATTTAGCCACACCGCCGCTCGCTATGCCAGCAAAATTGCCGCCAAAGAAATAGACCGCATCCGCCATAGCCACACAACCTTCTCCTTTGCCGAGGTAGAAAAACGCGCGAACCAGTTGGCCCATTATTTGCAACAGCAAGGTGTGCGCCCTGAGACATTGGTAGGCATTTGTGTTGAGCGTTCGCTGGATATGATAGTGGGCATTTTGGCGGTGCTAAAAGCAGGCGGCGCATATGTGCCGCTGGCCCCCGATTATCCCACGGAGCGCCTGGCCTTTATGCTGGCAGATGCGGATATTAGTCTGCTGCTCACGCAAGCCACCTTCAAGGATAGAGCGCCGTTCAACACTACGCCGCGCATTTGTTTAGATACAGAGTGGGAGGCCATCAATGATCAACCAGACACGCTGCCGGAAAGCACGGTGGCTCCCCACAATGCCGCCTATGTGATTTATACATCCGGCTCTACCGGTCAGCCCAAAGGCGTGATCGTGACGCATCAGAATGTGTGCAATCTGGTATTGGCCCAAATTGAAGCCTTTGCTCTCACCCCTCAAAGTCGGGTACTGCCCTTTGCCTCGTTTAGCTTTGACGCCGCCGTCTCGGAAATATTTACCACCTTGATCAGCGGAGCCACCCTGGTGTTAGCGCCATCCGCCCAAATCATGCCCGGCATTGATTTACACGCCCTGTTGCATGAAGAAGCAATTTCCGTGATAACCCTGCCGCCATCTGCCGCTCTAACCATGGGCGATGCGCCGCTGCCCCATTTACATACCCTGGTATTTGCCGGGGAAGCTTGCCCCTGGGAACTGGTAGATAGATGGGGAAACGGCCGTCGTCTGCTTAATTTCTATGGTCCCACCGAAGCCACAATAGGCAGCTGCTATCACCTTGTCACCACGCGCCTCTCTGATACCGTCACGGTTCCTATCGGCCGGCCTATCCCAAACGTCAATTTGTTTGTCGTTGATGCCAATTTGCAGCCGCTGCCGCCCGGCGTCCCAGGTGAACTGCTCATTGGTGGCCTGGGGGTGGCGCGTGGCTACCTGGAACAACCACAGTTAACCGCAGAGCGCTTTATCTCCCTACCCACAGCAGATATTCTATTCGCAGAAGATGGCACAGTGGATGCAGACACGCTGACCGTTTACCGTACTGGTGACATGGTTCGCTTTTGGCCCGCTGGGTATCTGGAATTTTTAGGGCGCCTGGACCAACAGGTGAAGCTGCACGGCTTTCGCATTGAGTTGGGCGAAATTGAGGCGGCGCTGCGCCAGCACCCTTGTTTGCGCGACGCCGTTGTCGTGCTACGCGAAGATACTCCTCACTCCGCTCGATTAGTGGCTTACTTGATTACCGAAGCCAATCAAGACGTGACCCTGCCCATGCTGCGCCATTATTTGCAGGAGCGTTTACCCCATTACATGATACCCGCCGTTTTTGTGCCCGTTACACAATGGCCGCTGACGAGCAACGGCAAGATTGATCGAGCGGCGCTGCCCTCGCCCCAAAGCGGGCGGCTGGAAACAGGAGCGTATCAAGTGGCGGCCAGCAATGAAGTGCAAAAAGGGCTGGCGGCTATCTGGTGCGATTTGCTGCAAGTGGAAACGGTCAGTATTCACGAGAATTTCTTTGAACTGGGCGGCGACTCTATTATGAGCATCCAACTGGTGGCCCGGGCCAGGGAAATAGGCATTCAGCTAACGCCGCGCCAGGTGTTTCAGCAACAAACTATCGCGCAATTAGCCGCCGTGGCCAACACTGCTTCAGCCAGCAGCCAGGCCGAACAGGAAATGGTCACAGGCATCATGCCGCTGACCCCCATTCAACGCTGGTTTTTTGAGCACTCATTCGCAGAACCGCATCATTGGAATCAGTCTGTGATGTTGAAGGTAACGGAACGGTTGCAACGGCCGTTCTTGGAAGAAGCCACCACGGCGTTGCTGCAACACCATGACGGTCTGCGCTCCCGCTTTGTCCAAAACGAGGGAAGCTGGCAGCAAGAAATCATGCCCCTGCCTCTCAATCTCCCGCTCTCTTTTGTAGATCTCTCGCATCTACCTGACGCTACCTGGGAAAGGACACTCCTTAGTCACTGCAACCGTGCCCAAGCTACCCTCCATTTAGAAACAGGGCCTCTGTTTACCCTCATTTATTTTGACGGAGGGGAAGATCGCGCCGGACGACTTTTATTTGTGGCCCATCATCTGCTGGTAGATGCTGTATCATGGCCTATTTTGCTGGCTGATTTTTGGACAGTCTATAAGCAGCTGCAAACGGAAACGGCCGTTAGTCTACCTCCTAAAACAACATCCTGGCAGCAATGGGCAAAACAACTGTATTCGTATGGGCAGCAGCTCGATCCTCAGGAATATGCTTACTGGCAGCGTCCCCTGTCGCCGTCCACCCTGCCCTTGGATAAAACGGCTCCCTTGTCTGCCAACATCGAGGCGACCACACAAACGCTAAAAGTCAGCCTGTCGAAACAGGAAACCCGGGCGCTACTGCAAGATGTGCCGTCCGTTTACAACACCCACATCGATGAGGTGCTGGCCGCCGCCCTGCTGGTAACCTGGCAGCAGTGGACAGGGTCAGCGGCGCTTCTGTTTGACAGGGAAGGACATGGCCGCGAACCTTTATTCGCCGATAGCGATGTCTCGCGCACGGTAGGCTGGTTTACCAGCTTGTATCCGGTGTGGTTGGAAGCTGATGACACATCTAACTTGGGGGCGCTTTTGCTGGCGGTTAAAGAGCAGTTGCGGCGTGTCCCCGGCAAGGGGTTGCCCTATGGCCTATTCCGCTACCTGCGGCATGACGAGAAAAATAAGCCGCTGTCACCCGCAGCCATCAGCCTCAATTATCTAGGGCAGGTGACGCCCCACATCGATTTGCCCTTTGCGCCGGAATCGGTGGGGAGTGTGCGAGCGACCTCTTGCCCCAGAATCCACGTAGTGGAAATAGAGGTGCGGGTGGAAAACGGCCGTTTACACCTGACGTGGCTCTACAGCCACGCCCTTCATCATGCAGAAACCATAGCGCGAATGGCAGGCCTTTTCCTGGCAACTCTGCAAAACATCATCCAACACTGCCAGCAACCTGAGGCGGGCGGTATTTCCCCATCCGATTTTCCCGAAGCGGCCTTAGATCAGGCTGATCTGGATAATGTGCTGGCAGAATTAGAGGGATTATTTAATTAAATCATTTGAAAAAGGAGTTTTATCAAGATGGACTTTAGCAAAATTGCGTGGAAAACAGTGGTTCCGGCCGGACTCATCATCTGGTTCTTATCTTTGTTGGCAAACCTCATTATCGGATTTGGTTATAGCTTTTTTGTGGGTTTTCAGTCTCGGGGTGACATGGAAGCTGTGCAAGCAGCTAGCCTCGCTTTTACCACCTCTATCCTGTTTAAAATCATTATGTGGCTCATTCTGGGGCTACTTGCTTTTTGGCGCGGACGCAAAGTGGCAACGGTTGTTGCCCAAGCGCCCATACTCAATGCCCTGACAGCCGGGATCATTGCCATGCTCGTCACCACCCTCATCACTGCCATAACGCCGGGATTCGATGTGGTGCTGTGGTTAGTTTCCTGGCTGGTTGTCTTAGGCGCTGCGTATACTGGCGCTACCATGAATGCAAAACAGTAAAAATAGGTAGTTGTGGGAAACAGTGTTGGCCCGCTGTTTCCCAATTGAGGTAAGGCATGTCTACAAAGAAAAACATAGAAGCCATTTATCCCCTTTCGCCCATGCAGGAAGGGATGTTATTCCATACCTTATATGAGCCACAATCCGCCCTTTATTTTGAGCAGTTGAGCTTTTTGCTGCAAGGGACGTTGGATATAGCATTGTGGCAGCAAGCATGGCAGCACGTCATCGACAGACATCCCGCGCTGCGTACAGCCTATGTCTGGAAAGGACAGGAGAAACCACTACAAGTGGTTTTCCGGCAAGTAGACTTACCCTGGCGCGTCTTAGATTGGCGGCATTTACCCCCTACGGAGCAGGCGGCCGAACTGGAACGATATCTGCAAGCAGAACAAGAGGCCGGATTTAACCTGGCGCAGCCGCCCCTATGCCAGGCAACCGTGATTCTTTTAAGCGAGGAGTGCTGCCGCTTTGTATGGAGCAATCACCATTTATTGATGGATGGGTGGAGTTTGCCCATTTTGTTGCGCGAAGTATTTACGAGCTATGAAATGCTGCGCAGCGGCTCGGCTATAGTCCTACCCGCAGTCCGGCCGTATCGAGATTTCATCAATTGGCTTCAGGCGCAAGATGCTGTCGCCGCTGAACAGTTTTGGCGAAAGCAGTTGGCCGATTTTACGATCCCGACGCCGCTTGTCGCACAGGGCGGGCAAGGATGGTCGGCCGCAAAAGAAGAAGGTGAACAGTACGACACGTGGCAACAAGTGGTTCCCGATACGTTGTTGATACAGTTACGCGCCAGCGCCAGCGCCCATCATGTTACGGTAGGCACAATACTGTATGGGGCATGGGCGTTGTTACTGCAGCGGTATAGTGATAGGGATGATGTGTTATTTGGCGTGACGATGGCGGGTCGGCCGCACGATTTAGTCGGCGCAGAGGATATGGTGGGGCTGTTCATCAACACTTTGCCCCTGCGCCTGTGGCTGCCAGAAGAGGAAACGGTTGTCGCCTGGCTACAATCTATTCATGAACAGCAAGCCGTCCTGCGCGCTTACGAACAGACTCCCCTGGCACAGGTGCAAGAATGGAGCGAGTTGCCTCCGCAAACCGCTTTGTTTGAGAGTTTGTTGGTGTTGGAAAATTATCCGGTAGACAATGCCCGGCTGCGTCAGGCGGGTTTGAGCTTTCAGGTCGCTGATTTCCAGGCGCAGGAACGTACCAATTACCCCTTAACTCTGGCACTGCGCAGTGGTGACACACTAGAACTGACATTTTTTTATGATACGGTCTTATTTACAGAGGCCCAAATTGCCCGCATGGGCGCCCATTTTGTCAGGGGATTACAGCAATTGGTAATGGCAGGAGAACGACGGCCGTTATCCACCCTCACCATTCTTACCCCCGCTGAAGAAACACAACTGCTGCAAAGCTGGAACGATACCCACCTTTCCTTTGAGGATGAGCGGTTTATCCCACAGCGGGTAGCGGCCTGGGCCGCCCGGCAGCCAGCAGCGCCTGCTGTAGTCCGGGGTGAACGCTGCCTGACTTATGGTGAGCTAGAGCGGCGAGCCAATCAACTGGCCCATACTCTGCAAACCATGGGTATTGGCTCAGAGGCTACGGTAGCTGTCATCTGTCCGCGTTCACCAGAATTGGTGTTGGCGGCGTTGGCCGTGATGAAAACGGGTGGCGCCTATGTGCCGCTGGATGCAACGCTGCCCCAGGAGCGGCTGCGCTATATGCTGGAAACAATAGAAACGGCCGTTATCCTCACCACGACCTCTCTGCAAAAACAGATACCAATCACAAAGGGCCACATCCTGCTGTTGGATGATGACACCCTTTATACCGGCACAGAAACGGCCGTTGTCCCCCCTACTACGCCGCAAACGCTAGCCTATGTTATTTTCACCTCCGGCTCCACCGGCCAGCCAAAAGGCGTCGCCGTCTCTCATGGCGGATTGCGTAATCTCGTGAACTGGTACAACAGTGCTTATGAAGTCACCAATACATCTCGTGCTACCCTGCTGGCAAATCCCGCCTTTGATGCTTCAGTCATGGAGATATGGCCTTGCCTAACTCAAGGAGCCAGCCTGCATATTGCCGCAGAAAACGGTTTGCTCTCTCCGGCCCAACTGGTGGCATGGTTGACTCAAGACAATATTACTCACTGCTTCATGCCCACGCCGTTGGCCGAAGCGGTGCTGCACGAGGTATGGCCGGCGGCGGTAACGCTGCGTTATTTGTTTACTGGCGGCGACCAAATGCGCTCTGGAAAGCCCTCCTCACTGCCTTTCCGCATGATCAATCTTTATGGTCCCACTGAAGATTCGGTGGTGACAACCTGTGCCGAGGTCTCCTTCCAATCACTACCCCCTATTGGCCGCCCGCTGCCCAACAAACAAGTTTATGTCCTCGACAAACAACTGCGCCCCGTTCCCATAGGTGTGCCGGGTGAGCTTTATATTGGCGGAGCCGGATTGGCGCATGGCTATCTAGGCGAACCTGCATTAACAGCCGAAAAATTTATCCCCAATCCTTTTGCCCAGGCAGGTGATGAACATAACCGTCTCTACAAAACAGGTGATCTCGTCCGCTATCGGACCGATGGTAATCTGGAATTTTTAGGACGTTTAGATAATCAGGTAAAAATCGGGGGCAAACGCATTGAGTTAGGTGAAATTGAAGCAGCATTGGCGCGCCATCCTGGGGTGAAACAGGCGGCCGTTATTGTCTGGGAAAATCGAGCCGGGACAAAACAACTACTGGCGTATATCACGGTAGCGCAGCGGATTCCCCCTTCCCTACGGGAGATGGAACGATTTTTAAAACGTTCGCTGCCCGCTTATATGGTGCCTAAATCTTTCTTTATTCTGCCAGAGATTCCATTAACGTCTAATGGAAAATTAGACCGGAAGGCGCTGCCCCTGCCCGAAGAAACTGGCCGCGCCGCGCAAGCCGCGCCACCGCGCACGGAAACGGAGAAAGAGCTTGTGGCTATCTGGCAGCAGGTGTTGGGTTTGGAAAAGTTGGGCATTGAACATAATTTCTTCGAGTTGGGCGGCGACTCGATTTTATCCATTCAGTTGGTATCACGGGCGACCCAGGCGGGTCTACATTTTACGGTGAAACAGGTATTCCAATATCCGACTATTTCAGCTTTGGCGCCTCATGTGCGGACTACAACGGCCGTTCAGGCAGAGCAAGGGGTAGTAACCGGACCAGTCCCGTTAACGCCTATTCAACGCTGGTTCCTGGCCCAACCGCTGCCCAATCACGGCTATTTCAACCAGGCTTTCCTGTTAGTGGCGCGGCAGACGATGCAGCCAGAACTGGTCGAGCAGGCGCTCAATCATCTGGTGGCCCACCATGATGCCCTGCGTATGCGTTATCATCAGACAGAAACGGGCTGGGAACAAATGGGCGTCACCGCCGGTGAACCAGTTCCCTTTATGTACATTGATTTAGCAGACACGCCGGATGCGGAAATTACCACCGCCATTAACGCCATTGCCAATGAAGTGCAGGCCAGCTTTGATTTAGCAAGCGATGTTTTAGTGCGAGGAGTGTGGTTTGACCTGGGTCAGGAACGGCCGTCTCGTTTTCTCTGGGTTATCCATCACCTGGTGGTAGACGGCTTCTCCTGGCGGGTGCTGCTCGCCGACTTGCAAACCGCCTACCACCAATTGCGTCGTGGCAAAATGGTCAAATTGCCTGCCAAAACGACTTCCTACAAATATTGGGCAGAACGCCTGACCACATATGCAGCGCAGAACCATTTCGACAAAGATCTGCAAACATGGCTGGACTTGTTGGCGCAGCCCACCGCCCTACTGCCCATGGACAAGGCCGAGGGACGGGCGCTAAATACAGAAGGCTCCGTGGCAGAAATAGCAGCAGCGTTGACCGTAGAAGAAACCGCATGGCTGCTGCAAGAAGCGCCCAAAGCCTTAAACACAGAAATCAACGATCTGCTGTTAACCGCTTTGACGCAAACAATAACCAAATGGGTGCAAACGGAGACAATGCTGGTTGATTTGGAAAGTCACGGCCGTTTAGACCTGTTTGATGACGTGGATTTATCGCGCACCGTCGGCTGGTTTACGAGCCTGTATCCGCTGCGTCTGTCCGTCAGCGCCACTGATGAGATGGGCGCTGCCCTCAAAAAAGTAAAGCAGCAGCGACGCCAGATACCGGAGCAAGGCGTCAGCTACGGCGCTTTACGCTTCTTACAAAATGCGCCGGCGTTTACCAACCTGCCACAGGCTGAAATCCGGTTTAACTATATGGGACAGTATGATCAAAACTTTAGCGACGATGTATCTTTGACCCCGGCACAAGAATCGGGCGGCGTCTCCCTTGATCCGGCCGCGCCGCGCACCTATTTATTTGATATTGCCGGAGGGGTACTACGGGAACAAATGCACTTTACCTGGCTGTACAGCACGGCCGTTTACGAGCCTGACACCATTCGTCAACTGGCAGACAATCTTGTGGCTCATTTGCGCGACATCATTATTTATGGGCAAACATCTCAGGCAGAGGCGCTCATCCCTTCCGACTTTCCCAGTGCTAACTTAGACCAGGGGCAGTTGGATCAATTTTTAACAGCCATTAACGCTGCGGATTAAAGGAGAAAGCGTAGAAATAGGAGCAGGCGACAGCCGAGCATCCTTCCCTACTCTCAAAAACATGGACGCTATTAAATCACAAATTCGTTCCTTTTTGGGTGAGCATCTTAACCATACGCCACTGCAAGATGATGATGACATCTTTGCGCAAGGGTTTGTTAATTCGTTATTTGCCATGCGGTTGGTGCTGTTTGTGGAGGATACATTTCATATCCAATTGAGTAATGAGGAACTAGACCCAGATAACTTTCGCACAATTGACCGCATTACAGCGTTGGTCAGGCGGAAGTTGTCAGCCGGAGGTAGGCAACAGAAATCATGAACGATTTACAGATAGCGGAAAAAGAGTCCTCTATGTCGGCAAAGCAAAAAACCATCAAATGTGTGGTTTGGGATTTAGATAATACCTTATGGCAGGGTGTACTCCTGGAAGACACGGCCGTTTTTCTGCGTGACAAGGTGGTGGAAACGATTAAAACTTTAGACGCCCGGGGTATTTTGCATTCGATTGCCAGCAAGAATAATCAAGAAACGGCCGTTGCTAAACTCGCAGAACTGGGATTAGCCGACTACTTCCTCTATCCTCAAATCAACTGGAACCCCAAATCCGCCTCTATCAAAGCCATTGCCAACGCCCTAAACATTGGCCTCGATACCTTTGCTTTTGTAGATGACAATATCTTTGAGCGAGAAGAGGTAACTCATGAATTGCCCCAGGTCTTATGCCTGGATGCTGGCGATGCCGATATCGAGAACATGCTGGACATGCCTCGTTTAAAGCCGCCGTTTATCACGCCGGAATCGGCGCTGCGCCGCCGCATGTATCAAAGCGAGAGCCAGCGTATGGCAGCGGAAGCCACCTTCACCGGCCAAAATGAGGCGTTTTTGGCAACGTTGAATATGACGCTACACATCCGCCGCGCCCAAGAAGAAGATTTGCAGCGGGCTGAGGAGTTAACGAAGCGGACAAACCAGCTTAACACAACCGGTTACACCTATTCCTATGCCGAATTGAATGCTCTGCGCCAGTCAGATAACCATCTGCTGTTGGTCTCCAGCCTGGATGATAAATATGGTACTTACGGCACCATCGGGCTGGCACTGGTGACATTGGGCAAAACCGTTTGGACGTTAAAACTGCTGCTGATGTCTTGCCGGGTGATGTCGCGTGGCGTGGGCACGATTATGCTGAATTATATCTTGGCGCGGGCCAAAGAGGCTGGCGTCACTTTGCAGGCTGAATTTGTAGAAAACGGCCGTAACCGTATGATGTACGTCACGTATAAATTCGCCGGTTTTCGGGAACTGGAGACGCGAGGGGATGTGAACATTTTAGAAAACGACCTCTCTCTGATTCAAGCCCTACCGGAGTACGTCACTGTTATTTACCCTGAAGCGGGCAAATAAGACGAGAAAGTAATGGATAACTGGATTTTCCGCCCTAAACCGAACCCCGACGCCCGCCTACGTCTTTTCTGCTTTCCGTATGCGGGGGCTGGTGCGGCCTTGTTTAGCGAGTGGCCCTCCGCGCTGCCCGCGGATGTTGAGGTATGTGCGCTGCAACTGCCGGGGCGGGAAATGCGCTTTCGGGAGCCTCCCCTCACCGATTGGCAGGCAGTCATTGCGTCGGTTGTGTCTGCCACGAGCGCCTATCTCGACAAACCATTTGCTTTATTCGGCTACTGTGTGGGCAGCGTACTTGCCTTTGAAATGGCACGCGCCTTGCGCCGTGAAGGACTGCCTCAACCCTTTCACTTACTGGTAGCGGCGCGAGCAGCCCCCACTATTCCTGAAACAGAGGGCATTCACAAACTGTCTGAGGCAGCATTAATAGCCAGGTTGGCGGAGACGAATGCCACGCCACAGGAAATCTTGCAAGACAGCGCTCTGCTGCCCCTGCTTCTACCCGTCATTCGCGCTGATTTTCAAATAGGGGAAACCTACGGCTATGTAGCGGAACCGCCGCTTGCCTGTCCCATCTCCGCCTTTCGCGGCGCCAAAGACAAGTTGGTAACAGCCGCAAATATCGCGCCCTGGCAGACAGAAACAACTGCGTCATTTACTGTACGCGCCTTGCCAGGTGATCATTTTTTTATTAACAGCGCCCGACCCATTTTTTTACAAATGATACGACGAGTATTGACATAAATTTATGAGTAATCAAAATATTCAAGACATCTACGAGCTTTCCCCCCTACAACAAGGGATGTTGTTCCATACCTTAAAGCAGCCGCATACGGGTATATATGTGGTGCAGTTGGCCTGCAAGCTCACTGGTTCCTTGCATGATGACATTTTTGAGCAAGCATGGCAGAAAATCACGGCGCGACATCCCATTTTTCGTACCGCATTTTATTGGAAAGAGGCGGACAAACCGCTGCAAGTAGTATACAAGCAGGTGACGACGCCTGTGCATCACCTGGATTGGCGTGATTTATCCGCGTCTGAACAAACAGCACGGCTGTCAGTCTTTTTAGACGATGACCGGCGACAAGGGTTTTTGCTGGATAAGCCCCCCCTGCTGCGCGTGACGCTGATCCGCCTGGCAGAGGAGGTGTATCAACTGGTCTGGAGTTACCATCACCTGCTGCTGGATGGCTGGTCACTGGCGCAGGCGCTGCGTGAACTGTTTATCTATTATGAAATCATCCGGTTGGATGAAGTGTATCTCATGCCTGCGCCCCATCCTTACCGCGACTATATCAACTGGTTGCAACAGCAAGATGAAGAGAAGGCCGCAGCTTACTGGCAGGCGCAGTTGGCTGATATAACGGCCCCCACGCCGTTAGTGATGCAAGATTGGCGACCAGTTGATAAGGAGAATGAGGTTGTGCCGGAAGAGAGGCAGTTGGAATTGACGGCAGAGGCAACGGCCGTTCTCCAAGCTACCGCCAAACAACACCAATTAACAATGAGTACCCTGGTGCAGGCTGCCTGGAGTTATCTTCTCAGCCGCTATACCGGCGAAGCCGATGTCATTTTTGGCTCCGTTGTTTCTGGCCGTCCCGCTTCGCTGGCAAACGTGGAAACCATTGTTGGCCCCTTCATCAACACCTTGCCCGTGCGGGTACACATCGAGCCGGACGAGCCGGTACTAGCCTGGCTGACGGCCTTAAACCAACAAATGGTAGAGATGCGCGAGTATGAATACAGCGCCCTGGTCGATATTCAGCAGTGGAGTAGTATTCCGCGGGATCAACCTTTATTTGAAACCACCTTTGTTTTTGAAAATTATCCCCTGGCGCTGTCTCTGGAAGATGAACGCCTCAGCCTGAAGATCAGTGATCTGCAAGACCGCGAACAGACGAATTTTGCCTTGGGGCTGTTAGCCGTGCCAGGCGAGCGGCTGCTGCTTAAAATTGCTTACGACAGCTTGCGCTTCCAGGCAGAAACGATTGCGCGTATGTTAGGCCACCTGGAAACCATTTTGATGGGAATGGCAGCGGATATCAACCAACCTCTGGCCGATTTGCCTCTGCTTACGACGACAGAGCAGGAGCAGTTGTTAAAATTATGGCACACGGTTACGGCTCCTTATGAGGCCCAGCCTATTTCCCAGCTTTTTGCCACGCAAGCCGCCCGCACACCTCAGGTAACGGCCGTTACCTTCCAGGAACAGCAGCTTACTTATGCTGAGTTAAATCGTCAGGCCAACCGGCTGGCTCATTACCTGCGCAGCGTCGGTATCGGCCCAGAAACGGTGGTGGGGGTGCATATCGAGCGCTCCCTGGAAATGATTGTGGCCGTATTGGGCATATTAAAAGCGGGCGGCGCCTATCTACCGCTCGATCCTGCCTATCCCAAATCTCGCCTGGGCTTCATGCTCAATGAGGTGCAGGCGCCGTTGGTGTTAACCACACAAGCGTTAGCGCCCTCGCTGGCAGCGTTCACCCCCAGGCTGTTTTGCCTGGATACCGAAAAGTTGACGCTGGCCACCTTTAGCGCCGACGATCCGCCGCCCCTGACAACTGTAGAAAACCTGGCGTATGTCATTTACACATCTGGTTCTGCCGGGCAGCCCAAAGGTACTTTGTTAACGCATGATGGCGTGGCTAACCTCGTCGCTTTTCAACAACGTCTGCTTGAGATCGGTCCTGGCAGCCAGGTTTTGCAATTTGCCTCGCTTAACTTTGATGGCGCTGTGTGGGAGATTTTTCCACCCTTGTGCAGCGGCGCTACCATCCATTTAGGGCCATTAGAAACGATGATGAATGGTTTAGCATTGGCCCAGATGATGAAGGAGCGGGGCATTACTATGGCCACCTTACCCCCTTCGGTGCTGCGGCTAATGCCTGATATAGCGCTGCCGGATTTGCAGGCGTTATGGTCAGCCGGAGAAGCATGTACGGCGGATATTGTGGCGCAGTGGGGAAACGGCCGTTTCTTCTATAATGGGTATGGCCCCACGGAAACCACCGTCGGCGTCACCTTCGGGCAAATACAACCAGGGCAAGATGTGCATATTGGACGGCCGTTTCCCAATAAAGAGATATTCGTCCTCGACCCACTTTTGCGCCCTGTTCCCGTTGGAGTCCCGGGAGAACTGTATGCCGGCGGCAGCGGCCTGGCGCGAGGCTATCTGGCGCGACCCGCCTTAACCACTGCCCAATTCATACCCCACCCCTTTAGCGATGTACCCGATGCCCGGCTCTATCGTACTGGTGATTTGGTACGTTACCGGCCGGATGGCGCCTTGGAATTCCTGGGGCGGGTAGACAACCAGGTGAAACTGCGCGGCTTTCGTATTGAACTGGGTGAAATCGAGGCGGCCATGTATGAGTATGAGGGCGTGGCGGAAACGGCCGTTATCGTGCGGGAAGACATTCCCGGTCACCAACAGTTAGCGGGGTATTATCGCGTCACAGAGTCTGACATGGTAGACCCCCAAGACTTACGCCAACATCTGAAAAATAGCCTGCCTAGCTATATGATTCCGGCAGCGCTAATGCCGCTAGATAAGTTTCCTCTGACCATTAATGGCAAGGTAGATCGAGAAGCGCTGCCCCAGCCAGAAATACACCGCGAACGAAAAGAGATCGCTTTACCTAAAAATAATACAGAAACCTCAATCTTGGCGGTATGGAAGGAGGTGCTGCACCGGGAAGAGATTAGCGTAGATGATAATTTCTTTGATCTGGGCGGTCACTCCTTACTAATCATGCAAATGAATAGCAAATTACAGAAAACCTTACAGAGAGACATCCCCATCATGGATTTATTCCGCCATCCTACCGTACAAACGTTGGCCGCTCATTTGAGCGATGCCCCCGAAGATAGCCTGCGAGAAAAGGTAAGTGATCGTATTCAAAAGCAGCGAGAAGCCTTACGAAAGCAGCGAGAAGCCTTACGAAAGCAGCAGCAAAAAAATCGCAGGAAACGGTAGATTATGAGCATAGAAGAAACAGTCCCCATCGAGGCAGCCGTGGCCATCATTGGCATGGCCGGACGGTTCCCTGGCGCGCCCACGCTCACCCAATTCTGGGAGAACCTGGCGGCTGGGGTGGAGGCGATCTCCCAGTTTACGGATGAGGAATTATTAGCGGCTGGCGTCACATCAGAGATGTTGCAAAATTCCGGTTTCGTGCGGGCTGGTGGCGTCATCGAACAGGAGGATATGTTCGCGGCCGAGTTTTTTGGCTATACGCCCCGTGAAGCGGAAATCACGGCCCCCCAGCATCGCTTGTTTTTAGAATGCGCCTGGCAAGCCTTAGAAGATGCCGGCTACGTCAGCGATACTTATGCAGGTAATATTGGCGTTTTTGCCGGCATGAACTTCAATAATTATCTGCTGAATAATATTTACTCCAACAGCGAGCTGGTGCAGGCAATGGGCGTTTACCAATTATCCCTCTCCAATGCCGAAGCGTTTTTATGTACGCGCACCTCGTATAAACTCAACCTGACTGGACCCAGCGTCGCCGTGCAAACCGCCTGTTCTACGGCGCTGGTGGCTACCGCTATGGCTTATCTTAACCTGCTGAACTACCAGGCTGACATGGCGCTGGCTGGTGGTGTGACGGTTTGGTCGCCGCAAAAAACAGGCTATTTATATCAAGAGGGCGGCGTTGTTTCTCCCGACGGGCATACCCGCACCTTTGACGCTAAAGCGCAGGGCAGTGTGGGTGGCAACGGCGTGGGCGTAGTATTGCTGAAACGGTTGGAAGATGCGCTGGCAGAGGGAGATCATATCTACGCCATTATTCGCGGTGCGGCAGTTAATAATGATGGCGCCATGAAAGTGGGGTATACAGCGCCCAGCATTGATGCCCAAACAGAAGTGATTTTGGCAGCGCAGGCATTGGCTGATGTTGATGTGGAGACCATCTCTTATATAGAGGCGCATGGTACAGCCACAGCGCTAGGTGATCCCGTAGAAATAGCCGCGCTCACCCGCGCCTTCCGGGAAAGCACGGAGAAAACAGGATTTTGCGGGGTAGGCGCTGTAAAAACCAGTATCGGTCATCTGGATGCCGCGGCTGGCATTGCTGGCCTGATCAAAACGACATTGGCTCTGACACACAAACAAATTCCCCCAAGCCTTAATTTTGAGACGCCCAATCCGCAAATTGATTTTGAGAACAGCCCATTTTACGTCAATACGACCTTGCAGGACTGGGCTGCCAATGGACACCCCCGCCGGGCGGGGGTGAATTCATTAGGGATTGGCGGCACAAATGCGCATGTGGTTTTGGAAGAAGCGCCGCCACGGCCGTTACGTCGCCCCGCTCGTCCCGCCTACCCCCTTGTTCTTTCTGCTCAAACCGAATCGGCGCTGAGGCAGATGGCGCGTAATTTGCGGCAGCATTTACAAGAAAATCCTGATGTAAATTTGGCGGATGTAGCGTATACCCTGCTTGTCGGGCGCAAAGCATTCGCGCAGCGACAAACTGTCGTTGCCGATTCGATTGAAACGGCCATTACGACCTTGGGAAAAGTGGAAACGGCCGTTGCTTGTCAACAAGGGCGCACTGTCGCCTTCGTCTTTCCTGATGCCGGTTCGGTACAGGTGAACAGCGGACAAGCTCTGTACAAACACGAACCTGTTTTCCGCGAAACGGTGGATAAATGCAGCCGACTGCTGCAAGATTCACTGGGCAAACCTTTGCTGGATGTTTTATACCCGCCTGTCGAGCAAGAAATGGCAGCCGCTGCTTTACTAACAGAAGCGCGTTGGGCGCAGCCAGCGGCCTTTGTGTTCGGTTATGCTCTGGCACAGATGTGGCTGGCCTGGGGATTAGAGCCCCAGGCGATGGCTGGTCAGGGTGTGGGGGAATATGTGGCTGCCTGCGTGGCTGGCGTCTATAGTCTGGAAGCCGCTCTGACGTTGGTGGCGGTACGGGGCCAGTTAACACAAAATATGCCCAAGCAACCACACCTGGAAGTGGCTCTGTCTGAATCTGAATGTCGCTCTTTGCTAGGAGAAGCGGTGGCGTTAACGGCCGTTATAAGCCCAACTACCTGCATTCTGGTCGGCGCCGAGACGGAAATTGAAGCATTAGCTACCGAGTTGACCGCAAATGATATTGTCACCCGCCGCCTACCGGCGCTTGATGCGGCCTATTCGCCCTTTATAGAACCCGTGCTGCCTGAATTTAGCGACCGGCTTGATCTGTATGACCGGCAGGCCCCGCAAATCCCGTTTTTGTCCAATGTAACAGGCGACTGGATCACAGATGAGGAAGCACGGGATGACAAATATTGGCTAAATCAGCTGCGGCAGCCCCTACGCCTGAGAGAAAATCTGGAATCCCTGGCCCAAATCACAGACTGGGTGGTCCTGGTAATGGGTGTAGGTGATGACCTAGTGCAGGCAGCTCGCTTAAATGGCGTAGAAACGGCCGTTGCCACCCTGACAGACGCCACAGAGGATGCTTACCAGACTGTGCTGCAAGCCTGGGGCCAACTCTGGGCGCATGGGGTTGAGGTGGATATCGGCGGCTTTTTTGCCGATGATCCCCGCTACCGTGTGCCGCTGCCCACGTATCCCTTTGAGCGGCAGCGATACTGGATTGAGCCGCGTCCCTGGAATAAAGCAGATGAGATATCTGCGGCGACCGTTAAGACAGCAGACCCTGATCTTGAAACCTATGCAGATGCCCCGCGCAATAAACTGGAGCAGTTGTTGGCCCAAACCTGGACGCAGCTTCTTGGCATCCCTCAAATTGGCATTCATCAAAATTTCTTCCAAATTGGCGGAAATTCATTAATGAGTCTGCAAGTTGTCACCAAAATACAAGAGGCCGGGTATCAAGTATCGCCCCAGATGCTTTTAGAAAACCAAACCATTGCCACCTTAGCTGCCGCCATTGCTCCTGCGCTATCTCTGATGGCTCAGGCAGCATCCCCACGCCACCCAGATATGGCTAAAACAACAACGGCCGTTTCCCTCCGCCCCCGGCTAGATGTAAAGCGTTTTGCCGACACATTTGAGAGAAAGCCACCCATTGTCTGCTTGCAAGCAGGCAGCCCGGAAAAAACACCTCTGTTTCTGGTACCACCGGCGAACGGCAATTTATTTGCTTATCGACGCCTGGTAAATCACCTGAATGATGAAACGCAGCCGGTGTATGCTCTAATGGCTGTCTATGAAAATATCATGACAGCCGACCGGTTAACGGCCGTTGCCCGTCAATATCTGGAAGTGATGAAATCCGTGCAGCCTAAAGGCCCCTACAACCTCATCGGCTGGTCGGCAGGCGGCCCATTTGCCTTTGAGATTGCACAACAGCTGCGACGGCGAACCGACCCGGTAGGTTTGGTAGGCATCATTGATTCCAGTGTCGGCAAAGATTCACTGGCCATTATGCAACTGGTACAAGGCTTAATACAAAGCAGCCCCCGTTTGGCACGTTGGTACCACGCTAATATATTTTTCAGCCGCTGGTTTGTCGTCGGCCTGGCCCATGCCGCGTTGCAGACACAGCGAGAGGAGGTCATGAGTCAGTTACAGCGCTATAACCGGGCCGCCATCTTAATGATCTATGTGCGCTGGTTGGAAGATGCCCTGGGGGTGCAATCCGGGTTGGAAGCAGAGACGTTTCATGGACTGGAAACCAGGGCGCAGATTACCTTGTTGCGCAGCCGATTGGAGGCAGAAGGAGCGCAGGTAAAAGAGATTGTTTGGGAAAATATCGCCCATTGGGTAGATATGACCCTACGCATGAGTGAATTAATTGATGGGTATGAACCAGAAATATTTCCGGGGCGAATAGATTATGTACATGCCATCGAGCCCACGCCTGACGATCCAAACCACAGTCGGGGCAAAGTGATAGATGAAACTATGGGCGTCGGAGCGGTTAGCCAAGACATTGTTGTTTATCGGACGCCAGGCGACCATTTCACGATGATGGATGATCCCAATGTCCGTGTGCTGGCTCTAAAAATACAACAGATGTTGGCAGACGCTCAGGCTGCTCCCGCCTGGGGTCTAAACCGACAACCACCTCCCGTTGCTTCGAAGCGGCGCCGGTGGATTCTGCTTTCGGCAGTGATCGCGATGATATTGATGCTAATGGTGCTGGCGCAAGCGCTTGTCGGGCAATAGAAACAAGATGCTTATGAAACTTTTTTGCTTCCCCTGGGCAGGGGGACACGCTGTTGGATATGAATCGCTTAGACAAGGCCTCGCCGGTTTTGTGGAGGTGATACCGATTGAGCTGCCTGGGCGGGGGAAACTGTTGTCACAACGGCCGTTTTCCGATTTACCGGCGTTAGTAGAATGGCTGCTGCCAGAACTGTATCCGCGCCTGGAAAGCCCATTCGCCTTTTGGGGCCACAGCATGGGCGCCATGGTCAGTTTTGAGTTGGCTCACGCCCTGCGCCGCGCCAATCTACCCCAGCCCATCTGTTTGTTTCTCTCTGCCCATCGCGCTCCTCATTTAGACAAGCCTTACGCTGCCACCCACTTGCTGCCAGATGAAGATCTAATCGACTATTTGCAATCATTAGGCGGTAGCCACAATAGCGTCCTGGCGCACAAAGAGATGATGGAAATGATGCTGCCGGCGCTGCGGGCTGATTTGACAGCTTTGAACGAACATGTCTGCACCATCCAGGAGCCATTGGCCTACCCCCTTATCGCTTTGGGCGGGGCCAATGATGCCCGTATTACCCAGGCAGACCTGGCGGCCTGGGAATCATATACTACTGCTCATTTCAGGGTATGCCTGTTCCCCGGAGGTCACTTCTACCTGCAAACGGGATTGGCTATGCTCCTGCCGTTGCTGCGCCAGACATTATGTGAAAATCTAGCAACAGAGAGGCATGAATAAAGTGCGCGTCTTAATCACCACGCAACCGGGAACGGGGCATTTATCGCCCTTACTGCCCCTAGCCCAGGCTTTAGTTACGGCTGGCCATACGGTAGCCTTTGCCTGCGCCGCCTCTTTTGTGCCACAAGTGCAGCGAGCGGGCTTCACCGCATTTGCCGCCGGCCTGGATTGGCTGCAAGCAGAACCAGAGCGAGCATTCCCAGAAATGGCCAACATGACTACTGCCGAAAAAGATGCCATGTTGACCGAAATTTTCGTGGATATTTCTGCCGGTCATATGATCAACGACCTGTCAGCGTTGTGTGAAGCGTGGCAGCCTGATGTACTGGTGCGTGATTATTCTGAATATGGGGCCTGTTTAGTGGGTGAAATGTTGGCCATTCCCCATGCCGCGGTGGGCTTGGCGGCTTATTTACCAGACTACATCACCCGGTTAGCCATCGAAAAACCGCTGGCGTACTTACGTAGTGCGTGTGGCCTGCCTTCCCACCCGGCAATGCCCATGTTGACAAAATATTTGTACCTCTCCTTGGTGCCGCCCAGCTTACAATTTCCCGAGTACCCGCTCCCGGCCACCACTACCACCTTACAACCGCTGCCACCTCCTACCCTTAACACGGTGCTGCCGGATTGGCTGTCTACCCTGCCAGATCAACCCACGATCTACGCCAGCCTGGGTACCGTTTTTAATCGCGCTCCTGAGATTTTTCGCACCATTATTGCCGGGCTGCGCCAAGAACCGGTCAATTTGATCATCACCATTGGACGCAATCAAGACCCTGCCCAGTTTGGCGCTGTGCCGGAGAATATTCACATTGAACAATTTATTCCCCAGGATTTGCTTATGCCCCATTGTGCGGGGGTGATTACGCATGGCGGCATCAACACGATTTTGATGGCCCTGCGCTATGGCCTGCCGCTGGTGCTGCTGCCGTTAGTGGGGCATCAATGGCAAAACGTAGCTCGCTGCACAGCGTTAGGTGTAGGCATTCCTCTCAGATTGCCAGAGGATGATGTGGTAGCTCAGCAAGCACACTTACCGCTGGACGCACCTCAAAGCGCGGCGTTGACCTTGTATGCCGAAGCGGCCACGCCCTTGTCTGCCCATTCAGTGAAAACGGCCGTTACAGAATTGTTGGGAAACGGCCGTTATCAACAAGCGGCGCAAAAAGTACAGGCGGAAATGGCAGCCTTACCCGGGCCAGACTATGGCGTACATCTGTTGGAGCGATTGGCAGTAGAACGAAAGCCTTTACCCTTCTCAGGACTAAAATATGACGCTAGATAATATTTACTGGATTGATCTCCCCTCTTATTCCGATACACGCGGCGTATTAACGGCCGTTGAGTCAGAGCAAGACATCCCATTTGCCATCCAGCGTGTATTCTACATGCACCATATTGTGGCGGATCGAGCGGCGCATGCTCATCCTCACACAGACCAGGTCATAATAGGGGTGGCCGGTTCTTGTCAAATACAGGTATCAGACGGGCAGAAACAGCAAACCTATGAACTTAAGGATCCTCTACGTGGCTTATACGTACCCCGTATGATTTTCATCGAACTAACAGATTTCACACCAGACGCCATCTGTTTGGTATTGGCGAACACGCATTATCAAAACGAAACCGTCATTCGGTCAAAAGCCGAATATAGACAGCGTTTACAGGAAACATAATGGCAGAGACACTATGGCAGCAACAGTCAAAAGAAGCCAGCTTCTTACACTCGGCGTTAACCGTTGAAAATCGTTACCAGTCGTTGACGACATTTTTGCAATGGTTTGAGCAACGAAAAACGGAAAATCATTTCGCTGTTACCCCAATTCCCTTTGCCGACTCACCCGATTGGTCTTTTAATGCGAGCCATAAGCGTTTACAACATCGTTCAGGTAAATTCTTCTCCATAGAAGGTATTCGAGCGCAAACCAACTATGGCGGTGTACCAGAGTGGGATCAGCCCATTATCAATCAGCCAGAAATTGGGATTTTGGGCATTGTGACGCGAGTGGTCGAGGGCGTACGTTACTGTTTAATGCAGGCAAAAATGGAGCCTGGCAATATCAACACCTTACAGCTTTCGCCCACTGTGCAGGCCACCAAGAGCAACTACACAAAGGTACACCAGGGCAAAACGCCACCCTACCTGGAGTATTTTGTATTGCCAGGGAAAGCACGCATTTTGGTTGACCAACTGCAATCTGAACAAGGATCCCGCTTTTTACAAAAACGGAATCGCAATATGATCGTGGAAGTAGAGGGAGAGATTTCCCTCCACGAGGAGTTTTGCTGGCTCACTCTCGGCGAAATAAAGGAACTGCTCAAAATTGATAACCTGGTAAATATGGACAGCCGCACCGTCTTATCTTGCATCTCGTTTTTCCCCCAGGAATGGCGATTTTACACTCATACTCCCTCCGCTCAGCAGACAGCGGACTGTCTGTTTACCTCTTTTTTAGAAGGATTTCCCCGTCGTCTCTTTTATTCTATGCTGGATCAACAGGGGGCCAGGCATACGCTGGATGAAATCATTAGCTGGTTTACCCACTTAAAAACTACCTACGAAATGTGTGTGCAAACGGTCTCTCTGCCAGATTTGCGGCAGTGGCAGGTGACAGCTTGGGATATCCATCATGTGGCACAGCAATATTTTTCAGTGATCGCCGTGGCCGTAGAGGCCGGTAATCGGGAGGTAGTGGGATGGACACAACCATTGTTAAAGCATGTAGGCTGCGGTATCGTCGGATTTTTAACCCAGCCTATCAATGACACCCTGCACTTTTTAGTCCATGCGGCCCTGGAGCCTGGTAATCGCGATCTCATTGAGATGGGACCAACGGTAGCCTGTTCAGAACCGGAACGTCAGCGGCAAGCGACTGAAAATATACCATTTTTGTCCTACTTTTTGCAGCCAGAGCCAGACACCGTGCGCTATACGGCCGTTCAGTCAGAAGAAGGTGGTCGTTTTTATCATTTTCAAAACCAATACATGATTCTCGAGCTGCCTGAAGGGGAAATTCAAACGCTGCCTCCAGATTATATATGGTTGACGCTGGGGCAGATTATTGATTTTATGAAGTACAGCTATTTTAATATCGAAGCACGTAATCTACTGTCCTGTCTCAATTTTTTGAACAGCTGATAGTGTGCGTGTAATGTTTGTTCAGGGATAAGCAAATGCGTATCAATGTCTGGGACTACTTAAAAGAGTACGAACAAGAAAAAGAAGAGATTCACACCGCCATAGAACAGGTATTTCGTTCTGGGCAGTTGATTCTCGGAGAAAATGTACGCCAATTTGAGCAGGCGTTTGCCGCTTATTGTGAGGTGCAGCATGGCGTAGGCGTGGACAACGGCACAAACGCCATTATGTTAGGACTGCTGGCCTTGGGACTGCAACCGGGGGACGAGGTCATAACGGTAGCAAACACGGCCGTTCCTACTGTTTCCGCCATTGTTTCCGCCGGGGGCGTCCCTCGTTTTGTCGATATTGACCCCGCTACCTATTTAATGGATACCAGCCTCCTAGAGGCTGCCATCACGCCAAAAAGCCGCTGCATTTTACCCGTACATTTGTTTGGGCAATGTGTAGATATGACGGCCGTGAGCGTCATAGCCCGGCAGCATAATCTCCTCACCTTAGAAGATTGCGCCCAGGCACATGGGGCCAGGTTCCAAGGCAAAGTGGCCGGGTCAATGGCGCAGGCCGCTGCATTCTCCTTTTATCCCACCAAGATTCTGGGTACATATGGAGATGGTGGCATGGTTATTACCAACGACGAGGGCGTGGTCCATAAATTACGCCGTCTTCGTTTTTATGGCATGGAAAACACGTATTACGCAGAGGAGCATGGCTACAACAGCCGCCTGGATGAACTCCACGCCGCCATATTGCGGCGTAAGCTGTCTCATTTAAACAGCTACCTCGCCCGTCGCCGAGAACTGGCAAACCGGTATGATACTGAATTGGCCGATACTGGTTTATTGCTGCCGAAAGTAAGCCTTCAAAACGATCATGCTTATTATCTATACGTCGTCCGTCATCCGCGCCGCGATGAGATTGTGGCGCAGTTAAAAGAATATGACATTTTTGTCAATATCAGCTATCCCTGGCCCATCCACACCATGCGCGGATATAAGTCATTAGGTTACAAATCAGGCGATTTGCCAGAAACAGAAGCAGCCGCCACCGAAATCTTCTCCCTGCCTATGTACCCCACCCTGACTGACGCCGAGCAAGATAGAGTCTGTGTGGCTTTGCAGACGATCATGGAAAAACTGGTATGAAATTTTTATTTACGACACAACCTGGCTTTGGGCACTTACTGCCCCTCATCCCCCTGGCTCAGGCATTAGAGCAAATGGGGCATGAGGTATTGGTGGCCTGCGCTGCTTCCTTTTTGCCGCAAGTGGCGCAGGCTGGTTTAGAAGGTAGGGCGGCCGGTCTCGACTGGTTGGAATCAAACCCAGAGATCGCTTTTCCTGAGGCAGAAGGGTTGACGACCAGCGAACGTGAAATATTTTTTGCTGAAATATTTGTAGATATAACAGCCAATCATATGGCCTATGATCTGCTGACGATTTGCCAGGAGTGGCAGCCAAATGTGATTGTGCGCGATGCCTTTGAATATGGTGGCTGTATCGTTGGCGAAAAATTGAACATTCCTTACGCGGCTGTGGACATGGAATTATACGTTCCGGCGCACATCACCCGAGATGGCATGGAAGGCCCCTTAGCCTATTTGCGCAGCGCTTTTGATCTACCCGCCTATCCGGCTATGGAGATGTTAACTCGCAATTTGTATCTCTCTTATATTCCGCCCAGTTACCAGTTCCCAGAGTATCATTTGCCCAACACAGCCCATGCCTTACGCCCGACCTTCCTGGATGCGAAAGGCGATGAACTGCTGCCCCCCTGGTTAGCCACTTTGCCGGATCGCCCGACCATTTATACGACGATGGGCACTTCGTTTAACAATGTGCCGGAAATTATGCGGTTGATTATTGCCGCTTTGCGTGATGAACCGGTCAATGTCATCATCACGGTGGGACCCGGTCAAGACCCAAAGCAGTACACCCCTATCCCAGATAATATTCACATCGAACAGTTTATCCCCCAGTCAGCGCTGATGCCTTATTGTGACCTGGTGATTACGAATGGCGGCGTGGGTACTTCTATGATTGCGCTGTCACATGGTCGCCCGCTGCTGCTGATTCCACTGGGAGGACATTTGCAATTACATGCACTGCGCTGTCGGGCTTTGGGCATTGGACTAAGCTTGAAATTACCGCCAGGCATGTTTGACGTAAATTTAGAAAGTTTTGATGATGAAGATGATACGTTTGTCACCAGGCAAGCAAAAGCGATGATATATGACAACGCCCCAGAATTAAGCGCCGACAGTTTGTGGCAGGCAGTATCCACTTTGCTGCACGATCCTGCTTATCGGCAGGCAGCCAAACAATTGCAAGCAGAAATTCTAGCGATGGCTGGGCCACAAGCGGGGGCTGCCCTGCTGGCCCAATTAGCAGAAAGATAATTCTCAGAGGTTCAAAGTTTGATAGAAAAGGTGAGGCGAATGCTTGAAAATTATGCCATAGAATTGCGTGGCGTGGTAAAGCAATACGCAGTGGGAGAGGGCGTCTTTACCGCCCTGAATGCGGTCCACATGCAGGTGCAGCCTGGTGAATTTATCGGCGTGGTAGGCAAATCGGGATCAGGCAAGTCAACGTTGATAAACATGATAACTGGTATTGATAACCCGACAGCCGGTGATATTCATATTTTGAGTACAAATATTCAGGCATTGTCTGGGGCAAAGATGGCGACGTGGCGCGGCCGCCATATCGGCTTAATTTTCCAATTTTTTCAACTGCTGCCGACCCTGACGGTGTTGGAAAATGTGATAATGCCCATGGCGTTTTGCAAGATGTACCGACGACAAGAACGCTCACAGCGAGCGTTGGCGCTCTTGGAACGATTGGGCGTGGCAGATCAGGCAGGGAAACGGCCGTTAATGCTTTCAGGTGGGCAGCAGCAGCGGGTAGCTATTGCCCGGGCGCTGGCTAACGACCCCCCTCTTCTAGTAGCCGATGAACCCACGGGAAATCTGGACGAGAAAACAGGGGATTCTGTCTTTACGTTTTTTCATGAGTTAGTGACGGCAGGCAAAACAATTCTCATGGTAACGCACGACAAAGAGTTGGCCGCCAATATACCGCGCGTTATAGAGCTGGTAGACGGAAAAATTGTAGGGGATACCAGGCAAAAGAATTGTACCTGGCAAGCAGAGGCTATACATGTTTGACCCCCACTGGCGCAAAATCTGGCGGGATACCTGGTTAAATAAAACCCGCTCCCTGCTCGTAGTATTATCCATTGCTGTGGGTAGTTTCGCCGTGGGCACAGTGGCCCATATGTGGGTGGTTGTGGGCCAGGACCTCAAGCAGAGCTACCAGGAGATCAACCCGGCACAGGTGATTATCTACACCGAAGAAGGGTTCGATGAAGATTTCATTACTTTCATCCGTAAATTGCCGCAGGTAGCGGCAGTCAGCGCCCGCCGCAGCACCCTCATGAAATTCCAACCGGCCCCTGATGAAGCGTGGTATCCTATTGAAGTCATTGCCACCTCCGACTATGAACAACTGGAAGTCAACCGCATTTTGCCAGAGAAGTTGTTTGTGCCAGATCCGCCGGCCTGGCCTGAACCTGAGGTATGGCCGCCGCCAGACAAAGCGTTTTTGTTGGAACGCACTTCTTTAGTCCTGGCAACGTTAGGTTTTGGGCGAGAGGCGCAGCAGGGCATGTCCATTCTAGTGGAAACGGCCGCGGGCAAACAGCGCATCGTGCCGCTGCCCGGCTTGGTCTATGATTTATCACAAACGTCAGCTCCTTTTTCAGGGATGGCGTGTGCTTTCATCACCTTTGATACGCTGTCCTGGTTTGGGCTATCCACCAGCTTTAACGAACTGCATATTATTGTTGATACCCAAGAAAGCGATTGGCAGACATTGAAAACGGCCGCCAGAAACATTCAAGATCGGGTAGAACGGGCGGGGTATACTGTGGTGAAGGTAGAAGTGCCAGAACCTGGCAAACTGCCACAAGACAATCTCTACCAGGCCATTACTTTGATTTTAGGCGCGATGGGGGCATTCTCCTTATTTCTCGCCATCTTTCTGATCATCAATACCATTTCCGCGCTTCTCATTCAACAAATGCAACAAATTGGGGTGATGAAAGCTGTGGGCGCACGGCCGTTTCACTTGATTAGTATGTACCTGGGTATGGTGACGTTATTAGGCGTCCTCTCGCTCGCTATTGCCATCCCGCTCTCCATTTTCGTGGCCGGCAACGCCATTAACGTGATGGCCTATTTCATCAACTACAACATGAGCCAGTTCCGCGTTGAGCCATCTGTCATTATTTTGCAGGTGGCCGTGGCCATCGGTGTGCCGCTGTTAGCGGCACTCTACCCCATCATCGCCGGCACACGCATTACCATCCGCGAAGCTATTTCCTCTTACGGATTAAGCAGTGATAATTTCACACGCAAATCATGGCTAAACAAGCTGTTAGAGCAATTAAAAGGTGTGCCTCGCCCTATCTTGCTTTCTTTGCATAATACATTTCGACGGCGGCTGCGCCTGGGGCTAACGTTGCTGACGTTGACATTGGCGGGGGCGGCGGTGATGGCCGTCATTAGTGTGCGGGCCTCGATGGATGCGACGTTAGATGAAGCAGTGGAATATTGGCAGTTTGATGTACAAGTTCAGTTAGAACGGCCGTATCGTATCCCCGCCCTGACTCACCAAATACAGCAATTATCCGGCATTACCACCATCGAAAGTTGGGGAGGCGAAGCGGCGTACCGTATTCGTCCCGATGAAAGCAGTAGTGAAAGTTTTTTTGTGACAGCGCTACCCGCGGACACAAGTATGTTAAACCCTAACCTGCTTGATGGTCGCTGGCTGCAACCGGGAGACACGAACCAACTCGTCATTAACAATTATCTACACTCGTTAGAGCCAGACATCGAGATGGGGGACACTATCCAGTTAAAATTGGATGGGCGGGAAAGGCTGTGGCAAGTAATTGGCGTGGTAAAAACGGTAGGCAATATTCCCCAAGCCTACGCCAATTATGATCATTTTGCCATCCTCACACGAGACATAGATATGGCTTCCAGTATCCAGGTGACGCTGCTGGAAGATGACGCCGCCGCCCAAGATGAGATGGCTCAGCAAATAGAGAAGCAGCTAACAGATGCTGGGTATCGCGTCAGCGGTAGCTTTACCAACCATGAGCAGCGTTCACAAAGCGAGACATTTTTTGATATTGTAGCGATGCAGTTATTGATCATGGCGGCCCTGATGGTGCTGGTAGGGGGACTCGGACTCACGGGTACGATGAGTTTGAACGTGATAGAACGCACCCGTGAAATTGGGGTAATGCGGGCAGTGGGAGCCTCAGACACGGCCGTTTTACAAATTTTCATTACCGAAGGCATCCTCATTGGTTTATTAAGTTGGTTTTTTGGGTTAGCGCTGGCGATTCCCCTCGGCGCGGTATTGAGTGAAACGGTGGGGATCCGTTTCTTGAATGCACCGCTAAATTATACATTTTCACTGCCAGGCGCTTTGATCTGGTTGCTCATGATGATCATGTTATCTATTGGCGCAACTTATCTCCCCGCACAACAAGCAGCACAAATGACTATTCGTGAGGTACTAGCATATGAGTAACCAGGATCGTTGTATCAGCATTTATCTTATTTATCGGATAAGACGGTCACTTTTCTTATTGAGGAGATATCATGCATAAAAAAGTAGATGAAACTGAACAAGCCTCTTCTGATTTTCTAGCAGAGTGGGACACATTACCGACATTGGTATTGGGTAAAAAATTAAGTGTGGAAGATGCGGTAGCAGTGGTCAACCATGAGTGCCGCGTCCTAATTCCCGAAAACACCCCATTAACGGAGCGGGTAGACGCCGCCAGCCATTGTATCCAGGAGATGGTGCAGCAAGGTATGCCTATTTATGGCGTTACCACCGGCTTTGGGGGAATGGCTAATGTAGTGATTACGCCCGAACATGCTGCCGACTTACAAAATAATATGATCTGGTATCACAAAACGGGCGCAGGTGGCTGGCTGCCCCTGGCCGATGTAAAAGCGGCTATGTTGATACAAGCACACAGCTTATTGCAGGGTGTATCCGGGTTACGATTAGCCGTGATCAGACGTATTGTGGAATTTTTAAATGCGGGGGTGACGCCTCATGTACCGGAACTAGGGTCTATTGGCGCCAGCGGCGATCTGATTCCCCTCACTTATATATCGGGCGCAGTGCTGGGTTTTGAGAATGGTTTCCAGGTAGATTTTGAGGGGAAACAAATGGAGGCCCGTGTCGCTTTAGCCAGATTAGGCATGGAACCGATGAAATTAGAGCCAAAAGAAGGGTTGTCATTAATTAACGGAACGGCCGTTATGACCGGTATTGCTGTTAATTGTGTGCATGAAATGCAAACATTATTTGCCTTAACATTGGGCGCCCATGCCCTCAGTCTGCAAGCCATGCGGGGCACCAACCAATCCTTCCATGCTTTCATCCATTCCCACAAACCCCATCCTGGCCAGGTTTGGACAGCCCAACAAATGCTCGCGCTGCTCGATGGCTCGCAGATGAGCCGCGAGGAACTTGATGGTTCCCATAATTACCGCGAAAGCGAACTCATTCAGGACAGATATTCTATGCGCTGTCTGGCGCAATATTTGGGGCCAGTGGCAGACGGCATTCATGACATTCGGCGCCATGTAGAAACAGAAATGAATTCCGTTACTGATAACCCACTGGTAGATGTGGACACTCACGCCACTTTTCATGGCGGTAATTTCCTGGGCGAATACATTGGCGTTTCCATGGATCAGCTGCGTTATTATGTGGGGTTGATGGCTAAACATCTGGATGCCCAAATAGCGTTGATGGTAGCGCCTCAATTTAACTATGGCTTGTCCGCCAGTTTGTTAGGCAATCCGGATCGTCCCGCAAACATGGGGTTAAAGGGGCTGCAAATTGCCGGAAACTCCATTGTACCGCTGCTGCTGTTCTATGGTAATTCCATTACAGATCGTTATATGACCCATGCCGAACAATTTAACCAGAATGTAAACAGCCAGGGATTCAACTCCGCTAACCTGGCGCGGAAATCATTGGAAATTTTTCGCAATTACGTTGCTATGGCTCTGATTTTTGCCGTGCAGGGCGTAGATTTGCGTACGCAGCAGATGGTCGGACATTATGATGCCCGTGAGCTGCTATCTCCCGCATCCAGGCGCTTATATGAAGCCGTGCGGGAAGTTGTGGGAGTTTTGCCTTCTCGACAACGGCCGTATGTCTGGAACGATAACGAAATCGCCCTTGATTGGCATGTCTCTCGCCTGGCTGAAGATATTGCCAAAAATGGACTGCTGCCAGAAGCCATTGAAAGGATAACAAATGAATATCGCCCACAACATTGAACGCGCTTGTCGCCACTTCCCTCATAAAACAGCACTTACCTTCGAGGAACGACGGTACACATACCGCGGCTTGCATGATCTGGTCAACCAGTTTGCTAACGTACTAACCGGTATCGGAATCAAATCGGGAGATCGGGTCGCTCTTTTCTTGCCCAATATTCCAGAGTTTGCTATTGCTTACCTGGCTACCCAAAAAATTGGGGCGATTGCGGTCTCGGTCAATGCCATGCTCAAGCAAGACGAGGTACAGTTCATTTTAGCAGATAGTGGCGCCGTCGCTGTTGTCACTACCGGTGAGTTACGCGCCATGGTCCCGGCTGGTCGGCTGCCTCACCTGCGTCATATCTTTATCGCTGAAGGGGAACAGCGAGACGATCTCGACATGTACGCCCTTATGGGCAAGGCCTCTACACTGGCCCGTGCTCAGAACTTACATCCAGAAACCCCAGCCGCGATTGTATACACATCTGGCACAACCGGTTTTCCCAAAGGCGCCGTTTTGTCACATGGTAATGTGTTGTCCAATGCGTATGCCAAAGTTCATTACTGTGGCATGAAACCCACAGACCGGATGCAGCTTTTTCTGCCACTGTTTCACTGTTTTGGACAAAATGCCATCCTCAACAGCGCCTTCATGGCATGTGCTACCGTTGTGCTGCAACGTCGGTTTGTGCCCGAACAAGCGCTGGCTGCTATTACGGAACAGGCAGTGACAATGTTTTTCGGCGTACCGGCGTTGTTCATCCGGCTGTTGCACATGGCGCCACATTCATACGATTTTAGTTCCATTCGCTATTTCTTTTCTGCAGCCGCTACGCTGCCCGAAGAAATTGCCCGGCAGTGGCATGAGCTATATCGACAGTATATTTATATCGGGTATGGATTGACAGAAACCTCTCCATTTGCTAGTTACAATCATGATTTACGTTACAAATTTGGTTCCGTGGGGACTCCCATCGAAAACGTGGAAATGAAAGTGATGAGTCTGGACGGCGCTGGAGAAGTAGAGCCGGGAACACCAGGAGAAATTGTTATTCGTGGCCCTAATGTGATGCTTTCCTATTGGCAAAGACCGGAAGAGACGGCTCAAGCAATTCGAGATGGTTGGTTTTATTCTGGGGATATCGGCACGATGGATGAGGATGGTTATTTTTATGTAGTGGATCGGCTCAAGGATATGATTAACGTATCTGGCTTTAAGGTATACCCAGCTGAGGTAGAAAACGTGTTATATAAGCACCCGGCAGTCGCGGAAACGGCCGTTTACGGGCTACCAGATGACATAAGAGGGGAAACCGTCAACGCCCAGATAATCCTAAGAGAAGGGTACGAAACTGTCAGGGAAGAAGACCTCATCACTTTTTGTCGGGAAAACATCGCCGTTTATAAAGCACCTCATAAAATGCAATTTGTACAGACCATCCCCAAAAATGGCGCGGGAAAGATATTGAAACGAGTTATCCGTGACAAAGAAATAAAGTAACTATACAGACCTGTATAACGATCATGACAAAATACTTAGGGAGAAAATAATCATGACAGCGATATTGGGAATCAATTGTAGTGGCTATCACTCATCAGCCTGCTTACTGATTAATGGAGAAATTGCGGCTGCCATTACAGAAGAAAGAATAACACGTATCAAACAAGATAAATCATTCCCCACACAAGCAATTCGTTACTGTTGTCACACAGCAAATATTAGTTTGTCTGAAGTAACTGATATTTTTATTGGCTGGAATCCCGCCTACTACATGCACCGTTCTGATAACATGCTTCATAATGCCATGAAAGACCGGGGCAAACTCAGCTACCTGGCCCTCAATGAATTGGCCTTGCTCAACAACACCCCCTTGAATGGTGGCGCCCAGATGTCAATCCGCCAGGAAATTGAAACAATAAGCACCCATTGGCGCATTCATTTTGTTGATCACCACGAAGCTCATGCCGCCAATGGATTTTTTCAGTCCGGCTTCCAGAAAGCTGACGCCCTGATCATTGATGGCTTTGGCGAAGTATCTTCCGGTTTTTCCGGAACTATTACAAAAGATGGCATCAAAATTTATGCCGTAAATCGTACCCCCCATTCTTTAGGACTTCTCTACACAGCGTTCACCGATTTTTTAGGTTTTAAGCCAAATGGTGATGAGTGGAAAGTGATGGCATTAGCTTCTTTAGGAGATCCTGCTATCTATTACGATCTAATTCGCCCGATGGTCAAAGTAGACGGCCTGCGCTATGAAGTTGATCTCAGTTTTTTTGAGAGCTTCCTCTACTTCACACCTCATTACTATTCACCTAAATTAGTAGAATTATTTGGTGAGCCTTTACCATGTGGGGCTGTCCTCACTGAGCGGGAATACAACATTGTTGCTGCCGTCCAACGTGTTACCGAGGAAACCATTTTTGAATTGCTGACAAACCTGTATCACCAGACCGGAAACGATAATTTGATTGTAGGCGGCGGCGTATTTATGAATTCGGTTGTCAATGGGCAATTGTATAACAAGACACCGTATAAAGATATTTTTATCGGTGGCAGCCCAGATGATTCAGGCGTAAGCATCGGCAGCGCTTTATTTGGCTCAAATTATCTGTTGGCAGAGAAGACAAACATTCCTCGCTCCCGGCACAATTCCTTTGGGAAGACGTATACCAATGAGGCCATTGAAGCCGAGTTAAAACAACGCAAGCTACGTTATCAAATGATTGACGATCCGGCAGGGGTGGCAGCGGTGCATATTTGGGACAAGAAAATCGTGGCCTGGTTCCAGGGTGCTTCTGAATTTGGGCAACGGGCGCTGGGAAATCGCAGTATTTTAGCAGACTCCACAGACCTACATACAAAGGATTTGGTTAACGCCACCATCAAGTACCGCGAATTTTTTCGGCCATTTGCGCCGGCCGTTTTGTCAGAGCGCCAGCCGGAAATATTTGTCAGCAACACAGACCAGACCTCTTATTTCATGGAGAAGGTTTTCCCCTTCCAAGAAGATTGGAAGGCGCGTGTCCCGGCTGTAGTTCATTTTGATGGAAGCGGCCGTTTGCAAACTGTAAAGCGAGAGATAACGCCATTGTATTATGAGATGATTGCCCAGTTTGAAGCGCTTTCCGATATCCCTATTGTCTTGAATACCTCTTTTAATGTAAATGGGATGCCTTTAGTCGAAACGCCTGGAGACGCCATTGATTGTTTTTATCAATCTGGTATTGACACGCTCATCATACATAATTATATGGTTGAAAAATAAATAGTAATCTGAACAGGTACTTGAATCTGGGTGACACCACAGTAAAACGTGGTTGAACGTTAAAAACGGCAAAATTAGCAAAAATGGATTCATCATGCATACTGATACGTTTTGCGAAACCGAACTTAGTAAGAGACATGATGAATCCAAAAGAGCTATTTTGCCCTAATATCGACTGTCCAGCTAGAGGACAAAGAGGTGAGGGAAATATCACCATCCATGGTCAAAAAGAAAAGCGCTGCCATTGTAAGGTGTGTGACAAAACCTTTGCTGCCACTAAAGGCACCCTGTTCTACCGCTTACGAACAGATCCGCAGTTGGTTATGTGGGTCATCGTCTTGTTAGCTTATGGTTGTGTTATAGTTCAGATAAAAATGGACAGGGTCTTCATTTAGAAAGAGAATAACCCACAACAAAAGGAGCATCAAAATGAAGACAAATAACCGTAAACGCAAACAATATCA
>CAZXVH010000027.1:0-37746 GCA_964643965.1 uncultured Ardenticatenaceae bacterium
ATTTTACGGCAAGCACAAGTGTCACCAGAGGATTTTATGTCAAATTTGTAAGAATTATGATAAATAACCATAGTTATTCCATCGCCCCACCGCCTCAAAAGTGCTAAAATCAGCCACTATGTCTGAAGCAAACCCTGAACCATTCCGCACCCCGCCTATCAGCCCCCGCGCTGCGGCCTTGTCCCCTGGCATTCGCGCCGGTATCGCCCTGATCGCGCCGGCCGTCGTCGCCATTTTTGTGAGTACGCTGGTAAACAACCTCGTCTCCTCTGCTGATGTGAGCAACGGCCGTTCCGCAACGGCCGTTTGGCTGGGGGCGGCCGGTCTCACCAGTTGGATTATCGGGATGCTCTGGTACAACGTGCCAGGGATGGGGATGCGGATGAAACGGCCGTTATTCGCCAGTGTCGGTTTCGCCGTCATGGGCTGGGTGGCCTATCTCATCTTCCACTTCTTTTGGGTGCGACTGGAAGGTTTCGGACCAGCCGGTTCCACCCAAGCCTTTGTCTACCTGATTTTGTTTGAAGGCTTCGCGGCCCAAATCTGGACATTTGGCCTCTTTTTCCGGGCGCTTTCCGATTGGCGTGGACCGTTAACTGCCGCCATAGGCAGCGGCCTGCTCTTTGGCATGATCGCCTTCCTCTTTTTTCAGGAATCTTTTTACAGCAACATCGCCAGCCTCATCTTCTTCTCCTTGTGGGGCGTCTTTTACGGCATCATTCGCCTGCGCACGGGCAGCGTTTTAGGCACAGTCCTCATTCAGGCGATGCAAAGTTTCACCGCCTGGGTGGTCATGGTTCCGGCCGAAATGCCGCCCAACCAGGCCGCCATGCAAACGGTTTATCTGCTCAGTTCTGTCGCCTTCCTCATTTTTGTGTGGCGGCTGTGGCCCAAGGAGGCGTCTGATTACCGTGTCTAATTCTCAAGTTGAAGTGGTGATTGATGAGAGGCTGCGGCTGATAACGGCCGTTCTCGCCGCTGGTCGTTGGCCGGAAATTGAACAAGCTCAACTGACCCACGCCGTGCATCCCCACGCCAAACAAACGCGGCAGTTCGTGGCTCCCTACAAAACCCATCCCGCCGCCATTTGGGTGGATCAGGTGGTTGAACGGGGGGAGCCGTTAGACGAGGTGTTCACGGCCGTTTTCCAAAACGTGCAGCAAGAGACGTTCGACGACTTCCAGACCGATACCCATCTCCTCGCCTTCTGGCAAGAACACGCCGCCGTCTGGCGTGAAGCCCAAAACGACCTGACCGCCATCTTCACCGACAACTATCTGGCCGATTTCCTCAACCAAATCAGCGACGACCCCATCAACCAAACCATTCGCATCATGCCCAATCTGGTTTATCCGGCGCTGATTCCTGTTCTTGTTTCTGGCTTCGAGGCGCTCACCCTCATGCAGCCGCCGCCCAAAGCGGTCGGCGAATCTGCCCCCTGGCCGTATGACGAAGACCCGGGCTGGATACAGGCAGAAGTTTGCCGCCGCCTGGTACAGTTTGCCCTGGCCGACACCCTGGAAACGGAGCCCGCCGACCAACAAGCGCTGCTCATTCACGCCGCCGTCACAACCTATTTGGAAACGGCCGTTGACGCAGGCGAAGCCATGGCCTACATGGTGCGCAGTAAAAAACAGCACAAGTTACCGACCCTGCCTCTCGTCGTGGAAAATTTGAGAGCGTATTTGGCAGGTGATAACGACCGTTTAATAACCACAGTGATCAGTGATCAGTGAACAGTGAACAGTGAACAGTGAACAGTCTACTGTAAACTGTACACTGTTCACTGTTCACTAAAGAGGTTCTCCCATGTCCTTAATCCAAACCCAAACCCAAAACCGCGTCGGCATCGTGCAGTTCAACCGCCCCAAAGCCTTGAACGCGCTCAACCGCGAACTGATGGCCGAAACCATGGCCGCCCTGGAAACGTTCGACCAGGACGCCGAGATTGGCGCCATGGTCATCACCGGCAGCGAACGCGCTTTTGCCGCCGGCGCCGACATCAAGGAGATGGCCACCGCCACCCCCGCCCAAATGCTTGACAACCCGTTCATCGGCTACTGGGATCGGCTCACCAAAATTCGCAAACCCGTCATTGCGGCCGTCTCCGGCTACGCTTTTGGCGGCGGCCTGGAATTGGCGATGACCTGCGACATGATCGTCGCCAGCGAATCGGCGCAGTTCGGCCAGCCCGAAATCAACCTGGGCGTCATCCCTGGCGCCGGCGGTACGCAGCGCCTCACCTACGCTGTGGGCAAAGCGCTGGCTATGGAAATGGTGCTAAATGATCGTCGCCTGACCGCTGCCGAAGCGCTGCATTATGGCCTCGTCAACCGGGTTGTCCCCACCGACAGCTACCTCGAAGCAGCCATTGAATTGGCTGCCCAAATCGCCGCTCGCGCCCCCCTCGCCGTGCAAATGGCAAAAGAAGCGATCAACACCGTCTACGAAACCTCCCTGCAAGCGGGCCTGGCCCACGAACGCCGCCTCTTCTATCTCCTCTTCAGCACCGAAGACCAGAAGGAAGGCATGGCTGCGTTTGTCAATAAGCGCCAGGCGGAGTGGCAGGGGAAATAATGAATTATGAATTGTGAATTGTGAATTGTGAATTATGAAGTTGGCGCGAAGGCTAATCGTCAATCCAAAATCGAAAATCGAAAACGAAAATGACTTACAACTTTGACCAAGAAATAAACCGCATGGGCACATCCAGCGTGAAATGGGATTATCAGAAAGGCAATATGGCTTTGGTGGAAACGGATGCCTGCGACGCCAAACATGGCAATGACCGGCTTCTGCCTCTCTGGGTGGCTGATATGGATTTTCAAAGTCCAACGGCCGTTATCGAAGCGCTAAAAGAGCGGGCGGCGCATGGTATTTTTGGTTACACTGTCCCCGGCGATTCGTACTTTGAAGCGCTCATCAATTGGATGGACAAACGGTACGGCCGCCAAATCAAGAAAGAGTGGATAATGCTGACGCCCGGCGTCGTCTCTGCCATTAACATGATGGTACAGACCTTTGTCGCTCCAGGTGAAAAGGTACTGATCCAGCCGCCTGTGTATTACCCTTTCTTTAGCGCCATTGAGAACAATGGGGCGGAGATTGTGCGTAATGGGCTGATATTGGAGAATAATCGTTATTACATGGATTTCGACGATCTGGCCCAAAAAACGGCCGATCCGGCCGTTAAAATGGCGATCCTGTGCAGCCCCCACAACCCAATCAGCCGCGTCTGGACGCGAGAAGAACTGACTCGCTTCGGCGAAATCTGCCTGGCCAATGACGTTCTCGTCATCGCCGATGAAATTCACTGCGACCTGATCCACAGCGGCCATACCTTCACCTCCTTCGCCAGCATCAGCGAGACATTCGCCCAAAACAGCATCGTTTGCACCGCTCCCAGCAAAACCTTCAACTTGCCTGGCCTCAAAACCTCCAACATCGTCATCCCCAACCGCAAACTGCGCCTCGCCTTGAGCAAAACAGTAGAACGCACGGGGCTGCTGGGCGGCAATACCTTCGGCATTGTGGGCACAGAAGCAGCTTACCGGCATGGCGAGGAATGGCTCACCCAACTGCTGGCCTACGTCGAGGCCAACTACCACTTCATGGTCGATTACTTTGCCGGGCATTTGCCCATGCTCACCGTTCACCCCTTAGAAGGTACTTACCTCGCCTGGGTTGACTGTCGCGCCCTGGGTTTAACCGCAGAAGCCCGCCAACAACTATTTCTGGAAGACGCCAAACTGTTCTTCGACGAAGGCGAACTGTTTGGGGTGGAAGGCCTGGGCTTCGAGCGCCTTAACATTGCCTGCCCCCGTTCCCTCCTCGCCGAAGCGTTGGAACGGATGAAAAGCGTCATTGACTCCCTTGAACCTACATAAATAAAGGTTAAAGATTGAAGATTAAAAACTGGCAAACCCGCTAATCTCGGTAATTTAAAATCTTAAAAAGAGTTGATCCACAGATTAAAATGCTTTTTCGATCTACTGAATCTTCAATCTCTGATCATCAATCTTTGATTTTCCCATGCCTGTAGACAGCTTCAAATTCCTTCCCCGCTTGATTGCCGCCTTTTATCAGATGACGGAACGAGAACCGGCGTATCCGATTCCGTGGACGCCGCTGACAAAACCGTTGGCTGCGTGTAAGTTCGGCTTGATTACTTCAGGCGGTCTCTATCAGAAAGGGGTTGAGCCACCCTTTGATATTGAGCGCGAAAAGCAAGAACCAACCTGGGGCGACCCTACCTATCGCACCATTCCGGCAAACATTGCTCAGGCAGAGGTGGACGTCAGCCATCTACACCTCAATCCGATCTTTGCCCGGCAAGATATGAATGTGGTCTTGCCACTGCACCGCTTCCAAGAACTGGCTGAGGCTGGCGAAATCGGCGGCGTGGCAGATGAGGCGTACTCGTTTATGGGCTTCCAGGGCTTTCCGCCGGATGCCCGCGCCTGGCAGGAAACCTATGCGCCGGAGATCGTCGCTAAATTCAAAACGGCCGAGGTAGATTGCATCTTGCTCACCCCCACCTGACCCGACTGCTGTATCAACGTGCCCGTGTTGGCGCGTGAACTGGAAGCGGCCGGATTCAGCACTATTTTGGTGACGATGATGCCTTATTGGGCGGAAAAGATCGGCGTACCGCGCACGTTGGCGGTGGAGTTCCCCTTTGGGCAGACATTGGGCCAACCGGGGAATGTGACCCAGCAGATGCGGCTGATTCGGCAAGCGTTGGCTGTGTTGGAAACGGCCGTTTCTCCCGCCACCCTCATTCATTCCCCCGAAGTGTGGCCCGTTGACCAAAAAGAAGCGTACAAAGCATGGCAGCCACCCGAACCCTCGCCCATCATCGCCGAACTGGCCCCTCAATTCCGCGACATGCTGAGAAAACAACGGATGAACGATGAATGATGAATGCAGACGGCCGTCGCAAACAGCTTGCCAGCCCCAACTTAAAAGTGGAGTTAATGAGAGGGTATTAGGGTGGCAAAGATGCAAAGTTATAGAGTGTAAAGGAAACGCGCTACTCCTTCAATTGTGCTCAGGATAAGTCTGCCATCTTGCAGCTTTTGAAAGATGATACAATATGGTTCGGTACACCTGCATCATCACTATTTATGGAGGCTTTTTATGAATTACCAGCAAATAACCATCTCACTGCCAGATAAACTATATCAACAGGTAGAAAAGCTATCTCAAGCGAGGCAGCGGTCAATGGCTGAAGAGGTCGTAGCTGCCGTGTCGGCTGCATTGCCAGAACAAGCCCAGCTTCCAGTCGATTTGGAGGCAGAACTTGCCCATTTGGATCAATTAAATGATGAAGAGTTATGGCGGGCAGCTCAGATGACCGCGCCAAAAGAAAAAACTGAGCGAATGCAGGTGTTGTTGGATAAGCAACAGTTAGAAGGATTAACATCTGCCGAACAGGAAGAAGCGGCGTTACTGTCTCATTTTTTTAATCGCATTATGCTGGTTAGAGGAAAAGCCAGCATTCTTCTGAAAGCTCGTGGACATCATATTGACTCGTTACTCGACGAGTGAAACGAATACATCTATTCCTCATATTGATTAATATTTGTAACGCCTACAACAAGGGTTAGGACAACTTTTCAACCTTCACCACCCAACAAATCTCGCCATCATCCAACCAATCTACCTGCCAGGAACCCTGGCCAAAGGTACGGCGAATGCCGCGCAGGAGCTTTTGCAGCCGTTGGGCATAGGGGGGCAAGCGGCTATCGGTGCGGGAGAAGAAACCTGTTAGCTGTGGCAGTTCGATAATCTCAGTTTGGCTGGTGATTGAATCGGTGACGAAATCTGAGTTGGTAACGCCAGCACCGAATTTGGTCGAAACGGCCGTTCCCTCCACCTTGCCCGTCACCCTCTCCATCACCAACACATCCCGCCTAAAATAATGCTCCGGATTGGGTAACACGGACCACATGCGGCACAATGCTCGCCCCAATTCATCTGGATCGTTCATATCCACCTGAGCTTCTGCACTGGCAGGGACGGATTGCTGCACATCAGCAAGCGCAGAAAAGGCAGGACGCATGATAATCGGCTTATCAAAACGGGGAAAACGAATGCCATCGTATAAACTTTCAAAGAGCCAATCAAGGTCAACAACGGTCACAACGCCGCTGGCGTCTACAGCCATGACGCCCTCCGCCACAAATACCTGAAACAACTCATCCAGCAAAATGGCGCCGGCCGGAACCGGCAGCCCGGCGCTGGCCGCCTTGTCTAACAGCAGCGCCTTCTCCCCTACCGGCCACTTGCGGGCACGGTTAGCCCCCAACCAGATAAACGGCGTCTTTTTCACCCCAGCAAATCTCGCAGCGCCGACATCGGATCGGGGAATTTAAAAGTAAATCCGGCTTTCACCAAACGATCTGGATGCGCCCGACGGCCGTTTAAGACCAAATCCGCCGCTTCCCCCAACAACAAACGCATCGCAAACGCCGGAACTGGCAAATAAGAACGCCGCCCCAAAACCTCCCCCAAAATTAAAGCAAATTCCTGATACTGCACTGGCTCCGGCGCACATAAATTATAAGCGCCGCTGGTTTCTGCCTGTTCTAGCAAAAAACGGATCGCCTGAATTTCATCTTGCCTATGAATCCAGGACAACCACTGCTTACCGTTGCCTACCGGCCCGCCCACATGCAGTTTAAAGGGCAGCGCTATCGTATCCAGCGAGCTGCCGCTTTCTGCCAAAACCAGGCCGGTGCGAATGATGACGCGCCGCACCCCTTGCGCTTCAACGGCGGCGGTTGAAGCCTCCCAATCGATGGTCACATTTGCCAGAAAACCATCCTTACCGGGCGGCGACGCTTCTGTAACCACTGCCTCCGGCACGTTGCCGTAGTAATCAATGCCTGAAGATTGCACCACCACCCTGGGTTTAACGGCCGCTGCTGAAACTGCCTCTACCACCGCCTTACCCGCATCCAAACGACTGTTGAGGATGCGTTGCTTACGCGCCTTCGTCCAGCGAGCTGGCAATAGACCAGACCCGCCAATACTTTCCCCGGCCAGATTGATAATCGCCTCGGCGCCATCGGCTAAATGACCCCAGGAAACGGCCGTTTTCCCATCCCATTTTTCTGCCCGCACCCCGGCCGGCAAAGATTTGCCCTCAGGCTGACGGCTGAGAACAATCACCTCATAGCCGGCGGCGGCCAAATCCTGCGCTAAAGCCGATCCAATTAAACCAGTTCCACCCGTAATAATGACACGCATATCAAAACCTCTTCAATTCTTTATAATAGCTGCGCCAGCCACGCCACCACCGGCCCATTCAGGTAAACGCTTGCCGCCCGCTGATACGTCTCTAAATAAGGGCGCAGCGATTCTTTTGGCAGCCGGTCAGGATAGTTAGCCAACAACCCTTCTATCCATTCAATATTAGCCGTCAACAAGTCCATATCACCCAGGGTCAACGCCGCCACGATATTCTCGCCAAAATCCTGGTTCGCATTCCGCCAATATTTACTGGAGAGGGGCGCATCGGCCAGCGCTGCCATTACCTCAGACTCAATCAAGGTACGATTGGCAATGAATTGGGCCAATGCAGCTTCGTAGGCGGCAGAAACAGGCGTTATTTCAGGCGGCGCAACGGGTGAAGCCAGGAACCGTTCCACCTGCTGAGGCGCTCTTTGCAAATCAGACCCCAAAAAATAACCGGGAATATGCTTAACGGTGTCTGGAATGGTGGAAAAGACGCCGCCGCCAAAAGCCAATGGCATACTTTTCTCCAGGGCAAACTGAGCCACAGCCAGCAGTTTCCCGGCTGTCACCAAGGTTTGCGCCGCTACAATCAATAGACGGGCTTGGGAAGAGGCAACGGCCGTTTCCAATCGATCCACCGGCACATTTGCCCCCAAATAAATCACAGGCCAGCCCCGATTGCGCAGCAGCAGCGTCAACAAAAGCACACCAAAGGTATGCTGCTCCTCCGGCGCACAAGCCACCAACAGCCGATCCGCCTTGATGGGCAGAGGCGCGGCATTGAGCAATGTTTCCAACTGGCGCACCGCCTGCGATGAAGCGAAATGTTCCTGTGGCACCGTTATTTTGCTTTCATACCAGCCAATACCAACTTCTACCAACCCTTTTTGCAAGATTTCAAAACAAACTACTTCTGTCGGGAACATGGCGAATGCCTGCGCCAATGTCTGCCTGGCCCCCATTTCGTCAAAATTCAAGCAGGCGTTGAGCCACAAGTCCCTTAAATCAGACAAGCTTTCTCCCTCAATCGTCAAAGGGGCTGATTCAAGTTGCGCCTCTCCATAAGCCGTCAATGGTGATTCCCCTTTCTCTTCCAGATTTTGCCACAGATCGACGGCGCGGCTGATGCTCAACCCTTCCCCTTGCCGGTCGAGCAGCCATTTGAGCAAATCGATATCGTGTTGAGAATAGAGGCGATGACCGCCAGAAGTACGATCTGGCTGCGGCAAGCCATAACGACGTTCCCAGGCGCGCAGCGTGTCCGGTTTAATACCCGTTTCTTGCACAACAGCTTTCAAATTAAATGTGGGTGTGGTACCAGTGCTTGACAAAATATACCTCGACTCATTGCAGCGCCAGGCACGGGGCAAACCTATCCTGGTCGGTCCTGTCCGTTCATCCTGTGCCTACCGCTATTGTAAATATAAAGAGCTATTCTATACTCGTTATGGCCGCATCTCAGTCCCGAAGGGCTGCTTTCTGATCGTGCCCCCTGTAGTAAAAAAACGTCAGAGTATGTCCGTTGCGAGTATAACATACTTACACCATTTAAAAATTTGATTTATTAGAACATACGTGCTATTATGTTTAAAATCGTTATCGAATGGAGGTTCAAATGTCACGATTGATATTTTCTGGCCCGGCCGAATTGCAGTTACCTACCCCCTCAGTGTTGCGCTTTTTAGACCGACAGGTTGATTTTGTCGCCTATGAAGTCACCGGCTTTGAAGAGAGCCTGCTGTTACTCGATTACCGCAGCAGCCAGCAAACCACACATGGGCTACGACCCGGCGCATCATTAACGGCCGTTCCCACTAACTTTCAATATGCTGCCCACCTGGAAATTTGGGAATTCAGCCCCGACCATCTGCAAATTGAACTCCACGACACCATCCGCACCCAGGCGCCCTGGGTTTTCTCCCTGGTGTTGACGCCCGGCCAGATTCAACCCAACCGCCGCGCCTTCTTTCAACGCATTGCCCCCGTGCCTGACAGCAGCCAGGCCGTCATGACGCTAAACCGGCAGGTGGGCAAAACCCCACTTTCCGCCCCAGCGCCCATGCTCGCCGCCATCCCTGCTTGAGCGAATAAACATCGCCACAGGATACGTCTCATTCATGGCGTACCTCCAGCTGAGTGGAAATCATAACAACCAAGCGCCTTCTAATCTCAACAACTATGCCTTCGTCTCCAAGCCACCCGGCCCACCTTAGCCATGCATTTTGCCATCACTACATCACTGCCCAGGACGCGATGGCAAGGAATGATAATGGGAACTTAAATAGTGCTCAAGGGAATTTTCGATAAATTTCGCGGCGGTGTAAAACGCGCTGGAATTCTATGCTTTGCTTCTCGGGGTCAATTTTTAATCCCACACGATATTGCCCAATACGCAGTTTGTAATAGGTTTGATAACCGCTGAGTTTTTGCACTTTGCCTTTCAAGAATGGATCAGCCTGGATATCTGCGCCAAAAGCAATTTGCTCCACCCGTTCACGAATTGATTTTGGTAAACGCGATAATTCTTTCAGGAATGTTCGCGTATATTGAATATGCCATGTCATGAGTCAGCTTGAGCTAAATAAGTGCGATAAGCGTTTAAGGCATCTTCACCTTCAAGTCGTTCATCGTCTTCAACTTCAGCCATCAACCGACCCAGTCGTTCATCTTCAGCGATGTCTTGCAACAATAATTGGAGGGATTTCCAGGTATTGAGGTCAAGCAAAACGGCCGTTTGCTGGCCTTCACTATCTACAACATATTGCACGGCATCTAACATCTCATCAATGCTCATCATTCACCTCAACGACGGATAATTTCATTCAGTATAGCACATTCAGCTGGGTGGAAATCACAACAACCAGGCGCCTTCTAATCTCAACAACCACGCCTTCGTCTCCAAGCCACCTGGCCCACCATAGCCATGCAATTTGCCATCACTGCCCAGTACGCGATGGCAGGGGATGATGATGGGTATCGGGTTGGTGGCGTTGGCGCGCCCCATGGCCCGCACCGCTTTGGGTTTGCCGATTTGGGCAGCCACATCGGCATAGCTGAGGTATTTGCCATAGGGAATAGCGTAGACGGCCCGCAGCGCCGTTTGCTGGAAGGGCGTCATCACAGACCAGTCGAGGGGCAAGTCAAACTGGCGGCGCTGTTGGTGGAAGTATTCGGTTAGCTGGTCAAGGGCCGGAGATACTTTTTCTGAATTGTAAGCGGGCGACAGGCCCGTCAGTTTGACCACTTCTGCTTCGATACGCTCCCGTTCGCGCCACAAACTGACGGCGACGATGCCTTGTTCGGAAACGGCCGTCCATATCTGTCCAAAATAGGGGACGTCTCGTTCACCAATCCAGGTTTGTTTCTTCACTTTTGTTGTCATGAGAGAACCTTTTTATCTACAGATTTCACAAGTTTCACAGATTTTTGTTTCGTTTCTCTTTGTGCCTTTGCTTCTTGGCGCCGATGCGTTAAAGGGAAAAGCGTAATGCATAAGCCGCCACCGCAAAGGCAGAAGCCACGTTGAGCGAGTTCTTCACGCCTTGCATGGGCAGCATGATTGTCTGGTCGCAGATCGCCAGGATACCGGGGTCAACGCCTGCGATTTCGTTACCGACGACCAGCACAACAGGTTCCGCAGCGTTGATCTGGAGGTTTGGGAGCAGGATGGCGGTGGGGGTACATTCCAGGGCCAGCAGTTGATAACCACGTTGTTTGAGGGAAACGGCCGTTTCCAGCCCATTGCCACTCTTTGTCCAGCCCACCGACTTTTCCGCGCCGAGCGCCGTCTTGGCAATCTTCGGGTGATCGGGGGACGGCGTGATGCCGCAGCAGTGCAGATGGCTCACCCCTGCCCCATCGGCCGTGCGCAAAATGGAACCGACGTTATAGATGCTGCGAATATTATCCAGCAGCGCCTCAATCACCACTCCCCCCGTCACAGCCAACGGTTCCGGCTTGAAACCTTCAGCATAGGTCTCCGCCACGGCCGTCGGCGACTGGCAAAGCGGGCAGGACTCGCCCGAAGCCCGCTCATCCGTCACTGGAAAGCGGAAGCGGCAATGGGGGTTGGGGCATTGGCGAACTTGGAAGTTCATAGTGAACTGTTTATTTTTGTATTCAACTGGCGCCATTGTGATGCTCATTTCTCATCCCCACAATTTTCTAAAAGCCAACCGCAAAGACCACAAAGGACGCGGAGATTAAACCAGCCCAGGAGGTCCTCCGCGCTCTCTGCATCCTCCGCGGTTAAATTTATTTATCAGCTATATCCTCATACAAATAAGCGCCAGGAAAATCAGCGGCGACTTCCTTTTTCTTGCCGCTCCACTGCTCGATCTGGATACGGAAAACGGCCGTTCCCCCTGCACCGTCGCCAGATAACCCACCGCCCCCCGGTGGAGCAGCGCTTTCAGCCACGTTTCATCCGTCACTTCCCGATCTGCTCGCCGCACCTGGTTTGGCGCTAACTCTGTGTAATAGTTTGCCATCGCACATCCTTTTTCCGCTGAGACAACTGCCAGTCGGCCGCGCATTATCCGTTATTCAGGCTGCCTTGACAACGCGCTAACCTCTACAAACGTTTGTTGTTATCATTAGTCCGAAACAGTTCAGGAGGGAATAGAATGAGCCATGTTCAACAAAGTGGGCCAAACTTGCACAAGTTTGGCCCACTTTACATCAAGAATTGACCTGATCTCAACAGGTTAAACTTTTAGGCAGGCTTCACCTCAATCCGGCGTGTGCGTGGACCAGAAGCAAACGGCATGTGCAGTTTCAAAACCCCATTTTTAATGGTGGCTTCAATCTTTTCCTGATCCACTTCGTCGGATAATTTAAATGAGCGCCGGAAATTGCCCACCTCATACTCGGCATGGGCTAATTCATATCCCTCTGGCCAGGTATGCGCCACCTGTCCATCCAAAGTAAGGATACCCTTCTCCAGCACAATATCCAGATTGTTTTCATCTACGCCTGGCAAGTCGGCTAAGATCAGGATGCCGTCAGGCTTTTCAAAGATATCTACGCGCGGCACATAAGTGTGCCCCGGACGAGTACCCTCTACCCCCTCAGGAGCAGCGACTTCTTCTTTTGTCGTTTCAAATTCTTTGATTTGTTCACTCATTTTCTACTCTCCTTTTTAGGAATGCGGACAGCTTGTCCGCACAAGCTAAGTACAGAATGCTGTGGCCGGTCTGGAGACCGGTGGGAGCCATTCGCAATGTCTAACTTCTACGCGGTATGAACGGTGATCTTCTTCGGTTTTTCATCTTCAGCGCGGGGCAGAGTCACAGTCAAAACGCCATTTTTAAATGTCGCTTCAATCTGATCTGCTTCGATGCGATAAGGCAGCATCAATGAGCGTTTAAACTTGCCGCAGCCTCGTTCTTGCCGGTGTACCTTGACATCTTCATCCATCTCTTCAGGCTGCCGGGAACCGGTTAAGGTCAAGGTTTTATCGGCGATTGCGATCTCCAGGTTGTCGGGATCTACGCCTGGGATTTCGGCCGTTACCAGCACATTCTCGGTATTAGACCACACATTGAGAGCCGGAAAAGTTGGCGCACGCCGCAGCATGAAGCCGTCAGACATTCGGTCTAAATTGCGGCGCATTCTTTCCATTTCTTGCCACATGGGACGTCCATTATAGGTTTTCCAGAACATAATCTTTTACCTCCATTGAAATTAAACTCCCTCGAGGTTGCCTGTGTATATTTTACCTGCAATAATCTTCAAGGGAGTTGATTGATACTCAAAAACCCTATAGATATGCTTAAGATTTTAAATTTGTTCTGTTAGATTCTGGTTAGAGGAAGATCAATTTAAGGTAAGATTAGTCTGGATTTTTTGAAAACATGGTAGCATCTCAGCTATCCTTCCCAACAGGCGGCAGCCATGACAAAACCAGATCATTTCCCCCACAATTTAGATGACGATACAGAACAGGCAGAGGTAGAAAACGGCCGTTTCTTCCCTCCACCCCTCATCCCACCGTTAACCTCCCCAGAACCACCGCCCAAAAAGAAGCGTGGCTGTTGGTTTGTCGGTCTGTCCAGCTTAATCATCGTCAGTCTGCTCGCCTTTGCCCTGGTCAGTCTGCTGCAATTTGGCCGCGCAGGGATTGCTGCCTGGTCGCCGCCCTGGTTGACGCCCACCCCCTCCCTGGCCCAGGCCGGCCGCATTGCCTATATTGGCGCTCAAGGACAGCTGTATACCGTGCAGCCCAATGGCGAAAACGAGCGCCAACTTACCCACGAACGCTTCCCGTTCCAATTCCCCGCCTGGGATCACCTGGGGGAGCAAGTGGCGGTCATCGGCGGCGGCAGCGTCGTGATTGTGCTGGATTCAGATGAATCCGTTCCTTACTCGCTATACGAAAGTGATGTGCAAGCCCCCTTTTACCTCTCCTGGTCGCCAGACGACAGCCAGATCAGCTTCCTTTCTAACTCTCAGCGCGGCATTGCTCTGCGCGTGGTTCCCGCCAATGGCAGCCGTGAGGCGGAGATACGCGGCCTGGGCAGCCCGTTTTATTGGGATTGGCTGGCGGACAGCCGCCAGATGTTGGTCCACAGCGGCACAGCGGGTGAAAATGCCCAACTCGCTGTTTTGCAAGCCGATGGCACAATGGACGAGATCGCCCCGCCCGGCTCATTTCAAGCGCCGGGCGTTTCCGCCAACGGCCGTTACTGGGCCTATGCGGAATATGTGGGGGACGACCAAAGCTGGCTGGTCATCAGCGACACGGAAACGGGTGAGCAGTGGCAAGAACGCCATCCGGCTGTGATCGCCATGAGTTGGAGTCCGGCAGACGACAAACTGGCTTATATCAGCGGGTTGGGCCACAACAACTCATTTTGGGGACCAATGCGTTTGTTCGATACCGCCACCGGTGAGGTCAGCCTGCTCAGTGACAATCAGGTATTGGCTTTCTTTTGGTCGCCGGACGGCCGTTATATCGCCAGCTTCAACACGGGAGACATAAACCGGGATTTTGGCGTGAATGTGGTAAATCGCGCCAGATCAGAACACGATAGACAGGCAAAAACGGCCGTTCAACCCAACCCTCACCAGTTTAACCTGGCCATCATTGATGTAGCATCTGGCGCCGAAACGCAGATAATGAGCTTTTTTCCCACCGGCATCTTCATCAGCCAATTTTTGCCTTTCTTTGACCAATATGCTTTAAGCCATAACATCTGGTCGCCAAACAGCGACGCCGTGGTAATGCCGGTACGAGAACAAGGGGAAAGCCGCGTCAAAGTGGTGCGCATTAACGGCAGTGAAACTATCGATTTAGGGCGCGGAGATATGCCTTTCTGGAGTCGATGATGGAGGATTATGACAAGTTCTTTTACAAGGAGACAAAGAGACAAAGGTACAAAGAAAAACCCTTTGTTCCTTCTGTTCCTTTGTTATTTTGTATTATTCTTTTTCTAGCGGGCTGCACTTCCCCCACACACCTGACAATTTTACCGACAGTGGCGGCAACGGCCGTTGCCATCCTGCCGGAACAACCGCAGCCGCTCAACGCCTTGCTGCCCGTCACCTACACCCCCGTAAGCCATGCGCCCGGCGCTCAACCACCGGTAGCCACGCCATCGCCGCCGGCGATTGCGCCCACCGCCGCCATCGGTCCCAGCCCCACTTATTACCCCTACGCCGGCCTGACAATTGATGATTTACGAGAACGGCCGTTTGGCGGCGGCGTGTTGCAAAGCCATGATCTGCTTACCACCGGCCCACATTTCAGCCGTCATCTAATCAGTTACCCCAGCGATGGCCTCACGATTTACGGCTTTATGAACACGCCACCCGGCGACAACTTGCTGCCGGTAGCCCTGGTGCTGCATGGTTACGTGGAACCAGAAGCATATGCGGTGGAAGCATATACCTTGCCCTACGCCGACGAACTGGCAAAAGATGGCTTCCTGGTCATTCACCCCAATTACCGCAACTACCCGCCCTCTGACGCTGGCGACAATTTATTCCGCATCGGCTATGCCATTGATGTACTGAACCTCATCGCCATCATCAAGCAGCAGGCGGGACAACCCGGCCCCCTGCAACACGCCGATCCCAACCGCATCTTCCTCTTTGGACACAGCATGGGCGGCGGCATTGCTCTGCGTGTGCTGACGGTGAGCCAGGATGTGCGCGGCGCGGCGCTTTACGCCGCCATGAGCGGCGATGAGCAGCGCAATTTCGAGAAGATCATCGTGTGGTCAAATGGGGGATCAGGCAGAGCGGAACTGCAAGCATCGGCGGTCGATTTAGCGCGTATTTCACCCAGTTATCATCTGGAAAATATCAATGCGCCGGTGAGCATTCATCAGGGCACGGCCGATGGCGTGACGCCGCCGGAATGGTCTTACCAGTTATGTGAAGCGCTGCGAGCTTTGGACAAACCAGTCACTTGCTACCGTTACGTCGGCGAAGCGCATAACTTTTCGGCAGCCGGGCGTAAATTATTATTAGATCGGGTGGCCGCATTTTTTAATGAGGCTCCTTAAGCGTTCGCTCTGAGAGTGTACTCAGCGAATTACCAACCAGGCGCAGGCGGCCCACAAAGCCAGTGAACTGAGATCGCCACCCATATCGGGCTGTTTAGCCAGGTATAGCCAACGAGGCGGGCCAAACAGCAACGCCAGGAGAGTAAAGGCGACCACCCCGGTGAGTATATCTCCAGTGAAGTTTTGCAAGGCAACCCAGGCGGCCCACTGCACGGCCATGACAGCCAGCATCATATTGATGAAGATGAGGGCCAGCAGCGCCAACCAGGGATAACGGCCGTCTGTCACCGCAATGGAAGGGGTCACCCCCAACACCAAAAAGATGACGTAAAGAAACGCCAGCGCCAGCCACGCTCCCGGCGCAAAGACGAACAAAGCGGAAGCTTCCCCTTCCCCCAGCGTCAACGTATCGGCAGCGAAAATGGCGCTGAAATAACCAAATTGGTACGCCAGCATGGTCACAAACAGCAAGGCAAAGGCGATGGCGGAAGCAATATGGAGCCTTTTATCTAAAAACAAAGTGGGCACTGTCAAACGGCCGCCGCCCGGTCGGGGCATCAGTTTACGCACGATATAAACGCCAGCGCACATGAGAATGAAAGCGGCCGTTAATACCGCCGCATTTGTACCAGAAGCCTGGCTAAACCGGGAAATAGCTGAGGGCATCAACCCCAACAAAAGTAGAAATGTCACTAAGTCGATAACAACAGGGGCAAAAGGCAAGAATTTATTTTGGTTCAAAGCATACCTCACTCAAGTTTGCCTGGGATTTTCGCGCTAAAGCCCGTAAAACGCAACCGGTTCTGGTATACTATACAGTGACTACGGTTAAAATTTACCATCGTTATCATGAATGAAGAGTGAGACCATCTTATTTTTAGCCTGTATCCACTCGTTAAGGTGTTGTTATGAATGCAAATGGGGAAGACGCCGCCACCCAAGCAAACAAATCTGAAGAAATATTTTTAGCCTGGCCTAACGAGCCTTCCGCCTGGAAACGATTTGGCAAGGTGATCATAGACTATGCCATCGTTTTACCGACTATGATCGTTTTTTCGCCCATTTTTTTACTCATTGTGCTGACCATCAAGCGAAGTTCGGCCGGCCCTGTTTTCAGCCGGGGTCGTTACTTGAGCCGGCGCGGGCGAGAGTTCAAACTGCTTACGTTTCGTACAGTTTATGTGGAAGATGGAGAGGAAACGGCCGTTTTCACCCCGGTTGGTCGCATTTTATATCAGTTTAAACTAGATATGGTTCCCCAATTTCTGCATGTCCTCAAACGAGATATGTCGCTGGTGGGACCGTCACCCCTCAAACCGGAAGAACTGGGGCAATGCCATCACTGCGGCAATACCATTTTATGCGTTCTGCCCGGACTGACTGGCCTGTGGCAAATAAAAAGCCGCCATACCACCAGCTTCCAGGAACGCACTGAAGCCGACCTCATCTACATTACTGAAGGTTCATTTTGGTGGGATTTAAATATTTTGTTCGCTACCATTTTAGCCGTTCTCAAGTAAACGGCTCCTGACGAATCACCAGAATGGCGCAGGGCGCTCCTTTCATCACCTTTTCGGCCACGCTGCCAAACATCCAGGTGTCAAAACCGCTGTAGCCTCGACTGGATAAAATGATTAAATCCACTCCCTCTACTTCTGCATAATCGACAATCTCGTCTGCCGCCTGCCCGTCGGCTACGTGAGTCATCACCGAAATATGTTGTTCTTTCAGTTTCTTTTCCACCTCAAGCAAATAGGCGCTCGCCTCCCGTCGTTCCTCTTCCATGTGCTTGTCGTCATACCCAAACCCATAATACGAGCTGCGTTCCACCACCCGCAGCAGCAGCAGCGTGATCTCTAAGTTTGCCGCAAGTATCTGCGCCGCTTCTAAAGCGCGTTCTGCCAGGGGAGAGCCATCTAACGGCAGCAGGACTCGCTTGAATTCTTGGGGTTTAATTTCTTCCTCACTGCGCAAGATAACAGTGGGGCATGGCGCCCGGCGCAGCACTTTCCCGGCGACGCGACCAAAAGCCCAGCGGGTGATCCCTGACCGCCCATGTGTTGACATAACAATTAAATCGATCTCGTTTTCCTGGGCAAACTGAATGATCGCCTTTTCTGGCTTTCCGATGATAACGGCCGTTTCAATAGGCGTCATCGTCGGCAGAAAATGTTTCTTCACCGAACGCAAATATAAGTCCGCTTCAAAGGCGCCGCTTTGCACCGCCTTTGCCACCAAATCAGGATCATCTATAGACTTGTGGCTGATTACCGTGAGCAGCGTCACTGTGCTGTCCATGGCTTCCGCCAATTGCAGCGCAGACGCCACCACCCGCTCCGCCAACTCAGAGCCATCCAGAGGAACTAATATTTTAGAATATCGCATTCTCACCATCCTGATAAAAAGTTAAGTGTCAAGGTAAGCAGCAGCGCAGAGCATAAGTGTACCATGACCTAAAACCGAAAAATAGTACTAATGATAGAGTGCATTTAGCTGTCACAACCGCAATAATGAAGAGAACAACCACAACAAAAATATCTCGTCAGCGCCATCATCGGAGCAGATCATGAATTGGATCATCATCGCTATTCTCATCATTATTCTTATATGCACATTTATCCCGGATGAGCCATAAACAAGGTCGTCTGATTGGGGTGCGTTTCATCTGTTTGAAGCGCCAGGAGGTGGAGGTTGAACCTCTGGGCAAGCTCAAGACCCACCCGTCGAAGCCGTCACCGCCTCTGCCTTTGACAGGTTCAGGCGACGGCTTATCAAGTAGATGAGATACGCCCATTCGATTTTAACCTGTTGACATTGGTAAAATGGTTTGGTAGCTTTAAAGGGTGGTTTGAGGCTGGCAAACAGGCGTTCATTGGCATAACTGTACCATAATCTTTTCAATAAGGAGGTGATAATAATGTTATTTTTGCCGCGAGAAGAAGGCCAGGGTTTGGCCGAATACGGGGTGGCTATCGTCTTGGTAGCTGTCATCATCGTGGCGATTCTGACGATTTTAGGGCCACAAATAGGGAACATGTTTAGTCGCGTGACCCAGGGTTTTAATTAGTAGCGTTTAGCTGACTGTATATCCTCGCAACAGGCATAATCTGACATTTTTACCAGAGGTGGCACGGTCAGAAAGCAGCCACAGCGAATATACAACAGAGCGCAAAAATTATTCGATTTCTTTTTATTTATCCGAGACATAATTTATTATTTTTTATGCGCCCCTTAATGGGGCGCTTTTATTTCTGTGCTATAATCGCCTCATCAGCCCACAAGGTTTGTAAAGAGCGATTTATGACCATACCCAGCCTGGAAAGCATCACCTCTTTTTTGACTATTTTCGCCGCCATATTTGGCGCATTATTGGCAGCATTATGGCTCAGTCTGATCATCTGGGCGTTCCGAGATATGCGGCATCGCTCTCGAGACCCATTTGCCCAAATTCTGGCGGCCCTGTTGGTAGCGTTGCTGCCTTTTGTGGGCATCATCATTTACCTGATTTTACGGCCGCCAGAGACGTTGGCTGAAGCGTATGAACGGGCATTGGAAGAAGAGGCGCTGCTGCAAGAAATCGAAGAGCGTCCCACCTGCCCAGGCTGTTCCCGCACCGTAGATCCTAACTGGATTCTCTGCCCTCACTGCCACACACGCCTGCGGAAAGCTTGCCCGGATTGCAATTCACTCATGGATTTGAAGTGGACGCTGTGCCCCTATTGCGGCAATCAACACATTGATCCCTACCAGGCAGGCAGCAAAGATATGGGCGAACAAAAAGCAGTGGAAACGGCCGTTCTCCCGGAGCCAGAGCCGCTTAACCCCACTACCCCGGCAGAATCCGAGCCAGCAACCCTCGCTGAAATCGAAACGTGAACTGCCTCATTTGGCAGCCACCGCACCACCAGGGAGATGTGATCCATGCTTGCGGAGCTTAACCCCAAAGCAAAAGTTGGCGAAATCATCCAACCCGCTCTGCAATATATGCAACATCCCGCCGACCTGATCCGGAACTATGATCGCGACAATTTCCGTCCTGACCTGATCGCCGGTCTGACGGTGGCCGTTATTTTGCTGCCACAGGGCATCGCCTTTGCCCTCATCGCCGAACTGCCGCCGCAAATGGGCCTTTACGCCGCGATTATCGGCGCTATTTTTGGCGGGTTGTGGGGTTCATCTAACCAGATGCACACCGGTCCGGCCAACGCCATTTCCCTGCTGGTTTCCTCGACGCTCATCGGTTTATACGCCGTCGGCTCCCCGGAATATATTGTGGCGGCCGGCATGATGGCGCTGATGGTGGGCATTTTTCAATTGGGCATGGGGCTGGCCCGCTTGGGCATACTCATCAATTTTGTATCTCATTCCGTGATTGTGGGCTTTGCCACTGGCGCCGGTATTTTGATCGCCATCAAGCAGCTTAAACCTTTACTGGGCCTGAATTTTCCCAGCGGCAGCATTGTTAACACGGTGATGGGCACGGTTCTCCATTTTCCAGAATCCCATGTGGCAACGGCCGTTATCGGCTTTGGTACCATGATCTTCATCATCGTTCTCAAGCACATCAACCCCAAGCTGCCCTCCGCCTTGTTGAGCATGATTTTGGCCTCCCTCATCGTTTACGTATTCCAATTAGATGAGGCGGGCGTTCAGGTCATCGGAGAACTGAGCGGGCAGATGCCCCCCATCACCCCCCTGCCCATCTTCAACTTCTCGCTTATCGCCGAACTGGCCCCCGGCGCTCTGGCCATTGGCGCCATTGGCCTGGTAGAGGCAGCTGCCATCGCCCGCTCCATCGCCACCCAGACCGGCCAGCGTCTAAACAGCAACCAGGAATTTGTAGGCCAGGGTACAGCCAATATCGCCTGTGGCATCTTTTCCGGTTTTCCCGTCGCCGGTTCCTTCTCGCGTTCGGCCATCAACTACGATTCAGGCGCACGCACCCCCCTGGCCTCCGTCTTTTCCGCCATCTTTGTCTTGCTGGCCATGCTGCTCATCGCGCCCCTGGCCCATGATATTCCCACCTCCGCCCTCTCCGGCGTTCTAATTGTGACCGCCTACAACATGATCGACCAGGAAGAGATCAAACGCATCTGGCAGGGCGCGCCGGGTGACGCCGCCATTATGTTGCTCACGCTGTTTGGCACACTCTTCCTCTCCCTGGAATTTGCGGTGCTGATGGGTATTTTGCTCTCCTTTGTTTTGTATGTGCTGCGCACCAGCACCCCCCGCGTCCTTGCTGTCACCCCTGACGCCCAGTTCAAACATTTCCTCTACCAACCTGAAGAGGAGCCGTGCCCGCAGTTGTTGGTGCTGGAGATTTTGGGCGATTTATATTTTGGGGCGGTAGGCCATATTGAAGAAACGATTCTGGATTTGATGGAGCAATACCCCACCCAACGTTTTCTCATGCTGCGGATGCACAGTGTCAATCACATTGATTTCAGCGGCATCCATATGCTGGAAAACCTGGTACGCATCTATCGAGAGCGGGGGGGCGATATGTTTATGGTACGGGTGAGCGACTCTGTTAGAAAAGTGATGGATTCCACAGATCTCATCACCTACTTGGGTGAAGAAAACCTGTTGAACGACGATGACGCCATTGAATTTCTTTTTTATCATCGCCTGGATCCAGCCATTTGTATTTATGAATGCCCGTTTCGAGTCTTCCAAGAGTGCCAGAATTTGCCCAAACGCATGGATCTACTGCAAACGCCACTACCTGTTGACACAGAGGCTATTCATGTGGCCACAATTGAGGCCAATACCTTATGGAACGCCCTCACCAATGGGCAAGCAGAACGGCCGTTGGTGATTGATGTGCGTGAACCACGAGAATTTAAACAGGGGCACATCCCTGATTCCCACTCCGTTCCCTTAGCGGCCATTTTGGCCGACAAACCAGATCTGCCCATAGAACAGCAAATTATCCTCGTCTGTCGCAGCGGCCGACGCAGCCGGCGGGCGGCTTTCGCCCTAAACCGTAATGGTTATAAAAACCTGGCGGTGCTGGATGGCGGCATGGTCGCCTGGGAGGCGGCTGGCTTGTTAGCGGCCGTTGAATTTTAAGGATTGTGTGCTTTATGTATGCCCATCGCAATATCGGACTTGATTTAGTGCGGGTGACAGAAACGGCGGCGCTGGCGGCCGGCCATTGGCTCGGTTCTGGCGACCGAGACTCAGCCCACCGGGCGGCCACCAGGGCCATGTCCAGCGCTCTGGATACATTGGATATGGATGGCGTGGTGGTCATTGGCGAAGAACGGCCGTTAAACGGCCGTTCTCCACTCTGCGCCGGTCAAAAAGTAGGAACCGGTCACGGCCCGGAAGTGGACCTGGTGGTAGACCCCATTGACGGCACCAACCTGCTCATCCGCGGCCAGCCGGGCGCTATTTCGGTGGTGGGCGTGACGCCGCGCGGTACGATGTGGTCTCCAGCTCCGGCGCTATACATGGAAAAAATCATCGTGGGTCAGGAAGCGGCCGATGCCCTGGTTCCAGAATGTCTGGATGCGCCTGCCGCCTGGACGCTGGCCCTGGTGGCCCGCGTCAAACGGAAAGCAGTGCGCGACCTCACCATCATCGTTCTCGACCGCACCCGGAATACCTCCCTGATACAAGAAATCCGGGAAACGGGAGCACACATCATCCTCAAAGAAGAAGGAGATGCGGAAGGCGCTCTGGTGACTCTTTCGCCAGAAACAGGGGTGGATTTGCTGATGGGTATTGGCGGCGCTTTGCAGGGGGTATTGGCTGCCTGCGCGGTTAAGGCGTTAAATGGGGCCATGCTGGCCCGCCTCGCCCCCCAATCCACCCGAGAAAAAGAAGAGGCGTTGGCGGCCGATCTGGATATCCAACGTATTTACACCTGCAATGATTTAATCAAAACCAATGAGGTTTTTTTCGCCGCCACCGGCATCACGGACAGTGTATTACTCCATCCCATGCAGTTTCTCAGCACCCATGCCCAAACTCACTCGCTGCTCATCCGCTCGGAGACGGGAACGCGCCGGTTTATCCGTGCGGAACATGGCTTTAGAGTATGATAATTGCGGATGGGGGATTGCAGATTTATGAATTAGCGGGTGACAGCAGCGATTGGATTTGCGGCCAATGGGCGCGGTCATGACTGACGACGAGATTGAGCAGTTCGTGCATGGAGGTGGGGCCAAAGAAGGAATGGCTTCCCTGGCGCTGCCACATGGTTTCATCTAAAACGGAGAGTAAATCGACTGTTTCCTGGCGGTATTGGAGGAAGGTATTGAAGGCGAAACGGCCGTTTTCCCCTTGATAATTTCGCACCACCACCCAATCATCCGGCGTGGCTCCGGGGATAAAAGCATTGTCTTCAGCCATGAGCGCCTTAAAGCGAACTTGATGCACTTCTCGCTCCACATCCCGCAAATGGCAGCACACTTCCGTGAGAGACCATTCCCCAGGAGCCGGCCGCCAATGCCAATCTACATTCTCCCCTTCTAAAGCAGCAGAAACAGCGCTGGCAAAACCAGCTAACTCTTGTAATAACTCGGAAACGGGAAGCAACTGCTGCATGAATAATCATCCTTCTGAAGACAATGTTTCAAACCAGCCGCCTAAGGCTAACTCATAAAGCGTTTCCAACGAGCCGTAGCGCGTCACCACATCTGGATTTGGCGGGTTTTCCGCGCCGTTCATGGGCAGCCAGTAGGTATAACAGCCCACAGCTGCCGCCGGTTCGATATCATTTTCCCAACTGTCGCCTACCATTAGCGCTTCCGCTGCCGCCACGCCAATGCGTTGCAAGATTTCCTGGTAGTAAAAACGGTTTGGTTTGGTGGAATGCATATTTTCGTAGCTGGTGATCAAGTCAAAGTTGAATTCATCGGCAGGTAAGCCGGCCCAACGCAGCCGCTCTAACACAGCCTGGCGCGGAAACATGGGATTGGTCGCGATGACCACTTTATACCCTTGCTGCTGGACGAAATTGACGAGAGAAACGGCCGTTTCCCGGAACTGTGTCACCGCCGCCAACGCTGAAAACTGTTCTCGATAAAACGTATCAAAAAACGGCTCCATAACGGCCGTTGCCAATCCCGTTTGCGCCTCAAAAGTTTGCCAAAACACCTCGCGATTCGTCAACGCCGGATCGCTGTCCATGATCATAGCCTGGGAACTGGTCAGCAGCACCCTCACAAATTGATCTGGCGGCAAATACACTTCTGCGTAGCGGCTCAACAAGGCAAAATAGCGGGGCATAAAGGTATCCATGTGATTCCCCACCAACGTATCATCCAGGTCTAACAAAACTGCTTTGATCATCTTCTCCCCTTTCCAGCATAGAGATGGGTGCAATCTTGGAAATTGCACCCATCTTACTGCCCATCACCTAATCCCCATTAAATAAATCTTGGAAACCCGGCTTTTCCGCCGCACATGTAAGGCAGCCAATATGCGGCTCCGGCACATCAATCAAGTGACGGCTGCAAGACGCCTTGACCACCATTTTACGGTTCAAACCAAGAAAGCCCTTCTTAATGACGCCTTCCAAAACCAAATGTGAACTACTGTTTGCCAGCAGAATGCCGGGCACAGGACACGTTTCACAATCTTTGGGCTGCCACGGCTCAGAGGCCGGGTTTTGCGCCACTAAACGGCATTCCTGCGTAGAGTGGCCCCGATGAAAATCTTGATAATAAAACTTGCATTCTTTGCCAGCAGGTGTGATCATTTTTTACTATCTCAATTCAAGAGTTTGCTGAAAAAAGTAACCGCGGAGGATACAAAGGGCGCGGAGGCTAGAAAATACCAGAGAAAAACTCCACGTTCTCCGCGCTCTCTGCGGTAAAAAAGACCTTTTTTCAGAAGACTCAATTCAAAGTCAGAAAAGTTTCCAAAAAAAAAGCGACGCCATGTTGGTGTCGCTTTCAAGTACGCCCTGAGGGACTCGAACCCCCGACCTTCTGGTTCGTAGCCAGACGCTCTCATCCACTGAGCTAAGGGCGCATTTTCAATGAAAGACCTCAAAACAATATCACATTTCTGGTTGTTCTACAACTAAAAAAGTGATGAGCGGGGAGATAGGGATTCGAACCCTAGAACGGCTTTTTAAACCGTTAACCGCTTAGCAGGCGGCCCCAATCGACCACTCTGGCATCTCCCCATATATTTTTAATCTGAAGGAGGTCAACTCAATTGTTAAAACAGGTTATGGCGGAGGGAGAGGGATTCGAACCCTCGGTGAGCATAAACCCACAATGGTTTTCAAGACCATCGCCATCGTCCACTCGGCCATCCCTCCATCCTTCAATAGTCTTGCTTGACAAGGCTCGGAAGTATAGCACGGCCGTTTTTACATGTCAAAACAATTTACAACATATTCAGGTTCAAATCGGCCACTTCCAGCCATTGCGTTTCAAAAATAGGCAGTGTGTTCCAGCGGAAACGGCCGTTTAACGTCAGCGCCATATATTGGTTATCCAACCAGCAGACAAAACCGAGCGGCCCTCGCGGTGAAAACGTCGTCGCCAGGAGCAGCTTGCCATCTACATAAAAGCGGCAGCCATCCGCCCGCCAATCCAGTTGATAACTGTGCCAGGCCATCATGGACGCCGCCACCGGCTGAAAACTAATGCCCAGGCGGCGGCGCACGACCGGCCAAAAACGGGTGCGAAATGCCGGAACCCGGCTGAGTAATAGAAAGGAAGGGGCGAAAGGGATGAGGGAAACGGCCGTTTTACTGCCGGCGTCAATCGTCGAGGCAAACCAGCCCTGCCCTGACCCGCTCACCCGCAGCGGCAAATCGGAAGGCGGCGAGGCATAAAAAAACCAGGCAGCCTGCGGCAGCGCCGGCCGGGGGCGCCGGGGATTGGCAAACGGGGCATTCCAAAAACCAAAGCCGGCCGTGCCGCGCAGCGCCCCATTGACATGAGAAAACCGGGCTTGCAAGCGCAAAGAGACCCCAGGCCGCCATAGAAAATCACCAGAACCCTCAGCCCGGCCGTAATCATCCAATTGGGCATTCGCATAACCCCGGCTCACCGGCGGCAGCCAAAATCCAGGCGAATCACCTGGCGTCACCACCCCGCCATTTATCTGCGTCACATGAAAATCATTCATCATTCAAATAAACCAGCTATTTCCCTGTTAAACCAAATACGGTATCATGGAACCGCCTTTACCATAAGATAAATCAAGTATACACCTCAGGAGGTAAAATATGCTGAATATGATTTGTCCCGGCGTCATTTTGGGCTTTTTGGCCTGGTTCTTCCTGCGCTATGTCCTCTCTGGCTTCTTCACCGTAGACCAGAACGAACGCGCTGTTAAAACCAGTTTTGGCCGCGCCCTCCGCCTGAAAAACGTCACCACCCTTGATAGTCCCATCGCTGAAGTCCTCAATGAAAAAGATAGAGAACGGTACATCTACCCCATGGTACAGGTTCTCCCCTCAGGCGGCCCCTATTTCCGTTGGCCCTGGCAAAAAGTACATAAAGTTTCCATCGCTACCCAAACTATGAACATGGCGCTAGACCTGGAAACCCCCACCGCCAACCACAATGGCACCGAACTAGACGCTGTGACCAAAGATCAGCTAAACATTGGTCTAACCGGTCAGATTCGTTTCCGACCCAGCGAAGCCAACCTGTATGCTTATCTGTTCGGCGTTAAAACGCCTATCGTGCATGTCATGGGTTACTTCATCTCTATTTTGCGGCAGCGCATTGCCAGCTTTGAAACGCGAGAAGACGGCGTCGAACAAGATGACATAGACGCCGGCCTGTTTGGTGGCATTTCCATTAACGATCTACGCAAAAATTTGAACGAAATTAACACCTATATGGAACAAGAATGCGCCTCTTCCGCCGCCCGTTATGGCGTGGAATTAGACGCCTCGCTCATCACCGGTATCGATCCGCCCGTAGAAGTGGAATCGGCGCTGGCTGCCATCAATACCGCCCACAACGAAGTGCAGTCAGACATCAGCCTGGCCAAAGCAGAAGCTGATCAGACCATTGTGCAGTCAAAACGGGCCGTAGAAATTGAAACATTAAAGGCCCAGGCAGAAGTGGAACCGCTGCTTTCGTTGGCAGAGCAGCTCGGGATTTTGCAAGCTCAGGGGCCAGAGGTATTGGCTGCCTACCTGCGCAATGTCCGGTTATCCTTGTATACCAAAGCCAAATCCATCATTCTGGAGGAAGAAAAATGAATAACATTGCCGCCTTATTAATGATTGCCTTTTTCTCTTTCTTCTTTTTCCTGATTGCCGAACCACTTATTCGTCTTCTCCTGCGCTTGATGGGTGTGTATGCCGTGGTGGAAGAGGGAACCTGCCATGTGTATGTGTTGTTTGGCAAAGTAGCGAGCGTAATCAAGGAGCCAGGGCTGCAAATTTTATGGCTAAAAATGGGACCAAAGGCTTTATTTGTGCGCTGGTTGGGGCAACGCCACATCATCGACATGCGCCTGGATCAACGATACCAGCGCAGTCTGCCCGTTAACTCAGAGGAAGGAGCGCCCATGGGTATCGGCATCTGGTATGAAATGCAGGTAGGCGATCCAGTTGCTTATCTCTTCAAAAATACAGATCCCAGAGGCTCCCTGGCGGCCAATGTCAGCAATGCCACGGTGCGTATGTTGAGCAATATGCCGCTGGAAGATATGCTGGAGACGCGCCATATCATGAGCCGGGCTGTACGCTCGGAAGTATCACCGAAATCTGAGGAATGGGGCTACCGTCTGGGATCTGTCTACATCCGCAAGGTGCATTTCCGGGATGCTGGCATGATCCGGCAAATTGAGGAGAAGGTGGTTAACCGCCTGCGTCAGGTCACATCAGCTATCCGGCAGGATGGGGCCAACCGGGTGAGCATTATCACCAGTTCTGCGGAGCGGAAGGCGGCCGTAGAGTTTGCCCGCGCCAATGCCATGCGCCCCAAAATTGTGGGGGAAGCGCTGCAAAAAATCAGCGCCAATCCAGCAGTGGCCCAGGCGATGTTTGAGGTGATTGAAACGGAAAACATTCTGGATGGCGAGACGAAACTGACGCTCATTCCCCAGGGCCAGGAGTTTATGAAACAGTTGTTGGGGGTGGAAGCCAGTAAGTAACATGCTTCTTGTTTCCGGGGCGGTTTGTATGAACTACTCCGGAAACAAGGGTTACCCCCTGTTTCCTCCCGCATTTTCAGGTAAAATCAGGTCTATGTCTAAGCGAAAAAAGATTTCTTTGGCAACCCCGTTGCTTATCACATTTTTATTGACGGCTTTGGTTCTCTATCGTTTTGGAGAACGTTGGCTGCATGGGCTGATTTTGTATCTATCAACGGCCGTTTGGTCCCGCCGTATTGTCACCGATATGCCGCCAGCCCGAGCGGTCGCACGCCGCTTTGTCGCCGGTGAAACCCGCACAGAAGCGCTGGAAGTGGCACAGACGCTCAAGAATAACGGCATGTTGACGGCGTTGGATTTCTTGGGTGAAAGCGTAACGACTTCGGCAGAGGCCAATGCGGCCCGCGACGAAATTTTGCAGTTGATCGACGCCATCAACGCCGCCGGCTTAGATGCTTATGTCTCAGTGAAGCTGACGCAGTTGGGCCTGCGTATTGATCCAAACCTGGCCCGAGAAAATATGCGGCAGTTATTGAGTAAAGCGGCCCAATATCAGCTTAAAGTGCGTATTGACATGGAAGAAACGGCCGTTACCGACATCACCCTGCGCATCTACCGCCAACTTCGCTTTGAAGATGGCTTCGACAACGTGGGCATCGTCATTCAAGCCTACCTGTTCCGCACCGCAGAAGATGTGCGCCAACTCATCGAAGAAGGCGCCTGGGTGCGCCTCTGCAAAGGCGCTTACGCCGAACCCGCCGACCGTGCCTTCGCCCAAAAAGCAGATACCGACGCCAACTACATCACACTCATGCAGCAAATGCTCGGCGAAAACGCCCAACAGCACGGCCTCCACCTGGCCATCGCCACCCACGACGAAGCGATGGTGCAAGCTGCTATCGAATACACCCAGACCCACCAAATCGCTCCCGATACATTCGAGTTTCAACTGCTTTACGGCATACGGCGTGATTTGCAAGAAAAACTGGTGGCAAAAGGATACCAGGTTCGCATTTACGTGCCTTATGGCGCCGCTTGGTACCCCTACTTTATGCGCCGGCTGGCTGAACGGCCGGCCAATTTATGGTTCTTTGCCAGCAACCTGCTCAAAAGATAATGCAACACATTCACACCCGTAACTTACCAGAGAGAGGGAGTTAGGGAGTGGAAAGTCGACGGCTCCACTCCCTACGGCCTACTCTCTAATTTCACCACTGCTAATCAAAAGGATCACCATGCCCCAAATCGAAGAATCCGCCCACATTCAGGGCGTTTATATTGTCAACTTAGAGGCTTACGAGGATGAGCGCGGCCGTTTTCTGGAAACCTTTCGCAAAGAATGGTTCCCTCAACGTTCCTGGCACATTTTACAGACCAACCGCTCCGATTCGGCCGCTGGCGTCTTGCGTGGCCTGCATTATCATCATAACCAGGTGGATTACTGGTATGTTGTCAAGGGCACAATCCGGGCAGCGCTGGCCGATATTCGCCCCAATTCCCCCACCTTCAAACAGACCCAAACCGTGGAAATGGGCGGAGCGCATGAAATAGGTCTGTTCATACCCTGCGGCGTGGCCCATGGCTTTGTGGCGCTCACCCCGGCCACCCATACCTACATCGTGGATGGCTATTACAACGGGGGCGCAGACGAAAACGGCGTCGCCTGGAACGATCCTGAGCTGCATGTAGCCTGGGGGGTCGATAATCCCATCATATCAGCACGGGATGCAGCCAACCCCTTCCTGCGCCATATTGCCCCAGAAAGCCTGCCTAAATAACCCATGTTTTTCTCCCTAAGACATACCCGCAAGCGCATCCTCGCCGCCTGGTTATTTGGCCTCGCCCTGATCAGTTTATTGAGCTATCAAATATGGCTCATTGGCAAATATTTGTGGCTCGTTATTTTACAGCCCAGGCTCATTGATCCGCGCATCTTCTCAGAAGCAAACGGGGCGGAGCAAATCCGAGAGCAAGGGTACCGCATCGCCCTGGCAAACCTGAAGGCCAGCATCGAAAAACGGCGTCTGCCTGACGGCCGGGATGTGACGGTAGTATGCGCCGGAATCCGCAACTTCCGGGAACCCTGGGCGCGAGATTTCGGTTTTGCCAGTTATGGCCTGTTAGCCGTCAATGAATTAGACGCCGCTCGAGACGGCCTGGCGCTTTTTTTCAACTTTCAAAGAGATACCGGGCAATTTCCCGTAAAAATTCATTCCACCAGCGTCGTAGATCGCTATATTCATTCCTTGTTTGGCAGAGAGCAACCTATTCTCAGCCCGCTGAAACCCAAATATGTCACCGCCCACAACACCATTTCTCTGGATGGCAACTGTCTGATCGTCATTGCCGCCATGCGCTACGCGGTGCATACAGACGACGATGATTTCCTGGCGATGCATTGGCAGGGCCTCAAGCAGGCTATCGATTGGCTGAACGGCCATGCCCAGGCAGAAGATGGGCTGCTGCACCAATCCGCGTTTACAGATTGGGCGGATAGCGTCGGGCGGACGGGGCGGATTCTTTACACCAATGTCCTCTACTGGAAAGCGCTCAGTGAACTGGCGCAAGCGGCCGGCCGTCTCGAACTGATGGATGATATGGCGTTTTATGAAGCCAAAGCGCAAGGCATCTACGATTCCATTCAACAATACTTTTGGCGACAAGATTTGGGTTACTTCGTCACCAGCGCCGACCATGAAATGTTGAGCAGCAGCGGCAACTGCCTGGCTATCGCCTGGGGAGTGGCGTCTGAGGAGCAGGCGCACAGCATCTTAGATAAAATGGAAGAATATGGCATGGCTGATCCCGTGCCCACAAAAGTAACCAATGCCCCTTATCCCAGGGGGCTGATCGCCATTGAGAATCGTTTGGGTGGCATTGGTGAATACCATACGCGGGCAGCCTGGCTGTGGCTGGGCGCCTGGCATATTATTGCCCTGGCCCGCAGTGGACGCATTGCCGAAGCGGAAACAATTTTACAACGAGCGGCCGAGGCCATTGTGCGCGATGGCGTGGTTCACGAGGTTTATGGGCCAACTGGCGCTCATCTATCCACATTTTGGTACACTTCAGAAGCGCCTTTGTCCTGGAATGCCGGTATGTTGGTATATGCTTATCATGAAGTGGCCGCCTTGAAAGAGTTGTCAAAATCTGAAAAGTCTGGCTGAATGAATGAGGAGAGGGAAAAATGAATACGTCTGGATTGCATATTGCCCATTTTACGAATACCTATTTTCCGGTGATGAGCGGCGTAGTCCGTTCTATTGGCACATTTCGCATGGCGCAAGAAAAATTAGGCAATACCGTCTTTGTCTTTGGACAGGATGCGCCCAAGTATGAGGATGAGGAGCCTTTTGTCTTTCGTTATCCAGCGATCAATATTCCGATACGGAATTACCCGGCCACAATTCCGGTGTCCAGTCATATTGATTGGGTGCTGCCTAAATTGGGCCTGGATGTGATTCATGCCCATCACCCGGCGCTGATAGGCAACGCCGCTGCTGATAAAGCAGAGCAGTTGGGCATTCCGCTGGTATTTACGCATCACACGCGCTACAAGGAATATGTGCAGTTTGGCGGGCTGCCAGATGAATTGGCCAAGGAGATTCTGGGCCACCAATTAGCAAATTATATGCAAAAATGCCAGCATATTGTGGCTCCCAGTCTCAGTATTAAGCAGATGATTGAGGAGACGTATGGCATCACGGAACGGGTGACGGTGATTCCTACGGGCATTGATTTGGAACCTTATGAGACGGCAGACGGCCGTTCCATCCGTTCGGAGCGCAATTGGAATGACCAGCAAAAGGTCATCATCTCCATTGGCCGCCTGGCTGCGGAAAAAAACTTCGAGACGCTCCTTCAAGCCTTCGCTACAATCGCTGAAAAACACCCTCAGGCCGTTTTGGCGATCATTGGCGATGGTCCGGACCGCGGCAGTTTACGCAAACTGGCAAATAGCTTGAACATTCTGGAGCGTGTAGATTTTGTGGGGCAAATCCCATTTGAGCAGGTTCCCGCCTATCTTAAAGCCGCCGACTTTTTTGCCTTTGCCTCCACAACCGAAACCCAGGGATTGGTGACGCTGGAAGCAATGGCTGCCAATTTGCCCGTCATTGCCGTAGACGCCACCGGCACCTCTGACATTGTGGAAAATGGCAAAGATGGCCTTCTCACAGAAAACGATGCGGAAGACCTGGCTAAGGGTATCGACCGGGTATTGCAAGATGAAGACCTGGCAAAGCAATTGCGCGAGGGGGCGATAACAAAAGCGCACACTTACGAAACCATCAAAGTCACCCAACGTTTGATAAATGTCTACCAACAAGCCATTGAAGATAAGAAAGCCGGCCACTATGTCAAACCGGATAAGCGCACACCCATTTATGAAGTCGCCTGGAACAATCTGGCAGACCGGGCAGATCGCTGGCTGGCAAAGATACAATCTTGAGAAGATGGAGATTGGAGATTGCGGATTGTGGATTGCGGATTGCGGATTAAAAACTGTTTACTGTTTACTGTTTACTGTCCACCGTCCACTTCTCTAGCCGGTTATTTTCAGCCAAAGGGGAGGCCCCAAGATCAGCAGGCCAATGAGAACGGCGCCGGCCGCGCCAACGAGGACGGCCGCTGCCGCCACATCTTTGGCCGTTTTAGCTAAAGGGTGGAATTCAGGAGAAGCCATATCCACCACCGCTTCCAGGGCAGTGTTCATAAATTCCGCCATCCATACCAGTAAAATGGTCAAAATGAGGATGGCCCACTCCAGGCGCGGCAGCCGCAGCCAAAAACCGAGGAGGAATACTGCGGCGCTGATAAGGGCATGAATCCAGGCGTTAGGCTGAGTGCGCAGCATATAGCCCCACCCTTCAAAGGCGTAACGAAAACTTTGGAGGCGGCTGTGGATTTCGTTGGCTTTTTTGTCAGGCATGGGGGTCTTCGGTGGGGTTGATGTGGCTGAGGTTTAGTTGGGTGAGAACGGCCGTTTGCGCCGCCCACATCGCTTCTTTTGCCACAGGTTCCAGATGGTCGTATGCCAACAAGTGAAGAACGCCGTGTACCGCCAACAGCTGCAATTCTGCCAGCAGATCATGGCCTGATTTTTGCGCCTGCTGTCCGGCCGTAGGCACAGAAATAGCTATATCACCCAGATAGCCAGCCATCTCCGGCGGGATCATTTCATTATCGGCTGAAAAGCTTAAAACATCGGTCGGCTGATCTTCGCCCCGATAATCCCGGTTCATGGCCTGGATTTCAGCATCATTGGTCAGCAAAATGGAGAGCGCCACGTTATCGACTTGTTCGTGTTGAAGGGTGGTTTGCACGGCCGTTTTGATGAGAGAAACGGCCGTTTCCGGCACACTCACCCCTTCCACGATAAACAGATCAATCTCAAGCGTCATAACCCATCCCTATTCAACAAGTCGAGAATCCTCAACTGCCACTGATTCCATCTCATTTTTAGGGGTCGACAAGAATTCTGGTTGTGGTTCCGGCAGCTGCGCCGGGGCCGGCGCGGCCAAAGCTGGCGCCATACTCTCCTCAAGCTGCTCATTTCCAGGGTACCTCACGCGCACGTGGAAACGCCCTTTCAAGGTCTCAATAAACGACTCCCGCACCATCTCAACATCTTTCAACGTCAAACCAGAATTGTTCAACTGTCCCATCATCACATCGTCATCAATTATTTTATTAACTAGTTTTTCAATAGCCCGTCCGGTATCAGGGCGCAAAGCGGAAGAAGTGGCTTCCACGGCATCTGCCAGCATGACAATGCCAGATTCTCGGCTGCGTGGGCGTGGCCCCGGATAGCGGAACTTTTCGGCAGCCACCAAAGATTCATCCCCACCCGCCTGCTCCACCGCCTTACGATAAAAGCCCCAAACCAGGCGAGTGCCGTGATGTTCCGCAATAAAATACCGGATGCGATCCGGCAATTTGTATGCCTTTGCCAGAGCCAGGCCATCGGGCACATGGTTGATGATAATGCGGGCGCTCTCATGAGGAGCCAGCATATCGTGAGGATTAACGCCTTCTTGATTTTCAGTGAAATAAACAGGATGGTTCATTTTGCCAATATCATGGTAAAACGCACCCACACGCACCAGGGTGCCATTGGCTTTCACCCGGTCGGCGGCTTGCTCGGCCAGATTGGAGACCATGATGCTGTGATGGTAAGTGCCCGGCGCTTTACGCAGCAGCTCTTGCAGCAGTGGATGGTCCAGCCGGGATAGTTCTTGCAGTTGCAAGGTGGTTGTCATACGGAAAATAGTGCCCATCAGGAAGAAACCAGCCAACGTTAAGGCAGCGGAAAGCACTCCGTTTGCTATGCCAAACAGCAGCAGCTGCGCCAGATCAAAAAAGGCAAGTTCCTGGGTGATGCGGAACATGAGAATGACGATCATATAGCCGATGGCGGCCACCACGCCAGCGCGGAAGAAGGCGTTAATGCGCTGGGCGTCACGCAAGGTGAGAATGGATAGCAGCCCCCCGGTGGCAAAGTAAAGGGTCATTTCCAGGGAAGCGGTGGTAATGGTGAAACCCAATAAACCGGCCATTACCACTGTGACGAGAACAGCTAGGTTCACATCAAAGATGACGGCGACCAGCATGGATAACGCGGCCATGGGGAACCAGTAGAGCATGTAGCTGGCGCCGGCCGGTAAAATTTTAGCGATAAGGGCAAATATTAAAATCAGGGAGGTGAGCGCCAGTAGATAACGGCCGTTTTGGGTGAGGCCACTGTCCATTTGCTGCCAGAACAGCGTGATCAGCACACTGGCCAGCAGCGACGCCATAAAAATACTGACGATCTCTTGCCATTCAATCTGCTCCTCTAATAAGCCCAATTCATCCAGCAATTCCACATCGGCGGGATTGATGATAGAACCGGCAGAGACGATTTGCTGTCCTTTATAAACTGTGCGCACCACAGGCGCTACGGCCGCCCCGGCCGCTTCTTTATTGGCCTTTGTGGCGACCTCATCCAAAAAAACATTCGTTACGATGAACTGCGGGGCAATACTGGTGACGATATTTTCCTGCGCCGGCGTCAGATTCAGGCTGGCCTGTCGTCGGGCTGCTCGCTGCGCATCTCGCAGTTGGCTTTCCCGTATTTCCTGGCGCATAACGGTATCGATGATGTCAAACGTTTCTTGCTTGACTTTTTCATATTCTTCATCGCTCAAGCCCAACAGAGCATTGGCAACCGCATCATCAATGAGAATAGTGACCACCGAGCGCAGATATTCGATTTTCTTGGCGGTGGTGGCCTGGGCGTCGGCGCGGACGGTATCGACAAAATTAAAAAACTGGCGCGCCAGGGTCAACTGCGCCCGACCAATGTCCGCATCTAGCGCTGTGTATTGATCTGGGGTGGCATTGGCGGCGTCTTTGCGAGCCTGGTCGGTGAGTACCTGGCTGGTGTAGGTGTAGGTGACGGGGGCAAATACATCAGCCGCCGCCGGATCCCCAACAACGGCCGTTACCGTAGCCCGCTGAAAGAAGGAGAGGGAAAGGATAATCGTCAGGGCAACGGCCAAGAGCAAGGCGTAGAGCCAAAGCATCGATCCCGTTATCACTCCCTGCCAGCGTGACTGCCCTCTTTCGTCAGATGTCATCATCTATTCACCTGAGAAGGTCAACTCCTTGAAGAAATTGAACTTCTGGCGTCTTTCCTATTGCAACAACTCGCGCACAACTTCATTGACCAGGCGGCCATCCGCTTTACCTTTCACTTGGGGCATCAATTTAGCCATAACCTGGCCCATGTCTTTGGCGCTGCTGGCGCCCGTATCGGTGATAGCTTGCTGCGCGAATACCTGAATCTCTTCACGGCTCATCATCTGGGGCAGGTAGGCTTCAATAATCTGGAGTTCATACTCTTCTTGCGCCACCAAATCTGCCCGGCCCCCTTTGCTATATTCGGCAATGCTTTCCCGACGCTGCTTGGCCTGTTTGGTGAGTACCTGCTGCACCCCATCATCATCCAAAGTAATCCGATCATCAATCTCTACTTGTTTGATAGCGGCCTGCAACATGCGCAATACGTCTCGTTTTTTGCCATCACCTGTTTTGCTGGCGGTGATGATATCTTGGGTTAATTGTTCCTTTAAACTCATGTTTACCTCCGCATCTCATTGTAGCATTGCCTCCCTAATTCCAAAAATCGAGGGGTTTTCAGGGGTGGCCGCAGAAACTATTCTAGCTCTAAAACCGTGTAAAGACTTAAGTTGCCTTCTTTGCCATCGGCGCGGAATTGTTTGACGATTTTCAGATGGGCGGCGGCGGCGAGAACGGCCGTTTCCTCTTCATCAATCATACTGACATAGCGCAAACCAAAGCCATTCCGCTGCCAGGTAAGCAGGTAATCCTTCGCTTCTACTTCTTCTGGTCGCAAGCCCACATTGCCCCAATCTACAATCTTGCGCTGCTGCCGTTCACTGTCCATAAATTGCCAGTTAGACAAGATAATACGGCCGCCCGGATTGAGGACAACTTTCATCTCATTGAGCAAATCTAACCGCGCCTGTCGGCCGGGCAAATGCTGCATCGCCGCCAGGCAAGTGACCGCATCAAATGTGCCCAGCCCATACAAGCTGCCCGGCCGGCTAATATCTCGTTGGTGGAAATCCCCCATGGTTAACTCTTGGGCTATATTGAGCAGCCTGGCGCTAAAATCAACGCCGGTATACCAGCGAATCGCCTGCCGCGCCAATAGAAATCGCCCTAACCGCCCTTCACCACAAGCCACATCCAGCAAATAAGAACAGGGCTGGGGCAATTCTGCCAATAAATGGGTGAAGCCTGGCTGCGGCCGGGTCCGGCTCTCCGCAAAAGGCGCTGCCAATTCATTGTAGAAATCTTGATTGAGAGTCAATAATTTTTGCTTAACGTGCTCTTCCATATTAATTACTCAACCTCATTTCAGTAACCAAATTGGCGCAGGGTCCGCTCTACGGAATTGACATAGCTGCCGCCAAAAAGGCGCACATGAACCAACAAAGGGTAGAGATTATAAATGTCGCGTCGTTCTTCAAAAAAACCGGGCGCGATGGGCAGGATGTCATCATACCGTTCAAAAAATGGACGGCCGAAGGTTCCAAACAAGATGGTGAAAGCCAGTTCAATCTCAGCATGGGCATAATAAATGGCCGGGTCTACAAACCCGGTGATTTTACCTTCCCACGCCAGCACGTTGGTTGTCCAGACATCGCCATGAATCAAAGACGGCCGTTCTGGTTCCAGCAGCCAATTATGCAAATGATCAGCAAACTTTTCCAGTCGGGCAAAGAGGGCGCCGGGAAGCCGGTTGGCACGCACCCCTTCCCGCCCCATAAACAACAGCCGCGCCTCCCGGAAAAAGTCTAACCAGGAATCCATTGGTGGATTGGGCTGCAACAGGCCACCAATGAGTGTATCTTGTTCCAGTCCAAACTGGTCGGCCGTGACATTGTGCAGCGCCGCCAGCAGCTCGGCGGCATGGGCCTGAGCCGATGCCTCAAAATGGCTCTCTCCCGGTAAAAACGACATTATCAGCAAGCCGTTTTCCGCATGAACGACATCCGGCACGGGCAAAGCGCTGTGCTGCCGCAGATAGCGCAGCATATACCCTTCCACTGAAAGCTGCGAATCAGGGGCGTCGTCTACCTTCACCACCAGAGAACGGCCGTCTGCCAGCCACACACGGTAAACCTGCCCAATACAGCCGCCGCTTAGCGTCGCTATATCGACGACCTGACTGTCAATTATCTGCTCAATTGATTTTTGTATCATTTGAGGAGTTGCCCATGAGCGGGGGCGCTGCTCACGCCGAAGCTACCATGAATGAAAACCTGGGAGCGGGGGGCGGGGTGGGGGCAGGGTGGGGGCGGAAGTGCAGGCCACCCCAAAAAAGAGTGAGGGACAT
>CAZXVH010000027.1:37756-47659 GCA_964643965.1 uncultured Ardenticatenaceae bacterium
AGCTTGTCCGCATTGTGCGGACAAGCTGTCCGCGCTCCCATTTACGAAGGAGAGTCACATTTTTTGCAATCCGTCTAATCCTCAGCAAGCGCCAGATCCCGCACGACCACATTATCAAAAACGACTTGTAAACCGGTCTGCCCAAATGTCCCGGCGTCTAAGGCGATGGCGCCTGGGGTCACGCTGTCTTCAAGGATTTCATGGAGTAAATTGCCATTGACATAAAACGACAAGGAGGAGCCATTGACCTCAACTTTTAGTTGGTTGGAGGTGTTGAGTCCTTGATTGATGGCTGGCGATGGCGTCCAATCGCCCAGATATTGACGCCAGGAACCATCTCCGTTGTGGCGTTCAATCATGTAAAGACCGTTGCTGGTTATCTCGAAGCGATAAAAACTGCCGGAATCTGTGAGACCAACCAGGAGGCCATAACTGCTTTCAGGATTCCCCGCTGTCTGCTGGGTCTGCACTTCAAAGCTAAAATGGGTGAAGACGGGTTCCGACAAGGCGGCGTACTGCATGGTATTGGGCTGGTTGATGGTAATGACGAGCTTTTGGTCTATCACGGCCGTTCTGCCCAGATCATCTCCTTCCAAAAGCCAATCCCCAGATTCACCGGGTATAAATTGATCCTGAAACAGGATGTCCTCAGGAACAGTCGCCGCTTCCTGACCAGCACAAGCCGCCAGCAGCCCGAGCAACCAGATCGCACTAACCAGACGAAACTTTTTCATTTACGGCGCTACCACCCGAAAATCATCAAACTCCACAACGGCCGTTCCTGGTTCCAAGGTGCTGACAGCCAACCCCACATCCCCAATAACAAAGGTGGGGTCCATCACCGTTGCCAGCGTTATGCCATTCACTGCCAGGCTCAATTCCTGGCCAATACAAGTGGCCCGAATTTGGTTCGTGGCATTGCCCTGGTTAATCACTTCTGAAAATTGATACTTACCTTCCTCAGTGAGATACGTTACCGTAGGGCTATCACTCGTATATTTACCAATCGTATAATAGCCATCGCCACTGATAAGAAATACATAGAAATTTTCTTCGTTTTGATAGCGGCATATCACACCGTAGGCATTGTTGTTGGGGCCGCTTATCTGGCGAGCATCCGTTGAAATGATCACATCGTCAAAACTTTGCCCTGGATTAGTCCACCAAATCTGACCCGGCTGGCTGGTGCTTATGCGCAACACGCCCTGATCAATTTCCACCACCGCCCCACCTCGATTGTAAAGCGCCCATCCGCAGTTCTGCTCACCGCCAAAATCATCTTGGAAAAGAGCGCCGCCTACGGTACATTTATCCACACCACCGCTGCTTATTGAACACGCCGCCAACAACATCATCCCCAACATGGCGCATCCCCAGAATAACAAGTTTTTCTTCATGGATGCCTCCTCATATCCCTTGATTACGCATCAATCCGCTTTGAGTTATCCAGCAGGTCTTGCAATAATTCAACCTGATCTTCCAGGCTTTCCTGCTGTTGTGATGTGTAGAGGTAGTAGCCCATGGCCACAGCCCACAAAATAAAAATGATCACAGTAACCAGTAACAAATTCGAGAACATATAAAATCTCCAAATGTTTCAAATATTTACAAAAAGTGTACCAAAAACAGAGGAAGTTGCACGAGGCTGCTACCGATGTGAATCCCAAAGGGCCTCTGCCTGCCCTGCCTCCCTGTTTTCAAAACGCGCCATGACAAACAAAGCGTCTGATAACCGGTTTAAATAAGGCAGCACAAATTCACCAATGCTTTCTTCACGGGACAAGGCGGCGACCTCGCGTTCTGCCCGGCGGCAAACTGTGCGGGCCACATGTAGCTGCGCAGCGCCTGGCGTGCCGCCCGGTAAAATAAAGTTTTGTAAAGGTCCCACAACGGCATTCAGGTCATCGATCAATGCTTCCAGGGCTGCCACATGCCTGGTTTCTATCTTGGGCAACTCATATTTTTGTTTGTCTTCTTCCAAAAAAGCGAGGTCAGACCCTAGATTGAATAACTCATTCTGAATGACAGGCAGAACGGCCGTTAATTTTTCACATAAGCCCAATGCTAGCGCCACGCCCAAATGGGAATTCAATTCATCCACCGCGCCAAAAGCATGAATGCGCTGCGACTCTTTCAACACTCGCTGTCCACCGGCCAAAGCCGTTTCCCCACTATCTCCCGTTTTTGTGTAAATTTTCGTTAATCTTGGCATGTTTCCTCCGGCAATAAGAAGTAACTGTTTCTTTTTAACTGAGCGATTTGGTTTGTAGTAACCGCTTTAGCGGTCTGAACGGCTGAATCCGTTACTACGAACTTATTTGCGAACAGTTATTAAGTTTAATTGATAGTTAGAAATAGAGCGAAGTTGTGCCTTTATATATTATTTATGTAAACAGCCCTTGACAAACAAATGAAGGTGGTTATAATCCCCCTTCGTTGATGCGGGGTAGAGCAGAGGCAGCTCGTCGGGCTCATAACCCGGAGGTCGCAGGTTCGAATCCTGTCCCCGCTATTGGAAAGCATCCAGGTTTATTGGATGCTTTTTTGTTTCCAGGACAGGGGGAACAGGGAACAGTTTTCAATGTACAGTGAACCGTTTTCAGTGTACAGTGAACCGTTTTCAGTGAACGGTGAGGGCATCCATCCGTTTTGCCAACTCCACATCGAATGTGCTGACCTTGTTATCCAAATCATGGGTCACCAGGTCAACCACCACCTTATTGTACACATTGCGCCACTCTGGATGATGGTCTAATTTGTCTGCTTCGATAGCCACAGACACCATCCACCCCATCGCCGTCGCAAATGATTTAAACTTAAATTCTTTATGCAGTTTTCCCGCTTGCACCTGCCAACCCACCAAATCTTGTAATGCTTTTTCCAGTTCTCCTTCGTTTAAGGCTGCTCTTTTCATTTTCATCTCCTGTGTAAATAGGAGCGCGAACGTCCCGTTCGCCACATGCAGGCGAAACGCCTGTGCTCCATTATCACTCATCGTGGTGTGCCCCGTTCATGGGGAATTCCGCGCTCCGTTCTCATTACCTTTTTATTTGAACGATAACTCGCTGCGTATAGCGTTTGCTTACTTATAGGAAGCCACTGTCAAAAAGTGTTCCGTTTGCAAATAAAGATCATGCCATTTCCAAGCCAGGATCGCACCAAACTGCTCCCAACAAGTGAGGCCCATCACCTTATTTGCGCCACGCTCCGGGCAGGCAGCCTGATTCTCATTGTTCTCTTTCACCATAACAGCCACCTTTCACGGCCGTCCACTCTTGCATAATCTGCTACAAGAAAAAATCGATCAGGGCATAACCGGCCGTGCTGCCCATGATGCCTACAATAATACCTAATACCAACCCTTTAGCGGCCTGTGTGCGGCCAGGGCCGGTTATCTGGGCGGCTACGCGGCGCATCTGCCATTCATCTGCGCCCATCATCGCCATTTCCACTACCGAGCGCAGGGTGACTTGCTGTCCGGAACGGCCGCTAAAATCCCCAAAGGCGCCAAACAACAAGCCTATCAAGGCCAGCAAGGCTGAAATCAGCACCAATCCGCCCGGTCCAGAACCAGATGCACCCACAATAGCCCCGGTGATCATAGCCGGCAGTAAAAAGGGAATGGCTCCTTGAGCTAACATTTCACTGGGCGCTTCCAGCGCTTCTACGATCATTGCTTTCAATCCACGCGCCGTTAAACCGCCCACTGCCCCAATAAAGGCCACAAACAACATCGGCGCCAGGCAGCCGCCGAGTGCGCCCAATATCAACCCGGCCAATGCGCCGCCAAACCAGATAGAAACGGCCGTTATCACCCCGCCGCTCAAGCCACCCAGCCACACAGCCCGCCGATCATGAAAACTTGTGCCCAGGTAAGCGCCCACAATTACACCTGCCGTTATACCCAGCACACCCCCATGCGGTATTTGCCGCGTCAGACCAACAAAGCCACCGGCAAACAAACCCACTATCCCGGCCAGCAGCCCACCCAGCGCCACAGACCCCACCAGCAATATAATGTGGTAGAAAATGGATTCACCTGCTTCAAATTCCGGCCGGCTGACAATGCTAATAATCCCCCCTAACACAGCGCCTAGAAGCACCCCCAAAAATAGCCCGGAACGCACATCCTCAATACTGCCACCCAAGAACAAACCCACAGTACCCACAGAAGCGCCCAACACCATCCCGGCAAACAGACCCCGCCTCAAGCCTATATTCCGGGGTAAAATCCCGTTATAAGCGCCAAAGACGCCCAGAAGCGTCACCGCTGATATCAGGCCAACCGGGAACTTGCCCACCATACCGCTCAACGCGCCCAAAAACAGAGCCGCCCATAACATAAAAGCCAGATCGACCCAGACATTGACACGGCGCGGTGGGGAAGACGGTGATGCACTCATTTAGCACGTATTTCAAACCGACAAACGCCATCCCCCAACGCCCGGCAATGTGTCTCAATCACCTCAAAATCTCGGAAATCTTTGCCGGTGGCGTAAACCATCGCTTCCAACAAAGAACCGGCGTACAAATGACATACCGGATTTTCAGCATGTCGCATATGACAGCTTACGCAAGCATAATCCGTAAACACCAGTACGCCATCTTCGTCTTTGACTTCAATGGAGGCATATGGCACCGTATCCATAATGCCCTTACGCATTCCCAGGAGGACAGCCCGTTTGCGCAAACGCTGCGGCAGCGCCTTTAAGGCAATGCCAGCCAGACCCATCACCGCAGACTGTTCTTGGACGCCCCAGCGGAATGAAGAGCGACCAATTCGTTGAAGCATCCCTTTGCCGGCCCTGCCGGTAAACTCTTCTATCGCCTCATTCAGACGCGCATACTCTCGCGCCAATACGCCAAATTCAAGATTATTCGGAGGCGGATTGTCCACATAACGATCCAGCTTACTCAAGCGCAAGACGGCGTTCAAGCCATGCTTTCCCATAACATCTTCAATGCCACGCATCATTTGCAGTAACATTGCGTTAACATAAGGTTCATCTTCTGCCAATTCTACTGGTTTTAAATCGCTCATATTACTGCCTCCTCAAAGGACAAACGCCAGCCTGCCATCTCTCAACCAGATTCAGCTATGTTCAAAAGGACATAACCCATAACGGCATCTTCTCACCGGTCGCTCGGAAGCCAAATTTTTCGTAAAGGTGATGGGAAGAGGGGTTATCGACCTGGGTATTCAAGGTAATATGATCATAACCTTGAGCGCGATAGCCATGGGTAGTGTGCGCCAACAAGGCTGACCCCACCCCTTGTCCTTGAACATCGGGAGAGATTGCCATGCGTACCAAATGAGCGCCAAAGCGCCCACCCGAGCTGATCTGGTAGCCTACAATCTGCTCTCCAGCCAGCGCCACATCAAAACCAATCGCCTCTCGCCAGGCCAGGCGTAATGTACTTGCACTAAACCGCCATAATGGGGCAAAAACGGCCGTTTCCAACATCGCCAGCCGTTCAAAATCCCCCTCCGCTACCGGCCTGATCACCAAGTCCGGCGCCGGTATCACAGGGGGCGTCTCTAAATCATCCTTACGGTATGTTTCAATCATCGTCAATTGTTGGAAGCCCAGCGCCGGCAAGTAAGGCAATGGCCAGGGATTCAAGACCAGCCAGCCAATTTCCGTAACGGCCGTTTCACGCAGCACATCCACCACTCGAGCAAACATCTCAGACAAAACAGCGGCGACATCCACCTTCGGGGAAACGGCCGTTAACCTCACCCAGGCGGCCGGCAGCGGATCCGCCGTCACCGCCAGGCAGGCCAACAACTGCTCACGCGGCTCCACCAGGGTTATATGCCGTTCGTTCCCTTCAGCCCGACCCACCTGAGGCGCCACCATAAAACCCGCCTCTCCCAACCAATCAACCGGCATATGCCAATCCACATGCATATGCACCAATTGCGTTGAATTTAGTAAGCGGGATATTGAAACCGCATCCGATTTTCGAGCAACCCGGACATCAAAAATATCCTCATTATCAACATCAGGAGGAGAGGGCCAGCGGTTTGCGAATTCCATAACGCTATTGTACACTACAAGCTTAAGATTCGACATAACCTGACAACAAAGTGTCCACAAGGTGACAATAAGGAAAGCATGGCCCAAAAAGATAAAGAGCGACAACTTGAAACCACATTAGCCACCCTCAACAAACGATTTGGCGAGGGCGCCATCATGAAATTGGGCGACGCCTACCACCTTCAAGTTGAATCCATCCCCACCGGTTCACTTTCCCTGGATATCGCCCTGGGCGTGGGCGGCGTACCACGCGGCCGCGTCATCGAAATCTACGGCCCTGAATCTTCCGGTAAAACTACCGTCTGCCAGCACATCATCGCTGAAGCCCAAAAACAAGGCGGCATCTGCGCCTTCATCGATATGGAGCACGCCCTCGACCCCGGTTATGCCGCCAAATGTGGCGTAGACGTCAACAATCTGTACATTTCACAGCCCGACACCGGCGAACAAGCCCTGGAAATCGCCGACGCCCTCATCCGCTCCGGCACCATGGATGTCGTCGTGGTAGACTCGGTGGCCGCCCTGGTGCCTCGCGCTGAAATTGAAGGGGAAATGGGCGACGCCCACGTCGGGCTGCAAGCGCGGCTCATGTCGCAAGCCCTGCGTAAACTTTCTGGGGCCATCAAACAGACCAATACCATTGTCATCTTCACCAACCAACTCCGTTCTAAAATCGGCGTCATGTTTGGCAGCCCGGAAACCACCAGCGGCGGCAACGCCCTCAAATTTTACGCTTCGGTGCGCCTCGATATTCGGCGCATTCAGGCCATCAAAGCCGGCGCCGATGTAGTGGGCAACCGCACCCGGGTCAAGGTAAAGAAAAACAAAGTAGCGCCCCCCTTCACCGAATGTGAATTCGACATTATGTATAATGAAGGCATCTCCAAAACAGGCGATGTTCTAGATTTGGCGGTGACTTATGAAATCGTCAACAAACGCGGCGCTTATTTCCGCTATGACGAGACCTTATTAGGACAGGGCCGGGAAAATGCCAAAGAATTTCTGGCAGAAAACCAGGCCTTGTTGCTGGAATTAGAAAATCTGGTGCGCACTGCCGCCGGATTAGCTACTCTGAATGCCGTTGATAAAGACGAAGCATTCATTGAATAAGCTACTTACTGAGCAAAAACGCTTCGGCGTTGACTGATTGTTTATTATCTGTTGACAGATCAAATATTAAGGGAAAGTCGATCCGGTTAATTTTCTCCGGATTGCAAATAACTGGAAATCTGAGCGCGATTGATACGCGATATAATGATAGCTTTCGGAAATTGATAGGGCTTTATTTTAAGGAAAATACATATTAGTTAACTGATTAAAGTCCTCTCACTAACTGTTTGCCATCCTATCATACTCAAACCAGGACACATTTGTTTGTGATCGCGTTTCAGGATCACAGCAGGACTTCCCAGAGTAACAAATGGTTACTCCATTTGATCAAGTACAGGTTATTGAAGTGTGACGTTTGTGTCACACAACTTTGGCATCAGCAACGGCCGTGGTGATTAGAAACTACGGTCGTTTTTATTTTAAAATGGGAAAGATCACTACTTTAAGCGCCCAATCGCGCAACCGTAACCGGGTCAACGTCTATATAGACGATGAGTTTGCCTTTGGCCTTGCTTATGTGGCGGCTGCCAGTTTACATGTGGGACAAGAACTTTCTCAAGAAGAAATTGAAGCGCTGAAACAACGAGACAGTGTTGAAAAAGCCAAAGATAGCGCCTACCGCCTGGTCAGTCTGCGTCCCCGTAGTATTACTGAAATTCAACAAAATTTGAGTGGTAAAGGGTATGATCCGGAAGTGATTGAGCAGGTCGTGACGCACCTGTGCCACTTAGACCTGCTCAATGATGCAGCCTTCGCCCAGTATTGGGTAGAGCAGCGAGACACGTTTAAGCCGCGCAGCCATATGGCGCTGCGCCAGGAATTGCAGCAAAAAGGCATTGACCGCGCTCTCATTGATAACGTGCTGGCAGAGTCAGATGAAAAATTAGCCGCCCAAAAAGCGGCCGAGAAAAAGGCGCGACAGTTAGCCCAACTGCCTGAAGATGCGTTTAAGAATAAATTGGGTCAATTTTTACAAAGGCGCGGTTTTAGCTATGACCTTATCAGAGAAATCACTGAAACCGCGTGGCAGCAAGTTAACGACACAAACGAAGCGGGCACAGAAACTTTGGCGGGTTGAGCGAAGTGAATCATTTATGATTTACAGAATGGTTCGTTTCGTTCAGTATGACAAAATTAACATCAGTATGACAAAATTAACATTTGAAACAGGTGAAAAATCTCTCGCCTGTATACCGAAATAGGAGAATATGAGCATGTCTGGAATTTGGATAGGCGTCTTGGTTTTAGCGGGGGTCATCCTCGGCGGCGCAATCGCGGCCGCGGCGACCTGGTATTTTACCAAGCCCCGCACCGAAGAAGCCTTAGCACAATTTAATCAAGAATTGGAGCGGACTCGCGCTGCTGCCGAGAAAGAATCAGAACAAATTTTAAATGCCGCTCGAGAAGAAGCCAAACAAAATCGGCAGGACGCAGATAAGGCCATCGACAAGCGTTATCAAGATTTGGCAAAAGCAGAGGAGCGTGTGGATCAACGGAGCGCTGCGCAGGACAAGTTAGCGGTTAAGATTGAGCAGCGAGAAGCCAAACTAAACAAACGGCAAAGTCGTTTGGACATACGTTTTAACGAAATCACGCAAATGGAAGGGGAACACCGGCAGAAATTAGAAGAGGTGGCCGGTATGACCAGTGAGGAAGCTAAAGCGGTGGTGTTGGCCGAGGTTGAAAAAGAGTCGCGGCAAGATATGGCCCGGCTGATGCGCGAGATTGAAGATGAGGCGCGGGAAACAGCGGAAATTAAAGCGCGGGGGCTGGTGGGATTGGCGATGCAGCGTATTGCCAGTGATCAGGTAGCAGAATTAACTGTATCTGTCGTTCCCCTGCCCAGTGAAGAGATGAAAGGACGCATTATTGGGCGAAACGGCCGTAATATTCGCGCCTTCGAGCAGGCGGCCGGCGTCGATATTGTGGTAGACGACACCCCAGAAGCAGTCACTGTTTCTAGTTTTGACTCGGTGCGCCGTGAAATCGCCCGCCGCGCTATGGAGAAGCTGGTCACAGACGGCCGTATTCATCCAGCCCGCATTGAAAAACTGATTAAAGATTCTGAGAAAGAGGTGGAGCAGATCATCAAAGAAGCGGGTGAACAAGCGGCCTACGAAGCAAACGTACATGGACTGCATCCACAGGTGCTGCGCATGTTGGGGCGACTCAAATACCGCACCTCCTACGGCCAGAATCAACTACATCATTCCATAGAAGCCTCTAAGATCGCCGCCATCCTCGCCTCTGAGCTAAGCGCCAATGTGGAAATAGCGAAAATGGGCGCTTTGCTGCACGATTTAGGCAAAGCGATGGATCATGAACAAGAAGGAACCCACGCCATGTTAGGCGCAGACTTCGCCAAGCGTTTCCGGGTTCCGCCCCAGGTTATCAACGCCATCGCCTCCCATCATCATGAGGTAGAACAAGAGTCCCTGGAGGCAATCATCGTAGAAGTGGCTGACGCCATTTCCGGGGCGCGTCCGGGCGCTCGCCGAGAAAGCCTAGAAAACTATATCAAGCGGGTGCGCACGTTGGAAGAAATTGCCATGGCATATGAGGGTGTGGAGAGCGCCTATGCGCTGCAAGCCGGCCGTGAAATCCGCATTTTGGTAAAACCGGGCGCTATCGACGATTTAGGGGCTATGCGTATGTCTAAGGACATTGCCCACACCATTGAAGATAGTATGCAATACCCAGGCCAGATTCAAGTAACGGTTATCCGCGAAACGCGAGCGGTGGGGTTTGCTAA
>CAZXVH010000028.1:0-46572 GCA_964643965.1 uncultured Ardenticatenaceae bacterium
AGCCAATCGGGGTTGTGCAATTAGATGTTTTTGCTTACGCTTGACGTTTGTTGGCTGCGGCCAATATGTAAGACAATGGAGGACCATTTGGTCAGAAACTGGAACGGCTCGTTCTTCAGTTGGGAAAACAATTCAAACAATCAAATGCTACCCAACAGACAATAAAGCAAAATCTATCTACTTTTGGTTATGAATAATTGGGATAAGTATCGAACTAAAAACCTCATAAACGATGGTATTCTAACTATCGGTGATGGTTATAGAGCAAAAAACTCGGAGCTTGCTTCAACAGGTTTGCCTTTTGCACGAGTAAGCAATATCAATAACGGGTTTCATTTTGATGATGCTGATCGTTTTCCAGAAGCAAACCTAAATAAAGTTGGCGAGAAGGCTAGTTATCCAGGCGATGTAGTTTTTACTTCAAAAGGTACAGTAGGTCGGTTCGCATTTGTGCGCTCAGAAATAGAGCGATTTATTTATTCACCTCAACTTTGTTATTGGCGCAGTCTCGATCATGAATTCATTGATCCGAGGTTTCTCTATTATTGGATGCATGGGCGCGAATTTTGGCTTCAAGTTCAAGGCGTAAAAGGACAAACTGATATGGCCGATTACGTCAGTTTACGCGACCAACGCCGAATGTTTATTACCCTCCCTGAAATTGAGGAACAAAGAACTATTGCGGCCATTCTTTCTGCATTCGACGACAGAATCGAACTCAACCGACAAATGAACGCCACCCTCGAAGAAATGGCCCGCACCCTCTTCAAATCCTGGTTTGTGAATTTTGACCCGGTGCAGCGCAATGCGGTTGGTGGCCTGGAACAGCCGTATGATGAATTGTTTCCGAGTGAGTTGGTAGATGGGGGAAACGGCCGTTTGGTTCCGAAGGGTTGGCAAATTAAGCCCCTCGATAAAATCGCTCATTATCAAAACGGACTCGCTTTGCAGAAATTTCCACCAGAAGGTGTTGAATATTTACCCGTTATAAAAATTCGCGAATTACGACAAGGCTATCCAGATGACAAAAGCAATAAGGCCAGTCCAAACATAAAAAAGCCCTGTCTTCTCTATAATGGTGACATGGTTTTTTCTTGGTCAGGTAGTTTGCTCGTTGATTTATGGTGTGGTGACACGGGTGCGCTCAATCAACACTTATTCAAGGTTACTTCCAAAGAATACCCTAAATGGTTTTACTATTATTGGACAAAGCATCATTTGGAAGAGTTTCAGAGAATTGCGGCGGGTAAAGCCACAACAATGGGACACATTAAACGCATCCATCTCTCAGCAGCCTTAACAAATGTTCCTTCAAGAGAAGTATTAGAAATGGGAACGGCCGTTATCGGCTCCCTAATTGAAAATATTATCAATAACAAACTCGAACTCCACACATTATCTGCCTTACGCGATACCCTGCTCCCTCGGCTCATGTCCGGTCAACTCCGTGTGCCCAGCCTTGATTGAAAGGATCCGCCCATGTCAATAACCAGTTACACAAATCAGATTCAGCGACTATGTCGAGAGCTTTCCACAGTCCAGAATGATTTGAGCAAAGAAGAAAAAAGGAAGCTGATAGGCGCAAAGAAATCTTGAGAATTCAGAATAGCATTAACAAGAATACATCAGTAAGTACGCTACGTACAAAGATGGACCAAATAAACCGTGCAGAAAACAAACTTGCTGAAATCGCCAAGAAAAAAGGCGATCTTTTAAAAAAACAAGCAGATAAGAACAGCCAACTTTACAAGGCACAAGAAAATCTACGGAAAGCTCAACTACAAGAAGATCAAAAGCGGCAAAAAGAACAAGTTCGTCGTGAAACGCAAATGCAACAAACTATCACACAATTGGGACATAGAACAGCTGAGCTTGAAAAAGAAAACAGACTGCTTTACCAACCCGAGCACATTCTCGCCAACGTTTATGTACTTGAAAGCGACACAGAACTAATACAAGGGACTTGTTTTCATATTGCTGATGTAGGTTTAGTTACCTGTGCTCACGTATTGGCTGAAAACTTATTAATATTTCACCCATCAAGCGCATCTGCCAAATATCCCGTCAATATTATCCAATCAAATACAGTACTTGATCTTGCCTTGATTTCTGCACCAGAGTTGTCGCTGAACAATGGTTTACCATTAGGAACAGCAGATACTGTGGAAGTAATAGATAAGGTAATATTAGCAGGATACCCAAATTTTAGAATTGGAGATACTGGGATAATTTCAATTGGTGAGGTAGTAGGTTTTCGTATGATTTCAGGTATTCGCAGAATCTTAATTGGAACACCTATCATCGGTGGCAACAGTGGTGGGCCAGTTTTGTCCCGTACTGGTGCTGTAATAGGCGTTGCTGTCACTGGGGCAGATAGAATTGAAGACGCTGGAGAAACAGAACATCATGGGGTTGTTCCCATTGATGCCCTCAACTGGCTTTCTACAAAAGCCAGTTAGAAGTCGCTCTTACAAGTAACGCCCTTTTGCGGCTAGGCTCATTACTGAGTACACGATATGGAATCGGCTTTCACACACAAAGGAGCGCTTAATTTGAATGACAGCGTAAATGAATTTCAGTAGATCTAAATTTCGGTATTAGAGAAGAATTCAGGCATTATAATTGTCATAAATAACATGTTTTGGGTTACTCTAAGCCAAATTTTTGCTTCATTCGACACTGAAAAGACGTAAAGTGCTGAATTTTATGACCCGATTTCAGAATAAAATGCCCGGTTCCTCGATTACAATCAAAAATTGGATCTACTGAATTTGGAAATCAGGTCAATATTTTATGACTCTATTAAACGAAGAAACTGTTGAATTAGCTGCTTTCGATTGGCTCCATGAAATGGGTTATGAGATTCGTCACGGTGGCGAAATCGCTCCTGGTGAACCAGATGCTGAACGCAGCAGCTACAATGAAGTCATTCTCATGGGGCGTTTGCAAGCTGCCTTGCCTGGCATTAACACGCACATTCCCACTGCTGCCCGAACGGCCGCCATCGAGGAAGCGATCCGCAAACTGACTCGCAGCCAATCGCCTAACCTTTTACAAACCAACCATGCTTTCCATCGGCTCCTGACTGAAGGGGTAGATGTTACCTATCGGTATGAAAACGCGAACGGAGGTTCGTCAACCAAATATGACAAAGTCTGGCTAGTAGATTTTGCTGATTGGCATAAAAACAACTGGCTTGCCGTCAATCAATTCACGGTCACTGATATCAACCCTGTTACTCGTGCCCGTACTAATCGTCGCCCCGATATAGTCCTGTTTTGCAATGGACTGCCATTAGCTGTGATCGAACTTAAAAATCCGGCCGATGAAAATGCCACCCTGGAAAAAGCATATAACCAGTTACAAACCTATAAGGCCGATATTCCTAACCTTATGGCTACTAACTGCGCTCTGGTCATCGCCGATGGCCCAGAAGCGCGACTAGGAACGCTCACATCCGGCCAGGAATGGTTCAAACAATGGCGCACCATTGATGGAGACACTTTAGCCCCACCTGACCAATTAGAATTGGAAGTTCTCCTTAAAGGAGCCTTCACCCCGTATCGTTTTTTAGATCTTGTGCGTCACTTCACTGTTTTTGAAATTGATGGCGTCACTATCAACAAAAAAGTAGCCGCCTACCACCAATTTCATGCAGTCAACAAAGCTGTAGATGAGACCGTAAAAGCCTCCAGCCCCGGAGGAAATCAACGAGTTGGTGTCGTCTGGCATACCCAAGGCAGTGGCAAAAGCCTCTCAATGCTCTTTTATGCGGGTAAAGTTATTCAACAACCGGAAATGCAAAACCCCACCCTCATTATTCTGACTGACCGCAATGATTTAGATGATCAGCTATTTAACACCTTTGCCAGTGGTCAGGAATTGCTGCACCAGGAACCAACGCAGGCAAATGATCGCACCGATCTGCAAAAACTGTTACAAGTAGCTTCAGGCGGTGTGGTTTTCACGACAATTCAGAAGTTTCGGCCAGACGGCCGTGCTGAAGAATACCCATTGCTCTCTGAGCGGCGCAATATCGTCTTTATTGCTGACGAAGCGCACCGTAGCCAATATGGTTTCGAAGGCCGTATTGTAAAGGGTGAAAACGAAGCTTACCTTACTTACGGTTTCGCCAAATACGTGCGCGATGCTTTGCCCAATGCTTCCTTTATTGGTTTCACTGGCACACCAATTGAATCAGACGATATTAGCACCCCACAAGTATTTGGTGATTATATTGACATCTATGACATCCATCGCGCTGTTGAAGATAAAGCTACCGTCCCCATCTACTATGAAGCACGCCTCGCCAAGCTAAAACTACGAGATGAGTTGCGGCCAAAACTTGACCCCGAATTTGAAGAAATTACCGAAGGGCAGGAAGAAGCTGCTAAAGAAAAACTCAAAAGCAAATGGTCAGCGTTAGAAGCAATGGTAGGCACAGATGAGCGGTTAACTCAAATTGCTACCGACTTGGTGCAACATTTCGAGCAACGTCAAGAAGTCATGCCTGGCAAGGGTATGATTGTCACCATGAGCCGCCGCATCTGCGTTGATTTATATGCCCAAATCATCAAAATTCGTCCGGATTGGCACAGCGACGATGATAGTAATGGCGTTATCAAAGTGGTCATGACAGGCTCTGCCAGTGACCCGGAAAATTACCAGATGCATGTTCGTAACAAAGCTCGGCGTCGTGCTTTGGCCGAACGCTTCAAAGACCCAAGCGATTCCCTCGAATTAGTCATTGTGCGTGATATGTGGCTAACGGGCTTTGATGCACCGCCATTGCATACCATGTACATTGACAAGCCCATGCGCGGTCATGGTCTGATGCAAGCTATTGCTCGTGTGAATCGCGTTTACAAAGATAAACCCGGTGGTCTCATTGTAGATTACCTCGGCATCGCTTCTGATCTCAGAGAAGCAATGACCAACTACACCATCAAGGAAGACCAAACGCAATATGAAATATTAGGGGATGATGGCCCTATCACGCCTATTTCGCAAGCTGTCAATGTCATGCTTAGCCAATACGAAGTGGTCGGCAACTTCTTTCGTGGGCAGCATCAATTTGACTACGCCGCTTTTTTCACCGGTTCACCAGCTGAACGCCTGGCATTGATTCCTGCCGCAATGGAACATATTCTTAACCAGCAAGACGGCAAAAAACGCTACATGGATGCCGTGATTCGATTATCCAAAGCATTTGCGTTGGTTATCCCTCATGAAAGGGCATTAGCCATTCGTGATGATGTGGCCTTTTTCCAAGCTGTACGTGCCAGTTTTGCCAAATACACACCAGTAGGCGCAAAAACACAAGGAGAAATGGAAGGAGCCATCAAGCAGCTTGTGTCTGAAGCCGTTGCTTCTGATGAAGTGATCAATATTTTTGATGTAGCTGGATTGCAAACACCTGACATCTCAATCTTGTCTGACGAATTCCTGGCCGAAGTACAAAATATGCCTCAACAAAACTTGGCTTTGGAGTTGCTGCGTAAACTACTCAATGATGAAATCAAAACGCGCGGCCGTACCAATACGGTTCAAGCTAAGTCATTTGAAAAACGATTAGAAGATACGATTCTGCGTTATCAAAACCGCTCCATTGATACAGCCGAAGTTATCACTGAACTGATTGATATGGCACAACAAATGCGCGAAGCCAACAAACGAGGCGAAGCCCTGGGCTTAACGGAAGAAGAACTCGCCTTTTATGATGCACTTGCCGACAATGAAAGTGCTGTTGAAGCCATGGACGACAAACAACTAGCCTTTATTGCGCATGAACTCATGAAGATGGTTCATAACAATGTCACGATTGATTGGACGGTTAAACAAAGTGCCCGTGCCAAAATTCGGGTTATGGTTAAACGGATTCTACGTAAGTACGGTTATCCACCCGACATGCAAGAAAAAGCTACAGAAACCGTTTTAGAACAAGCTGAATTGCTGGCGGCGGATTGGGTTGAATGAAATTGATTAACTATTGAGCACTAGCCAAGGGGACGCTGAATGCTTAATGAAGATGGACCTGCTCTAACCTGCTCTACAACAAGCCATTCAAAAAGGGCGGCCTCGCGCCTATTTTGACAGTCCCAACGTGAAGCGGTATGGGTGGAGATAAGTTTTAGGTTTAACCCTGGCACCTTTGATGACACTAACGGCCGTTTCCCTCCACCCCTCCTTCCCCCTCATCAACTCACCCCCCGCCACAAACCAAAGCCTGCCGCCCGCCGCGCCTCACGACGGCGCTGCTGTTCGTGTATTTCCTGGACGTGGCTGATTTTCTCCAGAACGGCCGTTTCCAACCAAATCCTGCCATGCTCCGCCGTGGCCACACTGCCCGCGCCGTATGCGCCCGTCTGCGTGTCATCGTCCCAGGGCGGATTGGCGATGAGCGAGCCGCCCTCAATCCAGTCCATGTAATAATTTTCAGTGGTAACAAAGTCCGTCTCGTCCACGACGTGCTTCATGTGGGTCAAGTCAGGGCGCAGGTGCAGGATCATGGCGGTTTCCAGTTCACCGGCATGGCCCATGCCGCCCAACGCGGAACGGCGGTGCATTTCAATGGCCGCCGCGCCCAGTTTGCCAGAGGTGTGCAGCCAGGTGGTGGTGCAAAAAATCCGTCGATGGCGCTCCCCGGCATACTTGACCACGTTCACTAAAAACGAGACGTTGCCGCCGTGACCGCTCATCAAGTAGAGCTTGCTAAAACCGCGCCCCGCCAGCACGTCAATGACGCCCAGCCAGAAATCTTCAAAGGCACGGCCGCCACAGTTGAGGGTGCCGGCGAACGCCGGCCGGTGAGTGCTGACGCCGTAGGGGAAGACGGGCAGGCAGGTGGCGAGATGAGAACCTTGTGCTGAACCCGTTTCTCTGCCAATGTGTCCGATAATCAGGGTGTCGGTGGACAGGGGCAGGTGATAACCGTGCTGCTCTGTGTGACCGATAGGTATCAATACCACTTTGTCCAACGAAGCCGCGTCGGGCAGCAGAGGAGCCGGGGTAAACTGGCTGCGGTGTGGCAGGGCGATGCGCTGTGGGCCGAGAGCGAGGTCAACGCCCTGCGGCGTGAGGGCATGCACTCGCGAAAAGCCGTCGTCCCGCAAGCTGTCCAGCAGATTGCCGACCAGGGCGCCGAGCAGCGGCTCCGGCACGGCCAGACCGCTGCCACGCCAGCCAAAGGGTATAGCTGGCAGCAGTCCTGCCTGGGCGGGATGACCCAGGGCGCTGGCAAGCGCCGCCTGGTCATATCCTTCGCCCAGCGGCAAAATCAACGGGGTTCCACGGGGTAAGGCGGCCACGTCGGGCCAGGTCAGGTCTTCATAGGCGAAAAAATGCGTTTTTGGCATCTGTACACGCTCCTTGTGCTTGTGCTAAAATGGTGAAATTCGTTCCTGGCTGTAACGGCCGTTTTCAACAAACATGCGCCTCTGTGAACGAAACTTTCCACCGGTTCTCACAATTGCTTATATCTCATTTTTGGGCAAATACAAGGAGCAACATGCAAGACGATCGCATTCTTCCGGCTACCCGCTGGGTGGCGGCGCTGGTGGCGCCGATTTTAGGGCTGGCTTTCATCATCCTCTACTTTCTGCCCAGCCGCACCGGTGATTTTTTCGCCTGGACGATTAAGCCGACGATGACGCCGATGATGATGGGGGCGGGTTATCTGGCGGGGGCGTATTTCTTTGTGCGGGTGGCGGCGGCGCAAAAGTGGCATCATGTGGCGCTGGGCTTTCCGGCGGTGACGGCCTTTGTCTGGTTTATGCTCTTCGCCACTATTTTGCACTACGACCGCTTCAATCACAGCCATCCCGCCTTCATCGCCTGGCTGATTTTGTATCTGGTGACGCCGTTTCTCATCCCGGCCTTGTGGTGGGTTAACCGCAAAACAGACCCCAGGCTGCCTGACGCGCCGGACGCCGTGATCCCGGCTTGGGCGCGGACGATAATGGGCATTATTGGTGCGATCAATCTGGGCAACGCCTTTCTGATGCTGCTGTTTCCGGCGCTGTATATCGCTATCTGGCCCTGGCAGTTGACGCCGCTGACGACGCGCATTGTGGCCGGTTGGTTTGCGCTGCCGGGGGTGGTGGCGCTGGGGGTGGCCGCCGATTCTCGCTGGAGCGCGGCGCGGATTACGCTGCAAAGCCAGATATTCGGCATCGCTTTGATTTTAGTGGCGGTGGTACGCGCCTGGGGGGAGTTTGATACCAGCAAACCGGCAACCTGGGTGTTTGTGGGTGGACTGATGGCGCTGCTGCTGGTGGTGGCGGGACTGTATGGCTGGGAAACGGCCGTTATGCGTAACAAATCTCAGCGCCAGAATACCGAGCATTAAGCTGCTGGCGGCGTTAAAAGAAACTGCTAACCTTATTTCTCATCTTGATTCTCGTTTATCTTTAAGGTAGCTATCAGGTCTTCAAATTCGGCAATGAGGGCGGGAAGGTTTGGCTTTGCAAACGTCATATTTGGCGCAGGAATACGAATGATCTCTTTTTTGTGATGACAACGAATTTTAGAAAAGAGCGAATTCGTTGCTTTCTAAAATTCGTTATCCATAGGTTTGTCCTTCAATCATACTATTTTGTAGAGAGAGGCGTTTTAGCTAACGGCCGTTTCCCCCCGCAAATACCAATCCACAAAAATCTCCAACCGGCGCTGATAGTCTAGTTCCGTTTCGTGCTTGAGGAAACCGTGCGCTTCTCCGGCGTAGGTCTTGTACTCAAAGGTTTTCCCGGCGCGGCGCATCGCTTCCGCCCAGATTTCTGAGGCTTGTGGCGGCACGATGTCATCCAGCAGGCCGTGCAGCAGCAGAATGGGTTTCTGGATGGCGTCGATTTCCAGCAGGGGCGACGCGGCTTGATAGACCTGCCAGTTAGTCGAGGGATGCCCCATTTGCATTTCCGTGTAAAGGCGCGTTTCCCGTTCACACTGCGCCCAGGATGTGTAGAGGTCGGCGTCGCCATATTTGCTGACGCCGCAGGCAAACAGGTAATCAGGGTCACGCGCCAGACAGCAGGCAACCATGTAGCCGCCATAACTGGAGCCGAAGATGCCGATTTTGTCCGGCCGTACCCAATCTAATGTGCGCAAATAACGAGCGCCGTGCAGACAATCTTGCATGTCGCCCACACCCCAGTTGTCGTAGTTGGCGTGTTCAAAGGCCACGCCATAGCCGGTGCTGCCGCGAAAGTTGGGCGCGAGGAAGGTGTAGCCTTTGGCGACCAGATATTGGGCCAGCGGATCCCAGTCGAAGCGCCACTGATCGGTGGGGCCGCCGTGGGGGCGCAGGATAGCCGCCCCGTTAGGCTGCGCCGGTTTGTAGAGAAAAGCATGGATTTCCAGGCCGTCGTAGCTGGGGTAGCTGATGCGTTCAGGCGTGACTTGAGGCAGGCAGGCCAGGGCGGGCGGATTGGAGAAGGTGAGTTGGGTCATAGTTTGGCTGGCAACGTCTACGCGGTAGAGGTCGGGCGGGGTGGTGGCGTCTTCGTACTCGACTGTGAGATAGCTGGAATCTGACGACCAGCAAGGACGGGCGTAGATGCCTGTGCCGCTGCGCAGATTGGTGACGCTGCCGGTTTGGCTGTTGATGAGCGCTAAATCCATGGCGCCGCCTCGATTGATGGTGGCGGCCAATGTGCTACCGGTCGGAGACCAACAAAATTCGCCGACATCATGTCCCAGGTGAGTAAGCTGGTGTGCTTCGGAACCGTCTGGGCGCACCAGCCAGATTTCGTTGAAATCCGGCCGCTGCGAGAGGAAGGCGATCCAGTTGCCGTCGGGCGACCAGCGGGGGAACCAGTTTTTTTGTTGGGGCGCGCCGACCAGGAGGCGCACCTGCCCGGTTGCCACTTCAACCAGGCGCAAATCGAGCCGGTTGAGGTCGTTGAGCGGGCGATGCACGTAGGCGATGAAGTCACCAGAGGGTGACGGCCGGGCGCCAAAATCATCCCCCTCTTCGCCCGTGGTCAGGGGGCGCGGCCAGCTTCCCTCGCGGTCGGTGAGCAGCAGCTTGGCGCAATCGCTGCGGGAGACGCCGATGATGATCTGGTTACTGTCGGGCATCCAGACTGGGGCGAATGCCGCGTCGGTGAAATCGGTCAGCTTCTGGGCTAAACCGGCGCCATCAGCCGGGGCGATGTGGACGTGGTTGTTCATGGTGAAGGCGAGGAAACGGCCGTTTGGCGACCACTGCGGCGAGCTATCCATCCAATACGGGAGTGACTCGCGGCCAACGGTGAGGCAGCGGGGCCAACCACCGCTGCTGGGGATGGTGTAGAGATTGGTCTCGCCGTCCCGCTGCCAGCAAAAAGCCAGCGTTTGCCCATCGGGGGAGAGGCGGTGGTGATGGATGAGGTTGACGGCGTTGATCAGTTCCAGGCTCCAGCCTGCCGGGGGTTTGAGATCGGGGCGCGGCAGGGCGGGCCAGCCGCTTCGTTCGTATTTTTCTGTGATGGTGATGGGGGTGGTCATGAGATTATCTTCGTTTATAAATCATTCACCTGTTAAGCGGCAGACTTGTTCACGAAGAAAATCCAGTTCTCTTTTTTGTGCCGCAATCTGTTCTTGTAACTGGCGATTGATTTCTTGTACTTCCTCAAGGAATAATTGGGTACGCTGGTAAATAGCCTGTTTTTGCCGCAGCATAATCAGCTGGGGTCGGTTAAGATGCAGCCATTCAATGTGGAACCAGCCTTGGGGCGTTAAACCTGCCAAACGGCCGTCTTGTGAAATGGTCATTAAGCTGTCAAAGATTGCTTTGTTAAGCGCGTAAAAGAGTTCTGAATAACGGAATATCGTTGCTCAAATTCTTTGAGCCAGCGTTTTGTATCGGCGATTAGCAATGCTTGCTGATTCAAGAGCTGGACTAATTCGTTGTTTTCAAGCTGATGGTTTCCTAAAGTTTTTTGTAAGGCAGCTTGTTCTGATTCTAATTTTTTCAAAACAGGCTCTATTGTTTCAGCTTCAATAACTTCTACCATTGCTTGTATCTGAGCCAATTCTGTTAGCTCTGCTTCAGTTATATTACCGCTTAATTTGAGAAGGCGAAGTTCCGTAAAACGTTGTTCGATTTGTGGCGTCCATTTATTCGTCATGGGTTCTCCTTTCATGTTGAAGGCATTATACCAGATTCGTTGTCATCATTTTACCTTCAGCAGTGCGAGGCACGGGGCGGACTGATCTCGCATTTCAAGCTATTTCTTCCCCGTGCCTTGCACTACTGGCTAGGGAGTGACAGTAAGCTTGACGCCTAAACCGTTAAGGACTTTGAGGATCGTATCATAGCGCGGTTTTGCGCCCGGAGCGAGCGCTTTATACAAACTTTCTCGGCCAAGCCCGGTACTTTGAGCAATGGCGCTCATACCACGCGCCTTCGCCACGTCTGCGATAGCCGCCAGGAACACATCGGGGTTTTCGTCTTCAAGTGCAGCAGTCAGGTATTCGGCAATCATTTCTTCGCTGACCAGATAATCAACCGCGTCAAATTTTGTAAAGTTTTCCATTTTCACATTGTATCCATACGGATACACCTTAACAAGAAGGAAACGGCCGTTTCCTCCCCATCCCTCTTATTCCGCCACCGGCAAAGGCGGTCCCAGTAGCTCCATCCCATGCGCCCGCCACAACGCCGGGTCTTGTGCCGGCATGGCATTGGCTTTCGTCACCTCGCGGAAAAACGCTGCCATCTGCCCCGCCGGATTAAACGTTATCAACATTCTGCCCAGCGCTTCGCCCACAAATGCCCAAACATGCGGCACATTTCGCGGCGCAAACAACGAATCACCGGGCCTCAACCTGAATCGCTCCGACCCTACCTCCACGATAAACTCCCCTTCCACCGCGTAAAACCACTCATCTTGCTCATAATGCAGATGCCGGGCCGGGCCGCCTTTCCCGTGAAAAACATTTTCCAGAATGAACAGACCACTGCCATCCTGCGGCGCCAATTTGAACTCAATCACGCTGATGCCCAGTCCACGATGCTCACCAAAGCAATCTTCACCGGCCGCAACGAACCGAGCCGGGGTGGGCAGATTGGTCGAAGAAGTCGTTAACAATTCGTTCATATCATCACCTCACTTTTGTCAAATAAACCTCTACCCCCCTCTCTATTCCACCAAATGACACGCCACCCAATGTCCCGCGCTTACCTCGCGCCATGCCGGCACAGCCTGGCTGCACAGGGGCACGGCGATGGGGCAGCGCGTGTGAAAGCGGCAGCCGGACGGTGGATCAATGGGACTGGGCACGTCGCCTGTGAGGATGATGCGCTGGCGCTGGCGGGCCAGTTTAGGGTCTGGCACCGGCACGGCCGATAGCAAAGCCTGAGTGTAGGGATGCAGCGGGTTTTCGTACAGTTCGTCAGTTGGCCCCAGTTCCATAAAAATACCCAGGTACATCACCGCCACCCGGTTACAAATGTAGCGCACCATGCTCAAATCATGGGCGATGAACAGGTAAGTCAGGCCAAGCTGGCCTTGCAAATCTTCCAGCAAGTTGACGACCTGCGCCTGGATGGACACGTCCAGCGCCGAAATCGGTTCGTCGCAGACGATGAAGGCGGGGTCTGAGGCCAGGGCACGGGCGATGCCAATGCGCTGCCGCTGTCCCCCTGAAAATTCGTGCGGGAAGCGGTTGCGGTAACGGCCGTTTAATCCCACCAGGTCCAGCAGTTCCACCACCCGGTCAATCCGCGCCTGCTCATCCGGCAGCAGCTTATGCACCCGCAGCGGTTCGCTGATGATGGCGTTCACCGTCCAACGCGGATTGAGCGAAGCAAACGGGTCTTGGAAAATAATCTGCGCCCGACGGCGCAGTTCCCGCCAATCATCTTTGTCAGCGTTCACCACATCCAGGCCGTCAATGAAAATCTCCCCAGCGGTGGCCGGATAAAGCCCCAGCAGAGTACGCCCCACCGTGCTTTTGCCACAGCCGCTTTCGCCCACCAGCCCCAACGTCTCCCCGGCCATAATCTCAAAGCTGACGCCATCGACCGCTTTCACCGCCCCCGCCTGCTTTTCAAAGACAAGCCCCTTGTAAATGGGGAAATGTTTTTTCAGGTTTCTAACCTGCACCAGTCCCGCTTCTCCATTTTCGTTGAGGCTCATCGTGGCGCTCCTGTGCTGATATCGACCCAACAGGCCGCTTTATGCGTGGCGCTGATGGCCAGCAGCGGCGGCGTCTCTGCCAGGCAGCGCTCTATCACCAGTTGACAGCGCGGTGCAAAGGGACAGCCATGTGGTTTAACCAGTAAATTGGGCGGCGCGCCGGGGATGGAATGCAGGCGCTGCTCCCGTCTTTGATCGACGCGGGGCAGGGCAGCCAACAGGGCGACGGTGTACGGATGCTGCGGCCGCTCGTACAAATCATCCACCAGCGCTTCTTCAATAATGTAACCGGCGTACATCACAATCACGCGGTCGGCCATGCCCGCCACCACCCCTAAATCGTGGGTGATCCAGATCATGGCCATGCCCAGTTTTTCGCGCATCCGAATCACTAAATCGACGATTTGGGCCTGGATGGTCACGTCCAGCGCCGTCGTCGGCTCGTCGGCGATGAGCAGGCTGGGATTGCAAGCCAGCATCATGGCGATCATGACGCGCTGCCGCATGCCTCCGGAGAATTGGTGCGGATATTGGCGTAGACGTTTGGCGGCGTCCGGGATGCCTACCAGTTCCATCAACTCCAGACCCCGGGCGCGGGCCTGTTCTTTGTCCAGGCCATAATGTTTGCGCAGCGCTTCGGTAAGCTGCCGCTCCACGCTTAAAACGGGATTGAGCGAGGTCATGGGGTCTTGGAAGATCATGCCGATTTGGCTGCCTCGGATTTGTTCTAATTCGGCTTCCGGCATGGCGAGCAAATCTTGTTCCATCCAGGCGGCACGGCCGTTTACAATCTCGCCGGGTGGAATGGGGATCAGGCCCAAAATTGACATCATGCTCACCGATTTGCCGCAGCCGCTTTCGCCGACAACCGCCACTACCTCGCCCTCATGAATGGCATAAGAAATGCCGTTAACCGCATAGACCGTGCCTTCCGTGGTGCGAAACTGCACCTGGAGATCGTTGACTTGTAGTAGGAGTGGTTGCGTATCGTTCATAAATAGAGTATGGAAGAATGGAGATTAAAGATTGGCGCCGGACGCCGCCCTTCACTCTTCAATCTTTAAATCGCTCGACTGCGCGGATCCAGCGCATCCCGCAGCCCATCGCCCACAAAGTTGATCGAAAGCACCGTAAGCAGAATGAGTAAGCCCGGGAAAATCCAGAGCCAGGGCGCGGTTTCGATGTAATTGTAGGAACCGTCGAGCATGTTGCCCCAGGTGGCGGTGGGCGGCTGTACGCCCATCCCCAGAAAACTGATGTACGCTTCGGCTAAAATAGCATTGGCCACACCCAACGTAGCCGAGACGACGATGGGGGCGATGCTGTTGGGAAGGATATGTTTGAAAATGATTTCCCGATGCGGCGTGCCCACGGCTTTGGCCGCCAGGATGAATTCGTTTTCTTTGAGGGAGAGGAATTCGGCGCGCACAATGCGGGCCAAATACATCCAACTGGTCAGGCCGATGATGAGGATGATGGTGATGACGCTGCCGCTGAAGGTACGGCCGAAGATATGGATGTCGGGAACCTGCCCACCAAAGAATTTAGCCATGACGATGAGTAAGAAGAGTTGGGGGATGATGAGGACGGCTTCGGTGAAACGCATGAGGATGCTGTCGATTTTGCCGCCGTAGTAACCGGCCGTAGCCCCCACTAAAATGCCGATGACTGTTTCCAGGGTAACGGCCGTTAACGCAATAAACAAGGAAATCTGTCCGCCATAAATCGTGCGCGCCATAATATCCCGCCCCACCGTGTCCGTGCCAAAGAGGTGTTCGCGAGACGGGCCGTTCAGTCGTAAACTGGTATCTGTGGCATTCGCCTGCGCCTCAGAATAAGCCAACATGCCGGCAAACGAGTACAGAAACAGCAGGATGACGATGACCGCGCTCACCATCGCCATTTTATGGCGGCGGAATCGACGCCAGGCCATCTGTCGTGGGGAGAGCGGCGGCGCTTCTAAATCGTCAGCCCCTATTGGGGGCAAGGAAACGAGGGGTGGTTCGGCAGCACTCATGAAAATCCTTAGGAGATAGAGATAGAGCGTAGAGATAGAGGAAGAGGAACTGTTTTCTTCTATCTCTATCTCTACACGCTCTCTTCTTAATCGTAGCGGATACGCGGATCGAGCCAGGCGTAGAAAACATCGGTGATGATTTGGAAGACGATAACCGTCACCGCCAACAGCATCAAGATACCCATCACCACTGGCACATCTGAGCGAGAGACGTGATCCAAAAAGAGCCGACCCATGCCGGGCCAGGCAAAGATGCGCTCGGTGACGACGGCCCCACTCAGCAAAAAAGCGAAATCCAGCCCCACCACTGTGACAATGGGCAGCGAGGCATTTTTGAGGGCGTGGACGATAATGACGGTGCGCCCGTTTAAACCTTTAGCCCGCGCCGTGCGGATGTAATCCTGGTTCATCACTTCCAGCATGGTGCTGCGGATATAGCGGCTGTAAGCGGCCAAACTGATGATGGCGATGCTCATGACGGGTAAGATCATATGTTTGGCGACCTGTCCCGGCGTTTTACCCACCTGCGGATCAAACATGCCCACGGCCGGCAGGTAGGGCAATCCCCAGCGCTTGAAGTTGATGGAAAAGATGTAAATGGAGAGTAGGGCGATGAAGAATATGGGCATAGAGTAACCGATGAAGGTAACGGCCGTTATCACATTATCTGCCAACGAATATTGATGCAGCGCCGAATAGACGCCGATAAGCACTGAGAAGACGAGTATCACCACCTCGGCCGCCACCATCAACAGCAGGGTATTGGGCACCCGTTCCCAAATCACCTCCCATACCGGTTTGCCCCTGTTTATCATGGATGTGCCGAAATCGCCGCGCAACACGCCCTGGCGTGTACCGGGCGTTTCTGGTTCGCCATCACCATCGGCGTCAAACAGCGCCCAATCATTGCCGACGAGCCAGTAGAGATACTGCGTATAGATGGGTCTGTCCAGGCCAAGCTGCCGCGTCAGCCGCGCCCGATCTTCAGGACGAGTGGCTCGCCGCCCGCCCATGGTGGCAATCGGATCCCCCATGTTTTGCATCAGCGCGAAAATGATCATACTGATGATAAACAGCAGCGGAATGGTTTGTAACAGGCGTCGGACAATGTATCGACTCATGAAAAACCCCTTCAGCGGTGCGACGCACTTTGTAAGTGCGTCGCACCTATATCGATACAACTAATTCTGTAAATCCCACTCAGCTACATTGTAAAATGGGCTGGCCCCAGAGATTTCCACATTTTGCAGACGGCTGCTCACTGCCCACAAATCCGGGTCTTGCCACAGACCTAACCAGATCACATTGTCAAACATGTAGCGGGTGATTTCATGGAAAGTAGCCTGGCGTTCGGCAAAATCAGTTTGCGTCGTTTGCAAGGTGAAGAGGCTGTCTAAGGTCTCGTCGCAAAGCCGCTGCCAGTTGCCGCCATCGGGATAATCTTCGGTGGGGATTTCGCTGCAATACCAGTAGTAATGGTCGGGATCCGGATAGACAGAGGGGCCATCTGACCATTCAGAAATATCCAGTTCACCAGAGGCCACCGGCCCGCCATCGCTCATGCCGCCAAAGAAGATGTCGGCGTCATAGCTTTGAATATCCAGGCCAATGCCCACGTCGGCCAACTGCTGCTGCGCCACGGCTTGCGCGTCCTGACGAATCTCGCGGATGGTCGTGCCGTGAGTGAGAATCAGTTCCCTGCCATCTTTGTCTCGTATGCCGTCGTTGTTGCTGTCTACCCAGCCGGCTTCGTCCAGCAGTCGTTTGGCTTCTTCGGGATCAAAAGGCCAGGGTTTGAGGGTGGGATCGTTGTAGGGCATGTTGTCCCATAAGGTGGTGGCGGGTTGGGTCAAGCCCAGCAACAAATCCTGGCTGAGGGCGGCGCGATCAAAGGCCAGGGCGATGGCCTTGCGCACATTGAGGTCTTGCAGCGCCGGATGTCCGTTTTCGCCAAAATAGAAGTACCAGCCTTCGTTATAACCGGAAGGCACACTCATCACGGTGACGCCAGCGTCTTCCAGGGTGGGGATGTCGGAGTAGGGGATGAAGGTGCCCAAATCGCCATCGCCTGTGACCAAAGCGGCCGTTTGCGAGGCATCGTCCGGCACAAAGCGGATGAATATTTCGTCGATGATAGGCGGATCATCGTAGTAATTTTCATTGCGTACAAAGCGGGCAAAGCTGCCAGATTCCCACTCGTCAAAGACAAAGGGGCCGGCGCCGACAGTGGGCGCTAAATTCCAGGCGGCGGCGTCCAGAGTGCCTTCCGCTTCAAAAACAGGCCCCAGCACATGTTCAGGCAGCACATAGCGCCATAAGGTCATCCAGGGGGCGAACGGTTCATCAAAGGTCATAAGGACGGTTTGATCGTCAACGGCCGTTACACTGGTAATATTGTCATACGGATAAGTAGATTGCACGATATTGGCCGGGTCCATAATCATATCAAAGGTGAAGGCAAAATCTTTGGCCGTGATGGGCGTCCCATCTGACCATTTGATGTCGTCGCGCAGATTGAGGGTGATGGAACGGCCGTCGTCGGTGATACCGCCGTTTTCAATGGAAGGCATTTCAGTGACCAGACGGGGTTCGGCCACGTCGTCATCGTTAAAGACCCAGGCGGCGGCGTTCCACAGGTCGAAGGTGGTGGTGACAAACCACATACCGGTGTAGAGGGGGCTGAGGGTGTCGAATTCTTGCGTCCAGATAAAGGTGGCAACTTTGCGATCTGCGGGGTCGGCCGGGGCGTCTGGTTCGGCAACGGCCGTTTCTTGGGCAACGGACGCTGTATCGGCGGTGTTATCGCTGCCGGTTGACGCTGGTTCAGCAGCTCCTCCACAGGCGACCAGGGCCAGGGCGGCGATGAGTAAGCATATCATCCAGGTTATATATCTTTTCGAGTTCATTTTCTCCTCCTTGTGGTGACGCCACAAAGGGTGGCGTCTTGGTTGAAATAAACAATGTCAGATAATTTGTGTTCTTCGCAGACCCCTCCTTTATGGCGCTGACTGGTTTGGGCAAAGAAGATAAGGGGAAACGGCCGTTACGCCATCCCCCTCTACACCACCCCTACCACAAAACCCACCGCAAACGCCAAAATATACTGTCAGCTTACAAGTTACAGTCAACCCGGTAACCATTCCACCTATCACTCTGGATGTAACGAAATCACGATGTAAATCATTTTACTTAGCCCAACGATGGCTGTCAAAGAAATGCTCACTTTGGGCTGGGCGCAGATTCTGTTGATCGGCCGAGTTCGCACACCCACGCGCGAACGGGCGCGTGGGCATACCTTGTTCTGCGTGAGAAAAATCTGCACTCTCCCAGTTTCCAACATCCTATTGCCCGTTTTCACGCTTGTTTGTACCATCCTGGCTACGCCCCCTGCGGCATCAAGGAGAAAATCATCATGCGCGCCAGACTACGTGAGTTAGGAATTATCATCGGCAATTATCCCACCGGCCCTCATAACAGCATCACAGACGTGCCCGGCGTGATGGTCGGTCACAGCACCCTCATTTACGACAAACCCCGCATCGCCCGCACCGGCGTCACCATCATCTTGCCCCGCGGCGATAACATTTGGAACAATTACGCCTTTGCCGGCTACCACGCCTTCAACGGCAATGGGGAAATGACCGGCCTGCCCTGGTTGACGGAATCCGGCATGTTAGGCTCCGCCATTGGCCTGACAAACACCTTTCAAGTGGGTGTGGTGCGTGACGCCTTGGTTTCTTATGTGGCGGAGCAAAATTACAAAGAGGGCTTCTGGCTGCCAGTGGTGGCGGAAACCTTCGATGGCTGGCTCAACGACATCAACGGCTTCCATGTTACGAAAGAAAGAGTTTATAAAGCATTGGCGCACGCCACTAATGGGCCTGTGGGCGAAGGCAACGTTGGCGGCGGTTCAGGTATGATTTGCCATGATTTCAAAGGGGGCATCGGCACGTCATCCCGCTTAGTGAAGAGTGAACACAGCAAATATACGGTGGGCATCCTGGTGCAAAGCAATTATGGCGACCGTCACCTGCTGCGCGTGGATGGGGCGCCAGTCGGCCAAATTTTAGGCCACGAACACACGCCCATTCCCCCCTGGCCGGAACCGTTTCAAAGCAGTTCGATTATTGTCATCATCGCCACGGATGCGCCGCTGCTGCCGGTGCAGTGCAAACGGTTGGCGCAGCGAGCGACGGTGGGCTTGAGTCGAGTAGGTGGCGTGGGGCACAATGGCAGCGGCGATATTTTTCTGGCCTTTGCCACCGGCAACCATTTGCCCACCAGAGTGGGACTGGTACGTGATTTAAAGATGATCCCGCATAATCATCTAAATCCCTTTTTTGAGGCGGTCGCTGAAGGGGTGGAAGAGGCGATATTAAATTCACTAACGGCCGCTGAGACGATGACCGGCTACCAAGGGCGTGTGGTATACGAACTGCCCCTTGATGATTTACAGAAGATCGTCGCCGACCACAAAGCGGTAACAAGGCGGTTCACTCAAAAATCATAACACCCGGCACGGGAAGCAATAGGCCACAGCGCGTATGACGGCTTTTTATTTCTCATTCTCATTTCTTTGCCGCAAGCCAATGGCCCGGGAAACGGGCAGTACAAAAATAACGCCCTGATTAGGCGCATCCAGCCCCCCCGTAATTTCTTGAGTGACTTTGATGAGTTTGTCTACCATGTCATCGCCATCTACCACTGTGAAAATAGTACGGTGTCGCTCTTCCCGTGATTTCAGCAAATTGGCAATACTGGGCATCAACGGAAAATCATCGCGGAAACTAGCGGCGGCCCGTACCCGGCCCAGCCCGGTGCTATCCAGGATAGTGATCCCGGTAACGCCGGCCGCCTCCCAGGCATCTAAAACGGGTGAACAGTTATTAACATCATCAAGTACGAGCAAAACCATTTGGTGCATCGTTGTCCTTCCCTTTTTATCTTATGCGTCGGCTACATCCGGTGTTTTGGGCTGCCAGGCAAATGCCGCCCTGAGCAACGGCGGCGCCACCAGAGTAGCAGCAATCACCATAAATACGGCCACGGAAAATCCTTCGGCCGTCAAAAAGCCCTCTGTCAGCGCCAGAGAAGCCACAATCAAACCCACTTCACCCCGCGAAACCATGCCAATACCCAGTTGCAACGATTCCAGGTTAGTATACCCCCCCAGCTTTGCTCCGAGGCCGCTGCCTATTATTTTGCTTAATATGGCAACCAGGGTGATGACGATTGCCAAAATCCAGGCGCTGCCGCTGATAGCCCGCATGTTAACCGATAGACCGATGTTGATAAAGAAAATAGGCACAAAAAAACCATAAGCCAGGGCAACGATGCCTTGTTCAATGCGATGCTGAAACGGGAGTCGGGCTAAAAACAAGCCCAGCAAAAAAGCGCCGGTGATGGTGGCCATGCCGCCAATCACTTCAGCCGCCCAGGCAAAAAGCAGACACAACACCAGAGAAAAAGCGACGATGCCCTGGCTGATGGGCAGGCGTTCTATCCAGGCGATAAAACGCGGCACCAGGAAAATACCAACGGCCGTTGCCCCCACCAAATAGCCCACCATCTTCAACAGCGTCAGCAGGACAGTAGCCAAACTACCACCGCTATCACTCAGCAAAATGACGGCAATAGAGAGAGCCAAAATCACTAAAATATCATCAAAAACGGCCGCGCCCAACATAGCCAGCCCCACCCGGCTGCGTAAAACATTTAGCTCCAGCAAGGTTTGGGCGGAAATGCTAACGCTGGTGGCGGAAAGCGTCAGGCCAATAAAAATAGCGCTATCCATTTCCGCGCCAAACAGCAGCGCCGTGCCCGCGCCCAATATTAGCGGAAACACCACCCCCAATGTACCGGACAGTGCAGACACTTTGCCAGACTTCACCAAATCATTCAGATTTAATTCTAAACCGGCCAACATCATGAGCAAAATAACGCCCAACTCAGCCATCATCGTCACCATTTCGCCCAGGAGATGCGATTCATGGAACAGCGGCCACTCCAAGAAATTGAGCAGCGTGGGGCCAAGAATGATGCCCGCCAAAAGTTCGCCTAAAACGGAGGGTTGACCGAACCGGACACTGATATAGCCGCTCAGTTTGGCGGCCGTGATGATAAGGGCCAGCGTTAGAATCAGGTTGAGAAATTCATGTAACATAGCGAAATGATTGCCTTCCTTTCAGAGGCCAAGTATAACAGCCCTTCAATGCCGTGCCACGAGCAACGCCCTCTCGCTCTCGCTCTATCTCTAGCTCCATCCCCTATCCCCAGGTACAATCCCCGCCCATGAATCGAGCGAGACATCTGCTAAATTCTAGCATCATCGTCATCTTTTTCCTGGCCATAGATAAACTGGTTGGCCTGGTACGGACACAGTTGGTAAGCGCCACTTTTGGCACCAGCGACGCCTATGACGCCTTCACCGCTGCCAACCAGTTGCCCGAACTTTTTGTAACGCTGATCTCCGGTGGCGCGTTGGCCGCCGCCTTTATCCCCGTTTACTCTGCCTATCTCACCAGCGCCAAAGCCAAGGAAACAGCCCAATTAGCCAATACCATTCTAACATTGGTCCTGGCTATTTTGGGCGGCGTTTCTCTGGTGGGCGCCATCTTCGCCCCCTGGATTACCCGCGTGATCCTGGTTCCCGGCTTTGCCCCAGAACAACAAGCGCTCACCGCCGATTTGATGCGCATCATCCTCATCCAGACCACAATTTTTGGCGTCAGTGGCGTCATCAGCAGCATCCTCAACGCCCATCAACATTTCATATTGCCGGCCCTGGCCCCCATTGCCCTCAATGTCGGCTACCTGATCGGCCTTTTCCTCTTAGCGCCGACGCTGGGAATTGCTGGCCTGGCCTGGGGTACAGTCATCGGCGCCGTGCTGCATGTCTTGATTCAGACGCCTGGTCTGATCAAATACAAGGTTTACCTGCGGCCGCAGCTTGCCTTACGTCTCAGCGGCGTCACCGAGATCGTGCGCCTGATGATCCCCCGGATCGTCACCTTAGGCACGGTGCAGGCCGCCGATTTGTTCATCATTCGCATCACCTCTGGCCTGGTCAGCGGCGCCACTTCTGGCTACTTTTACGGCTACTATTTACAGCAGCTCCCAGAAACATTGTTTGGCACGGCCATCGCGGTGGTGCTGTTTCCCACCATGGCCGAACGCTACAACGCCGGCGATATCCCCGGCTTAAAACAGGTCGCCAGCACCGGCCTGCGCATCATCTGGCTGCTGACCGTACCTTCCGCGGCCGCGCTCATTTTGCTGGGCCGGCCGCTCATCTCACTGCTCCTGGAACGAGGCGAGTTCACGGCCGAATCGACCAGTCTGGTCTATGGGGTGGTGGTCTTTTTTAGCGTGCGGGTGGTCAGCGAAGCCACCCTGGAAATAGCCGCCCGTCTCTTTTTTGCCCAACATGATACGCGCACTCCCATGTTAGTGGCGCTGGGCTGGCTGGTGGTCAATGTATTCCTGGCATATCTGCTGGTAGAACCGTTGGGCGTCGGGGGATTGGCTCTGGCTACCTCTATTGCCTTTACCTTGCAAACGGCCGTTCTCCTTTACCTCAACCACCGCAAACTCAATGGCTTAGATTGGCGTGGGTTGGGCATTAGCTTTGGCAGAACGGCCGTTGCCACCCTGGGCATGTCCGCCGTTATCCTGGGATTAGGCGAGATTGTCCACAACACCCTCCTCTTTTTGCTGCTGTCGGCCGGCCTCGGCCTGATCGTTTACGCCACCCTCCAAATTCTGCTCGGCGGCCGAGAAATACCGGCGCTCTTCAACCTCATCCTGCGCAAATCAGCCATCCAGTGAGTTATTAAAGATTTTGCAGCGAATTAACGCGAAAAAAGAAATCCGTGAAAATTAGCGCCAATGCGTTGCTGTCAATTCGGCGCCACCAACCTTTTGGTTCTGGCTTGTCCAGGTCAGGGTTCATTCCCCTATCCGTTTTTCTAAAATAGAACGCGCGTTCATTTATTGAGATTTGATATTGACAATATCGAACACCTGTGCTAATATTCTGCCTGTAACAGTTCATAAAAAAAAGCCCAACCCCCAATAGGAGATATACAATTATGGCTGCCAATAATGGAGATGCCCGCACGGCTACCCTTGAAAAAACCCTCGATAATCTGACCAAACGCTTTGGTGAAGGCGCTATCATGCGCCTGGGAGACGCCCAACATCTGCAAGTGGAATCCATCCCCACCGGCTCCCTCTCCCTGGACATCGCCCTGGGCGTGGGCGGCGTACCACGCGGCCGCGTCATCGAAATCTACGGTCCTGAATCTTCCGGTAAAACTACCGTCTGCCAGCACATCATCGCTGAAGCCCAACAGCGGGGCGGCATCTGCGCCTTCATCGATATGGAGCACGCTCTCGACCCCAGTTACGCCGCCAAATGTGGCGTAGACGTCAACAACCTGTACATTTCACAGCCCGACACTGGCGAACAAGCCCTGGAAATCGCCGACGCCCTCATCCGCTCCGGCACCATGGATATTGTCGTGGTAGACTCGGTGGCCGCCCTGGTGCCTCGCGCTGAAATTGAAGGGGAAATGGGCGACGCCCACGTCGGGCTGCAAGCGCGGCTCATGTCGCAAGCCCTGCGTAAACTTTCTGGGGCCATCAAACAGACCAATACCATTGTCATCTTCACCAACCAACTCCGTTCTAAAATCGGCGTCATGTTTGGCAGCCCGGAAACCACCAGCGGCGGCAACGCCCTCAAATTTTACGCTTCCGTGCGTCTCGATATTCGGCGCATTCAGGCCATCAAAGCCGGCGCCGATGTGGTGGGCAACCGCACCCGGGTCAAAGTAAAGAAAAACAAAGTAGCGCCCCCCTTCACCGAATGCGAATTCGACATCATGTACAACGAAGGCATCTCCACCACCGGCGACGTATTGGACCTGGCCGTTGAATATGAGCTGGTAGACAAACGGGGCGCATACTTCCGCTATGGCGAAACCCTGTTGGGACAGGGACGGGAAAACGCCAAAACCTACCTGGCCGAAAATCCGGCTATTGTCGATGAACTGGAATACCTCATCCGTCGCGAAGCCCACTTGCCCACGCATGAATTTGAATCACTGGCGCCCAGCGATGGCGAACTGATCGCCGACGCCACCTTCTAAAATAAGGGGAATGCGTGATGCGTGACAAGATCGTTGCGCATCACGCATTCTGACCCACGCCTCCCTTCCTGAAATCCAAAAGACCCCGGTTTTCAGTATTGACAGCCCCTTCCCCCTTGCTATAATTGCGCATTGTCTATTTACAAATTATCTGTGTTCTGCCCCCAGTGTTTGATGAACAATTGATTGTTTAATTCGCGCAGAGCGCAAATTCATTAAACCCTGCGTAGGAGAGTCTTATCTTATGAGTGACATAATTGCAACCCCTGAGGTGGAAGCCCCAGTACAAACGACACCAACGAGCTTGAATGAGTTAGAACGAAAAATGAAGCTTCAGGGTGTTGTTAAGCGTCTGGAACTATATGGCGCGTTTATTGATGTGGGCGTGGGCGTTGATGGCCTGATCCATATTTCAAAATTAGGCACGGAGCATGTTAACCGTGTCGCCGATGTGTTAAGCGTTGGCGAAGAAGTGACCGTATGGGTTGATAAAGTTGACCCGGAAAAAAATCAACTGATGTTGACTATGATCGAGCCGTTGGGGGTGGAGTGGAAAGATCTGCAAGAAGGCCAGGTTTACACCGGAACCATCACCCGGCTGGAAACGTTTGGCGCGTTTGTCAATATTGGCGCGGAACGCGAAGGTTTGGTTCACATCAGCGAGTTGAGCCATAGTTATATCAACAATCCCTCTGAAGTCGTCAGCGTGGGTGATGAAGTCCAGGTTCAGGTTTTAGGTTTTAGCCGCCGCAAACGGCGCATTGATTTGAGCGTGAAGGCGCTGTTGGAAAAACCGGAACAAGCAAATACGCAAGCGTATGAAGGCAATGTGCAGAATTTTGCCGCAGAAATTGAAGACGAAGAAGAAAACGAAGGTGACCTGCCCACTGCTATGGAAATAGCCTTACGTCAGGCGATGGGCAATGATATGCCGACTAAGAGACAGCGCAAACAAGACAAGCGTCGGCGCAATCAAGAAAGAACTCGCCGCCAACAAGATGAACTGTTAAGCCGCACGTTGTCAGCTCAAATGAGTGACTAATACGGCAGTGTGGCAGTCAGAATCTTCATCTCTTTTCTCCACTTTCTAATGCTTATTTTCAGAAGACTGTCTCGGGCCAATCTATCATCCAGGCAGTTATCCCCTCACCGGCAGCGAAATGGGTGACGCCTTCCGGCACAATGAGCAGTGCATTGGCCTGCACCAGAGATGTCATGATGTGCGACCCCTGGCTGCCGGTGGTTTGGGCCACATACGCCCCTTTTTCATCTCGCGCTACCACCGCCCGCACATAACTTTCCCGGCCGTCAGAATCAATGGCGTCTAATAAACGAACCGGTATCTGCGGCCGCTCCAATCGGGTATGTCCGGCCATTTTCAGGATAGCCGCCCGGGCAAAGCGTTCAAAAGAAACCATGGCGGAGACGGGATTGCCCGGTAAACCGAGGTAAGGAATGCCGGCATATGTGCCATAAGCCAACGGTTTGCCCGGCCGCATACGCACCCGCCAAAAACCGACCTGCCCCGCTTGTTCCAGCACCGATTTCACTACATCATATGCCCCCACTGACACCCCGGCCGAACTAATAAACAAATCAGCCCCGGCTTCAATGCCCATTTGTAGTTTGGTCCGTACATCGGCCTCTGAATCACGGGCAATGCCTAAAAAGAGAGGCACAGCGCCCAGGGCATTTACCTGGCTGGTTTGGGCGTAGCCATTGCTATTGCGAATTTTACCAGGCTGCAATGTGGCTTCCACCGGCAGCAGTTCATCGCCGGTTGCCAGCACCGCCACCCGCGGCCGGCGCACCACCTGCACCTGGCTCACGCCTAACGAAGCCAGCACCCCAATTTCTTGCGGGCGCAGCAGATGCCCTTTGTTCAGCACAATCTGACCTGCTCGAATATCTTCGCCAATGCCGCGCACATAGTCGCCTGGCTGCACAGCACGGCTAATTTGAATATGGGTGGGTAACGGCCGTTCTGCCTCCCGCCACGATTCATTGGTATCTTCCACCGGCACGACTGCGTCCGCGCCAGCCGGCAAGGGCGCTCCCGTCATAATACGCACCGCGGCGCCCGGTTCAACGTGACGGGCCAATACATTGCCAGCAGCCACATCGCCCACCACCGCCAATTGCACCGGTGATTGCTTGCTGGCGCTGCCCACATCAGCCGCTCGCAGGGCATAACCATCCATCGAGGAGTTGGCAAACGGGGGCAAACTATCCGCTGCCACCACCGGCTGCGCCAAGACACGACCCAACGCCTCTAAAATCGGCGTTTCTTCTGCCGGCAGCACTGAAACGCCCGCCAACACAATTTGCAGCGCTTCAGCAACCGTTAGATATTCTTTATTTGACATAAAGCACTCATGGGGTGAAAAATGATCAAGGTTAAGCTAAACGGCCGTCTAATTCCAAGACGGCCGTCTCATTCTGCATCGCCGCCAAAACATGGCCAATATGATCCCATAGCTCCAGCTGCCCATCAAAGCAGACCCGGCTGAAATCGGCCGTTACTTCTGCCACATGATCTCGATCCACACCGGCGGCAAAGCGTCGATCCTTCCACTTTTTGCGGATCGACGTCAGCGTCACTTCGCCAATATCCCGTGACGGCCGCACCAGCGCAGTGGCAATAATCAGACCGGTAATTTCATCACAAGCCAGCAGCGCAAAATCAATCGGCTTTTCTCGCTCGACGCCAGTGCCTTCCGTGTAATGGGATAAGATGATGCGGATCGTTTCCTCATCCCAGCCCTGGTCACGTAAAATATCCGCGCCCTTGGTGGGATGATGATCCAGGTCTGGGTGAATCTCCCAGTCAAAATCATGCAGCAGGCCCACCATGCCCCAATAATCGGCGTCAGCGCCCAACTTTTCCGCATACCAACGCATGGCCGCCGACACCGCCAACATGTGGCGGCGCAAACCGGCGTCCGCCACATAGTCACAAACCAGCGCCCAGGCTTCGTCTTTCGTTTTTGCCAAAATAGCTACCCTTCCTGGGTATGGCGGCCACAGTCACAGCCCCCGTTCGCCTGGCGGTCACACCCTTTTTCCGCTTTTTCTTGCAGCGCTTTTAGCTCGGCCAACGGTTCGATTTCGTGCCGGAATACCTCTTTGTACTCATCTTCAATGGAGACCATCACCGAATCACGCAGAACACGCACATCTCGCACTTTGCCCTCGCCATAGGGTGTGCCGATGCGTTTACCCACTCGAGGCAGGGTTTTCTTAGCTTCCACATACTGCTCAAATTCATAAACCAGGCAGCAGCGCAAACGGCCGCACATACCGGTGATCTCTTGCGGACTCAAGGAAACGCCCTGCTCTTTCGCCATGCGAATAGAAATGGGGCTGAATTCAGTGAGAAAGGTGGAGCAGCAGCGCGGTGCGCCGCAAGCGCCAAAACCGCCCATGATTTTAGCCACATCGCGGGGGCCAATGAGACGCATTTCCACCCGGCTGCGCATTTTTTTCTTGAGTTTGTTCTTCAAGGGATTGATGTCTAGATTTTTGTTTTCGGTGGCGTAATGAAACGTTATCCAGGAGCCATCAAAACTATATTCCGCCTTCACAAATTTGGCGTCTTTTACATTCAGTTCATTGGCCGCCTCTCGACAGGTAATTAAGGCGTCCAGTTCTTTGGTCTCCCACACCTGTTTCATCACCAGGTCACGCGGGGTGGCCTTGCGCTGCACATAGCGCATTCCCTTGCGCCGGTGAACCTCATCTTCAGGCACATAGGCGATGATTTGCCCCAATTGGGTACCGCGCTGCGTTTCGACAATGACATGATCACCGGCCTCCAGTTCGGCCGGGTCTTTCACTTTGAAGTGGTACAGTTTTCCTAATTTCTGAAAACGTATGCCGACTACGTCGGTTTTTTCTGCGGTATTCGCAGTCATAAAGTTTCTCCAAACCTGTATCAGGTATCTGTTTTAATAAAAAGCCAGCCCCATACGGAGCTGGCTTCCCCAAGCTACTATTTTACAGTATAACGGCCGTCATCAGCCAAAAGCCTCATTTACTGTTAGAAGTTCAACTTCTCAAAGAAGTTGAACTTCTGGCGCAGACGCTACCCAATCATCTCAATCGGGATAAAGTTAGCATCCTTGCTGCCCAAATTCAGCACACTTACCCGGGCCGCCACACCCCTGGCCACCTGGCGCATAGCAATCGCTGCCGGCGAATCGGGATCAGACACCACAATCGGCTCACCAGAATCACCACCCACACGCACTCTGGCTTCCAACGGAATCGTGCCCAGGTAATGCACCTCATACTCATCGGCCAATTTCTGACCGCCGCCCGTACCAAAAAACTCGCCGCTCATATTTTCCAGAACGCCGATTATGGGCACATCCAGTTTCTCAAACATCTTCAAGCCGCGTAAGGCATCAGAGGCAGCCACCTGCATGGGCTGGGTCACAATGACCGTACCCGTCAGCGGCAGCACTTGGGCCAGGGTCAACTGGGCATCGCCCGTGCCCGGCGGCAGATCGATCACCAGGTAATCCAAATCACCCCAGGCCACATCCGTGAGCAACTGCTGGATGGCGCCATGCAGCATCGGCCCGCGCCAGATAAGCGGCTGGTCTGGTTTCACCATAAAGGCCATGGAGATGAATTTAACGCCATAACGCTCTGCCGGAATCATTTTGCGATCTTGGGGAGAGGGCATCTTGTCTATGCCCATCATCATAGGCACGTTTGGCCCCAAAATGTCGGCGTCCAACAAGCCCACTTTGGCCCCTTCTTGGGCCAGGGCAATGGCCAGGTTCACGGAAATGGTGGTTTTGCCCACCCCCCCTTTCCCGCTGGAAACCGCAATGGTATTACGGAAATTTTGGCCGATCTGGTTGCCGATGCGTTTATCGGTGGGCACATTGGCGTCCCAATTCACGGTAACGCTGCCCAAGCCGGGAAGCCGCGCCAGGGCCGCCCGGCAATCTTGTTCCATTTTGCCTTTCAGAGGGCAGGCGGGCGTGGTCAGCATGATGGTAAAGCTGACATTGTTACCTTCCAATTTGAGGTTGCGAATCATGTTGAGTGAAACCAGGTCGCGGTGCAACTCTGGTTCTATGACGGTGGCCAAAGCGGCCATTACCGCCTGATCTGTAATTTGATTATTTTGACTCATTTTTCATCCTGTCTATGAAGATAAAGAGGGACTGGAAGAGTTTGCCGCTCCCAGTCCCTTGAAATAGTAGGGTTTACGAAAGGCCGCGTAACGGCCGTTTCTCAATGGGTAAGGTTAATAATATTCGCCCCGGTAATACAACTGCCGCAGCTTCGCTTCTTCAATACGCGCTTCCTGGTCTTCCGCCTCCGCCTCACCCTTTTTACGCCTTTTGCCCTTGGCTTGTTCGGCAAAATCACGGGCGACCGCTTCCGCTTCCGCTTTTTTAGGCGCAATCTCTCGCCAATAACTGAGTGGTTTACTTAAGCGGGCCTTGTCATGAATATGGGCAGTGGTGCGGTCATAACTGGCTAACTCATAATCATGATCCATCTTAATGGCGTCAAAGGGGCAAAACTCAGCGCATAAACCACAATTCATACAAATGTCGATGTCGATGAAGAATTGCTCCGGCTCTGGCTTGGGACGGCCGTTTGGCAGCTTGCCGCGTTCAATCCAAATACATTGCGGTGGGCATACCTTGGCGCAAATACCACAAGAGGTACACCAATCATGGCCCCATTGTTGTCCTGGCGGCGGATCATCCGTCACCAAAAAAGGCATAAAACGAAAACGTTCCGGCACGGCCAGCTTCTCTTCTGGGTAAAAGACGGTGACAACGCCCCTCCCTTTTAAGCTCTGCCGCACCGCCAAGGCTTCATCATTATAATAACGGCCGCCGCGCCCCATCCAGTAAATATCATCGAGGTAACTATCCATAAAATGCTTGATAGTGACGCCCAATCCTCTTATCAATCCAATTCCGTACATTATACTCTCCGCAATTAGCCAGAGAAATTCAACTTCTTTTGAGAAGTTGAACTTCTAAACTTACCGATCTACTTCACCCAAAACAATATCAATACTGCCTAAAATAGCCACCACATCCGCAATTTTATGACCCTGGCTCATTTTGCCCAGGGTGGTTAAGTTAATAAAAGAGGTCGCCCGCACATGATAGCGTTCCGGGTTGGCGCTGCGCCGTTTAGCGGTCACATAATAGCCTAGTTCACCTTTCGGGTTCTCCACACGACCATACGCTTCACCCGCTCGCGGTATACGAACGGCGTATTGAGGCTTGCCATTGAAAACCGGCTGGCCAGTGGTGGCTTGCAAATGGGGCAGCACTTGTTTAATGATGCGAATACTCTGCCACATCTCTGCCAGGCGTACCCGATAACGGTCGTAAATGTCACCGTTATAAAAAACGGGTACATCAAAATCTAGTTGATCATAATAAGAATACGGCTCAGCGCGGCGCACATCATAGTTGACGCCGCTGGCGCGTAACATGGGGCCGGCCATGCTGTAGGCAATGGCGTCCTCACGAGATAAGAAGCCGACGCCAATGCTGCGGGCGCGGACAATCTCGTTAAAGGTCATTAACTGATCAGCCTGCTCCAGGGCGGCCGGCAGCCGTTCATTCACCAGTTCCTCCAGAAAAGCCATCACCGGTTGCCCCCGCACGTCATCTGGCAAATCATAAGCCAGGCCGCCAAAACGCATATAATTGCACATCATGCGCGAACCAGCGGTGGCTTCAAAAAGGTCAAGGATCAATTCTCGTTCAATATAGAAGTAGAGCATGGGTGTTTGCAAGGCGCCCAAATCGTTTAATAAAAAGCCCAAAGCCCACAGATGATTACAAATGCGGGTTAACTCTACCATCAATATGCGAATCCACTCCACCCGCTCGGGCACGTCCAGGTCCATCAACTGCTCTACGGCCAAGACATAGCCGTGATTGTTGCCCATGGAGCTGAGGTAATCGAGCCGATCCGTATAGGGAATATTGCCCAAGAAGGTATTACGCTCACCGATCTTCTCATGGTTCCGATGCAGGTAGCCCATCACCGGTTTTAAATCGACGATAGTTTCCCCATCCAGGGTAACAACCATGCGGAACACGCCATGGGTGGAGGGATGCTGCGGCCCGATGTTGACGGTTAGCTTGTCAGTTTTCATATGGGTGGAAACGTCTAGGGAATGCATTTGATCGGCGTTGAGGATGCTGTAGACATCTGTCTCCACATCAAATTCTTCCCCGGTGGGAACCCAGCCAGGTGGGTACTGCACATTTTTACCGTAGGGATTTTCTTCCTCAGCGCGATGTACCACGGAACCGCCTGGCCAGCGGTTGCCAAACGGCTTTGATTCTTCTTCAAAGAAGGGTTCTCGCCAATCTTTGCGCAGAGGATGCCCATGAAAGCCATCCCAGGTAAGGATGCGGCGCAAATCGGGATGACCTTCAAAGCGAATGCCGTACATGTCCCACGCTTCTCGTTCCTGAAAATCAGCGCCCGGCCAAATGGGCGTTAAGGAGGGGATAACGGGATCGTCGCGGTCTACCTGCACGTGCAAGACGACGGCGCTGCCTCCTTTGTCTATGCTGTAGGTGTGGTATACGGTTTCTAATTTATTGTCTTCAATTTGGTCTACGCCGGTGACGCTGGATAAATAGTCAAAGCCCAATTCGGTTTTTAAGGTCTGGGCTACTTCTGTTAACAAGTCGGCGTCAACCATGAGGCCGCTGTAACCTTCACGAGGATCGTCTACGACGCCTTCGGGAAATTTTTCTTTAAGACGACTAATGGCGTCGCTAACGGGATCGACAACGATATCAGGGGCTTCTACTTGTGCTTCGCTCATGGGTTTTCCTTCCACTTAATTAACGGCCGTTTCTACTTCACCGTTTTCTTTTACCACTTCTTGTGCCTTGGCCGCTTCGCGCTTAATCACATCTATCTGGCGCACATCCACCAAATCTGGGCCTAAAACAGGAATGGGAACCATGCCGGCCGCTGGATCATCTTTACGATACCAGGGCGCAGTGGCAATGGACTCCTGATCGATTTTTTCCTGAAGGGCAATGAGGCCGTTGATCAATGCCTGTGGGGTTGGTGGGCAACCGGGCACATACACATCGACGGGCAGGAACTTGTCAATGCCGTCTACCACGGTATAGCCTTCTTTAAAGGGACCGCCGCCTGAAGCGCAAGCGCCCATGCTCAGGACATAACGCGGTTCCGGCATCTGGTTGTACAGGCGTACAATCGTGGGAACCATCTTTTTAGTGACGGTCCCCGATACAATCATCAGATCAGCCTGGCGCGGCGTAGCCCGGAAAACTTCCATGCCAAAACGAGCCAGATCATAGCGGCTGGAAGCGGTGCAAATCATTTCGATAGCACAGCAAGCCAGGCCAAAGACCATCGGCCAAACTGAATTTCTCCTGGCCCAGTTATAGGTGGGATCAAGCAGTTTGGCGATATTGGTGATAAATATATTGTTTTGTAATTCCTCGGGAACGGCAACATCAGCTGCGCCGGTTTGGGGTGTGGTCATAAATTGGATGCCTCCTCGTACCATAGGATTTGAATGTCCATCAGTATGCGCTCAGTGACGATAGTGGGGTCGTCAGAAAATCCAGGTAACTGCTCAATCATCTCTGCCATTTCGTTTAGGCCCGTCTCTTCTGGGGAAACCTGTGGATAGTAGTCAAGCAGGGCCATCACGATGGCATAGGCAGCGTCCCAAAACAATTCGGGAACGTCTTTCATGGCTGTTTACTCTCACCTGGAAAAGTTGAACCTGTGTTTTCCATTTTGAAAATGGGGTAAAAAGTTGTTTATGCGATTTTTCACAATTAGTGTATCTTTCCCCCTACGGATTGTCAAAAATTGTCATGTAACTATTCGTTATTTTTCATGATGCAAGTAAGCTTGATTTCTCCCTATCATGGTGGCAGCCACCAGGCTTGGGCTGAAGGATACCAAAAGCACAGCCAACTGGAGGTATCGCTGCTCACCCTGCCAGCTCGTTTTTGGAAGTGGCGCATGCACGGTGGGGCGGTGACATTGGCGCGGCGTTGGTGGGAAAACGGCCGTTCCCCCCACATTTTCCTGGCCACCGATATGCTCGACCTCACCACCTTCCTGGCCCTGACCCGGCCGGCCACCGCCCACATCCCGGTGGTTTTGTATATGCATGAAAACCAGCTGACCTATCCCTTGCCCGCCGATAAATCGCGAGGCGGCATGCGCCGCCAGCACGGTGAACGAGACTACCATTACGCCTTCATCAACCTGGTCTCCATGTTGGCTGCCGATGCGGTCGCTTTCAACTCCCATTACCATTTAAACAGTTGGTTGGCAGCGCTGCCTTCTTTTTTAAAGCATTTCCCGGAATATAAGGAGCTAAATGCCATCGCCCGCATCCAAAACAAAAGCGTGGTGCTGCCGGTGGGCGTGGAGTTTGCCCGTTTTGATCCGGCGCCCACCTCCGTCCCCCAAGAACCACCCCTCATTTTATGGAACCAGCGCTGGGAATATGACAAGAATTCGAAAGCGTTTTTTGCCGCCTTAACGGCCGTTGCCCAGGCCGGCCTCCCCTTTCGTTTAGCCTTGTGTGGCCAGCAATATGGCAAACAACCGGCCGTTTTCACCCAGGCGCTCGAGACCTTCGCCGACCAGATCATCCACTGCGGCCTGGCAGACGCCGCCGCCTACCGCCAACTCCTCTGGCAGGCCGACATCGTGATCTCCACCGCCCACCATGAATTTTTTGGCATCAGCATCCTGGAAGCGATCTACTGCCACACCTTCCCTTTGCTGCCCCAGCGGCTCAGTTACCCCGAACTGCTGCCGCCCGCTTATCATGACCACTGCCTCTACACCGATCAGGCAGATCTGGTGAAAAAGTTGACTACTTTGCTAAAACAACCACACTTTATGCGTGAAAAAGCAGCGGGATTGGCGACGGCCGTTTCCACCTATCATTGGTCAAACATGGCGCCCGCCTACGATGCACTCCTGAAAACAATCTACCAAGACGCCCGCGAAAAACAGCAGCCCCTCGGAAAATGGGGCGCGATTTGACAATTCGCGTTACAGATTTCATTCAAGGCAGTGTCTACCAATACCATTGCCATCTTTTTTCAGAACATGTTATAATTCAAATGAATTGGTTGAGGGGTCAACTAATTCAGTGGATCATAATCAATAGATTTTATTCGACCCCCCACAGAAAGTGCGAAACCTTCTAAAAAAAGAAAAAGGATCATTCGATGAGTTTTCTTGATAATAAAATCCCTGAAAAAATCAATCGCCTGCCCGAACTGGCTTACAACCTCTGGTGGAGTTGGACGCCAGAAGCGCGTAATCTGTTTAAACGGCTGGATTATCCGCTCTGGCGGCAAACTCAACACAATCCCGTTCTCATGCTGCAAGAGTTGCCGGCGGCGCAGCTGCAAGCCGCTGCCAACGATGGCGCCTTCATTCGGCGTTATGAAAAAGTAATGATGCTCTTTGACCAAAAGATTAAGAGCAATAACGCCTGGTTCCCCAACACTTTCCCTGAATTTAAAAACAAAGTGATCGCCTATTTCTCCTTTGAGTTTGGGCTGCACAGTTCCCTGCCTATTTACTCAGGCGGCCTGGGCATCCTCTCTGGCGACCATGCCAAAGAAGCCAGCGACCTCGGCCTGCCCTTTGTCGGCGTGGGCTTCATGTATCCGCAGGGTTACTTCCGGCAGCGCATTCCCGCCCATGGCTGGCAAGAAGCTGTTTACCAGGAAATTGATATCAACCAGGCCCCTATTTCACCCGTTTACCTCTCTGATAATCAAGAATTGCATGTGAGCGTATTTTTAGGCGACCGCGAAGTTTACGCCCGTGTCTGGCATGTGCATGTGGGTCGCATATCGCTCTACCTTCTGGATACCGATGTGGATGAAAACGATCCATGGGACAGAGAGCTTTCTGCCAGACTATACTCTGGCGACAGCGAAATGCGCATCCGCCAGGAAATTCTTTTAGGCATTGGCGGCGTTCGCGCCTTACGCGCCCTCGGTTTCAAACCAGACGTGTGGCACATGAATGAAGGCCATTCCGCCTTCTTGCTGCTGGAACTCATTCGGGAAAAAGTGCGGGAAGGCATGAGTTTTGAAGAGGCCAAAGCCTATATTGGCAAACAAGCTATTTTTACTACCCACACTTCAGTTCCGGCCGGCCACGACGCCTTTACCTTCCAGATCGTAGACCATTATTTCAACGGTTTTTGGAACGATTTGGGCCTCTCCCGCGAAGATTTCATGGCGTTGGGAGAACATGAGGAGAACTGGGGCCAGGCGTTTAACATGACTGTTTTAGCCCTGAGATTGGCCGGACAAGCCAATGCCGTCAGCCAGTTACATGGTGACGTTTCCCGCAAAATGTGGCAAGAAGTGTGGCCGGAAAAAGAGGTGGCGGAAGTGCCCATCGTCGCCATCACCAATGGCGTTCACCTGCCCACATGGATTAGCAGCGAAATAAGCACTGTTTATGACAAATACCTGGGACCAGACTGGGTAACGCGGCAAGATGATCCCGCTTTGTGGCAGCGGCTGGCCGACATGCCAGACAATGAGTTATGGGACATCCACACGATCATGAAACACAAGTTGATGGATTTCTTACGCGCCCGCGCCCGGCGGCGTTGGGTTGATGGCTTCAACGATCCCACGCAAGTGATGACCGGCGGCACCCTATTAGATCCGGATGCGCTAACCATTGGCTTCGCCCGCCGCTTTGCCACGTACAAGCGGGCTGACCTGATTTTCCGTGATATGGAGCGCTTAAAGGCGATCTTGCTGGATGTTCACCGGCCGCTGCAAATTATTTTTGCCGGCAAAGCGCATCCGGCCGATGATCCGGGCAAGAGCCTGATTCAACACATCTACAATCTGGCCAAGAGTAATCAGTTGGGCGGCCGGGTGGCCTTTGTGGAAGATTATGATATGCACATGGCCCGTTACCTGACACAAGGCGTGGACATCTGGTTGAATACGCCGCGCCGTCCGCGTGAAGCCAGCGGTACCAGTGGCATGAAAGCGGCCGTCAATGGCGTACCCAACCTGAGTGTGCTGGATGGGTGGTGGATTGAAGGCTATAACGGCGCAAACGGCTGGGCCATTGGCAAAAATACAGATTATGAAGACCAGACCTACCAGGATAATGAGGATGCTAATTCTATATACCAATTATTAGAAGAAGAGATTGTGCCCCATTATTACACGCGGGATCGAGACGGTGTGCCGCGGGGTTGGGTGGAAATTATGCGAGAATCCATTCGTTCAAATGGGCCGGCTTTTAGCATGACTCGCATGGTTAAGGAGTACACCACCCGTTTGTATATCCCGGCCATGAACGGCCACGTGACAGAGTAGGGTAAACGGGTAGCGTACAAAAATCTGGCAGACTTTTGTATTCTTACTTCGGACCCACGCCTTGCACATTTTTAGGGGATGAGGTTGAATAGATAAATCTCATCCCCTTTTTGTTTTATCTACTTATGATTCGTTGGCTAAAAAGAGTTTTGACGGCCGTTTTTTTGATGGCCTGGGTGATTATCTTACTGTTTCCCTGCATGGCGTTTAACCTGGCTATGCAGGGTGAAATCCAGATCGGGGGAAACTCGGGAAATCATATCCGGTTGTTTTTGCTCTCTGAGAAGGAAACAGAAGGGATAGGGGTGGAATGGCAACGGCCGTTTTTCCCCAATCCCTCATGTAGTCAAACATCAGTTACCTACTTCTTATGGGTCGGTGAAGGCGAAAATGCTCAATTCTGCCAATGCGTAGACCCCCTCACCGGCAACCTGTCAGCCACAGTATCCCCCACCTGCCAAATAGAAGAAGGCCCATGAGTATGAGATGTTCCGTTTCAGCCTGGGAATGTGATACAATCGTCTGCATGGTCGAGGTATAGATTTATGTCACAAACATCCGCTTCATTACCTGAATATCAGACGCCATTCACGCCATCCGACGAGCAGAAAGAACGCGCCGAAGCTTTAAAACGCTTCAACCGGCTGTACGTGTTGACGCCCATTATCGCCGTGAGCGTGGTCACAGTTTTGATCATTGCCACCATGATCATCCTGGCCATCGCGCCAAATTATTCAGAAAACACCGTCTTTATATCCGCCCTGGCAGACATGTCCATTATCATGTTCACCATCCCCATGATCATCCTCATGCTCTCCGGGCCGCTGCTGCTCATAGGGCTGATCAATCTCTCGCGCAAACGACGCAAACTGGGCAAACCGGCGTTTGATCAGGGTGGCGGCCTACAAGTTTTGCTTTGGAAACTGGACCTGCTGGTACAAAAGAGTCAAAGCAAAACAAATGAAGTCGCGCCTCAATTGGCAGATCAAGTCATTCGTTTTAATGAAGCCATCGCATATGTGGGCGCATTTTTCAACCAAATTATTAATGCCTTCAAACGGAGTTAGCACATGTCACAATTAGTAGAAAATGAAAGTTCAAGATTCAATATAGGCTGGAAAGGTCAACTGCTCATCGGCGGCGCCATCATTGGGGCGTTGGTCGGTATGGGCACCTCTTTCTTGCTGGCTCGCAATGCCGAAGAAAATCGGGGTGGGCCGCCAGAATTTAAGACGATGGAAATTATTAAAATCGCTATCAGTTTATTTGGCCTGGTGCGGGGCATTGCTTCGCTGGCCGACGATTAGGCAAACCGCAGAAAAGTTTCGGACAACCGTAACGCTAACAGCTGCGGTTTTCTTGAAGGAATCGGCAAGGTTTCATCTGATTTAACTCTAAAAATTTTTTGCCGATTGCCTCAACATCAGCTTTATTAAAAACCGACAGTTTCCAGATGCAATGATTCAGGCAAAACCATAAGCCCCTTGTCAAACGGCTTTTCTTTTGTCACCATTTTTTTGGGAAAATTTTATGAAAACGATCATCCTGGTCGATGATGATGTTACCAACACCACTTTATTAAAAATGCTGCTGGAAATGGAAGGCTATCAGACATTTAGCTGTAAGTCTTTGGAAGAAGCCCGGAGCGCAGCAAGTAAAAAAGCGGATGCATTTATTGTGGATTGTCATTTAGCCAGGGGCGCCAATGGATTGACTTTATTACGTGAGATCCGTGCGGGAGAAACGGCCGTTCCCCCCCACACCGTCGTCATCATGGCCTCAGGCGATCATCGCCTGAAAGCTGAATCCTTAGCAAGCGGCGCCAACCGTTTCATGCTCAAACCTTACTCCCCCAATACATTAGTAACGGAACTGTCCCATCTATTATCAGAGAGAGAACATAGTGGCTAATCGCTCAAGCCGAAAACAACGAACAAATATTCCCACGCCCCAATGGCGGCGCATGGACCTCCATATCCATACCCCCGCCTCAAACGACTATCAACAACCAGAAATTTCATACCTCGACATCTTGCGCCGCGCCGAAATACGGGGCTTAGACATCATTGCCTTCACCGACCACAACACCGTCGCCGGTTTCCAGGCCATGAAAAAAGAGATCGAACAATTGCTCTGGTTAGAAAGCCTGGATCGGATGCACCCAGAAGAACAAAGATTGCTGGAAGAATACCGCCGACTGCTGGGAAAAATCCTGGTACTGCCCGGTTTTGAATTTACCGCCACCTTTGGCTTTCATATTCTGGGTATCTTCCCCTCAGAAACCCCTATCAACTATTTAGAACATCTGCTACTTACCTTAAACATACCGGCCGAAAAGCTAGGAGAAGGCAGTTCCACCGTAGGCGCTACCAGCGATGTCCTCACCGCCTACCGGGTTATCAACGAAGCTGGCGGCATCGTTATCGCCGCCCACGCCAACTCCAATCATGGCGTCATCATGCGCGGCCTGGATATTGGCGGGCAAACACGCATCGCCTACACCCAAGACCCCAACCTACACGCCTTGGAAGTGACCGACCTGGATAAAAGAGGGCGTTATACCACCCGCCGCTTTTTCTCCGGCTCCAAGCCAGAATATCCCCGCCCCATGCGCTGCATCCAGGGTTCAGACGCCCACCGCCTGGTGCGTGAAAACGCCAACTCCAAATATTTAGGCGTAGGCGACCGCATCACCGAAATTTTGATGGATGACTTAAGCTTTGAATCGCTGGCAAAAGTGCTTAAAGGCTCTGACCTTTCTCTGACACGCGCCTATCGCGGACCCGCCAACCCCATTGATTTTGTGCAGTTGGCTCGAGAAGAAGGGGAATCTATTGTGCAGGCGTTCCATCCCAGCCTGGCCCAGCGCGGCGGGCACAAAGACCGGGTGCTGCGCGACATTTGCGCCATGGCCAATACCAACGGCGGCACCATCTACATCGGCGTTTCAGACGTTCCCAAAGAGCCGCCGGTTGGGGTACGAGAACATAGAAGCGCCATTGAGCAATTGTACACGGCCGTTTCCAACCGCATCACTCCGGAAATCGCTATCCAGATCGATACCCTCATCTCCCAAGACAAGCAGGTAGTGCGCATCACCGTCCCGCCCGGCCACCAGATCCCATACGCCATCGACAACCATCAATTTTTTGTGCGCGATGAAGACGAAACAAACCTGGCTGTACGAGATGAAATTGTGCGCCTGGTTATCAACAACCTGCAACAGCAGGAACCCGCCCCCGCCGAACTGCTGCCCCTGCCCACCACCGAACCGCTGCCCGCGCCTAAACCAGCCAAAACCAACGGCGGCGCCGGCCGGGTACACAATCCCACCATCGAACCGCCGCGAACCGGGGTGGAGATCGTCAACAGTGAAAAACGGAAAGGCGTCATGTACCACACCGTGCGCGATTTGCGCAACGGCAACCTCATCCAAAACGTCACCAAATCCTCCGCCCGCAAATTATGGCATTACGCCATCACCCAGACAGAATCCGGTAAATTAAACCCGGATAAAATCAAGTGGCAGGGCAACATGGCCATCCTCGACCGACGGGACCAGGGCGACAATACCTGGTATGATCTGGCCTTGCGTGACAAAAACGAAATCCACTTCTATTTTGGCGTCACCGACAGCGGCCTCAATGATGATTGGTTGGCGCTAATCGGCGAAAACTAGACAAACAGAGAATAGAAATTTGAGATTAGAGATTAGAAATTAACGGCCGTAACAACCGTCTCTCTTTAATCTCTAATTTTACATCCCCCATCTCCCCTATGAACATTGGCATTTTAACGGTAAGCGACCGGGGGGCGGCCGGCGTTTATGAAGACCGCAGCGGCCCCCTCATCGCAAAAATGCTGGCGGAACAGACTGATTGGGTCATCAGCCAGCAAGCCATCTTGCCCGACAACCGCCAGGCCATTGCCGACCGGCTCATGGCCTGGTGCGCCAATGATGTGCAGCTTATTTTAACCACCGGCGGCACCGGCTTTGCCCCCCGAGACATCACCCCGGAAGCGACGCGCCAGGTGATTGAACGGGAGGCGCCGGGCATCGCCGAAGGATTGCGGGCGGAGAGCTTCAAAATCACGCATCATGCCATGCTTTCGCGAGGTATCGCCGGGATTCGGGGGCGCACTCTCATCATCAATTTGCCCGGCAGTCCCAAAGCCGTGCGAGAGAACATGGCGGCGCTGCTGCCTATTTTGCCTCATGCGTTGGCGCTGCTGAATGAAGAGCCGGGGAGTGAAGCAGGGCATGAGATGCAGGGGACAGGGAGCAGTAAACAGTGAACAGTAAACAGTGGACAGGGGACAGGAGATAGGGGGCAGTGAACGGTTAGTGGTATAACCTCAGCAGCGCTTGCATCCCCGCCAGGTTTTTCTGCCAATCCACCCCCTCATGGGAGGCCAATTCCACTGTAATGGCCGGAATGCTGATCCGCGCCAGCCAATCGCCGGCGTCTCCAGTGATGGCATAGGCCGTAAAGCGCTCATAAACCGGGTAACCGGCCGCCAGCCCATAGACATCGGCGGCTGCCAGGGAAGCGGGATACCGTTCGCCGCAGGCAGAGGCAAAGACGCCATTGGCGGCACTGTGCCAAAACACCACCACCTCCGGCGGCTCTTCCAGGAAGAAATCACGCAGCGCCTGCACTTCCGGCTCCGAAAATGGTTCACGGCCGCCGCTCACCCACTGATCCTGCCAATAGGCAGAGCGATACCAGTCACAATCCCAATTGCGATTTAAATCCACGTCATTGGCGTTAAAACGGCCGGGCAATGTCTCCTCTTGAGGGATTTCACCCGACACAATCTCAGCCACAGACTCCGGGGAGAAACGGCCGTTTTCTCCTGTGACCAAAAACAAACCATCCGGGTTGGCGGCGGGGATAATCGTCAATGTCACCGAGTCGGGGATGGCGTCCGAGTGGGCCGTGAAATAGGCGATGGCTTCATACGCCAGCGCCGCACTGTTCCACTCATAACCGCCGTGCATCCCACCCACAAAAACCAGGTGATTGGGGCCATTTTTAAACTGGTAGGCCAGTAACGGCCGTTCTTCCACTGAATAACCAATCACCTGTTCCGCCGCCAGGGCCATGCTGGTAGCGGTGGGCGGGGTGGTAGATGTGGGCAGCGGCGTGGCGCTGGGGTATAGCAAGACGGGCGTGCTGGTGGGAACGGCCGTGGGTGGTGCGGGCGTCAGCGAAGCAGGAGGCAGCGGTGTGGTGGTGGGCGCGGGCGTAAACGTTTGCACCGGTGGGGCAGTGGCGATCAACGTGGGTGGAGCGGACTTTGCGCCACCACAGGCTGTCAACAGCGCCAACCAACTCAACAGGAACAATCCTTTTACGGACAAGCGTCTTCCCTGTCTATGTCAGAATCCAATACCCACCCTCGAATGGTTTCATCCGTTTGCGACTGAATTTCAATAAAATCAGCTTCCAGGCAGCCGCCACTGGCCCGCAAGCGCTGCGGCGTGGGCTGCAAAATCAGCACCGGCTCACCTGGGTTCAAGTAGACATCGGCAATGGCGCTGACGCAGGTATCCGCCTGTAAATCTGCCTTTGCCCAGACGTAAGCATAGGCGTTTAAGGAGACGCAACCCGTCACAACCGGCGTAGCCTCAGGCGTCATTTCAGCTTCCGAGGAAGCGGTAACAGAAAGGGTTGGTTCTGCCGGCTCTGGCGTGGCTGCTTCGGCCGTCCGGCTGGGAATGATCACGGCGGCATCCAGGGCAACGGCCGTTTCTCGGATTTCAGGCGTTGGCGGCAGGGGGGTGGTCTCGACCACAATGGTCGCCGTGGCGTCCGCTTCGGCGGCGCTTTCCACCGGCGTCTGCTGCCCGCGCCACCACCAGAGCATGACCGAAATGGCGATTAAAAAAGCAACCATGCCCAGCCACAGCCACACATTCCATTCGCGGGCCGGTTTGGCGACGGCCGGCGGCGTAGGAACCAGGGGCGTTTGTTGGGCAGATTGATGGACGACAACGGCCGTTATATTGTCCTGCGAATCGGCGGCTTTGGCGGCAGCCACCAGGGACGCCGCCGCTTTCGCCGCCGGATTCGCGGCCAAAATCTCGGTCATGCTGCTCTCTGCGACAACGCCGCTCAAGCCATCTGAACAGAGGAGCAGCACATCGCCTGCCACAAACGGAGAGGGTTCCGCCAGATGAATATCAATCTCCAGCTTATTGCCCAATACCTGCGTCACCAGATTCCGGAACTGATGCTGCGCCGCTTCCGCCTCAGTGATGACGCCGGCGTCCAACTGCTGCTGCACAAACGAATCATCCCGCGTGAGCGGCGTCAGCGCCCGCTCATGCAGCTGATAAGCGCGAGAATCACCCACATGGGCGATAAAGAGCTGTCCCTGATGGTGAACGGCCGTTACCACCGTCGCCCCCATGCGCACCCCACTCGCCTGCGCTTCATCAAATACCGCCTGGTTAGCCTGGGTGATGCCAAACCGCAGCGCTTCAGGAATCTCCTTCCCCTGTTCTCGACCCCGGTAAAAGGCTTCAGACAAAACGGCCGTGACGATGCGGGCGGCAATGCCCCCATATTCTTGACCTCCCACGCCATCCGCCACCAGGTATAACGCGCCCAAATGGGTCGGCGTGGTAGGGTCGGGCTGCCAATAGGCGTCTTCATTTTCAGAGCGGTACAAGCCTTTATCCGTGACAGCTCCCACCAGGGCGGGATCATAATTGCTCATGGGCATTATTCCTCAACAATAACCTGAAAGATGGTGCGGGCCAATTTGAGGCGCATCTCTAAGGAAACCGAAAACCAGGGCAAAAAGGAAAACGCCGGCAGTAAAACGGCCGTTGCCCCTGATATGGTTTTGCCTCGCATCCTTTATCCTCGTGAGACGGAAGGCGTGAAATATATTGTCTGCCAGTCAGGCGCCACCCGCCACGAAATCCAAGATTAGCTGCCAATATATTTCAACAAACTTTTACCCGTCATTTCGGCCGGCTGCTGTTGGCCCATCAGTTCCAGAATGGTGGGGGCCACATCGGCCAGTTTGCCACGCGGGATGAGATTGATATAACCCTCGTAGCCAATGACAAAAAAGGCCACCGGCTGCGTGGTGTGGAAGGTATGGGGATTGCCGGTGAATTTGTCGATCATGCGGTCGCAGTTGCCATGATCGGCCGTGACACAGGCCACGCCCCCTTTGGCGACCACCGCTTCTACCAGCCGGTTGGCGCATTCATCCACTGTTTCCACCGCTTTAATGGCCGCTTCCAAGACGCCAGTATGGCCCACCATGTCCGGGTTAGCAAAGTTAACCAGGATGAAGTCATCGTCGTGTTCTTCAAGGCGCTTGAGGATGGCTTCGGTGAGCGGATAGGCGCTCATTTCTGGCTGCAAATCATAGGTAGCCACTTTGGGCGAGGGTTCCAGGTGGCGTTCTTCACCGGCAAAGGGGGTTTCTACGCCGCCATTGAAGAAGTAGGTGACATGGGCATATTTTTCAGTTTCGGCGGCATGGAACTGCTTTAAGCCGAGGTTGCTCACCACTTCTGCCAGCACGTTGACCAGTTCAACTTCCGGGAACAGCACCTCGACAGGGTAGCTCTCATTGTAGTTGGTCATGGTCAGTAGATGCAGATCGGGGATGAACTCGCGGGCAAAGCCGTCAAAATCCGGGAACGAGAAGGCGGTCACCAACTGGTGCATACGGTCGGCGCGGAAATTGTAAAACAGCACGGCGTCACCCGGCTTGATGGCGACATCGCGATCACAGTCGATGGCAACCGGCAGGATGAATTCGTCGGTGACGCCTTCTTGATGGGCTTGTTCGATGGCGGCGCGGGCGGAAACGGCCGTTCTGCCTTCATGTCCCTGGTGTTTAGCAATGACATCATACCCCATCACCGTGCGCTGCCAGCGTTTGTCTCGGTCCATGGTGTAATAACGGCCGCTGACGGAAGCTATCGTCACCTTTTTCTCGCGCTGATACGCTTCCAGCGCCATCAGGAAATCTTCACTGCTCTCTGGCGGCGTATCCCGGCCGTCGGTGATGAGATGCAGCACCGGATTCACGTCATGGGCGTTTGCCATGTCGAGAATGGCGACCATATGGTCGCTGTGGCTGTGAACGCCGCCCGGCCCAAACAGACCAATAACGTGCAAATTGGCGCTATCAGCCTTCACCTGTTCAATGGCGTCTACCAGCGCCGGAATCTGGGCAAAGGAACCATCCTTAATCGCCAGGTTGATGCGCGTCAGGTCTTGATACACGATGCGGCCGGCGCCCAAATTGAGATGCCCCACTTCGGAATTGCCCATCTGCCCCTCTGGCAGCCCCACCGGTTCGCCAGAGGCATCCAGCACCGAACGCTCTAGTTCTCGATTCCAACGATCATAATGGGGGGTATGGCCCAAAACAACCGCATTGCCCTCTGCCTTTTCTCGTATGCCCCAGCCGTCCAAAATGAAAAGGGCGACGGGTTTGTAGTTTTTCTTCATCAATCTTCACTCCCTTATTTAGTCTTGTAGTCGATTAGTCCGATAGTCGGATAGTCGGATAGTCGGATAGTCGGATAGTCGGGTAGTCGGATAGTCGGGTAGTCTGATAGTCCGATAGTCGGGTAGTCGGGTACTCAGATAGTCGAGACGCTGTGACGAACCGACTACAAGACTACAAGACTACAAGACTACAAGACTATCCGACTAATCGACTAATCGACTACATTCTACCAGCCAAATAAAAAAGGTGACAGGGTTTTGGCGGCAACGGGGTGACTACTAAGGCGGCTCTCCAGGCTGGGCTACAAAACTTTACACTCACTCACAGACAACAAAGCGCTTGACGCAAAAATGCGGGGGCATTATGATGAGGCCAGGAGCGTAGTTATGGATGATACAAGCCTTGTCCCTATCGAGCAGCGCACGGTTATTTTTTACGATGATGAGATAACGGCCGTTGTGGTGGTTGAAAACGGCCGTCAATCTGTTTACGTGCCTGTGCGCCCCATCTGTGATTTTTTGGGCGTGAATTGGGACGGTCAACGCAGACGGATCGACCGTGATGCGGTGCTAGCAGAAGCAGTGACGGCCTGCGTCGTCGTTACGACGACGCAGGGTCAGCCAGACCAACGGCGCACAATGCTTTGTTTACCGCTGCGGTATATCTCCGGTTTTTTGTTTGGCATCAACGCCAGCAGAGTTAAACCAGAGTTAAAAGAACGGCTAATCATGTATCAACGTGAATGTTATGACGTATTAGCCGATGCCTTTTTGAACCGCTCCCCAGGAACGGCCGTTACTTCTTCAGAAGCGAACCTGATTCAAATCAGAGAGATGGGACGGGCTATTATGCAGATGGCCCAAGAACAAATCGAATTTGACCGCCGTCTTGCAACGACAGAAAGCAGAATCGATAAAGCGGGGAAAGTTGTCGGTGATTTAACCAAACGTGTCACCACCATAGAGCAGCATCTGGCGACCGGTGACCCCGTTACCGACGAACAAGCGAGCCAGGTGAGTGAAGCGGTTAAAGCAATTGCGATGGCCACACCAGAAAAGAATTTCGGTAAAATCTACGGCGAACTTTACCGGCGTTTTGGCATCACCAGCTACAAGCTGCTGCCGGCCGCAAGGTTTGCGGCCGCGATGGCGTTTTTGACTGAGTGGTATGTGAATGTGTCGGGAGATGAGGAGACGCCGTTTTAAAATGAAAAATCAAGCCATCCCGAGTTTTCGACGCCTGGGATGGCTTGATTAACAATAAGCACCTTAACAACTGAATCAAATAGTTAAATTAGTTGAAAGGCTAGAGGCATTTTGCTATGCCTTTAGCTCCTCAGGTTGGACTCGAACCAACAACCCTGCGGTTAACAGCCGCATGCTCTGCCATTGAGCTACTGAGGA
>CAZXVH010000029.1:0-13943 GCA_964643965.1 uncultured Ardenticatenaceae bacterium
CTGTATGGACACGCTAGAAAAGAACATAACCCTCTCTACACAAAATCTGAATCCGGCAACAGCTATCTCCCACAGTTTCCAGGAAGAAACCCTGGAAGCAAAAGCAAGATGGTTCCAATCATTGACGCTAAATGAACGCATGGAAATGCTGTGCATGTTTACCGATATGATTCTGAACAATAATCCACGCATCATGGAACAGAAAAATGTTAAACCAGTTACAGGGCGTATTCGCGTCCTTTCACAATCATAACGTTCGGTATGTGATTATTGGGGGGATTGCCGCCGTCCTGTACGGTGTTCCCCGAGCCACCTTTGATCTCGACATCCTGATTGAACCCACCGTTGAAAATGGACAAAATCTTTTAGATGCACTCCTCGATGCAGGTCTAGGCACAGCTGCCTTAACTACCGTAGAAGAGTTATTAGCCCACGAAATTACAATCTTCCGCGATAAAGTGCGTATTGACGTGCAAACTTTTACCCCAGGCCTTATCTTTGAACAAGCCTGGGCAGAAAAAGAAGAAATGAATTATGGGGGTCAACTGTTTTATGTGGTTTCGCGTGATCATTTAATCACCTCGAAAAGTGCGGCAGGACGAGAACGCGATATTGAAGATATCAAGCTGCTAAACCTAGGTAATGACGAGTAAAAATGAGCAGAAACGTTGGTATCAAGATTGGCTGGGCTGGGTTATCTTCATCTCCATTGCCTACGGTATCCTGTGTCTGCTCAGTTTGGCCTCAGATGTGGGACGGCCGTTTCCCGGTTTCTTCACCTACTACAACAACATCTACACCCAAATGGACGTGGAATGGAACATCCCCTCCTGGTGGTGGGACGACACCGGCAATCGCCCTCGCCTGGATGATCTCCTTCTCCAGGTGAACCAAACCCCTTTTGCCGGCATCCAGCGGCCGGTAGCAGAAGCGCCCCTCTATGCAGCCGTCTGGAATCAAGGGCAAACCGATGTCACGATTACCGTAAAGCGCAGCGACCAAATCATCACCTTCACCACTCCGCTCAAACGCTTCTCCTGGACGCAGTACATCGACCTCATGTTGCTGCCGGTTATCGTCGGCGCCTGTTATTGGCTGCTGGCTCTTATTTTATACCGCGCCGCTGAGGGTGAGGAAAAACAACGTTTGGTGGTGCTTGTTTTATGTGCCATTGCCATTCTGGCGGCGGCCGTAAAAGGGTCGCTTTTTATTTTTGGCAGTTGGCGTGAAAACATCATCCTATATATCAATCCCATCCATTCCCTGACGGCCACGCTCATGGGACCTTTGTTAATCCACCTGGCCTTTCGCTTTCCCTTTTTGAGATGGCCGCGAGCCATGCGCTTCGTTTTACCAGTAGCTTATACTGCCGCCTTCCTGTTGTGGCTTTTTTACGTCACCGCCAAGATCATGATTTGGCAGCAGATTGGCGCGTTTCAGGTGGCGCAATGGCTGGATAAAACCTGGTATACCTATTTCCAACCGTTGATCATCCTGGGCGTCGCTTGTGTGTTGGCGCGAATGCTAGGGGAAGCGTTGCTCACGCAAAAATCGCGGGAACGGCAGGAAGCTCGTATTTTGCTAGCCGCCTTTATTCTATTTTTGCCGACCGTTTGGTTTGCCATTCATGGGGTGACAGGTTCAAACGGGGTCATCCTGTTTTTGCAATCACTGGCTGATACCCGCTTCCTCTCGTTGGTAGTGCCCTTTGCCTTTGCCGCCATCAGTCTGCGTTACCATACCTTCGCCGGCGCAGAAAACTGGCTGCTGCTGGCATTGATCGTGGCGATCAGCGGCTTTCTGGCAAATGTGGGCACGGCCGTTCTCTTTTGGCAGCAGCCCCAGATCATCCGTAGCTTACCTTTGCCGCCAACGGCCGTTCTCTTCATTCTTTTCTTACTCATCAGCCTCATTTGGGGTTGGCAAAGTGGCTGGCGCGGTTGGTTGGGGCGCGTCTTTCAGTGGGAACGGGTCAGCTACCATGAAGTACTCACCTATGGCAGTCGCCTCTCAGAATCCGCTTATGCGGACGAACGGCAACTCGCACAAGGCATGACCGACGCTTTGTGTGCGGCGCTGGGCGTGGTTCACGCCGCCATTTGGCTGCCAGACGGGCTGGCTTTGGGCTTAACGGCCGTTTCCGGAACCCTACCTGAAAATCTCACCCCCACCCTACAAAGACCAGCTCACTTTCCGGCCACACCGCTGCGGTTGGCACAAAATAGCGCTCAATGGCTGCAACCTTGTTATCCCGAAACGGCCGTTATTCTACCCCTCACTATCTCTGGCAAAACAACCGGGTTAATCGGGCTGGGGCCGCGCTGGGACACGGCCGTTTTCGATGATCGTGATCTGGAAATCCTGGACCTCATCGCCCAGCAATCCGCCATCTTCTTGCAAAACGCCCGCCAAACCGCCCAACTGCGCCAAACCGACCAACAACTGTTACACATCCAGGAACTCACCCGCCAAAAAACCGCGCAAAACCTGCATGACCATCTACTGCCCGCCCTCAGCCAATTGCAACTAAAACTGCTCACCGCCAACCAACTGCTCGACAGCCAACCAGATCAAGCGCACACACTCCTTGCCGAAAGCCAGGCCGCCCTGCGTGAAAATGCCAACCTGGTGCGCCGCATCCAAAAAGATTTGGTCATCCGTCCTCTGGAATTTGGCCTGGCGCCCTACTTGCAAGAGCTGGTGGCGCAGTTCCACCAGGATACCGGCATCCCCGTCAATGCCGACATCCCCGCCACCCTCGATACCATCATCACCGACATTAGCATCCGCGAACCCATCTACGCCGTGTGGCAGCAAGCGCTGGATAATATCCAACAACACGCCCAGGCAACGGCCGTTACAGCCACCCTCTCCCTGAACACAGATCAGATCGCTTTTTCCATTTATGATAACGGCCGTGGGAGTTCCTCCGCCCAACAAGAAGAAGCGCTCAAAGACGGGCACTTCGGCTTACGTTCCATGCAAATCCGGCTAGAATCCGTTGGCGGCCAATTCAGCTTCCAATCTACCCCTGGCACAGGAAGTTGTGTCAAGGGTCAAATTCCAATTCCAAACACAAAAAAAGCTGGGCTGCCTGAAGACAACCCAACTTAAACAAATCAACAAACAACAGCTTCGCTTACCGAATCAGTTCACGTCCGCCCATAAACGGCCGTAACACTTCCGGCACCACAATACTGCCATCCGCCTGCTGATTATTCTCCATAATGGCAATCATCACACGGGGCAGCGCCAGCCCACTGGCGTTGAGCGTATGACAGTAGCGCGTCTTGCCGCCTTCGCTAGGCCGATATTTCACATTGGCCCGTCGCGCCTGAAAATCGGTGCAGTTACTGGCCGAGCTAACCTCCAACCACTCACCACAGCCGGCCGCCCATATCTCAATGTCATACGTCTTCACCGAAGCATAGCTGATGTCGCCCGTCGCCAGTTCCAGCACCCGATAAGGGAAGCCGAGCGCTTCGCAGATGTCGATGGCTTCCTGCTTCAACTCTTCTAGCGCCGCCGCACTCGTTTCTGGCGTGGTGTAGCGATACATCTCCACTTTGTCGAACTGATGACCGCGCTTGATGCCGCGCACATCCTTGCCTGCGCTCATCTTTTCGCGGCGGAAACAGGGGGTGTAGGCCACGTATTTGATGGGCAGTTCTGCCTCCTCCAAAATCTCATCCCGATGCACGTTGGTCAGCGCCACTTCGGCCGTGCCCAGGAGCATCAGATCTTCCTCTGCATCCCGGTAGATATTGTCGTAGAATTTGGGCAATTGTCCGGCCGTTTCAAAGTTGACCGAGCGCACGATGAACGGCGGGTAAATCTCCGTGTAGCCATGTTCCTGCACATGTAAATCTAGCATGAACTGGATGACGGCATGTTGCAGCCGCGCCCCGGCTCCTTTGAGCAGGTAGAAACGGCTGCCGCTCAGTTTGACGCCCCGTTCAAAGTCCAAAATATCCAAATCCACGCCTAAATCCCAGTGTGGTTTCGGCTCAAAATCAAACTGGGGCAGGGGCGCCCCTTGCGGCTCATGGATGACGTTATAGCTTTCATCCGGGCCAACGGGGGTGCTGGGATCGGGGATGTTGGGAACCCAGAGCATATTACTGTTTAGCGTCTCCTCAACGGTGCGTAGTTCCTCATCCAATTCAGCGATACGCTCGCCGATTTCGCGCGGTTTGTCCTTTGCTGCTTCTGCGTTAATCTGCATCGCCTGCACCTGCGCCCGCAGCATGTCTATCGCCTGACCCCCATCTTGTCCCGCTTCCGCTCGTCTTAAATCAGCCTCTAGTTTCTTGAGCGTACCCATTTCGCGGCCAATTTGCTTCGAGGCTTCATTGCGCTGGCGGCGTAGTTCTTCCACCTCTTGCAATATTTCTCGGCGACGGCCGTCACCGGCTACAATCTCGTCAATGGGCGACTGGTCGTTACGTTTAGCAACTTGTTCTTTCACCCATTCTGGTTTCTCTCGAATTATGTTTATGTCTAACATTGTTTTAGTCCTTTAGTTTGATAGTCGGTTAATCCAATCGTCATTCCCAAATCGTCAATCGTCAATCTAAAATGTCGTAGATTCTGGCAGTCCCGTGAGATGGACGCGCCGATTTCCTAATCTCTTTTTTATCCAACCAAATTTTGCCTTCATGTTTCTTCTTTTAAAATAAAAAATCCCTCGCCTATGTTCAGGACGAGAGAACCCGTGGTGCCACCTGTGTTTATCAGCAAACGGTTTTTTGTTTGCCGACCTCCAAAACGCTGTAACGGGCGCACCCGGTTTACCTTAGTCGCTGTGCTTGTCGCTTTCGGTATCGGCTCTGGAGGGGATTTCTGATTGGGGATTGATGGCTTGCACTAACCGCCACCTCTCTAAAAATCCGGTCAACCGTACTTGTCTCCATCACGGCCGTTTTCTATCAAGTTGTCTGGGCATTATAGCGAGGGGGGAAACGGCCGTCAACTATCATTCCAATTTTCTGAGGGTGAGACATCGCAGTAAAATAGTTCCGTGTATTATTTAATCGTCAGCCCTAAGTTGTTGGCGCTACAATAGGATGCACAGTTTGCCACGCTTGGCTATTACGAGATGTATACCATAAGTCATAATTTCTTTGTAAATTCAACCAACTTTCTGGTGTCGTATTAGAAAACGCTCGCGACAAACGTAATGCCATTTCAGGCGTAATTGCCTTGTGGCCATTGACAATGCTGGATATTGCTTTCCTCGAAACACCAAGATGCTGTGCTAATTTGGTATTGGTAATACCTAGAGGGAGTAGGTAAAGTTCCTTCAATATATGGCCGGGATGTGAGGGAGGTCTATTTCGTTTTCTCATCATTTAAAATTCCTCAAACTTAATGATAATCAAGATAATCAACTTTATAAGCATCACCATCATCAAAAATAAAAGTGACCCGCCAGTTTCCGGATACGCTAATCGACCAACGCTTGTCTTTTTTTGGCTCTAACAAGTGTAAGTGTGATCCTGGAAAACTCATGTCTGAAATTTCATGTGCAGCATCAAGCAAATCCAAAATCAACAACAATTTTTTAGCATGTTTAGCTGGTATTTTCTTTTTGGCGCCATCGTAAAAGAAATCTTCCAGACCTTTATGCGAAAATGATTTAATCACAGAACAATTGTAACCCATGGGGTTTCAAATATCAATATTGATTCGTGATCCACTCCATCCACCATTTTTCGCTTGCTTTCACGCCAAGCAGATGCGTATGCCCCTTTACATCGCTTGCGCCCAGCCCTGGCGCCAACACGGCCGTTTCTTTTTGCGCCAACAACCATGCTCCCAACTCACCTTCCAACCGTGCCTGTGAGCGGATAAGGATGGCATGGGTGAGGGTAACGGCCGTTTCATCCAACAAATAATCAATATGCCAATGTAACTTTTTGCTGGCAGGTTTGCGAAAGTCAACCTGAATCAAACCAGCCGCCTGCATTTCCGCCAGCAGCGGTTCATACAGCCCATGCGCCGGTTTGTCACCCGTACGCATCGCATGGCGCAGTACCCGGCTCGCCAATCCCCGCATCGCTGAACCCACATACAGCACCTCCCCCGCCGGAATCAAAACCGGTTCTCCTCCCTGAAACCGACCAAACCGTACCATCATATCTGTCATCACTCGCATCCGCAGCAGATACGCACCGCTCAAACAGTCATCCCCAATAATCATCACCAATGACATACCCATCCTAAAATCCCCGCGCTCCCAGGTTTTCATTCATCGTGGCTTCGGCGTGAGCGGCTCTCGAGCCTGTCGAGAGGCAGTCGAACGGCGTCCCCGCTCGTGGGAAACTCCTCAATCCCTGTTGCCAACGCCACCGCGCCCCACAATGGCGCATCATCCGTAAACGCCGCTGGCACAATCTCAAAGTGAATTTGCTTCCGCGCCCGCGATTTTGCCGCCTTTTCCACAGCCTGCCACCAGATCGCGCCCGATTTTGTGACACCGCCACCTAAAATAAACGCTTGTGGATTGAGTAAATTGGCCGTTTCACCAAGCGCCTGCCCCAACGCCGTGGCGCCACGTTGCAAAATTTCCAAAGCCAACATATCTCCAGTGGCGGCGAGTTCCGCAATCATTTTCCCCGTTACCGGCCCACTAATAAATTCGCCGCCCCGCTCTAAAAATTCTTGCGCCATATACGGCCCTGAAGCTAACCGCTCCACGCAGCCTTGTTTGCCGCAAAAACAAAACGGGCCATCCGGCTCTACGGTCATGTGACCAATCTCCCCCGCCAGCCCTTCATGACCACGCCAACAACGGCCGTTTAGCACCCAACCACCGCCCACCCCCGTACTCACCGTCACATAAAACAGACTGTCGTAACCACGTCCCGCCCCAAAGCGCCATTCGCCCAACGCCGCCACATTGGCGTCATTGTCCACGCGCACCGGAGCTGAAAATGTCTCCTGCAAGATGGCCTGCAACGGCGTGTTTTCCCAGCCCGGCACATGGTCGGAGAGCAAGACCAATCCTTTTTCGTAATTGACGGGACCACCAAAACTGACGCCGATGGCTAACGGCCGTTTCCCTGCCAACAACTTTCGCCCCAACCCGATCATCGTCTCAATATCAAACTGCGCGTCTCCATCTCGCGGCGAGAACAGGCGCTCATGCGCCAACCAGGCAGGCGACTCCTGCGCCAACTCAGACACCGGCAAAACGGCCGTTGACAACTTTGTGCCTCCAAAATCTAATGCCAAGATACAATCATCCATCATAAACTCTCTTTATTGGCCTGATTTTAGCAGGTTCCTCGCTATCCCAGGCATCCAAATCTCTCAACTCAGCAGCTCCAAGAACCTTAACGCAAAGTGTAAAGCTAACTAGAACCCTGCTGCTCTGCAACCTCGCCACTTGCAACTTGCTTATGGAATGATCTGGAGTCATAGCGAAGTTTTTGGTATGATTCTGGTGATGAATGATCGAAAATTAAAAGATTAAAGATATAACTGATCAAGACGAAAGAAGATGTCTGTCATGGCCAGGACGTGATTTAATTTTTGGGAATAACGTTAGAAAGTTAATTTGAAACGGCCGTTTTCAACGGATAACGGCCGTTTTACATGATTCAGGTAATTATGCATAAATTGAAACCCCATCTCATCCCCTCTCTCAAATCTGGTCTGGTTTATGGCGCTGGTTTAGCCATCGGCAACGTCATTGCGGTTCTAATTTTTAGCATTACGTCGTTAGAAAAGTTTTCGCCAGGCAATGACGTTATTCGTCTTGTGGTGGGGGTGCTGTTAGCCTTTGTCATTACTGGCTTTGGCGCGGGAATGGGGGCCTTTGTCGGCGGCAAGAGTTTGCCCGTAGTCGATCCGCCGCGTGGCAAATGGGAGTATGCCTGGAAAAGCGGGCTGGTGATGGGGTTTATTTATGGCTTGCTGCTGTTTCCCATCGCTCTGGCATTAACACTCTTCTCGTTTTACAACATTGGTGACATTCCAGTTAAACTATTCATGATGTTATTTGCCATCTTGGGGGCTGTGATTGGCTTGCTTTTTGGCCTCGCTTTTGGAGGATGGACGGTTGGTATCCGGCGTATGTGGCGAGTGGCGGGATATGCTGCGTTGGGTTTTGCGCTGGGTGGCATGGCCCTGGGCATGGGCATGTATGTTTTCATCTACTCCTTCAATTTTGGTCAATATTCCTTAACTGGGCGGATTGCCGTTCTCTTCAGCTTGTTTGTCTTTGGGTTGACCGGAGGCATGGCTGTGGCACTGGCTTACGGCCGTTATGCCGCCGAACCCTATCATGCCGACAAACCCGTTTTTGTCTGGTTGACGCCACTCTGGCGTTGGGCTATTGGCATCGGTCTTGTGGTGGCTATCTTCGTTTTTGGCGTGCGCCCTGTCTTGAGTTTGGTGCGGAATACTTTGCAGCCCCAAGATGCTCATTTGGACACGGTGCTGGTTTCGGAGACGGTGGGGACCCATTGGCTAGATCCGGTTGATTTGTCGAGTAGATTTGGGTTAGGGAAAGCCACTGAAGCCCAGATTGATGTGATGGATGATGGACAGGTTGGTTTGGTCTGGATAATGGCCGATGGCGTTGGCTATTTGCCTGGGGTGTGGGATGTGGCGGCTAAAATGGTGACATGGCAAGAGCCGCTCCTGATACCGACTGGAAATGTCGCTGAAACGCCCCAAATTGCCCTAGATAGCCAGGGCATCGCGCATCTGAGCTGGGCAGAAGCGGGTGAAATTCTTTACGCGCCCTGTAATGATACGGCTTGCGCTGCACCGGAAGTGGCCTCTTCTTCGCTTTTGGCCTGTGCCGCTGAGGCAAATACCCACGCAGCGCCAGCGATTACGGTCAACGGCGATGATACGTTGATGCTGGTGTGGCAAACGGATGTCGATGCGTTGCCCATGTTGCAGTGGTCTGCGGGAGAGTCGCCGTCAACGGCCGTTCCCACTTGTGTGCCGCTTGATGATAGTTTAACGGCCGTTCGCCAACCCCGAGTTTCTGCTGCAGAAGACGGCCGTTTTGGTCTCGTTTTTACCGCTGGCATAGATGCTGACAGTCGTGTCTACGGGACCATGTTGACGACTGGCTGGAGCGAGATGGTAGAACTGGGAAACGGCCGTTATCCCGAAATCTATTTTGACGACAACAGCGGAATCCATGCCATTTGGTGCAGCGCTGGTGGTCTCGCTTATTGGCATGATGGTGAAGCGATCCAAGCCTTAGCAGTGCCTTGTCTCAACCGCCCGCAAATGAGTATAGACAGTAACGGCCGTCTCCATGTCGTCTGGTATTCAGATGAGGTCAAAAGCGTATTGGGCAAAGTCAGCTCAGAATTCGTGCTGTATGAAATCTCCCAATACGATGGCGGCTGGACACAACCCACCATCGTCGACCGCGTGGGCAACGAATTTCAACCCGCCATGGTGGTTGATAAGGAAGGCACTTTGCACATGGCGCGCACCGTTGGCAGTCTGGGCGAGGAAACCTTGCAATATCAAGCGCAAGTGCAATATTCCTGTGAAAATTATGAACTATCCCGTTTAGCCCAGGTGCTTTATGATGTCACCCGCCTGGCACAATACCGCGATCCAGACAGCCTTGTGCCCTATTGCCAAAACCGGTACGACAATTTAGTTTATACGCCCAACGCCGATCCTGATTCTTATATGACGCCAATCGAACCCCTGGAAAACGGTGCATTTGATCAGATGGCGCAATTAGCCAGCACCGCCCGCTACGAAGTTCTCCTGGCCACCATGTGGTACGATGATGATTATGCAGGGGAAAGTCCTGGTTACGTCATCGCCAGCACCGTCGCCGATTTATACAATCAAGTCAAAGCCAATCCTGAAAATTATCCGCGCGGTTTAACAGTGCGCATTTTACTGGGCAATCCGCCTGAAGTAGCCACCGGCGATTTTTCTGGACAACTGTGGCATGTTTTAGAGGATATTCGAGATGCAGGCGTACCAGAAATGGTCAATCGGGAGCTTGGCTGGAATTTGCAAGTGGCAGATTACAAAGGGGCGCTGCCGCACAGTCATACTAAATTGTTGATTGTTGATGGCAAAACGGCCGTTGCTGCTGGTTATAATATGACCTATGAACATTACAGCTTACTCCATCCCTCTCGCAATGGCGGCGGCCGTAATGATCTCGGCATCCAGGTAACCGGCCCCGTAGTCCAAGATTCAGTCGTCGCCTTTGATGAACTATGGGTTGACTCCGACGAACGCACCTGCACCGACTTCAACCCCATTTATGGCGTCTGGCAAGCCACTTGTTTCGATTTCAAAGCGACCGGACAACATGTGCCGGAAGTCATGAAATATTACATCCCAGAAACGGCAGAGGCCACCGCCTTCTCTATGTTCCGCAACAATGTGCGGGATGAATCAGATTGGCAAATTGCCAACGCCCTATCAGCGGCCGAATCTTCTATTGATACCATGCAGGTTAACTTTACCCTGGAATTAGTCTGCGACCTGAACATTCTTTATGATGTCTGTAACTTCAACGAAGCCTTGCCCTACATGGAAGGATTGTTACAAGGGGCCGAAAATGGAGCCGCTGTACGTATCCTTGTCAAAGGGGCTCCCGTTGATGGCATTGAAACAGGGGTTGCTATCGCCGTCCTCGAAGATGAAATTAAAAAACGTGGCTTGGAAGACAAAATTGAAATTCGTTATTTTGATGGCCCCATGCACTACAAATCGATCAATATTGATGATGAACTGGTCATCGTAGGCAGTCAAAACTTCCATTACAGTGCCATGAATCCGTTGAGTGGATTAGCAGAATATAACCTGGGCGTTGTCGATGAGGATGCTGTGCAGCAGTACAAAAGTCTCTTTGAATATCATTGGGCACGGGGATCATTGAAGGACGCGAAGGTTGAGTAGCAAACTGACAAGACGCCAATTTTTAGTGGGTGGTGGACTGGCTTTGGCAGGCGCTGTCACCGCGTCTACACTTTATATGGTCGTCAAAAATGAATCGCAAGAGTTGGTAGTGGAATATGTGACCTTGCCCATCAAAGGGCTTGCGCCCTCGCTGGAAGGCTTCAAAATTGTGCAGCTCAGCGATTTTCATCTCTATCCCTATACCCAAAAGCCGCTGGTTGAAGAATCTGTAGCCATTGCCAATGGCTTGAATCCTGATTTAACGGTGTTGACGGGCGATTATGTATGGCGTGATCTGGAAGCTATCTACGATTTAGCGCCGATTCTGGCGGGGTTGAACGCTAAACATGGTCTCTACGCCATCATGGGCAATCATGATTTATGGACGAATGTCAATGTGATTAAGGATGCGTTTGCTGAATTCGGCGTACCGTATCTCATCAATCAAGGCGTCACGATTACGCAAGGGAAAGGCAGCTTGTATGTCGCTGGTCTGGATGATGGCTGGAGCGGAGAGCCAGATTTGCAGGCGGCGATGGAGGGAGCGCCGGAAGACGCGCCGGTGGTGTTGCTGCTGCACGAGCCAGATTTGGCGGATGATTATTCTTTACATCCACGCATGTCGTTGCAGCTTTCGGGGCATTCGCATGGGGGGCAGATTCGCTTTCCCCGTTTCGGCGGGGCGTTGTTGCTGCCATACCTGGGGCAGAAGTATGATTATCAATTGTACAAGGTGAATGATATGTGGCTCTACAGCAATCCCGGCATTGGGGTGACGAATGAGCCGCTGCGCGTCAACTGTCCGCCGGAGATCACAGAGATTACGTTGATTCGGGCGTGATGTCCATTCTAACAGCCATCGCCCTGTAAATGGGAGCGCGGACAGCTTGTCCGCCCAGTCAAGAAGTCGCCAGGTTCCAGTCAATTATTGGTTTTTCCTCTTCCCCTCGCTACAATCAGTCCATGCAAAAGCCTGTACCAATAAGCAAAGCAGAATCCACCCCCAACCTCTACGACTACACCTACGCCCATCTCAGCCAGCTTCTCAGCGGCTGGGGCTATTCCAGCTACCACACTGACAAATTGTGGCAAACCCTCTATCACAGCCATGCTCAATCCCTATCCGAAATAGATGTGCGGGCTGATTTACGGCAGAAATTGGAATCTGAGATGCAGATGGGGGTGTTGGGAACGAAAACGGCCGTTGCCAGCAGCGATGGCCTCACTCACAAATTCTTGCTCACCTTGCCCGATGGCGAAACCATCGAAACCGTGCTTATGGGCTTCACAGGACGGGACGGCGTCCCCCGCGCCACCGCCTGCATCAGCACCCAGGTTGGTTGCGCCATGGGCTGCGTCTTCTGCGCCACCGGGCAAATGGGCTTCACCCGCCATCTCAGCCCCGGTGAAATTGTGGGGCAAGCGCTTTACGTCAACCAAATCCTGCAACAATCCAATGATGTCAGACAAGGGCTGAGCCTGTCGAAGCCCGGCCTTCAACAGGCTCAGTCTCAACTTCGACAAGCTCAATCCTCGAATGAATACCAAGCGGGCGACCGCTTGCGCAATATCGTGTTCATGGGCATGGGCGAACCCCTGCACAACTACGACGCCACCATGGCCGCCATCGACATCCTCACCGACCACAAAGGGCTGGCGCTGGCGCCCAAACACATCACCCTCAGCACCGTGGGCATTGTGCCGGGCATTTTACGCCTGGCCGATGAAACCGACCGCCCTGTGCGCCTCGCCGTCAGCCTACATGGTGCGACGGATGAAGAACGCCAGGCCCTCGTGCCACCTGCCCGCCGCTGGCCACTGGCCGAACTAATGGCCGCCTGTCGCACTTACATCGCCAAACGAGGATGCCGCATTTTCTTTGAGTGGACGCTCATCGAAAACCAAAACGACACCCCCGAACAAGCTCACGCTCTGGGCAAATTGCTGCAAGGCATGGACGCCCATGTCAACCTTATCCCCCTCAACCCCACGCCTGGTTATGATGGACAGCCGACACGGACAACGGCCGTTAAACAATTCCAATCTATCCTGGCCACCTACGAACTCCCCAGCACCGTGCGCCAACGACGTGGCATCGACATCGCCGCTGGCTGCGGCCAGTTAAGAAGCATTGTAACCAAGTAAAGATACAATAACTATATTGTTGTAGTAAAACAGCGTTCAAGGCAGTTCCCTTAGAATCTATTATACTTTTTCTCCATGAGCGATCTCACCAACCCCCACGACAAATTTTTCAAAGAAACATTCACCCGCATCGAAGTGGCTCGGGATTTCTTTGCCAATTATTTGCCTAAACCGGTGGTAGACACGCTCAACCTGGAAAGCCTCAGCCTGCAATCCGGCAGCTTCATCGACCCTGATCTGCAAGAACAGTTTGCCGACTTGCTCTACCAGGTTGAGCTGTACGACGGTACGCTTACCTACCTCTATCTGCTCCTGGAACACAAAAGCTATGCGGATCCGTTGACGCCTTTCCAGATATTGCGCTACATGGTACGCATCTGGGAGCGAGATGTCCAAGAGGGAGAACCTTTGCGCCCCATCATTCCCACCGTTGTTTATCATGGGCGTGAACAGTGGCGCGTCGCTCTGGATTTTAGAGAGATGTTTACCGGCCCCGAAGCGCTGCAAGATTATTGGCCTCAATTTCGCTACGAATTACAAGATTTATCCCGCCTCAGTGATGAAGCTATCATCGGCAGCGCCAATCTGCAAATTAGCATGTTGGTCATGAAATACATCCTGCGGCCAGAATTGACAGAACGGCTCGGTGACATTTTGTTATTGTTTAGAGATTTAACAGAAGCACAAACCCCGCTAGAATATTTCCGTACGGTATTGTATTATATTGGCAATGCAAGCAAATATTTGAAAGCTGACGACATGATAACAGTGGTGCAACAAACGTTGGCAGAGGAAGAAAATGAAATGATGCAAACAGTAGCAGACTATTGGATTGAACAGGGCGTCGAGAAAGGGATCGAGAAAGGGATCGAGAAAGGGCGACAAGAAGG
>CAZXVH010000029.1:14043-45883 GCA_964643965.1 uncultured Ardenticatenaceae bacterium
AAGGGCGACAAGAAGGACGCCAGGAAGGACAGCAGGAAGGACGTCAAATGTTGCAAGAAAGTATTTTAGAGCTGTTACAAGTTCGGCTTGATTTAACGGGCGTCGAGATAACACAACGCATAACGGCCGTTTCCGACCTCACCGATCTCCGCCAACTCTTACGCCACGCCGCTCTGGCCCCCACCGCAGACGAATTCCTGGCACAACTCCCCCACGATTGACGATTATCCCCACGCGGCTACTGTCCAATTCATGATTGATCCTTAGAAACGGCCGTTCCGCACCAGAAAGGCTGAACAAATAAAGTCGCTACGACGCACCCTACCATTTGCGGAGAAACTATGTCAGATACGCTAACCGGTCGTACCCTGGGTAAATACCAGATATTAGAAAAATTAGGTCGCGGCGGCATGGCTGAAGTGTACAAAGCTTACCAGGAAAACCTGGACCGCTACGTCGCCATCAAATTGATGCACGCCTTCTTGGCCAACGAGCAAGATTTTTTACAACGTTTTAAACGAGAAGCGCGGGCCATGGCCGCTATGAACCATCCCAACATCGTGGGCGTCTACGACTTTGACGTCTACCAGGAAGATACCTACTATCTGGTGATGGAATACATTGCCGGCGGCACCCTCAAGCAGCGGCTCGAAGACCTGGCGGTACAACAGCAATCAATCTCTCTGGAAAAAGCGGTACGCCTCAGCGCAGAAGTGGCCGACGCTCTGCATTACGCCCACGAACGCGGCATGGTTCATCGAGACATCAAACCGGCCAATATCATGCTGGGCTATGATGACCACGCCCTACTCACAGACTTTGGCATCGTCAAGATGATGGGTGGTCAGACAATGGCCTACACGGTGACAGGCGCTCTCATCGGCACCCCATCTTATATGTCGCCGGAACAGGCCATGGGCAAAGCGGGTGACAAGCGCGTTGATATTTACGCCCTGGGGGTACTGCTGTTTCAAATGACCACCGGCCAACTCCCCTTCACGGCCGATACGCCGCTGGCCGTCATCATGAAACATGTCAACGAGCCAACGCCCAACCCGGTGACGTTTAACGCCAATGTGCCGGCCGCCTTGCAAGATGTTATCCTGAAGGCAATGGCTAAAGAGCCAGAAGATCGTTACCAGACGGCCGGCGACATGGCCACAGATTTACGCGCCATCCAGTTAGGAGACAGCGCCAAAACGGGCGTCTATGTGACCGCCATCGCGGCTGCCCCGCCGCCAGCCGGTACCATTGCCTCGCCCCCCGCCGAGACCGACAGAGAAGCAGCCCAAGTGATGACGGCCGTTTCTGCCACACAGTTTGGGCAAGGCGTCCACGACAGTACCCCCACCTTCCAAAGCATCCCTTTGCCCACCCAACCAGCAGCCGCACCACCGCCCGCTGCTGCTGAGAAAAAGCGGCCACTCTGGCTGTATGTCGGCCTGGCTTTACTGGTATTGATCCTCATTGGCGGAACGGCCGTTGCCTTTGGCGCTTTTCGTGGCGGAGATAAAGAACCAGAAGCAGGCTCCATTGTCATCGCTGCCGCTACAGAAACCAGCCCCCCCACCAATACCCCACCAGCCGAAAACACCCCGGACACGTCAGCCACCATCGCCGCCGCTGTCCTCCTGACAGAGGAGAGCCAACCGACCGAAGCGGCGCCCACGGCTACGGCTACCGCTACGAAGAGGCCCACAAAAACCGCCACCCCCACCCCCACCATAGACGCCACCGCCGCCTTTTTAGAATCCTGCATCCCTGACGTCACCCTGATTAATACCTACACTTACCAAAATGAACAGTTCAACTCAGCCCCCGTGGGCAACCGGTTCCCCGTTAATTGGGTGCTGGAAAACAGTGGAACCTGCCCCTGGCCGGCCGGTCTGGTGTGGGCATATGAAGAGGGCGAAACATTTGGCTTTGATGAAGACCCCATTCTCGTTGAACCGCTCAATCCCGGTGAACAAACGACCCTCACCGTTGATTTTCAAGCTCCCGCACGAGCCGCCCGCTATGACAGCGTGTGGCAGTTGGTAGACAGCAGCACTGGCGAGGTGGTCGGTGGGCCGCTGACCTTCACCCTGACAACCTACGTGGCGGCCACCCCCACGCCGGCCGCCACCAACACGCCAATAGCCTCGCCCACTTCCGCCGCCACCGCTACGGTAGAGCAGCCGGTAGACCTCATTTATGTGATCCAAGACTGCGAGTACATCGGCATTGAGTACCGCTGCCAGGTGCAAATTACGCCTTATGGCGGCGGTGGCGGCCCTTACACGCTCTTGGTTTTCGACGCCGATCAACCGGCGGAATATCGGGGACCGTTCCCCGCTTACCATTTTGCCAAATCCCGCCGCTGCGCCAGTTATAATCATGAGGTGATCGCCATTGACGACGCTACCAGCACCCGCATCTCCAAGCAAATTTTCATCGACCCCAATAATTATATTGCGGGAGGCTGTACACTCCCGTAGACACAGTGCGCCTCACGCCTCACGATTTTTTACCGCAGCACCACTTCTGTCCACTCTTCCAGCCATTGGTCCCGGTTGGCGTCGAGGACGTCCAAGTCGATAACGGCCGTTTCCTCCGGTATTTGCGCCCAATCCACAAACGCCTCTGGCAGCTGCGCGGTCACGTTGGCCGGGAAGACAAACATGTTGGCCGGAATATCTTCCTGAAACGGCCGTGACAACATGTAATCCACAAACGTCTCAGCCAATTCCCGCTGTGCCGTACCTTGTAAGATGCCCACAAACTCAATCTGCCGGAAACACATGCCCGGCGCTACCAGGCTAGCGCTGGGCGACTCCGCCACCGGTGGATCCGCAAACATAAACTCGGCGGCGGGACTGCTGGCATAAGAAACAACAAACGGCCGTTCCCCTTCACTGGCCACGGTAAAATAGCTGTAATAAGCATCTTCCCAACCGCTTGTGACCAACACCTCGTTCTGGCGCAGGTCCGCCCAGTAATCGAGATAGGTATAATTCCCTTCCGTACCAAATTCGCTAATCGTCGCCAGCAGAAAGGCCAGACCCGGGCTGGATGTAGCCGGATTTTCCACCACCAGCAGCCCTTTGTAGGCTGGCTGCGTCAGGTCGGCCAAACTAGTCGGTAGAGCCAGGCCACTTTCTGCCACCCACGCTTTGTCGTAATTCAGGCAGACATCGCCGAAGTCCACCGGCAGCAGGCGATAACTGTCATCCAGCAGCAGCGCTGGCGCTATCTCCGCCAGCGCCGGTGATTGGTAAGGCTCAAATATGTCTGACGTTAAGGCCCGGCCCAGAAAGGTGTTGTCTACGCCAAAAAAGACGTCGGCCAACGGGTTGTCTTTGGCCAGGATAGCCTGGTTGAGCGCCGCCCCGGTATCACCGGAGGGCAGCAGCACAATGTCGGTATTATGTTCCTGCTCAAAGGCAGCCAGAATGTCTTCGCTGATGTCAAAGCTGCTGTGGCTCATCATCGTCAATGTTTGGCGGCCTTCGTTTTCGGCGGGTGTGCGGCACGCCCCCAGCAGCCAGATCATTATCCCTACACAAAGTATGTTTTTAAACATCGTTCACTCCTTCGTAAATGGGAGCGCGGACAGCTTGTGTGCACAGTGCACAGTGCGGACAAGCTGTCCGCGCTCCCAGGTTTTCATTCATCGTGGCGCCTCCTTCCTATTCCTGATGAATACACAACAAGAGGCCAGAGGCCACTTCTACGGAAACGGAAACGGCCGTTGCCTCATTGCTCACCCCCCGCGCCTGCCCAAACACCAACACACTGTCATGCAAAGGCCAGCGCAGGCCCGTCGTTTGCCGCACCAGCACATCGCCGCCAATGGGCAACAAGGAAACTACATCACCCGGTTGGGCAGCAAACTGGCAATGATCCCGGATGAGCCAGGCCCGCTCCTGCCCTTCGACCAACTGGATGCGGCTTTCGGCCAATGCCGGAGACGCCAACAGCAGCACATTCGCCAACATGTGGTCCATACGCCCGCCCAACGTCCCAAACAGCAAAATCTCGTCGTCCACGCCCGCCACCTGTTGTGCCTGAAGCAGCGCCAGTTCCAGGTCTGTCTCATCTTTCATCGGATCATGCCGGATCAGGGTCGCGTCCCCGGCCTCCAACCAGGCCAACACGTCTGCGGGCACAGAGTCCATATCGCCGATGACCAGGTCTGGCTGCCTTTGCAGGCGATGCAGATGACGGCTGCCCCCGTCAGCGGCAATCACCAGGGAGGCATGGTCAAAGAACGGCCGTGTCCATTCCACATCCACCATCACGCCATTGGCAAAAATCAAAATGCTCATCACAATCACCTAAATAAAAAGCCACCGGGCGGGGGTGGCTTAATAAACAATTACTTTTCCTCCGCCGGCATTACCCGGATCAGGTTCACAGGTCAGTAACAGGTTCAGTTACCCTCTCAGCCAGGTTAATCCCAGCTCCCTGAGCGTTATTCAATTGATGAAGTGCATTATAAACCGGTCTAACCATTCGGACAAACAACAACGGCCGTTTTCCCATTGTCATTTCTTATCACTCCCGCTATATTTGCAAACATGAATCCATTCCATGCTGTCTTCGACGCCTTTTACCCGGCTATTCGCTATACTTATGAAGTTATCCAGGGTCACGCCTGGTTTGATGAAATCACCCCCGATGGCAACATCCCAGAAACGTTATGGCTGGGCGGCGCCCCCACCTATGAACGTGATTATGAATTTATCCAGGAGCAGCAGATAAAAGCTGTGGTCAACATCCGCGCCGAGCGCCAGGATGACGAGAAATTTTACGCAGCCCAAGACATTACCCACATCCAACTCAAGGTGCTAGACGTGACAGTGCCAGCCGAGCAGATTTTGGATGAGGGGGTGGATTGGATGCGGGAACAAGTGTTAGACGGCCGTTCCATCCTCGTTCACTGCGCCAAAGGGCGGGGCCGATCTGCCACCCTCATCGCCGCTTATCTCATGCTGGAACACGGCCTCACCTTTGAAAAAGCGGAAGCCCTCATGAAAAGCAAACGCGCCCTCACCAAATTGGAACCTCGCCACCGCGTCCGGCTCAATGAATGGGTGGAAAAGCGGCGTAACCAGAATGATAATCTGGCTCAGTCCCATTCACAGGATTGATAAGTCACAGACCAACCATATCATCTCCGCTCCCTGTCCGCTGTCCACTACCCACTGCCCACTGTTCACTGATCAGGCAGCACAAACCCCACCACCGCTCCACCTTCTGGCCCGTTTTCGGCCCAAATACGGCCGTTATGCGCTTCCACAATACCCCAAGCAATGGCTAAACCCAAACCGGCCCCACCCGTGGCCCGGCTGCGAGCCTGTTCACCCCGGTAAAACTGCTCAAACACCCGCGGTAAATCGGCCGGGGCAAAACCAGGGCCGCTGTCTTGCACCAGCACCACTGCCCCCTCCGCATTGCGAAAAGCCCGCACCTGCACCTGGCCCCCGGTTGGCGTATAACGCAAGGCATTGCTGATCAGGTTGGCGAGCACCCGGCCAATCTTGGGCACATTCAACAGCACCGGATCCAAATTCTCGCCAATCGTGCCCGTCAGCGTCACGCCACGCTGGGCGGCCACTGCTTCAAAACTCTCCAACGAATCGGAGATCAAATCAGTGAGGGCATGAGGGGACAGTTCCAGCGCCAGGCCGCCCGCATCCAACTGCGCCAGTTCAAACAAATCATCAATCAGACTGTTCAGAGCAATGATGTCGGCGCGTATGGTGTGATAGTAGCGCTGCTTTGTCTCGGGGTCTGTGACCACGCCATCATGCAGCGCCTCAATCAGGGCGCGGATGCTGGTGAGCGGTGTACGCAAATCATGTGACGTCCAGGCGATGAGATCGCGGCGCAGCTTTTCCAACTCGACCCGCTGCGCCTCGGCTTCTTGAAGCTGTCCGGCCATCTCGTTAAAAGCTGTACCGGCTCGCGCCACTTCATCCCGTCCTTTAATGGTGACGCGAGCTTCCAAACGGCCGGCCGCGATCTGCTGCGCCGAATCCGCCAGTTCACTCAATCCCCGGTTTAAATTGGCGGCCACAAAGGCCCCAAAGCTGGTCGCCACAATGGCCGCAAAAGCCAACAAAATACCACTCAGCAATAAATCATGTGGACTGGCAAACATGCGCAAGGACATGATCCAGACATTAAACAGCGTCAATATGCCGGCCCAGGCATAGGTCAGCACCAGGGTCAGATAGAAAGAAGGAGAACGTTTCCAGGCAAAGCGGAACAGGAAATAGCCCAAAGCGAGCGACATCAAAGAGGTGACCATCAAGGTGGAGACGAGATCGGTCACGTCAGCCAAAGGCGCTTGCATGAGCGCCCGCATCATGAGAACCGCTACCAGCAAAGCCACCCCTGCCCCCATCAACAATATTTGCCACGACGACCCGTTAAAACGGCCGTTTCCCAATTTCCTGCTCACTGTTTGCGCCATTAGTTGCCCTCCGGATCGAATTTATAGCCCACGCCCCACACCGTCAGCAGCCAGAGTGGATTGCCCGGATCGACTTCTATTTTTTCACGCAGGCGGCGGATGTGGACGGTGACGGTGCTGGGGTCTACATATTCAGAAAAACCCCACACGTTTTCCAGCAGTTGATCCCGCTTGAAGACCTGGCGCGGGGAGCAGGCCATGAAGTGGAGCAAGTTGAACTCGGTGGCGGTTAGCTCGATATTTTCACCGCGCACCGTGACCTGCCGGGATTTAGGGTCAATTTTCAGGTCGCCAAAAGATAACGGCCGTTCTCCCCCTCCACTCAACGAAACCCCAGCCGAACGACGCAGCACCGCTTTCACCCGAGAAACCAGTTCGGCCGGGGAGAAAGGTTTGGTCACATAATCATCTGCGCCCAACTCCAGGCCGTAAATGCGGTCCGTTTCCTGGCGGCGGGCGGTGAGCATGATGACAGGCACATCCAGCGCCGCATGGTCGCGCAGCATTTGCAGGATCGCCAACCCATCAATTTCCGGCAGCATCAGATCCAGCACCACCAACGCCGGCAGCTTTTCTCGAATGGCGATCAAGGCCGAACGGCCGTCGCCGGCCACCCGCACTTGAAAGCCTTCTCGTTGTAAATAAAGGCTCACCACTTCCACCACGGAAGCTTCATCATCGACGACCAAAATGTCGCCTAACTCTGTTAATGCCTGGTTATTTGCCATTACATCTGTCCTCAAAAGGCGGATTAAACAATCTGCGAAAAACCAGAATTTAGAAGTGGGTATTGGAGCGCGGGCATCTTGCCCGCCCTTCATCCCCTGGAAAATAGCGCTCTTCTCAACTCTCAGCAACGGCCGTTAACGCCACACAAAGCGGCCAGGCATCCTCTCCCCGCTGCAATGCCGCCAGCGCCGGACTATCCGCATACACGCCATGATACCGTGTTGGCAGCTGCGCCGCGATATGGATCATAATGTAATGGGTATACGCCGGTAAATCCCGGCCGCGCATCCGCCCCTCCATCTCCGGCAGCCTAAACGGCTCGCCGATATTGACCTCCACTGCCGTCGTTTTCAACTGCTTGAAATTGACAAAAATCTGATCACAGTTCACCAACCCCACCGGCAAAATAGGCACATTGGCCCGGCTGGCCAGGTAAGCCGCGCCGTCCTTCGCCGCCATCATAGTTCCGCTGCGGCTGCGGGTTCCTTCCGGGGCCAGGCCAAAAGCCACCCCCTCCTCAATCGCTTGCAGCGCCTGCCGGATCGCCGAGCGATCAGCTTCACCGCGGGCGACATAAATGGCGCCCAACCAGGCCATAATGGGGCCGAAAATGGGGTGGTATTTCCACTTCTCCACCGCAAAAAAGCGCCAGCGCTGTATGGGGAACGTCAGCAGCAGTACCGGCGTGTCTACTGTGCTGGTGTGGTTGAGGACGACGATATACGGCCGTTCAGGAATATGATCCCACCCTGTCACCCGGATTCGCGCCAACAGCATGAGGCGCACCATTTGCATGGCAAGTTTTACAATTCGATAACGAATAAGCATAAATTTGTCCAATCCCATCAGTTGGGGTCAAGATGGGAGGAGTATAACCTAAAACGAGGGGCGCTTCGACAAGCCAGTGACCGGTGGTAAGGTGGCGGGTGGCGAGTGGCAGGTGGCAGGTGGCAAGTGCGGGTGGCGGGTGGCAGAGTTTGTACGCCTGTGTGCGAACGGGTTTCGTGGAACCAGCGAGTTCTGCCCGACGCGCCACCCGTCACAAATCGGCATGGTGACAATTGTTCTACAAAATGGACGATTTTTGTTACACTTGCCCCCATGCGTAAACCATCCTTCTCCCCAGCCACCAGGCAAACAGCATGGATTCGTGATCTGCCGCGGCGGGAGATTGGGGAATGGCTGATTTTGCTGGCGGTGCTCATCCTGGCTTTGTGGGCCGCCACCCAGCGCGAAGAAGCGCCGCAGCTCATTTTGCTGGCTACGCTGACCGTCATCACCCTCAATTTTAGCCTGCCGCCGGAACGGGGCGCAGTGGGGCTGACGCCGCTGGTTTCGGTGAGCAGCTTATTGATGATGGGGCTGGAAACGGCCGTTCTCGTCCTCGTCGTCAGCATGGTGTTGGCAGAATTGGCCGGCCCCCTGTGGCAGCCGTTGTGGGAATATGTGGGTTTAAAACGGCCGTCTTGGCGGCAGCGTCTCGGAGCCGGACTCGTCTATCTGGCAGCCTTGATCGGCGCCGGAGAGATTTACCTGCGGGGCGGCGGCGCGGCCCCCCTCACCCCGCAGGCCGTAACGACCCTCGACTGGTCGCGGCTGGCGCTGTTGGCCTTCAGCTATGGGCTGATCTACTTTTTACTCTCCTTCTTGGTCGCCCTGCTTATGCGCCAGTCGTCCGCCCACTTTTTGCGCGAAAACAGCGTGTCCGTATTCACCTACGGCTTCCTGACCCTGCCCTTTGCCCTGCTGGGCGCTCTCACCTACGTGGGTAATGGCCTGCCCGTCTTTGTCATCTTTTCTCTGGGCGTCACCGTCTTTGCCATCGTCATCTGGCTGTCGTGGCAGCGCCGTTTTGTGCTGGAACGGCAGTTGAGCCAGTTTAGCGGGTTGAATCGCACCGGCTCCTCCTTGCGAGAAACGTTGGCGCTGGATGAAGTGCTGGCCCGTACCCACCAACTGGTAGGCGAACTGGTGGCAGTAGACCGGTTCACCATCTTCCTGCGCGACGAGACGGGGGCGTGGCAAAGCCCATTCCCCGCCAGCGCCACCCCCTCTACCCCGGATGATTTCACGAGATGGGTGGCGGAAAACGGCCGTTTCCTCGACATCGATTACCGCAATATCCACTTCGCCAACCGGCACACGCTCACCCCGCCGCAGCCGCCGCCAGAAGCGTGGTTGGGCATCCCCCTGCAAGCGGTAGACCGCGTGATCGGCGTCATGGTTTTGCAGCGGTATGCACCGCACCCTCCCTTTGACCGTTGGCACCGGGAAATTTTGCTGGCCATCGCCGGGCAAGCCAGCGCCGCCATCCAAAACGCCCGCCTCTACAGCGAAACCGTGCGCCTCTACAACCTCACCGATGAGGCGTTGGCCGAGCGCGTCAAGCAGCTGCAAGCGCTGCTCAACGCCATGCAAGAAGGGGTGATCATGTTAGACAGGCAGGGGCGCATCGCCTTGCTCAATCCCACCGCCGCCGCTCTGCTCCAGCAGCCCATGCCCGCCCTGCTGTCGCAGCCACTCAACCCGGCCGTCGCCGCCACTGCTCTGGGTTTCGCTCCCGCCGCCTTAAACAGTTTGCTCGACAGTCTGCCTCCCGGGCAACTGCCGGCCGAGCGCCAGCAAGATTTCAGCACCGCCGCCGGTCGCATTTACCTCCGCGCTGAAGGGCCGGTGCTGGGGGCGCAGGAGCAGCCGTTGGGCTGGCTGATGCTCTTCCGAGATGTCACTGAGGAGCGGGAGTTGACGGAGCGCCGCGCCGATCTGACGCGCATGATCGTGCATGATCTGCGTAATCCGCTGACCACCCTTTCCAGCACCTTGAGCCTGCTCGCCGCCCACCTGCCGCCGAAAAACGGCCGTTCCGCCCAAACCACCACCCTGCTGCAAACCGCCAACCTCAGCCTGGCCGATATGCTCGATATGGTCGATTCGCTGATGGATATCAACCGCCTGGAAGCGGGCCAAAATGTGGTCGATGCCGAAGCGATGCGCCTGCCTCCACTGGCGGAACAAGTTCTCACCCGCCTGCAACCCTTGGCGCAAGAACGGCAGATCGCGCTCAGTTTCGATCTTGGTCCAACTGATCTGCCGGCCGTGTGGGGGGACGCCGAGGTCTTGCGCCGGGTGTTGATCAATTTGCTGGATAATGCCTTGAAATTCACACCGGCGGGCGGGCAGGTAAACGGCCGTTTACAAGCAGACCCCACCCCCATTCCCGGCTATGAAACAGGCGTCATCTGCACCATCAGCGATACCGGCCCCGGCATTCCCGCCGCCGCCCGAGAGTTGGTCTTCGACCGCTTCACGCGCACCAATCAAGGCGGCGCGCCCGTGCGCGGCGCCGGTCTTGGCCTTACCTTTTGCAAACTGGTCATTGAGGCGCATAACGGCCGTATTTGGGTTGAGGAGAATCCGGCCGGCGGCAGCCAGTTCGCCTTCACCCTGCCCGGTATTCCACTGTTTGAAGATATAGTTTGTTGATTCATCGACACACCCCCAAGACACCCCCCTTGCCGCTTTCATCCCGGCCCCTTTGTAAAAACCCTGTGCCAAATGTGCAACTGGTTGGCAGGTTGGTCACCTGCCTGAAATTTATCGTCAGGTTTAGGCTGACGTCCCAAAAGGAATTTGTAGACGATTCTGAAGATGGGCTTATGGATTTCCTTGAATCGGGTAAAATACAAATGATTTGGCCTGGCGTCCTGTCAACCCTGTTTTGATGGATATTTACCAGAGGTGCTTGTCCATCAATTTAGCCTTGACAAGATACTAGACCATAACAGGCAAACCACCGAACAAAACCGTTGAATTAGAAAAGCAAAAGGAAACCAAAATGAAACCCAACAATCCCCACCTCTCTTTAGACCGCCACATCATGGGTGATGTCTACACCACCACCGAAGTCATGGATAATCTCACCGTTCTCTGTGACGAGTTTGGCTCCCGCTTCGGCGGGACGCCCGGCGAAAAACAGGCCGCCGACTTCATGAAAGCGAAGCTGGAAGCATACGGTCTGAGCAACGTTCATTTAGAACCCATCGCCTACACCGGCTGGCGGCGCGGCGCGGTAAAGCTAGAAATCCTGGAACCGATCCAGGCAGAGCTGCCCTGCATTACCCTGCCTCATTCGCCGCCCTGTGAATTGGAAGGGGTCGTGGTGGATCTGGGCGAAGGCGCTCCAGAAGATTTCGACAAACGCGCCGATGAAATTAAAGGCAAGATCGTCCTGACGACCAGCGAGACCCACCCGGCCGGCAGCAAACGCTGGGTACACCGCATGGAGAAAAACGGCCGTGCCATCCTGGCCGGCGCTGTGGGTTTCATCTTTGTCAACCATTACCCTGGTTACGGCCCAGCCACTGGCGGCATCGGCCATGCGGATGGCGCTTCCCTCATCCCCGGCATTTCCCTGGCCCTGGAAGATGGCGCCTTTTTGCAGCGCCTCATCAAGCGACACGGCGCGGTCAAAATTCGGCTCACCAGCAGCGACCAGATCGAAGCCATGACCTCCTGGAACGTCATCGCCGAGCTGCCTGGCAAAACCCAGCCCGAACAACTGGTGATGCTCGGCTGCCATTATGACGGCCACGACATCTCCCAGGGCGCCGCCGACCCCGCCTCCGGCACTGTAGCCTTGCTGGAAGCGGCCCGCGTCCTGGCCCAATACGCCGCCGACACGCCACGCACCATCCGCTTTTTGCTGTGGGGCGTGGAAGAAATCGGCCTCATCGGTTCCAGCCAATACGTGGCAAAACATGAGGCTGAACTGGACCAGGTGCGCTTTTACCTGAACATGGATATGGCCGGGGCCATGCCCACTCCCGGCATTGTCCTCAACAAATGGCCGGATGTGGAGAAGCTGCTGCTGGAGTGGAGCGACGAAATGGCGCTGCCTTTTGGTGTGGAGCAGTCTATCAACGCCCACTCCGACCATTACCCTTTTTTGATGGCGGGCGTACCCACCGGTGGCATTGGCGATGTGGGCAGCAAAAACCGCAGCGGTCGAGGCTACGGCCACACTCGCTACGACACCCTGGATAAGGTGGATTTACGCAATTTGCGCGAAGCCTCGGTGCTGGCCGCCCGGCTGGCATACCGCCTGGCAGCAGCTGAAAATTGGCCGGCCGCCCGGCGCAGCCCAGAAGCGGTGGCGGAACTGCTAGACAACCCTGATAACCAGGAAGAAACGGCCTTTTTTAACAAACTGGATGCGTATTATGAGGCCAGTAAAGGGTAATCGGTGAACAGTGAACAGTGAACAGTGAACAGTGAACAGTGAACAGTGAACAGAGCGATGATGACTGTACACTATAAACTGTACACTGCGCTTAGATCACATCACCCCGCTCCCGGCGGATGGTCTCTACCAGGCGCGATAGGCCGTTGGGCTGGGCTTGCATGGTGAGGATGAGTTCTCTGATTTTGCCGGAGCGATTTTCGCCGCCCAGGTCATCATAGTGTAGGCGCAGTTCAAAGCATAAGGTGCGTAAATCATCGCTGTTGAAGCGATCCATGAGGGTGCGGCGCAGCAGGGATACGTCAATTGGCGTGTGCGTGGGGGCGGATGCTACAGTTAGTTCGCCGTATCTCTTGATCCAATGGGCAAAGATGACGCCATTGACGGCCAAATCATCTGCGTCGGGGGTGAGCAGGCCGTAAGCCAGCAGACGCCGTCGCGCTTCGGTAAGGGCCAGCACGTTACAAGGTGAGGTTTCTTGCAGCTCATCTTGGGCCAATTGCAGCAGCAGCCACCGTTGACACTTGTTCAGATGCCGCCACCATTGTTCAAAATAGGGGGATAGTTCTATGACCATGATTTCCAACATCATGGCATAAGTGGGCGGCTCGTTAAACAAGCGCTCTTCAAACCAACGGGCGGCCGTTGCCTGTAAGAAAAAAGGCAAAGAACCGCTTAAAGCAACTATCTCTGAGACCGTTTTGTCTGAAAAAAAGATGCCAGCCTGAGCGGCCGGCTGCCGGATGAGCAGTTCTGCTTCAGAATAACTGAAACCTGGCAAAAAAATGGGCGTGGGATAAAAAATATTGTAAAAGGGGGAGGTGGGCGGCAAACCAATGTAGTCGCCCAGTTGATACAGATCCCAAAATGAGGCGGTGACGCAGGCCAATTCATAATCCAAGACGCTGGTCATGGCCCGCAGTTCGGTTAAAAAGGTTTCGTCAAATTGTTCTGTGCGGATCTGATCAAACTCGTCGAGGAGCAGAATAATACGACGATGGGAATGCTGGCAAAGAATCGTTTCTACATCATAAAGCGTGACTGTGTCCTCGGCCGATTGCCATAAATTGAATGGTTTGGCGCCGCTTAAACTCCGCTCTAATTTCATCATGAGCCGCTGGTAAAAGTCGGAAGAGTTGCGGCAAGAAGACATATCGATGTAAACCATGAGATAATCACGGGGGTTGGGCACATAACGGGAGATGACATCTGGCTGCGCCACATAACGCAGGAATGAAGTTTTACCTGAACGACGCACACCCTGGACGCTGACAGACTGCGTTTGCGTACCGGCCACTATTTCAAAAAACCGGCTGACTTGCTGAGAACGGCCGTAAAAGTCTTCGGTTTTTCGGATGGCTGGCCCCACGATATAAGTTAACATAAACTCAGCGAATTCCTTTAATCAGAAGTGCAACGTCTTTGAGAGGTTGCACTTCTTGGGTCACGATCATTCAAGCAGGGAGCCAAACGGCCGTTTCCGGGCCACCCAGCTACGCATCAAATCAAACGCAATGGTGTACGTATAATCCTTACTGACAATACTCGGCTGCCAGCCATCGGTTCGAGGGAAACGTGTTTGCAGCATTCGTTCTACTTGCTGCCGGTTTACCAACCCTTGTAATTCCAACCATTTGAGTGATGCCAGTATGTCGCTGTCTGAAACGGCCGTTTCGCGCAGCCGGCTCATAATTTCAGAGCGGGATACCCGCTCCTCGCCATGCTCAAAAGCGCCTGCGATGGCCGCCAGAACCAATTGCTCGCTGCGAGAACACTCATTCCATAAATAAAGCAAATGGCTGTCATCTTCTTCAACGATCCGACTGATCGTTTCACGGACATCGGCGATAGAAATAACCTTACTGCGCCCTTCCATCAAATTAGATTGGCTTATCAAGCGGTGACAGATTAGCTGGCTAAAATAAGGATGCCCTTTGGCCGCCAACCAGATACGGTCTACGGCCAGATCATCGTACTGCACCATCGTGGCCACTGGTTCCCTCACCAAACGCTCCGTTTCCGACCAGCTAAAGGGTAATATCTCCCGGCTCAAGCCCACATGAAAAAGAATGCTCCAATAATCCTCCACCAATCGATTTGTGCCTACCAGGATAAAGGTGAGGCGGGTGCGATGCTGCATCAGCGAACGCAAATAAGGGAGAATGTAACTATCCAGCCGCTTCAGACCAATGCTGACCTGTAACTGTTCCAGCTCATCCATGATCACAACCAGCAGCCCATTGTCAGGCAGGCTTTGTTCAACCTGATCCAGGAAATCATCAAAGTCTTGATAAACCATGCCATTTTCCGACCAGGAATCAGGCAGCGTAACAAAAATATCTCGTTTTTGTAAATTGCGGGCAATGTCGCGGCTCAGACGCTCGAAGAATTCCTGCGTAACACAGCCCGCCAATCGTTGCAGATCGATGTAAACCGGGAAAATCGGATATCCGGGGTATTCACGAATGGCGCGGCCTCGTTTGCCCTCGACAAGTTGGTAGAGGGTGGAAGTTTTACCCATGCGCCGCTGACCGTGTAGAATGAGCGTGTTGGGCTGGGTTTTGCCGATGAGGTTCTCCTCTATCCAGCGGAATACATCGCTGCGCCCCATGAAGATGGACTCTGAGGCGGCGGTAAGCGGTTTGCCCACCACGTAAGGATTCTCAATGTGAAGGGAAGCGCCGCCAGGGGCATCAAAAATGATATGGCTTTCCAGGATTTGACGGTACTCGTCCCCTCTGGCGTCATAGTAGGTGGCTCGTAATTTGATTTGCGCCTCTTTTTCTCGCGGTCTGAGCCAGATTGAGATCGGTTTCGCCTGCCCGGCTGAAAGAGCGCCTACCTGCAGAACGGCCGTTTCCCGTTCCGCTTCATAAGCAGTTGAGGGTATCACCTCTAACGTCACCATCTCTATCAGACCCGTTACGTGCGCATTCACAATTTCGCCCGTAAGCTGCGCTCGGCCGCGGCTGACCCTCACATAATCATTTGCCAGGCGCAGGTCGAGCGATGTTTGCATCGCCCGTTCCTCATGCACCTTAATCTCATCTAAATCATACAAAATCATGCGCGTCGTATCTGAGATTTGCTTTTGATCAGCGACAGTACGGAGCCGCTCAATTTCAGCCCGGGTGGCTAAAATATTTTCGCGTTCTGGCGACAACTGTTTCGCATACCACTCATATTCTTCAGGCGTGGCCGGATGGCGGGGCGAAAATTCAATGCGGAAAACATGGAACTGGTAATCCTTAAAGACAAATTCCCGCTGCGAAAATTGCCGCCGGTAGACCGGTTTGTACTCCCAGACAATGCGATAATCTCGAGGGCTTTGCAGGCCCAGTTCCTCTTCTAACTCCCGCTGAATAGTACGGGCAAATGAATCCCGATCCCCTTTTTCATTGACCAGGCGGCCTCCCACCAGATTATACATACCCCAATTCTCGTTCCATTGCAGCAGGTACTTTCTATCTTCGCCGCTGCCCACCGTAATCAAGGCAAACGAACTTCTTTCTCTGAGGGCTTGGATAATCGTGGCGACGGCAAACGGCCGTTCCACCTTCCGTATCGCCTGCTTGCCTGCCACCAAACCAGCACAAAGCGCCAGCCGCTTCGCCCAAGGAAACCACGGCTCATGCGCCAACTCATGAAATTTGATGGCGGCGATGCTGTGAAAAAAAACAGCTACCGGATAATGATAGCGGAACCGTTCCGGGCTGTAAGATTGGGCAACCCGCCTCAAGGAAAAGAGAAAATAGAGCAGATTTTCTGAGTACAAAGGAAACTGCGAATACAAATGATCATACCACTCTGGCCGATAATCCCGCAGCGCCCCAATAAACTGCTCAAACGAACAATCATCAGACTGCCACAACACATCTTCCACCAACAAAGCAAACTTCAGCGCCGTCTCCTGGTCCCAAAGCCCCTCATCGATCATCGCCTTGAACAGGCGAAAAAAAACATGTGTGCGAAACTCAACTTCTAACTTCGCCAGATCATAATAAATATGACCGGGGCCAGCCTCAGAAAAATCGATCAACCAGACGAACAATTCCTCATCATTCACCTCCACCAGAATATTCGTGGTATTTAGATCACCATGCACCACCGGCGAAATCTGAGGAATAGGCACAATCATATCGTCACGACCTACCTCCCACAGCAAACAACGAGCGTTCGTAATGGGAGAGACAAACCGGCCGGCCCCAAATTCAAAAATGTCCTGTTGTAAATCAAATTTTACACCCGACACTGCTTCAATTTGCTGTGATAAGATCGTCTCCTGCGTCTCCACCACTCGCCCCAGCACAGAAATACGCTTCCCCCTGCGAAACAAAGGATGCGTCAGTAAATCCCATTCAGATTCCCTAAAAGAGACTTTAAAACGCAAAATCGGATGTTCTTTCCCCTTCAACAAGGGCGAAATCGGATAACGAGACATCAGATCATCATGTAAATATAAGATGCCACGCTGCGTATCCAACTCCGCCAGCTCAAATTCACAAAGCGCCACCAAAGGAGAGCCGCCTCTCTGCACCTCCGCTTGAATGGCTTGCAGTTCAGCATTGCCGGGCACAGCTGATAAGGTTGTCAATTCTGCCATGTTCAAGACAAAATCAGCCTCCTCCGCCTGCTCTGGCTCAATGAGTACCGCTTCCGCCAGAGAGAGATGCGGGGGCAGCACCCGGGCGTAAAGCGGCGCCCAGTAACGCAGCTCCATATCACTGCTGCCGCTGTATAACTGCTCCAAACTACTTTGCAACTGTTCTAGCAAATCATCGATCAACTCTTTACGTACCCGATTCTGATCATTTAAAAATTGAGTCAACGTCAAGGCGTCTTGTGTGGAACCAGCCAGGTTATAACAAGCGCCTGCCAGGTGTTGCCCCCGCATTATCTTTCCCTGAATCTGCCCCACTCGTTGATTAAGACGGGGTTGGATCAAACTTTCTTGCTTGAGCTGGATGGCCTCCAGGCGGTCAACAGTGTCAATTTTGAGGATACGGCGCAGTTCATTAGCCGGTTTCACACGGTAAATGCGAGAGCCGCTGTACCCTTCATCCATGCGGAAAATCTGCACCATGTCGCTGCCGGCAAAAAGCCGTTTGATGATATACCGCTCTTCAGGGTTCTCGTTCAAGGGCGCCAGATCAGAATAGCTCAAACCAGGTTCGATGCCAGGCTTCACATTGTCGGCCGCATAATGGGTAAAAATGTCTTCCCAAGCCACCGGTGAAAAAACGTGGCGTTGAATTTGTTCGCCCAAACAGGCAATGGCGCCAGACTGTTTGTTGAAATGCCAGGCAGCCCCCTCTCGCATCAAATAACGCATCTGATCATCAGTTCTCTGGGTAAACACCACCACCGGCAGGTTTGGCCTGATTTCGTGCATCTGGGTGATCAGCATGGTGGTTTCCGATAAAGGCGTAGCATCGGCATCCACAAATACCAGGTCGATATCTGCATCCGCCATGATGATATCGAGCGCCCGGTCAATTGAGCCTTCGCTGAAAAAATGAAAATCAGCGGTATGCTGCAAGACGTTGGCCGGAAACAGATCTCGACCATCTTTGGCATTCCAGCGGCAAAACTGTTCGCCAACGCACAATGTTTTCAGCTTCATAACACCCTGGAATGATCCACTTTTGGGGGCCACATAAGCTCCTGACTTTGCCTCTTTCAATTGTTGTACTACGAATAAAGATTAGTTTGCATAACGACAAAACATAACTAATACACACATTATGTACGAATATGCGAAAAATTGGAATATGAAAATATAGGAAATTAGTCCTGTTTTGCCAGAAAATTCAGCGTTTGAAGGGAAATAGATCGTGGTAGAGAGTCAATAACTGGGCGGCCGCTTGCTGCCAGGAGAATTTCTGCACTTGCTCATACCCGGCGGCAGTCATCTCTTTTTGCAAAAGGGGATCGTTTAAGAGGCGCTGCATAGCAGTTGTCCAGGCTGTGGGATCATGGGGAGGAAGTAAAACGGCCGTTTCCCCCCCCACTTCCGGCAATGATGACACATTCGAAGCCAACACCGGTACGCCGCAAGCCATCGCCTCCAGCAAGGGAATGCCAAAACCTTCATATACACTGGGCATCACAAACAGATCTGCGCCACTGTACAACGCCGGTAAATCGGCGTCCGCCACAAAGCCGGTGAAGTGAACGCGGCCGTCTAAACCTTGCCGCGTCACTTCGGCTATCATCTCGTCATACAGCCAGCCTTTGCCGCCGGCGATGACCAGGTGATGCGGCCATTGAGCGGCAAGGGGAGCAAAAGCTTGAATGAGCATCTGGTAGTTTTTGCGCGGCTGCACCGTGCCCACACTGAGCAGGTAGGGCGCGTCACCCAGATGGTACTGTTGGCGAACGGCCGTTATCCGTCCCTCATCCTCCACCCGCTCAAAGGCTGCACCCACCCCACTGTACAACACCGTGATCTTCTCCGGCGGTGTGTTCCATACCGCCGTCAAGTCTGCTTTGGTAGCGGCCGAATCCGCCAAAATATGCGTCGCCCGCCCCACCGACCAGGGCACGACCTGGTTCAAATAATTGACCAGCGCCTGGGGATACACTTCGGGGTAATGCACAAAGGAGAGATCATGGACGGTGAGCAGCGTGGGCACAGAACCTTGCACCGGCGGCAGCACAAAATCGGGGGAGTGGAACAAATCCAGCTTGCCGGTAAACCACTGCACTGGGACTGGCAGCCGCGCCCGGTACCAGAGGCGGTAGAGCCACGCTTCACTCAAGGGGGCGATTTTGTGGGAAACGTGAGGAGCAGGGGGGAAAACGGCCGTTAACGAGCTTCCTTTAGGCGGCGGCGCAGAAAATAACGTGTATTGGTTGGCTTCATCCAACGCCGTCACCGCCTGTACTAGTTCCCGCGTATAACGGCCAATGCCCCCGCCTTGCCTCACCGCCGAGGTGACGTCAATGCCAATGCGCATCAATCAACCGTGTCCATCACTTCCACCACATCCACCTTATCCACGTCGCTGTACGTCCAATAGCGATTGATAAAGAAATTCCAGAACAGCACCACAATAGTGGCAATCATCTTGGCCGGAATGTAACCGCGCACTGGCAGCGTGGTCAGCGTGGGCAGCAGGCCATCGAAAACCGGCTCCAGGAAATGCAAAATGGTGTTGTTGAGCGCCAGACCAATTATATTGACCAGGGCAAACTGACCCAACTGCGAAAAAATGCTTTTCGAGCGGGAGTCGGGATAGGTCCAGTACCGGTTGAGAATAAAATTGCTGACAACGGCCGCTGAAAACGAGAACGTATTGGCCACCAGCGTCGGCAGATGGACCACTTCTATCAAAAACGTCAGCGTACCAAAATCGACCACAAAACCAATCGTGCCAACGACAAGGAACTTAATAAATCGTTCTGCTTCTTTAGGCGCAATGCCAAAACGACCGGCAAGGGTCGCTAACCAGGTAATCATAAGCCGTTAACCTTCAGATACGGAATTCTGTTTCGCCAGCATTCCTAAAATTTGTAATAAACCAAACATGACGCCGATGTGGACATAGACGTTATTGACATAAAGTTTGTCTACCAGATGGTGGATCGTCAATGCGCCCCAGGCGCCCAAAAGCCCGAGGGCAATGCCCCGTTCCCAACCGGTTAGCCCGGAACGCACCCGGATTGTCTGCCAGAAAACGGCCGTCCACAATAGTCCATAAGCCCCAAGCCCGATGACGCCGATTTCGGCCAGCAGGTTGAGGTAATAATTGTGAGCATGACCCAGGGCGTCGGGCCAGTTGCTCAAGGCATAGTCGGCATAAACTGCGCCGTAATTGCCAAAACCCACGCCCCACCAGATGTCGTCCTCCGCCATGCCAATGGCCGCCTGCCAATGGGCCAGGCGCTCCACCACCGCATAGTTTGTGTCGTTGATAGGGACGCCGCGCACATCGCCAAAACGCAAATCTTCCTGAAAGCTGACCAGGCGCTGGGCTACACTTCCCGGAACCAGCCCCGCCGACAGCGCCAGCCACAGCAGCAGTCCACCGCCGGCCAGCAGGGCCACACCCCGCCACAATTTTCGCGGCCAAAACAAGAGGATAACGGCCGTTCCCGCTGCAAATCCCAACCATGCCCCCCGACTCCAGGAGAACAACAGCGCCACTGTCGTCAAAGCTGCTGCCAAAGCAACGGCCGCCAACAAAAGCAACGCCCTGCTGGTGGAGAGCGTTTGCCCTTCTACGCCATTCACCCCGGCAGCCTGTTTTGTCCGCCACCGCTGCCACAAAACCGTCAGCAAGCCCAACATTATGCCCAAAGCCAACATCGCCGACAGGTACATAAAACCGCCAAAGGGATTAGGCTGCTCAAAGGAGCCATACGCCCGGTAAAAGCGGCCCAACACCAGAAAATGTTCCGGGCCATCCTGGCGCAGACCAAACTGCCACACGCCCCAGGCCGCCTGTACGCTGCCCGCCAGCAGCAGAATGCCTGACACCACCACTTGCGGAGTGGACCAAAACGGCCGTTCCCCTTCCCCGTCCCTTTCCTCAAACCACGCCGCCGCCAGATCGACCACGATGAGCATAACGGCCGTGATTTCCAGCCATTTCACCCATTCAATCAGGCCCAGCAAAACGGCCGGCGCTTGCAGCAGGGTAAGCGCCGTCACAAACAGAAATAGCAGTAAGGGCAACGTCAAAAAAGTGCGCCGTACCATCACCCGCTGGCGGCTCAACCCTCGCGCGAGCCAAACCGCAAACAAAAACAGCAGCAGCAGCTGACCGCTGTCCACTGGCGAGCCGCTCAACAGCGCCTTCTCTAAAGCGCCCAACGGCCCCAGCAGCAAAACCAACCCCAGGCCAAACAGAGGGTAGAGGAGAGAGAGGAAGAGAACGGCCGTTCCCCCCACCAACGCCACCCCCCACAGCAACGGCAGCCAGGCCAGCAGCAGCCCCAGGCCCACGGCCGCCAGCACAAAGACAGCGGGCTGCCATCCCGCCACCGCCCGCCATCTGCTAATCTTTTGCCGACCTTGAAATGCTGCCATATCAGTGAACAGTGAACAGTGAACAGTTATACCACTCGACTACTCGACTACTCGACTACCCGACTATCCGACTATCCGACTACCCAACTATTTCCTGAAATACGCCACCGTCTCGCGTAAGCCAGTTTCCAAATCCACCTTTGGTTCCCAGTCAAGCACCCGCTGCGCCTTGCTGATGTCTGGACAGCGCACTTTGGGATCATCGGTAATGCGATCATCTTTGGGATTGGTAAACACAATGTCAGACGCGCTGTCCGCCACCTCAATCACCTTTTGGGCAAACTGCAAAATAGACATCTCCACCGGATTGCCAATATTCACCGGCAGTTCTTCGGCCGAAAACAGCAGCTTATAAACACCATCCACCAGGTCAGAGTAAAACTGGAAAGAGCGCGTCCGGCTGCCATCACCATACACCGTAATGGGCAAATTGTTGATCGCCTGATAAATAAAATTCGGCACCACCCGCCCATCATGCAGGCGCATCCGCGGACCATAGGTATTGAAAATACGCACAATGCGCGTTTCCAGGCCATGATAACGTTGGTAAGCCAGAGTCATCGCTTCAGAAAAGCGTTTGGCCTCATCATACACGCCCCGCGGTCCAATAGGATTCACATTGCCCCAATACGTCTCCGACTGCGGGTTCACCAACGGATCGCCATACACCTCAGACGTAGAAGCCAGCAGATAGCGGGCATTTTTCACTTTCGCCAGGCCCAGCGTATTGTGTGTGCCCAGCGATCCTACCTTCAAGGTGGGGATGGGATGCTCCAGGTAATCATTGGGGCTGGCCGGTGAGGCAAAGTGCAGCACTGCATTGATTTCACCCGGCACATAAATATAGTTGCTCACATCATGTTTGATAAAGGAAAAACGTTCATGTCCAAACAGATGGGCGATATTGTCCATATTGCCGGTGATCAAATTGTCCATGCCCACCACAGTATGGCCTTCTTGAATAAACTTGTCACTGAGGTGCGACCCCAAAAAACCAGCCGCACCGGTAATTAATATACGCATATTGCCTCCAGGATTTTTGCGGCATAAGCGCCAAGCCTATGCCAAGATTGTATTTTAACGCAGCCTCGGTCAGGCGACGAACGGCGCAGGGCAGCCGTATATCAATCGGCAAACTCGCCTCTCCCAAAACCACAGGGTATACTTTGCTCAGTACGCACATTATTGCTTTATAAAGGAATCATCTATGCCATCATCTACTCAGGGTCACAGTAAACCGGCTGCCGCTGACAACGAGTCTAACAACTTTACCCACGAAAAACGCAAAGCAGATCATATCCGCATCAATTTAGAAGAAAACGTCTCCTTTAACCAACTCTCCACCGGCCTGGAGCGCTATTTCTTCATGCACGAAGCCTTGCCGGAGATCAACCTGGCGGACGTAGACATTACCACCACCCTGTTTGGCAAAGTTTTACAACGGCCGTTACTCATCTCATCCATGACCGGCGGCGCCCCTGAAGCCGCCGCCATCAACCGCATCCTGGCCGAGGCCGCCCAGGCCACCGGCATGGCGATGGGCTTAGGCTCTCAACGCGCCGCCATCGAAGACGAAACCTTAGCCGCTACCTACCATGTGCGCGATGTGGCCCCGGATATACTGCTTTTCGCCAATCTGGGCGCGGTGCAGTTCAACTATGGCTATGGCCTGGCGCAGTGCCAACGCGCCGTAGACATGATCCAAGCCGACGCCCTCATCTTGCACTTCAACGCCTTGCAAGAAGCGGTGCAGCCGGAAGGAGACGGCGACTTTTCCCATCTGTTGGCAAAAGTGGAGCAGATTTGCGCCCACCTGCCTGTGCCGGTTATCGCCAAAGAAGTCGGTTGGGGTTTCTCACAGAAAACAGCCAAAAGATTAATCGAAGCAGGCGTGGCCGCCATTGATGTGGCCGGGGCCGGTGGCACTTCCTGGAGCCAGGTCGAGATGTACCGCGCTCCCACCGCCCGTCATGCTCGTGTGGCTGGCGCGTTTATAGATTGGGGTATCCCCACGGCCGTTTCCATCCAATATTGCCGTCAAGCATCCGCTACTCTACCCGTCATCGCCAGTGGCGGCATTAAAACGGGCATTGATGTCGCCAAATGCATCGCCCTGGGCGCAAACCTGGTGGGCTTTGCCGGTGAATTTTTACGGGCGGCCGATAACGGCGGCGTAGAAGGCGTCATCGAACTGGCTGAAATCCTGACAGACGAATTGACAATCAGCATGTTCTGCACGGGCGCCGCCAATCTCGACGCCCTGAGGCAAACGCCGCTCCACACAAAATTTTAGATCAGCAACACCAAGACGAGTAAAGAACCCATGTCAAACGAATTAAAAACCCTCTCACAAGAAATGTTAGCGGCGCTCGACCAGGAAATGAAAACTGTTTTCCAGGTCACCAATAACCCACCCTCTCTTTTTTACGGCATGATGCACTACCACATGGGTTGGGTCGGCGCCGATATGCAGCCCATCACCATCTACGCCGGCAAACAGATACGGCCGCTCCTGTGCTTACTCACCTGCGCGGCAGCCGGCGGTGACTGGCGCAGCGCTTTACCCGCCGCCGCCGCCGTCGAAATTCTACACAACTTCTCCCTCGTCCATGACGACATTGAAGACGCTTCCCCCACCCGGCGCGGCCGAGAGACGATGTGGCAGGTGTGGGGCATCGAGCAAGCCATCAACAGCGGCGACACCATGTTTGCCATCGCCCATCTGGCCCTGAACCGGCTCATTGAACAGGGTGTACCTGCTCCGGTTGTGGTAACAGCGCTGCGTCGTTTTGATGAGACCTGTGTGGGGTTGACACAAGGTCAACATGCCGATATGGATTTTGAAACACGAGATGATGTCTCCGTGGCTGAATATATGGAGATGATCACGGGGAAAACGGCCGTTCTCATTTCCCTCAGCGCGGAACTAGGCGCCCTGGTAGCTGGCGCTTCTACGACCACCGTACACCACTACGCGCAGTTTGGCCTCGATCTTGGTCTTGCCTTCCAGGTCATCGACGATATCCTCGGCATCTGGGGTGATGAAGCAGTCATCGGCAAATCCGCCTCTACCGATATCCTCACCAAAAAGAAAACGCTGCCCGTTTTGTATGGGCTGGAGCAAAGCCAAGAGTTAAAAACTCTCTATGCCACTGCCCTGGCCGATGAATCATTTGTGGCTCAGGTTGTGCCGCAATTAGGTGAACTCCAGGCTGATACCTACGCCCAAAATAAAGCTGCCGCCTATTCAGACAGCGCCCTGGCTCACCTACAAGCCGCTCAGCCCCAAGGCGCAGCCGGCCAGGCCCTCACCCAGCTCGCTGACATGCTGCTAAACCGAGATTTTTAAAGACGCCGATCTTTAATCGACAACATTTTAATCATCCACATCAAAAAAGGCGCTCCACCTGAATGAAGCGCCTTTTTATATTACCCAAAATCTTAATCGAGAACGGTTGTCAAGATTTTAATCGCCTTCCGACTCGACCTCTTCTTTCTCAAAGGAGACAGCCTGAATCTCCTCAACTTCCTCAAAATCATCGAAGTCCAGATCAGGAGTCATCGCCGACAAGCGCTGCGCTTGAGCCGCTTCCGCTGCCGCTGCGACCATCATCGCCGCTAAAATCTCTTCGTCGGTATCATCACCAATCAAGGTTCGACTCAAGTCAATGCTCGTTACATCGAGTTCAGGCGCTTTCTCAGTTCTAGCCAGTTCTCTAGCAGCCTGCTCTTGATGTAAATGGAAACCAGTGCCGGCCGGAATCAATTTACCAATGATCACGTTTTCTTTCAGGCCAAACAGTTTATCTTCCTTGCCGCCAATAGCTGCACCAGCCAATACCTTTATGGTGTGCTGGAAGGAACTGGCCGCCAGGAAGCTTTCTGTATTGAGCGCCGCTTTGGTAATACCCAACAAAACGGGGTCAGCTTGAGCCGGAATACCACCTTCCTCGACGATCTCGTCATTGCCTGCCTGGAACGCAGCAAATTCCACTAACTCGCCGGGCAGCATTTCCGTGTCACCGGAAGCTGTTATCACGACTTTGCTCAACATCTTGCGAATGACAACCTCAAAATGCTTGTCGTGAATGTTCTGCCCCTGAGGACGATACACCTTTTGCATTTCTCGCAGCAGGTATTGGGTCACGGCGTCTCGTCCCAACACATCTAAAATACGATGCGGATTCTTGGAACCTTCTGTCAACTGATCGCCAGCATTCACCTTCTGTCCATCTTGAATTAACATACGCATACCGGCAGGAATATCGTAATCCCGTTCGTCACGGCTTTCCCAGACCACGGTCACTTCATCGCCATCACGCTGCACCCGGCCGCCATGACGCGCCGGTACAATCTCATCCTCTTTTTCTGCGATAATGCCGCCCGGTTCGATTTCATCCTGGTCACCAACCTTGATCTCCCATCCTTCCGGGATTTCATACACGTCATCAACCAGTTTGCTTTCTGTGATGAAAACATGGCGCACCCCGTCCACAATACGAAGTTCAGCGACGCCGCCAATCTCCGTCATCACCGCTTCACCCTTGGGGCGCTGCCGGGCCTCGAACAACTCTTCGACACGGGGCAAACCCTGGGTGATGTCGCCGGCGGCCGAAGCGGTTCCACCGGTATGGAAGGTGCGTAAGGTCAACTGGGTCCCGGGTTCACCAATAGACTGCGCGGCCACAATGCCAACGGCCGTTCCCGTTTCTACCAGTTTCCCACGAGCCAGGTCTAAGCCATAGCACTTTTGACAAACACCGCGCCGCAGTTCACACGTCATCGGTGAATAAACATACACTTCATCCATGCCGGTGGCGTCAACTGCGCGAGCCAGTTCATCCGTATACATCTCCCCTTCCTGGATCAATATTTCACCACTCTCCGGGTCCGTGATCGGTTCACCGGCAACACGGCCATACAAGCGTTCAGCGACCGTCTGCTTGCCAAAATTATCGACACGCCGTACAAAAATACCTTTTCGCGTGCCACAATCACCATCCATAATGATTATATCTTGGGCAATATCAACCAGGCGACGGGTCAGATAACCGGCATCCGCCGTGCGCAGCGCCGTATCGGCCAAACCCTTCCGCGCCCCATGCGTGGAAATAAAATATTCCAGCGTATTAAGACCCTGACGGAAATTCGACTGAATCGGCACCACAATAATCCGGCCACTGGGATCAGCCATCAAACCACGCATACCGGCCAACTGGGTAATGGGGCCAAAACCACCCTTGCCCGCGCCAGAAAGCGCCATGACCGCAATGGGGCTGCCGGGATCCATGGCCGCACGCACAGCCCGTTCGACTTGATCCTTGGCGTCATTCCACATCTCAACCGTGCGCTGATATTGTTCATCTTCTGTGAGCAGCCCACGCCGGTATTGACGGTCAATTTCATCAACCTTCTTCCGCGCCGTAGACAGGATCTCTTCACGTTCTTCAGGAATCGTTAAATCCGCGACGGCAATGGTCGTACCGGAAATAGTGGCAAATTTGAAGCCAATGTCCTTAATGGCGTCCACCATTTTAATAGTAGCTTCATCGCCTAACAGCCGGTAAACCCGATTGATAAGCGTATTGATACTGCCTTTGTCTAAAACACGGTTGACAAATCGATATTCAGGGGGCAGCGCCAGGTTAAAGAGGACGCGCCCCGGAGAAGTTTCAATCATGCGCGTCCGCGCTTTGCCATCGGCATAACGGTCATGGTTGTCCTTAAAGTAGGTATCCGCTTCCAACTTAATCTTGGCGTGAATATCCACCAGACCCAGTTCATATGCCCGCTCAACTTCCTCAGCTGAGCTAAAGATGCGTCCTTCACCCTGTCGGCCGTCTTGCATCAAAGTGAGGTAATAGACGCCCAACACCATATCCTTGGAAGGACCGACAATCGGTTCGCCATTGGCCGGTTTGAGCAAATTGCGCGTGGCCATCATCAGCTCTTTCGCTTCTTTAACGGCTCTTTCAGACAGAGGTACATGCACAGCCATCTGGTCGCCGTCAAAGTCCGCGTTAAAGGCGGCACACACCAAAGGATGCAGCTTAATCGCTTTGCCTTCCACCAGCATGGGCATAAACGCTTGAATGCCCAAACGGTGCAATGTCGGCGCCCGGTTCAACATGATGGGCCGGCCGACAATGACTTCTTCCAGAACTTGCCATACTTCCGGCGGCTGCCGCTCGATAAATCGTTTGGCGCCCTTCACATTGCTGGCATGTCCATATTGGACCAGTTTGCTGATGACAAACGGCCGAAAAAGCTCTAAGGCCATGACTTTAGGCAGCCCACATTGGCCTAATTTCAGTTTAGGACCAACCACAATCACAGAACGGCCGGAGTAATCGACGCGTTTACCCAACAGATTGCGACGGAAACGTCCCTTCTTGCCTTTAAGCATATCAGAGAGGGATTTCAATTCACGGCGGCCACGACGGCTCAACGCTTTACCGCGCTGGCTGTTGTCGATAAGACTATCTACCGCTTCTTGCAGCATACGTTTTTCATTACGTACAATTACGTCTGGCGCGCCCAGTTCAAGCAGCCGCTTGAGCCGGTTGTTCCGGTTGATCACACGCCGGTAAAGATCATTCAGGTCAGAAGTGGCAAAACGGCCGCCATCCAACTGCACCATTGGGCGTAAATCAGGAGGAATAACGGGCAGTACCGTCAAAATCATCCATTCAGGCCGGTTGCCGCTCTGGCGCAGCGCCTCGACCACCTGTAAACGACGGGTGGCGCGTTTCGCCGCTTGCTTGGAACGGGAGGTGCGTACTTCTCGCCATAAATCTTTCGACAACTGCTCCAGATCCATGCGGCGCAGAATTTCGTGCAGCGCTTCTGCTCCCATGTCTGCTTTAAAGACGTTGCCAAATTTACTTTTTAGTTCACGATATTCTGTTTCATTCAGGAACTGCATCACAGCCAGCCCTTCCAGCAAATCCTGGTTTGACTGATACTGTTGACGTAAGCGAGTCATTCTAACGCCAATGGCTTCCCGTTGTTCCAGGCCCACCGCATCCGCTTCTACGCGCAGTTCAGAAATTTCTTTCTGTATTTCCGCGACCTGGGTTTGATGATCTTCTTCATACTCTTGCTGCACCTGGTTCAGGCGTTCTGTGGTTATTTCTTGCACGAGTACGAGATGCTCCCGACCAATCACATCGCCTTTTTTTGCAATGAGCGTATCACCCAATTCAAATTTTTCAGGTGCTTTAGCGTCCATCAAGTTTTCCAGACGCTGCTCCATCTTTTTAGCTTCACGAACCACTTCATCAGTGGCTTCCGCCAGGCGATCATCAAAGGAAGCATTAAATTCAGATAACTTTTCTTCAAGCCCGCCTACCTGATCTGTGGCCCCGGATGTGGCGTCCACCAGTTGTCCTTGAAACTCTTGCTCCAGGCGCAACTCCGTTTCTTCCAGTTCTTCGTCCAGACGCTTTAGCGCCCGTTCACGAGCATCTTCATCCACGCTGGTGATGACATATTGCGCAAAATAGAGGACACGGTCCAGGTTGCGCCGAGAAACGTTAAGCAGCAAACCCATATAACTGGGGACACGACGGGTATACCAAACATGGGCTACAGGAGCCGCCAATTCAATGTGACCCAGCCGTTCACGCCGTACCGATGAGCGTGTAATTTCCACGCCACATTTATCACAGACAATACCCTTGTAGCGAATATTTTTATATTTGCCACAGTAGCACTGCCAATCGCGCGTCGGGCCAAAAATAGCCTCGCAGAACAAGCCATCCTTTTCTGGACGCAAACGACGATAATTGATTGTTTCTGGTTTTGTAACTTCTCCGTAAGACCAAGACCGGATCTGTTCAGGTGATGCTAAACTTATTCTAAGCGAGCGGAATTCTGTTGTCTCCACCAGGTGACCTCCCAAAATTTTTCAAGCTCCAATCCATTCATAAAGATGGATATTACTTGTCAATTGCCAAATGAGGGGATGTATGCAAACACACAAAAGAGCGTATGGCCGTCCCACAGCCAACGCTCCTGTAAAAAATGTCTAAGTTATTCTAAAACATAACCGACTAATTTTAGTTATAAATCGGGATATGTCAAGCTAACCCCATTAGAATAGTGTTAAAAAAGGCCGAATGTTGATTCTATTCCAGGGTGGTTGATCTGTCAAATACGGTTAAGACGAATTTAAGGAAGGCGCTGTCGGCGCCACTAATTTGTTGGAGTTGTCGTTTCATTTTCTCGGGTCATTTTGGCTGTTTTGTTTTCAGCATTATCGAATGCCGCATTCAATTGGCTGATACGGGCTTTGAACCACCAGATTCAACCCGCCTAAACCGACTCGCCTACATGCTGCCTTAAATACGCCTCCATAAACTCATCTAAACGGCCGTCTATGACCGCCTGTGTATTGCCCGTTTCATAATTGGTGCGATGGTCTTTGACCATTTTGTAGGGATGCAGCACATAGGAGCGGATCTGGCTGCCCCAGCCGGCGTCCACATCCTCCCCCTTGAGGACCGACATTTCTGCTTCTTGCTTGCGCCGCTCCAGGTCAAACAACTGCGATTTGAGGATATTCATGGCGACGTGCATATTTTGGGTCAGGGAACGCTGATTTTGGCAGCTTACCACGATGCCGGTGGGATAATGGGTCAGGCGAACGGCCGTTTCATTCTTCTGCACATGTTGACCACCAGCCCCACTGGCCTTAAACCGGTCGATGCGCAAATCGTTCTCATCAATTTCGATCTCAATATCCTCAGCCACATCCGGCCACACCTCCACTTTAGCAAAAGAGGTATGGCGTCGTTTCGAGGAATCATACGGAGAAATGCGTACCAGCCGGTGAACGCCGCGCTCCGATTTGAGATAGCCGTAGGCATATTCGCCTTCTATCGACATCATACAGCTTTTTAAGCCTGCTTCATCCCCGGAACTATAATCAATGATCGTCACCCGGAAATCATGCGCTTCCGCCCACCGAATAAACATACGCTGAAGCATCTCCGCCCAATCCTGGGCCTCTGTGCCGCCAGCGCCGGCATGTATGGCTAAAATGGCATCCTCTTCATCATATTTGTCTGAGAACAGCGCCTGGAACTCCAACCGGGCCACCCTTGCTGTCAGCCGTTCATATTCCTGGGTAATTTCCGGGATTAAATCCTCGTCTCCCAACTCTGCCAGTTCTAAAATATCGGCCAGGTTCTTGCTAACCGTCTGCCATACCGTCACTTCATCACGCAGCTTGGTCAGTTCCCGCATCGTTTCTTGGGCCGCTTCCGAATCATGCCAAAAATCCGGGGCGGCCGCAATCTGTTCTAACTGGTTAACCTTGTCAATTTTGGCGGCTACGTCAAAGCCGCCTCCGTAAATTGTTGACGGTTTCCTGCAATTCTTGTAGTTCGGTGATATAAAGTTCCATTGATAAAAATCCTCCAAAGATTAAGATTCAGCCGCAAACAAACCCTCAATAAATTGATCCGGGTCAAAGGGAGCCAGGTCTTCAATGGATTCGCCCGTGCCAATGAAACGCACCGGCAAACCCAATTCCCGATAAATGGCAAAGACCATGCCGCCCTTTGCCGTGCCATCCAATTTGGTCAAGATCACACCGGTGACGTTGACGGATTCTTTGAACTGTTGCGCCTGCACCAGGGCATTTTGACCGGTAGGGGCATCCAACACCAGCAGCACCTCGTGCGGCGCGGCATGGACGCTTTTACGGCAGACGCCGTAGATCTTTTCCAGTTCTTTCATCAGATTAAACTTGGTATGCAAACGGCCGGCCGTATCCACAAACAACATGTTATACCCACGCGCCCGGGTGGCGCGAATGGCGTCATAAGCCACCGCCGCCGGATCGCTGCCCGGCTGTCCGGCAATAACTGGCACGTCTGCCCGGTCGCCCCACACTTTCAACTGGTCGATGGCGGCGGCGCGGAAGGTATCTGCAGCGGCGATCATCACTTTCTTGCCCTGCCGCTGGTAACGCAGCGCCAATTTACCGATGGTCGTCGTCTTGCCAGAGCCATTAACGCCCACAATCATGACCACCGTCAACTGGCGCGGTTCGTCCATGGCCAGCGGCGTATTGTCTACCAGGATGGCGTGCATTTCTGCTTTGAGCGCGTTTACTAATTGATCTGCCCGGAAAAGACCCTCGTTTTCCACCCGTTCCCGCATCCCGGAAACTAAATCGATGGTGGTGGGTACGCCCACATCCGCTTGCACCAGCAGCGCTTCCAGGTCTTCCCAGGTTTCTTCGGTAATTTCGCCCATCCCCAAAACATTGACTATCTGCCCGAAGACAGATTGGCGGGTGCGGCTTAAAGATTCACGAATGCTTTTAAACAAAATTTCCTCGCTTGGTTATGTTACCGTTCTTTGTAAC
>CAZXVH010000030.1:0-13148 GCA_964643965.1 uncultured Ardenticatenaceae bacterium
ACTATCCGACTATCCGACTATCCGACTATCCGACTACCCGACTATCCGACTACCCCACCAACATCCGCCCACAACCCCCGCAGTAAACCATGACCCCCTCTTCTACTTTTTTCACTGTGCTGGCCGATACTGAGGTAAAACATGCCTGACACTGGTTTATCTTGAGGCGGGCCACGGCCACCCCATTTTTACGTTGGCGTAAATTTTCATAATCACCCAGCGTTTTTGGTTCAATTTCGGCCGCCAGCTTTTGGCGATCTTGCGTGAGGTGATGGAGGTCGAGGGCCAGTTCGTTCTGTTCTTGGGCCAGTTGAGGCAGCGCTGTTTCCCGCTCCGCTTCCAGGTTAAACAGCACTTCTTCGGCCGCCAGTTTTTCCCCTTCCGCATCTTCGATGAGGACCATAGTTTCCAGAATGTCATCTTCCAATGCTTCCCGACGCCGGCCGAGCGATTTAATCTCGCTTTGCAAATCTTTCAGTTCTTTGGGGTTTTTCACTTTGCCGGAATAGAGGCGATCTTCGGAGCGTTTGGTTTTGGCGTTGAGATCATCCAGTTCAGTTTGGTAACGTTTGCGTTGAGCCTGCTGTTTTTGCAGGATGGCAACGGCCGTTTCCACCCTATCCCTCGCCTTCGCCAACGCCTCCGGTTCCTTCTGCGCGGTCAACACCGCCAACAGGCGACTTTTTGTCTCTTTTATTTCCGCATCAATCTGCTGCAACCGGTAAAGCGCTCTCATTTGTGCCATGTCCGTGTCCCCTATCAATTTGGTTTCTTGACCATTCCGTCACAAAAATTATAACACCTTACCCTCATTAACAAAGTTGCCATTCCCGCTCCAATCAGGTATATATCCTCCCCGCTATGACATCGACTCTGTTTGAACTGGCCGAACAGCCCTACACCGACGAAGACGCTGAATGGGACGCCTTCGTCTCTGCCCATCCTCAGGGCAGCATTTTGCAAACCACCGCCTGGGCCGCTTTGAAAAACAAATTCAACTGGTCTTCGCAGCGGGTGTGGCTGCGGCAAGATGGCAAACTGACGGCCGGCGCCCAAATTTTGTTTCGGGCTAAAGCATTGGGTATCGTCAAAATAGGCTACATCCCGCATGGCCCCCTGGTGGAGTGGCAGGATGACGAGCAAGTGATGGTGCTGCTCAACCAGATCGATCAAGCCGCTTTTCAGCGCGGGGCGAGTATTTTGAAATTAGAACCCCTGCTCTGGCAGCACGAGATGCCGGCCGCTGCCTGGGATTCTCTATGCGCAAAACACGACCTGCTGCCCCACAGCGACACCATTCAGCCGCCCAACACCGTCGTCATCGACTTACGGCCGTCTCTTGAGGACATTCTGGCGAACATGAAGCAAAAGACGCGCTACAACATCCGCCTCTCTGAGCGCAAGGAGATTGTGGTGCGTCGCGGTACACGGGCCGATATCGCCGTTTTTAACCAACTGATGCGGGTCACAGGGGAACGGGACGGCTTTGGCACACACGATCCCCGTTACTACCAGACTGTTTTCGACTTGTTTGCTCCCCAGAACCAACTGGCTTTGTTTATTGCGGAATTTGAGAAACGGCCGTTAGCCGCCATCATGGTTTCCAGTTTTAGCAATAAAGCGCTCTATCTCTACGGCGCATCCAGCAATGAAGAACGGCAGCGCATGCCCACCTATGCCCTGCAATGGGCTGCCATCCAATGGGCCAAAACAGAGGGCTGCACCAGCTATGACCTCTGGGGCATTCCCGACGCGCCCGAAGATGAACTGGAAGCCAATTTCACCGACCGCCGGGACGGATTGTGGGGCGTTTACCGCGCCAAACGCGGCTACGGCGGCCAGGTGCAGCGCACCGTCGGCGCCGCCGACCGCGTATATAACCAGACTGTTTATAAGCTGTATCAATGGCGGAGAAAGCAGTAAACAATAAACAGTGAACAGTAAACAGTGTACAGTTTACAGTTCGACTACTGTTCACTGTACACTGTAAACTGTTTGCTTTTTAACTTCCTACTATTTCAAATGACGACAAACCCTCAACAATACCGCGCCTCTACCTTCAAAGTGGAGAAATCCCCGGCGGCCTGGGCTAAGGCGCTCGGATCATTGCCCAACGCTCACCCGCTGCAAAGCTGGACCTGGGGTCAGTTCAAGGCGCGTTGGGGTTGGGACGCTATTCCCTGCCTGCTCACTATCGCCGAAAGCAGTTGGAATCCACTGGCGGCAGCGTTGGTTCTCAAGCGTGATGTGCCTCGTCTGCCCTACTCCATCCTTTACGTGCCCAAAGGCCCCATCCTGGATTACAATGATGGCCCCCTGCGCCGTGTGGTCCTGGCGGAATTGGAGAACATCGCCCGGCAGGAGAAGGCCATTTTTGTAAAGATCGATCCGGATGTGGTGAAAAGCTGGGGGGTGGAAGCAGAACGGCCGTCGCCCATCGGCAGTAGATTTAGCAAAGAATTGGCGCAGCGCGGCTGGCGTAGTTCCGCCGAACAAATCCAGTTCCGTAATACCGTCGAAATCGATCTACACCAATCTGAAGAAGACATCCTGGCTGCCATGAAGCAGAAAACACGCTACAACATCCGTCTGGCCGGCCGTAAAGGCATTGAGATCAAGCATGGTACACTCGCTGACTTTCCCGCTATTGTGCAGATGTATGAGGAAACGGCCGTTCGGGATGGCTTTGCTATTCGTCCATTAGAATATTACCTGGATGCCTGGCGCTCTTTTTACGAGGCAGGCATGGCCCACCCCATCATTGCGCAGTATGAAGGTAAGCCGATAGCGGCCGTTATCCTCATCCAATTCGACCAGACCGTCACCTACATGTACGGCGCGTCCACCAATGAAGAACGCAACCGGATGCCCACCTATCTGCTGCAATGGGAAGCGATCCGTTGGGCCAAAGCGCAAGGGGCGGCTATTTACGACATGTGGGGCGCTCCCACCAAATTTGAAGAGAGCGATCAACTGTGGGGCGTCTGGCGTTTCAAACAAGGCTTTAACGGACAGGTGGTGCGTCATATCGGCGCTTGGGATTATGTAAACAAACCCTTCTGGTATTGGCTTTATACCAACGCCTTACCCAAATACACAAACTATCTGCGTTCGCGCAGCGTATAACGAGTCGCCGGTAGCAAGTGGCGGGTAAGGCGTGTACTCTCCACCCGCCACCCGCCACTCGCTGCTCGCCACCTATTAACCAATCAGGAGAACAGATATGGCAAGAACAATCGTCGTCTTGGATGGCGACCAGACAGGACAGGAATTATTAAACGAAGCGCTGCGGGTGCTAGACCCCAGCGTCATCCGCTTTGAACTCGACTTTTTACACTTCGATTTAAGCCTGGAAAACCGGCGAGCCACGCAAAACCAGGTGGTTCACGAGGCGGGCAAAATGATGCGACAGCATCGGGCGGCGCTCAAAGCGGCCACCATCACCCCCGAAATTCCCGGCGATGTGGGCAGCCCCAACCGCATCCTGCGCGAAGCCATTGATGCAGAAGTGATCTTACGCACCGGCCGGCGTATCCCCGGTGTGCGGCCAGTGGGCGGCATCTATTCTCCCATCAGCGTAGTGCGCATGGCCCGCGATGACGCCTATGGCGCGAAGGAATGGCGAGAAGGCGAACCCGGTTCCATGAACGAATGGGCTTACCGCACTGAAAAAATATCGCGCCGCGTCTGTTGGCATGTGGCCGAGTATGCCTTTCAACATGCCCGGCGGCATGGAGCTAAAGTGTTTGGTGGCCCTAAATACACCGTCAGCCCGGTGTATGAAGGCATGTTTAAAGAGGAACTGGATAAAGCGGCCGCCCGTTACACAGACGTGCGCTATGATCCACAGTTAATAGACGCCACCTTTGCCTTGCTGTTGGCGACATCGGGTGAACCGCTGGTCATCCCCAGCCTCAACCGGGATGGCGATCTCATTTCTGACCTGGTGTTGCAGATGTTTGGCTCGATTGCCGGTTCTGAATCCATGGTCATTTCGGTGGACGATGACGGCACGGTGGATTGTGTGATGGCGGAAGCGCCGCACGGAACCGCCCCCAGCCTGGAAGGGCGCAACGCCGCCAATCCCATGGCCATGATTCTGGCGGGGGCTGGCCTCCTGAGCTATCTCAAGGAGCCAGAAGCAAAACAAGCCAGCCGCGCCATCTATGAAGCGACGCTGGAAGCGGTGTATGACGGCATGCGTACGGCCGATATTGGCGGCAATGCCCGCACTGATGAGTTCACTAATGAGGTGATCCGGCGGGTGAAGTCGAAGCTGGAAGTGTGGTCGTCGCTGGCATAGAAACCAGTGTACAGTGAACAGTTTTCAGTGAACAGTTTGGCCGTCTACTGTACACTGTTTACTGTCAACTGTTCACTGGTTTTATCGTCACCAGGGTCATCTCCGGCGGGCAGAGGAAGCGGACACGGGGGGCGCTCAAACCTTCCAGCCCAATCCCACGGCTGACGTATAAGTGGGTGCGACCCAGTTTATAATGGCCCATGACAAAACGGCGGCCTAATTGGGAACTGGTGAGCAAGGGGCCAATGAGGGGCAGCCGCACTTGTCCGCCATGCGTGTGCCCACAAAGATAGAGGTCGATGCCGTGTGCGGCCGCTTCTGGCATCATTTCGGGGGAGTGGAAGAGCAGGAGTTGGGGAACGTCAGTGGGGGCGGTTTCCACAAGTTTTGCCAATCGTTCTCGATCAACAGCCAGGTTATGGGTGCAATCCAACCCGATGATGCTGAGAGAACGGCCGTTTCCCACCCCCACCTTCCGCCATTCTCCGCGCATCAACACCATGGGCAGGTCAGCAAAGAGCGGGACGACCGTTTCCGGCAAATCCACCGGCGGGCTGCCCAGCACAGCATAGACGCCATACGGCGCTTCGATCTGGCTCAGCAAATCCTGCACCTGCGCCAATGTTTGGGGATCACGATTGTAGGATAAATTGACATAATCGCCAGAAATGACGATTAAATCGGGCTGGGCTTGTTTGATAAACGCCAAGACCTGCGCTTCCCGCTTTGTCAGGTATTCCACATGCAAATCGCTGATGTGAAGCAGGCGAATGGGCTGGCAGCCCGGCGCGAGGCGGTCGGTAGAGACGTTCAGGCTGGTCAAGGACAATTTGAACGGTTCAACGGCCGTGCCGTAACAGAGCAAGAAGAAGCCGATGAGTTGGATAACGGCCGTTACCCCCCAGCACACCAGCCAGCCAACCCAACCGGCGCACAAGCCCAAAACCAACGCCGCTCCCCATCGGGGCACGGCAAAAACAAATAATTGCGCCTGCCAGGGGCCAAATGAAATGCCGCGACGGGGCAGCGAGATCAACCAGAAGGCATCGGCTAACAAAAACAGCGCCAGCAAAGTGACCACAGCCAGCGCGGCCAGGCTGCTGCCCGTTACCAGTTGCCAGGCCGCCCCCACAAAAAACAGGCCAAACAGCGCCGTTAACGCCACAATGCCGGTGGGCCAGGACGCCGGTTTCTGGAAAAGGAGCATCAGCTGATGCAGCCAGCCATCCGTTAACACATCTCGTTCCGGCGTGGCCCCCACCCCTTCGTCCAACTGCCAGCGTTCATTGATTATTTTCTCTGTCAAGGCGGCAACATCCTTTTTATTTAATCGAAGCGGTGAATATCTAACTTGGAAGCGGTAATGCGGTCTAACCAGCGGTCGGGCAGCCAGCGGGGGATGAGCCAGCCGGACAGTTTTTTGCGCGGCACAGGATAGCGCGTTTTGGGATTTTCGGTGAGCAGCGCTTTAATAACCACGTCGGCTACTTTTTCTACGGGAATGGCTGTTTCCTGCCGTTCGGCGACGGTTTCGGCTTGCATTTTGTCCAGGATGGGGCCGAAATCAGTGTGGCTGTATTGGGCGGCGTTTTCGCTGGCTTTGTGGATGATGGGGGTTTGAGTGGTGCCAGGTTCAACAATGGAGACATCAATTCCGTACAAAATCAGTTCGCGGCGCAGCGAGTCTGAGAGTCCTTCCAGGGCATGTTTTGAGGCCGCATAAGCGCCAAAGAAGGGATAGGCAATCTGTCCGCTGACGGAGCTAACCATGACGATACGGCCACGCGGCTCTGGCGCATTTTTCCGTGCGCCCAAAAGCGGCAAGAACTGTTGGGTCACGTCAAGCAGCCCAAAGAGGTTGACCTCAAACTGGCGGCGGAATTCGGCTAACTCCATATGCATGAGCGGACCGAGGACGGAGATGCCGGCGTTGTTGACGAGACCAACCAGGTTATCGTTTTCGATGGCGGCGCGGACCTGGGCAACGGCCGTTACTATCCCCTCATGATCCGTCACATCAAACAACAGCGGCGTAAAGCGTGCACCCAACTCAGCTTGTACGCGCTCTCCGTCTGCTGCCTGGCGCACGCTGCCAAAGACATAGTAGCCTAACCTGACCAGTTCAGCGGCCGTGGCATACCCAATACCTGTGGAAACGCCGGTGATGACGATACATTTGTTCATAGAACCGCCTTTTGGTACGCAAAGATCAAAGAATAAGTCGTTCAAAAAACCTTAATACAAAGGTACTAAGAAACAAAGATACGAAGATATGAAGGATACGAAGCTTTGTGATGCCAGGCCAAATAATTCGCGTAAATTAACGTTAATTCGATGCCATATTTTCATCTATGAAGTCGCTTCATTAAGAACCAGCCAATGCCGCCGATTATCGCGCCTAAGGCCAGGATGCTGCCTGTCCAGATGAGGGCAAAGTCAAACCAAAACTGCTCGGGAAAAAGGCGGATGAGCGAGTCGGAGTAGGCGAAGGTCCAGGTGCCTGAGTCGAAGAAGATATTGTGGAAGAGAGTGAAGAACAGGCTCCAGCCGATGCCGATGAAGATTATGACCAGAAGAACGGCCGTTACCGTAAACACCCCCCCTTGTAACAACGCCTTCGCCCCCTGCATCCGCGTCTCTGGTCGGGCAAACAAGAAAGTCAGGCCGCCCACAACAATGACCAAAAACAGCCACATCGCCATCTTAAAGGCATCGGCCACGTTTTTCACATCCACCATATGGCCGATTTCGGCCACATTGTAAACAGGGTTATCCGTCCCAGGCAGACGCAGATCTTCTAGCAAGTAGATGACCTCTGAAGCCGGTTCGGAACGCTGCAAATAAGCCAATGTCGCTTCGGCCAGGTCTAACCGTTCAGCATCTGAAAAGCCAAAACGGTCGGGATCAATGCGTTGATATTCCCAGGCGGGATAGCTGGGGCTGTTCCAGGCGATGAGGATACGCACGGTCAGCGTTGTCAACAAAAGCGGGGTGGCGATGACCACAAGCCAGCGAATGAGGGTGGAGAGGGTGTCTTTGTTCATGGTAAGCTTTCACTCCTTTAGTCGAGTAGTCGGATAGCCTGTTGGGTAGCGGTGAGACGACATAATTGAAACTTACTGCCCCAACCCCGGCAACCCGCCCGGCCCTTCAGAGAGCAGGTAGCGCAGCACCAGGGTATCTACGATGGTTTCTACAGGAGCGCGTTCGTCGGTGAAGATGATGTCTGAGGCGGTGGCGGGAACGAGATGGGCAACGGCCGTTTCTACAGCCGCTCTCAACAGTGGATCCACAGCCGGGTCTAAGTTGGCTAAATTTCGGGCTGCATTTTCGGGCGCCGTCGGTTGGTTGGTGGCCACCAGGATAGTGTTGAGCGATCCTGGCACGTCGATGGCGTGAATGGTGGGGAAGACGGTTTGCAAAGTGGCAGTCATCGCTTCAATCAGAGTACGATCTTCAGGCGCACGGCCGACGTTGATGGCCACCACGCCGTCGGCTGTCAAATGCGCCTGTACTTCTTGGAAGAATTCGCGGGTGGTGAGATGCCAGGGGATGTAGGGCACTTTGTAGGCGTCGATGGTGATGACATCGTACTGGCCGTCGAGTTGGTTGAGTTCATAACGGCCGTCGCCCACAATAACGTTGATATTGGGCTCCGTCAGGGCGAAGTAGTCAAGTGCAACGTCCACGATGGCGGGGTCTAGCTCAATGCCGTCGATGGGAATGGGGCCAAATACGCGGGTAAACTGCTTGGGAATGGTGCCAGCCGCCAGGCCAATGACGGCCGCATTGTCGATAGTCGGGTCGGCTTTGAAATAGGGGGCGGCCAGCATGATGCTCCACACGGAAATAGTGGGCACGGCGCCCCCATCGCAGTAAAAGGAGTGGAAGGCCTGGCCTTCGTTGAGCAGCAAATAGTTGCAGTCATCCCAACGCACCACCTGGATATAGTTGTAGGCGGATTCGGTCTCGAAGAGTTGGCCGTCGTAGGCTTTGAGGTCACCGCCTGTCCAGAGCAAAATGATGGGTATCAGCAGCAGGGCCAGCCCCGCCATGACCAGTCCCGCCTTCTTTTTGGTTTGCCACAGCCCGACCAGTCCCACAAGGATGAGCAGGGCGCCAAAGAGAACGGCCGTTATCCGCGAGCCTAATAATGGAATGGTAATCAAGACAGGCAGATACGTTCCCAGCAAACTGCCCAGCGTGGAGATGGCATAAATGCGCCCGCTCACACGCCCCGCTTCAGCCACATCCTGCACCGCCAGGCGAATGGCAAAAGGCGACATGCAGCCGAGCAGCGTCACCGGAATCGCCAGTGCCAATACGACCACGAGCAGGGAACCCACAATCGCGCCTACTTGCAAATTTGCCATCGCCGCCGCCGCCGACTTGAGCACGACACTGGTCAACAACAAAAAGAAGACGCTGCTAAAACCGGTGAGGGTGACAAGTTGATAGAAGGTTGAGGGGAACGGCCGTTTGTCTGCCAGTTTGCCCCCTAAAAAATACCCCAGCGTCAGGAACAGCAGCACGAGGCCAATGACGTTGGCCCAAACGATGTTGGAGGTGCCGTAGACCGTTTGCAACATGCGGCTGGTGGTGAATTCCACCGCCAATGTGGACATGCCAGCGATGAAGACGGTTAAGTAGAGATAGCGACGATTAAAAATTGAAGAGTGAAGGTTGGTGGTTTCGTTTTCCATATAGGGCGGGAATTATAGCGGGTTATGGGGATTATGCAGAGGTTTAGTAAACGTTTGCGAATAAAGTAGCAGTGTTCAGATTGAACGAATCTTGAAGATTGGTTCAATCTTGCCAATCAGGCAAGGAGGGGCAGATGCGGGGGATTTTGGGGCGAACGGCCGTTTAGCCAGCTCATTATGCCCATTTTTTGTAACAGATCAGTGGCTTGCTGCCAATACAACTTCTGCTCCGCTTCATCCGCACTGCACGCGGCCAACAGGAGCAGACTAGCTGCTTGCCCAAAATCAACTTGATGTGTTTGAGCCAGCTCGTAGGATCGCTGTAAGCTTTCTCGCTTTTCTAACCCTGTTTGAAAATAAGCCAAGCCGCGCCAGGCAATAATCTCAACATTGATAGCCCGCGCTTGCTGGGCATGGACCACCCCTTGTTGCGCTAATTGGTAACCTCGTGCCTCATCACCCAAATTAGCCCAGCATAGCGCCAGATTTGATTTGGTTAAAGTGAGCCAGCGTCCCATTGCTCTTTTTTCATACATGGGCAAGCTTTCCTCTAAACAAGTACGCGCCTCATGGGGTTGACCCATGTTGAGCAGCACAATCCCTTTTACAGTTCTGGCTGTATGCTCTTCCATCACATCACCCAACTGCTGCGCCAAGGTGATCAATCGTTCCCCCCATTGTAGCGCCTGTGTAAATTCACCTTTCACCGTAAACACATCAACTAAGGTACCCAACCCTACCAACAGACGCCAATTTGCCTGAAGTTTTTCACACAAATAAATGCCACGACGAACGGCCGTTTCTACCTGATCAAACTCTCCCATCGCCCACAAGGGCAGGGCTTTGTCCATGTATAACGAAGCCTCCGTGTAAGCATCGTCCATGTCGACGGCGCATTGGATCGCCAAATCCATCGCCGCTACAGAGCGTGTAAATTCATCACTGCTCAAACGGATACCACCATGATGATGGTGTATTTCACGACGCAGTTCTAAAGCCACATAAGGCTGCGCCGCCAGTTGGGCAATAACGGCTTCAATCGCGACCACGGCTTCCGGCTGGCGATTTTGCCGACGCATAATCAGCGTCTCTTGTAAAATCAGGTATACATGTGCCACCCAGCGATCTTCAGGTGATAAGTGTGCCTGTATGGCATTGAACCAGCGCAGCTGCTTTTCATAGGCGGCCACACCCTCTTCCGTTTTGCCAGCAAGCAGCAGACGGGTAGAAACCCGATGCCCAGCCCGTAGCAAAGGCTGGGCTATCTCCTCAAGATGCGGGATAGCCCACATTTCAGTAAAAACCTGGCAAGCCTCATCGTAGCGGCCTAGTTCAAAAAATATATCGACAATTCCGGCCAACATGTCGGCTTGTGCCAACGGCCGTTCTAATACTGAAAACAAATCTACGCTCTGGCGTGAAATATGCAGCCACTCTTCCCAGTTGCCCCACAAATAGGGCAGGGGATGCAAGGCGGCGATCAGATCAGCAGCTAAGGGATGAAGAAACGGCCGTTGCCAAGCTCGTTCAAAAAGTGTGAGCAAAGAAGGGAAATGGGGGCGAATATCATCAGGCGGGGTGGTCTGCACAAAACGAATAGCCCAGGTAAAGCGACCCACTAGCTGCTGCTCATACTGCGCAGCCCAGTGCTGGGGGTTAGAGATAGGAAGGGAAACGGCCGTTGTCATCACCCCACCATCTCCTCAGCTCCCCAGCCATCGAGAATGTCCGTCTGTAAAAATGTAGCCGTCAGCCGATGCAGCTTATACATCCGATGGGCCACATCCCCGCCCGTTTCCAGGAGAGAATAATCCAGCAGCTGATCCAGCGCCATTTCAAAATCAGCATCTGTCAACATATGGCCCATACCGCGCAGCCAGACCAAGTTGGCCCCCTCTGGCGCCATATCCAACGTACTCAATAAAAGCTGTCGCGCTGGGTCGGTCAAAATGTCCCAAGTCATACGATAAATATAGGTGTACAAGCGATAAGGCGTGGGCGAATTAACGTCTTGCAACTGCTGCAAAACATCAGTTAACGTGCGTCGTTGCAGCAAGGCGGCCGTTAACTTCAGCGCCAAAGGCAAGCCGCCAATGAGCGTGTAGAGGCGTTCCAAGTCAGGCTGGCTGAGTTCGTTTTCCATGCCCAAACGACTCATTTCAAACGTGATCAATGCCTGACTGTCAGCTAAAGACAACACCGGCGCCGGCGCCACTTGTACAAAGGGATATTGGCGCATTGTTTGCCGACTGGTGAGCAAAAAACGGGTTTGCCCTGCGCCAGGTTGCAGCGCAGGCAGCAATAATTCCACATCGGCAATGGTTTCTAAATTATCAATAATCACGAGATAAGGCTTATCAATAAACAGGGTTTGCAAAGAGGCTAACTTTTCTGACACAGACAAGCCGGCTAGATGCCGCTGTCCTGTTTGTTCCACTAACCTATCCACAATCTCTTTGAAGGTACGCGCCGGTTGTTTTTCCAGAATCAACTCACCAGAATGGCTTAAACGCAGCTGACGGGCGCTGACCCACAAAATATCTTCCCAGGTTTCTGTTTCAGCCTGTTGGTAAGCGACCGCCTGTGCCAGCGATGTTTTGCCGATGCCACCCAGCCCTTCAATGCTAATAAACGCGCCAGCCTGTGCCGTGGCAAGCATCTTCTGAATCCGAGCCACTATCGCTGCCACGCCAAATAATTCCAAATAATCAGGCTGGGGCAAATAGCGCATTAAATGGTGGAGCCGACTATGTTGATGAGCTTCCATTTCGGCGCGACGCAGCAACCATGTCAGGCGACCTAAGCCTGTTTGCGCGCGGCGGCGATAGTTGCGCGAGGAAACGGGCAGGGCTTGTTGCAGGTCGGCTTCGGTTAAGGCAACGGGGCTGATGTAGTGATGGTAGAGGGCGCTCCAGGTTTCCAGTTCTACATTGTCTTGACTGAAATCTTGGGAGAGAACGGCCGTTATGCCTGCCCGGGTCATAGGTGGCCGAGTGGGATGGGGCAAGTCTTCAGACAACCGCTGCTCCCGCAAGCGCGATTCCACCAAATCCCGCACATAATCGTAAAACAGCAAATTGACCTCTGCCTGATCCCCAGCGCCAAATTGCCGCAGTAAATCAAGCTGCCACATATCAGCGGGCGGCTCCTCGACCCTTTGCCAGGCGGTGAGTGTTTGTTTAACTAGATCAAGGGTGATGGCCTCTACGTTCATAGCGTCTCTATGTTCATGACTAATGTACTATCCCACTTTGTCCGCTACCTGTCCGAAATTTGTCCAGCGAAGCCCATGTGCTTACGAGAGGGAAAGTATACTGGTGGCAGTTAGTTTGGGCAATGTACCGGGAGAATTTTTATGCAGACTTCCAGTTGTGTTTTTTAGATAAGACCTCTCAGCGGTAACGGCCGTTGGGAGGTTTTGTTTTGTTTATTGGCACAGTTCATAATCTTACAAGAGATTAACCACGAAACAGATAAAGCGTTCAATACATCATTTGGTCGAGTCATCTTATACGGACAAGCGGGAAGGGAACGAATCATTTTCCGAGGAGATAAAGGTCAGAAACGGCCGTTCGCGCTACCTGAAATGGTTCATCCCCAACGGCGGCGCCATTTTGCTGGTCTGCCTGCTCATCCTGATTCAGCGCGTATGGGCCTCGCCAGCCCAAAACAGCGATGCCCCTGGTCCCAGCGCCACCACCATCAACTACCAGGGCAACCTTGCCTCGCCCAATGGCAGCCCCAAAAATGGCAGCTTCGACATGAGCTTCGCCATTTACAATGCCGCCAGCGGCGGCAGGCGCTTTCACCCGAAACGGCCGTTCCCTGGTCACTCTTAGGTCTCAACCGCCAATGGAATTCCGTTTGGGTACAGTTAGAAGATGGCGCCGGCAACCGTTCAATCGTCCATGAACTGCAAACGTGTCTTGATCTGTATCCTGCCCTGCCTTCATCCTCAAGCTACCGCTTATGGAACAATGGCATCACTTCGGCTGGCGGAAATAGTAATTCTGCCAGCTTCCAACTGACAAACACAGCGGGGCAGACAGCCTCAGGAGCGTTATTAACCAGCGGCTCTTACCAGCTTCGCGGCGGATTTGGTGGCGGAACGGCCGTTCCCGGCAGCGACGCCTACCAACCAT
>CAZXVH010000030.1:13248-45389 GCA_964643965.1 uncultured Ardenticatenaceae bacterium
CGCGGCGGATTTGGTGGCGGAACGGCCGTTCCCGGCAGCGACGCCTACCAACCATTCCAATGTGGGGCAGCACAAACAGAGCAAATGGTTTATCTGCCCATGGTGGTAAAGCCGTAGGGGCAAATCTTCTTTGAACGAGAAACGGCCGTTCCCCTCCAACGGCCGTTTTTCATTTCAACAATCCTTCAATTTCCGTCAGCAAAAAAGCGGAAGGATTATTACGGTGGAAAATCACGACTCCGTTATTCTGGGGTATAATGTAGCCATTGATCTATGTTTGCTAAAAGGGAAACAGTCAACAGAAATTCGCGAGTGTCATTATGAATTCGATTATCGTCACAAAAGAAACAACTTCTTCTCCTATCAAACTGCCCGCTATCCCACCGCTGGAACAGGGAGAGCGTCTCAGCCTTCAAGAATTTGAACGGCGTTATCAAGCCATGCCTCATATCAAAAAAGCAGAACTTATTGAAGGAGTTGTGTACATGTCGTCACCCGTCCATTTTGCCAGCCACAGCCAACCCCACGCCCATGTGATCGGCTGGTTAACCGTATATTCTGCAAACCATCCTGATGTTTCCCTAGGTGATAATGCAACAGTACGTTTAGATGCAGACAATGAAGTGCAACCAGATGTGCTTCTGCGTTTAGATGAAAACAGAGGAGGCGCCTCCTACATTTCGTCAGATGATTACATTGAAGGTCCACCAGAACTCATTGTAGAGATTGCGGCCAGTAGTGCCTCTTATGACTTATTTGAAAAAAAGAGAGTTTATCGACGCAACGGCGTACCTGAATATATTGTGTGGCGTGTTTATGATAATGAACTCGACTGGTTTTACTTAGATGAAGGGGAATATAAAGAGTTGGAACCGGACGAGAACGGCATCATCCACAGCCGCATCTTTCCTGAATTACGTTTGGCCGTTTTTGCTTTGTTGCAAAATGATATGGCAACTGTGCTGAAAGTTATACAGTAAAATGCGTTACTCAAACATCAGAATAGATAAGCAACCGCGGACCAATTCCCCAAGTGCAATTGATTTCCACATGATTATTTTGGGAAATTGGCCTGAATAGTGGAGAAACCTATTATGTTTCAAGTTATGCACGATTACCAACAAAAATGGTCCCAAAACAATCCCCTTCGGGTTAAAGGGGAATTTGTGCAAGATATTGCCACACCGCCTACTGTCGCCCAGCACACAGCCAATGGCTATTTGGCTCAATATGTCACGATGATGGTTATGGCTGGTACACCTACTTTATTCCTCAGCCAGCCACCCGTTTGGCGTGTGCCAGCCATCTTGTCTTTACCCGGTTTAGGCGACGTTAGCGCCATTGGTACCGTAGACGTAGACGCTAATACAGGTGAAGTCATCCCTCTAACAGAATCACAATTGAGCCGTATGCAGGAAATAGCCCATGCCCTCGCTGCCCATTTCGCATCACCAGCAACAACAGCAAGCTGATTGTTTAGCGGCTTGTGCCTTCATGGTATTGAGCCACCTGCAACGTCCCGTCGCTTATGCCAAATTGATAAAACTATTGCAAATAGGCTACGCTGGTGCACCTTTCAGCAACCTACATTACCTGGAAAGCTTAGGGTTATCTGTTACCATTCGCCAAGGTGATTTAGCAACTTTACGCCATTATCTCACCCAAGGTATACCTCCTATCGTCTTTGTCGCCACCAATGAGCTATCATACTGGCATGAAGCCACGAACCATGCTGTCGTTATCATCGGCATGGATGATGAGTCTGTTTGGGTAAATGATCCTGGCTTCAATGCTCCCATCACGATCCCCATCCCTGAATTTGACTTGGCCTGGTTAGCAATGAGCGAATATTTCGTTATTTTATCAGCTTAAACATGCCAACTGAAATAAGTAACTTTTTCTGACAAAGATTATACCCGATAGCCTCTTACTCACGGAGCGGTTCGCCAGTCTCGAATAATATCTCCATATCTTCAACCGTCAGCCCCTCCACATTCCTAAAAATCAGCGTCAGCGGCTGATCATACACCACAAAACTCTCATCCACCCGGCCCCCGCTCAGGCCAGGCATCGCTTCTGCCAGATAGCCGCTCACACCCTCCGGCGGCGTCAGCCCCGGCCAGCCAAACGTGTCCGGCCGATAGAAGAAGGAGTCAAGATGGGGATAACGGCCGTTCACCCACACCAACTCATAACCCAACGCCCCGTCAAACAAAAGCTGGTGATACTGCCCGGAAAGCGGGTAAGTCTCAGGCAGCCGCGGCGCGACGCCGTACACCCGGTTCGTCACCAATGTCAGATAATCAGCCTCGGCCAACAGCGCCAGATTGGCGGCCAACTTTTCCTCGGAATCACGCTCCCCTGCCCCTGTCAGCCACGTCAGTTCCTGGTTGGCATATTCTTCCCGCAGCCGCGCTTCACCCGCATAAGCCATTGAGATGGGCAGCGCATCATCCCACTGCTCGCTCAAAATCAGGGAACCAGCGGGCACATTGTCGTAAAGCCACCGGGAAGCGGTAATCCAGGGATGGTCAGTCTGGTAGATATTAACGAAAGCGAGGGCGTAAACGGCCGTTCCCACCAACACCCCACCCCACACCATCCGCCGCAGCCACACCCGCTGCCAACTCCACACCATCGCCGCCCCATACAGCATCAAAAACGGCGTCAACGGCTGCAAATAGCGCATAAACTTCACATAGAAATTGCCAGTGACGAGAAAGAATGGGATCATCCAAGAAAGCAAAATTAAAGATTGAAGAACTTGTCCTGAGCTTGTCGAAAGATTGAAGATTGAAGAACTCGTCCTGAGCCTGTCGAGGGATTGAGGTTTAAGCCACTGCCAAAAACGCCAACCTCTAATTTGTAATCTCTTCACAACTTGCCATATCCCCCAACCAAATCCCGCAAATCCCACCAACGCCAACAACGGTCCCATGCCCCATTTCAACTGCATTTCAATATAGTAGAGATAGGGAATCGTGCCTTCGTATTGGCGCGTGAACGGGATATCGCCGCCGCCATTGATCATGACGCTTTGCCGCGAGATATTATCCAGGTAGCAAGACCCCCAGTTCAAACGCGGGATGGCAACTGGTCCAACGGCCGTCGCTGGCGTAATCACCTCACAAGTCCAATCTAATACGGCAAAAGGATTGGTGATAAAAAAAGCGAGAAAGGCAATGATAACGGCCGTTCCCCACCACCGCAGCCACCTCTCCCTAAAGCCCAGCCACGCCGTCAACGCCAACGGCAAAAACAACAGCACCGCCGAAAACTTCGCTCCCACCGCCAGCCCCACAAACAGCGCCGCCAACATAAAATACAGGGTTGCCGGTGGCGGAGTGGCAGGGTAACTGGCTACTTTGCCACTTTGCCACCCTGCCACGCTACCCCCTTGCCCCGCCACCATAAAACACAACGCCGCCACCGTAAAAAAGGTTAAATAGGGATCCACAATAAAAAAATGAGAAAGCTGGATGTGCATCACATTCAAAGCCAGAAAGGCTGCCGCCAACAGTCCCACCTCGGCGCTAAAAATCTGCCGTCCCAACCAGAAAATGAGCAGAACCGTACCCAGGTCAACCAGCCCCGTCAACGCCCGCGTCACGGCCGCTAAATGACGGAACTCCACCATCGCGGCCGTATTCAAAATATCAGTTTTCAGCAGCCAATCATCGGGCAGTCGCTCAGTAACGGCCGTTTCCCCCACCCAACCCGCCAATTTCGTCGCCGCCACTCCCACATACAAAGGTAAATGCCCATAAGCGAATTTACGGGGCTGGTTCCGCTCCACCACAATACCGGCGCTCTCAGCCTCCGGCGGCCAATAATAGGGATTGATCGTTGATTCAGCGGGAGAAAAAGCCGTCGTCCAATCAGCCGGCCATTCAATCGTCGTCGCCACCCAATGAATGTACCGTTCATCAGGATGGAAGTGAGTGTAACCATCCCAATCCAGACCCGTCCAGCGCAGCCCGGCCGCCGCCAACAAAATTAGGGCCAACAGCCCCCATACCATCCATTTTCGCATCATAAGATTTTAGTGGCAGGGTGGCAAAGTAGCAAAGTGGCAAAGTAACAAGTCACCCTGCCACCTTAAAACAAAAAGGCCGGAACAAAGTCCCGACCTTTCAAAATACAGTTTGTTCTCTTGCTTAGAAATCCTCTTCGTCGTCTTTGCCCTTGCTAATCACTTCCACAGAATCGGCAGCCGGCTCGTACAACCCTTCTTCTTCCTCTTCTTCTTCCTCTTCAATGTCAGCCCGTTCGTAGACAAACGAGGCCACAATTGCTTCCGGATCAGAGAGAATCGTGACCGCTTTCGGCACTTTCAGATCAGCCACGGTAATCACATCTTCAATGGTCTGGATCAGGCTGATATCGACCTCAATCTCAGAAATGAGCGCTTCCGGCAGGGCTTCGATTTCCACAAAACGCATAGCAAAGGTAATAAGACCCCCTTCCTCTACAGTTGGAGACGTGCCCACAGCTACCAATTCTGCCTCGCCCGTGATGGCAATCTTTAAATCGACTTCTAAGAAATCGACATGCATCACATTACCCCGGGTGACATGCTGTTGAATATCCCGCGCCAAAACCGTGCGGGTCTCACTGCCAAAGTGCACATCAATCAAATTGTTGCTGCCAGACTTACGCAAAACACGACGCAATGTGCGGCTATCTATCTGCACATTCACCGGGTCAGAAGCGCCATATATAACGGCCGGCGTCAAACCAACACTACGCAGTTGTTTTACTTTTTTTCCAGTTATCTCGCGGGTTTCCGCAGCAATTGCTAAACGTTCTTCACTCATCTTAACTCATCCTCAGCTAACATACTCCTTTGTTATTCTGAACAAAGGGCCAGATTTTCTATCTCAGATCTATTTGCCATCTGACAAAAAGACGCATCCGAAGTAATGACTTGTTACCCGGATGCGACGGTTATGATTATAATTGTCATCTTGATGGAAATGAACTGGTGAAGTATAGCAATCTTTATTGTTTCGTCAACTGGGGCAACGGCCGTTTCCATCCTGCAAATAAAGACCCATTTAGGTGTAGCCGGAGCTTGTCGAAGGCGACGCCTTGACACACCAAACAGCAAAGGGTAAAAAAGCGCCTGGAGGCAGCATGATACAGACAAATGGAAGCAACATGAACGATTATTACACAACCGTCAAAGAATTAGGCAAACTACGCACCCTCGACCATGCCAAAAGATGGAGCGAAGCCACCTTACATACGCTGGCCCTCAACCTGGATAAAGGAAACAAAAAGAAATTAATAAAAGCGTTACCCGAACCCTTATCAGACCAGCTTAAACGGAAATTCTGGCTTCTTCATTTTAGAGACAAGAATCTTGCCACTCTTGATTTTCAAAAAATGGTGGCCCGCCGCGCCGGTAATAGCGACCAAACTTTTGCTCGTTTCCCCATAATCGCCACATTTCACGGGCTAAAAAATCTAATCGACCATGCTCTGGCGGATGACATTGCCGATACCTTGTCGCCGGAACTGAGCCAGATGTGGCAAGATGCGTAGCGCAGTGAACAGTTTACAGTTTACAGTTTACAGTAGACGAGTGACTGTTTATTGCTTACTGTTCACTGTTTACTGTTTACTTTTTCTCTTGTCAGGCTGCCAGGCTGAACTACCACAATCGGCCGTTCGTAGTCCCATTCAAATTTCCCTGACAGTAGATGGCGAAACCTACAATCTCAACACCGAAGCCACCAATGTACGGGAGTTGCTCAACGAGGCCGGCATCACCCTGGACGAAGACGACCAGGTCCAGCCGCCCCCCTTCACCCCCCTCGCCGGCGGCGAAACCATCACCGTCGTGCGCCTCCGCGAAGAAATAGAGACCATCACCAGCAGCATCCCCTTTGACCGCAAAACGGTACGCAACGAAGCCATGGAAGCCGACGATCCGCCGCTCATTGTGCAGGCGGGCAAAGATGGCCTGCTGGAAACCACCATTCGCATCGTCTACAAAGATGGCCTGGAAGCGGAGCGCTGGCCCACCCAAAGCATTACCATCGCCGAGCCACAAGATGAGATTGTCATGATCGGCATCGGCGTGACGCGGGGCAATGTCAGCTTCCCGGGCAAACTGGCCTACATGAGCGACGGCACGGCCGTTATTTTGCAAGGATCCGCCGCCTTTCCCGAGCAGTTAGACGTGGGCGGCGGTCTCGATGGGCGCGTCTTCGACCTCTCCCCCTCAGGCAGCCATCTACTCTTCACCCGCGTCGATGGCGACCTCGACACTTTCAACAACAGCCTTTACCTCATCGAAACAGAGCGAGGCGCAGAACCACGCGCCCTGGGCATAACCGATGTCTTGTGGGCTGGTTGGAACCCGGCCAGCGAGGCCGACATCGGCCAGATCGCCTATACCACCGCCATTTCCACCTCGCAGCCGCCCGGTTGGGAAGCCAACAACGACCTCTGGCTGGCGGAAATTCCCATTGACGCCAAAGCAGAACTGGAGCCGGAACAAATCATCGAAGCGTATCCGGCGCTCTACGGCTGGTGGGGCGGCAACTACGCCTGGTCGCCCGACGGCGCCCGCATCGGTTACAGCTACGCCAATGAAATCGGCCTGATCAACCTGGAGCCAGCCCGCAGCGAAGAACAGCGGGTGCAGTTACAAAGCTTCACCGAGTTCAACACCCTGGCAGATTGGGTGTGGGTTCCCACCCTCACCTGGTCGCCTGACGGCCGTTTTCTGGCCTATACCACCCACAACAGCGAAGACCCAGACGAGACCGTGTTCGACAGTTGGGTGATGGATACGAAGACAGGAGTAAACGGCCGTTTCGTAGAAAATGCCGGTATGTGGGCGCATCTCAACTGGGCCGGCAGCGCCAACGTAGCCGATCCCATCGCCTTCTTGCGCACCACCAACCCGCTCGACAGCCAGCGCAGCAGCTACACCCTCTGGCTCATGGATCAAGATGGCAGCAACGCCCGCCAAATCTACCCCGCCGCTAACGAGAACAGCTACTTCCCCCGCCAGCAGCGCTTCATGGCGTGGGGGCCAAGCGGCGGCGAGATCGCCTTTGTCTACAACAATGCCCTCTACCTCTACAACATAGAAACAGACGCAGCCCGCCGCCTCACCGACGACGACGCCATCAACTCCCACCCCACCTGGTCTCCCTACGGCGCCGCCCTGGCCGCCGAATTGGCCGCCGCCAACGCTGGGAACGGCGCTCCCAGCGCCACGCCCCCCGCTAATACCCTCGGCGATTTCCTGCCCGAAGAACCGCGGCGTGGGGAGTAACGTCACACCCCGTAGGCGAGCCATCGTTTCCCAATCAGCTTAATTCGACTAAAATACACGCCATGCTTACCCCAAAACGCGCCCGCCTGCTCTGCTTCAGCCTGCTCCTCGTCGCCCTGCTGTCCCTGCTCGGCCTGGGCGCACTCAAAAACCGGCAAGTCTTCCTCACACGCGGCATTCCAACGGCGCTTCCCGGCCCCATCGCCCACGCCGGGCCGCAGCTTGGCCTCAATGTCTACCTCAACCAGTACGACGATGCGGAACTGGCCGAAAACCTGGCACAGATTGCGGAGGCGGGCATCCAACACGTCAAGCAGTCCTTCTACTACAACCAGGATTTTGATTGGGATGAGGCAGACAGGGTGATAACGGCCGTTACTGACGCCAATCTCACCCTCACCCCCCTGCTCGACGGCGATCCCGCCGACGCCTTTGCCCCGCCTGTCAATCTTAATGACTACGCGCAGTGGGCAGGAGAATTTGCCGAACGCTACGGCGATAAAATCCAGCAGTACATCATCTGGGATGAACCCAATCTCACCAGCCATTGGGGCAACCAGCCCGTCAACCCCGCCGAATACGCCGCTCTGCTCAGCGCCGCCAGCGCCGCCATCCGCCAGGCTGACGCCGACGCCATTATCATCGCCGCGCCCCTGGCCCCCACCGAAGAGACCGGCCCCCAAAACTTGGCCGACCACCTCTACCTCCAGCGTCTCTACGAAGAAGGCGCCGGCGACGCCTTCGATGCGGCAGCGGGCAAACCGTACGGCTTCCACACCGGCCCCGACGACCGCACCGTCGCCAATGATAGCCTCAACTTCAGCCGCCTTATCCTCCTGCGCGAGGTGATGGCCCGCAACGGCGATGCGGACAAGGCGCTCTGGGCCGGTAACTGGGGCTGGAACAGCCTGCCCGTTGGCTGGACAGGCGATCCTTCTCCCTGGGGGCAGGCCACCGCCGAAGAACAAGCGACGAGGACAGTCGCCGCCCTGGATCGCGCCGCCAGGGAATGGCCTTGGGCGGGCGTACTTTTCCTGGAAAACTGGGAGCCGGATGCGCCGGAAGAGGATGCGCATTGGGGGTTTAGCGTGAAAGAGAGATTGGAGAGCGGAGATTGGAACGCGCTTAATCTCCAACCTCAAAATGCAGCCTTACCCGGTTTTCATTTGGCCTCGCCCAACGACCCGGCGCAGGTTTACGAAGGGGGCTGGCGCTTTTCGCCAGAGTTTGGCGCAGATATTAGTGAAACGGCCGAGGGGGAAGCGCCGGATCGGGTGACGTTTACCTTTTGGGGCACGGAGGCGGGGCTGCGGGTGCGCCGCGCCAATTTCCGCGCCCGCTTGAATGTGCTGGTTGACGGCCAACCGGCCAACGCCCTGCCCCCGGATGAGAACGGCGCGGCGCTCGTCCTCACTGCGCCTGATGAAAACGAAGATTTTCTGACGATTGTACCCGTGGCCACAAACCTGGCGCCGGGCATCCATACCCTGGAAATCACAGCTAACCGGGGCTGGAATCAATGGGCGTTGAATGGCTTTTCGGTGCGCTATGCACCGCCGATTCCAGTTAGCTTAATGTGGGCGTTGGCAGGAACGGCCGTTTTCGCCTTCCTCCTGGCCCTTTACACAGCCAGCCGGGCGCAGTGGGGAGTCTGGCTGCGCCAGAAGAGCAACTGGTATGCCGGGTTGAGTGATAAGGTGCAGGTGGGCATAACGGCCGTTACTGCGGCCATCGTGGCTCTCACCGGTTGGCTCACCTGGGGCGCAGAAGCGGCCAGCTTGTACCGTCGTTTAAGCGATGGCGGACAAATCGCGCTGACGGCTGGAGCGGCGGCCATTTTCTACGCTGCGCCCAGTTTTTACGTGTACGTGGTCGCGCTACTTGTCTTGTTCCTGCTCATCTATTTCCGGCCGACCTGGGGCGTGGCGCTCATCGCCTTTTGCATCCCGTTCTACGTGCCGCCGCTGCCCAAAGCGATCTTCCAGTTCCGCTTCTCGCCGGTGGAAATCTTTACATGGGTGACATTGGGGGCGTGGCTTTTAAGAGCCATTTCAGATTGGCGCTTTTCGATTGACAATTCAAAACCAGTCTCACGCAGAGAGGCTGGGGCGCAAAGAGAATTTAAAAAATCTGCGTCGTCTGCGAAATCGGCGGACATATCGGTTTTTGCCTTCGTCATTGTGGCGACGGTTTCGTTGTTTTTCACGGAACGGCTGGGGGTGGCCACCAATGAGTGGCGCATGGTCATCGTGGAACCGGCGCTGTTTTATCTGCTGCTGCGCGGCGTCAAGTTGAAAGAGCAAGAGATGTGGGTGGTGTTGGATGCCTTCGTCATGAGCGGGCTGGCGCTGGCGCTCTTTGGCCTGTGGCAGTTCGTCTTTGACCCGGACAGCCTGATCACGGCCGAGGGCGGCTTGCTGCGGGTGCGCGCTATCTTCGGTTCGCCCAACAACCTGGCGCTTTACCTGGGGCGCATCTTGCCTTTGCTGTTCGCCATGCTGTTGTTGGGCCAGACAAATGGCAACCGGCGCTGGCTCTACAGCCTGTTTCTTATCCCCATGGGGCTGGCGACGCTGCTGACGTTTAGCAAAGGGGCGTTAATTTTGGGTTTACCAGTTGCCTTCCTCTATATTTTTTGGCGCTGGCAGCAAGTGAACGGCCGTTCTACCTGGCCCTGGCTCATTTTGTTTGGCGTCCTGGGAGTGGCGGCGTTTGTCCTCGCCTTGCAAATCCCGCAAATCGCCGGACGCATCGATCCCCGCAGCCAGACCAGTTTCTTCCGTCTGCATCTGTGGCAGGCCAGCCTCAACATGGTCAAAGAAAAGCCCTGGTTTGGCGTGGGGCTAGACAATTTCCTCTATGCTTATCGGGGGCGCTATATCCTGGACGCCGCCTGGCAGGAGCCAAATCTGAACCATCCACACAATATTTTCCTGGATTTTGCCACGCGGCTGGGCATATTGGGTCTCATCACAGGCGTCTGGCTGTTTTGGGAAGCAGGCAAACGATTATGGCGGCGGGCTGAAGGGGAAACGGCCGTTTGGCGGCCGGTGTTGGTGGGTTTTGGCGGGGTTCTGCTGGCCATCCTCTTTCACGGGCTGGTGGATCACAGTTTTTTCCTGGTGGATTTGGCGTATAGTTTTATGCTGGTATTGGGAACGGCCGCTTGGTTGGCGTCGCCAGAAACTGCAAATACGTAACTTTGGCAAAACGGCCGTGTTTTCCCTTATGGTTCTACCAAGTTCGTGGTAGAATTGCCGCTTGACAACTCGTCACCTGTCTCTACAATTTAGCAGTTGACTTAAAGATACCCTTGAAGGAGAAAATTTTAATGAGCGACACACCAGAACGTGTAACAGCCATCATTGTCGATTTATTGGGCGTGGAAGAAGCAGAAGTAGTACCGGCAGCCCGTTTCCGGGAAGATTTGGAAGCCGACTCGTTGGACCTCGTCGAACTGATTATGGCCTTCGAAGAAGAGTTCGATGGCGAAATTTCAGACGAAGAAGCCCAGAAAATCACAACGGTGGGTGAAGCCATCACCTACATCAACGAACGGATGCGTTCCTAACCCACACACAAAACAAAAATTTAAGCAGACGATAGCTTACAAATAAATGAGGCGCTGCGGAGTTTTCATCGTCCCATTTGTTTGTGGGCTATTTTCTTATGGTGAAGCTGCCAAAGCAGAAACAGTAACGTATAAGAGATTACACTGCCCCGAATGCTGCCCATTTCAATTTTAGATGACGTACCGGGGCAGGAAATAGTTTTCCAATATTTTAGTCCTACCCATATTTCGCTTCGCTTTCTTTTAAAACTTCAAGTTCAACATTAAATATTTCTGTTCTTGATACCAATTGGTAATGTTTTTCATCCACGATGTTCAATCTTAATATTTCATCTTCTTCTCGAATCGCCAGTTCTAATAATGCCACATTATTTTCACCGGTGTTATTAACAGTTGTGCGAAGATGGTTTTGAACGGAGTAACAGGTCAATCCAGTAAAAACATCAATCAGGCGATTATAACGGGCACGGGTAAGCAATGCTTGTTCATCTGTTCCAGGCGCATAATGTCGCACAATTTATACAACAATGCCGTTTTTAGGTCATTTGTTCGATTATATTAAATCCGACAGAGGAATCCCAATTTGATGAAATTATCTTTTTTGGCATGGTTCATTTTTGATCCAAAGTGCCTTAACAGTCGAGTAACTGTTTTACCAGACTTATTACACACATCCCTCAGATGCGCTTTGATGGTATGTTCTGTCAGGCGTAAGCCGTGTTTAGGCCACGTTTTTTCTACGGCCGTCTGCTTTTGTTCGCCCCTCATCTAAAATCCGCTATGATCAGGCCATGCGTAAACACAGCTTTCTCATCTTGATCTTGCTGCTTTACCTGGGCCTGGGCGCTTTGTATGCAGTCAACACTCCGGCCTGGCAAGCCCCAGATGAACCGGCCCATTACAACTATGTGCGCCAGTTGGCAAACGGCCGTTTTCCCCTCATTGAGCCAGGCGATTACGATCAGGCATACATCATGAAAGTGGTCTTTTCCACGCCTGCCTTCCCGCCTGAAGTCTCGCTGGCGCCCCTGTCTTACGAAGATTGGCAGCCGCCGCTCTATTACTTGCTGCAAACGCCGCTGTTCCTGGCCACCGGCGGTTCGCTAACGGCAATGCGTCTCTTTTCGCTGCTCATGGGAGCAGGGGTAATGATCCTGGCTTATGTGCTGGCGGGGGATCTGTTTCCGGGGCAAAGATGGCTGGCGTGGACAACGGCCGTTTTCGTGGCCTTTCTGCCGCAGCATCTCGCCATCATGGCCTCAGCCAACAACGACGCCCTGGCGGAGTTAATTATCGCCGCGGTGTTGGTGGTGTTGGTGCGTTGGCTACAAATTAGAGAGTGGAGAGTAGAGGGTGGGGACGCCAGCTCTCTACTCTCCACTTTCTACTCTCCCTCCGGCAAATATCTGATTATTCTCGGTCTTCTCCTCGGCCTCGGCTTTCTCAGCAAAGGCACGGTTTACCCCTTGTCCCTGTTGGTGGCGCTGACGGTGTTGTGGCGTTTTTGGGGGCAGTGGCGCAGCTTTATCAAAGCGGGGTTCCTGGTGGCGATCCCGGCGTTTGCCCTGGGCGCGTTGTGGTGGCTGCGTAATGTGATCGTCTATGGCGGGCTGGATGTGCTGGGCAAAGCTGCCCATGACAGGGTGGTGGTGGGCCAACCGCGTACCGCAGAATGGATTGCCGCCAAAGGGCTTGAAGCGACTCTGCAAGAATTTGTGATGACGACGTTTAACAGTTTTTGGGGGCAATTTGGCTGGATGACGCATCCCCTGGACGGCCGTTTCTATCCTATTCTCTGGCTGTTTACCGCTATCTGGCTGGTGGGGCTGGTCGTCGCTTTGCTCAACTGGTGGGATAGAAAGCAGCCGCCAGTCGCCGCTGTGATGGTTTTGTTTGGTACATTTTTGCTGACGCTGGCTGTCCATATCGGCTACAACCTCACCTTTGTGCAGCATCAAGGGCGCTACTTGTTTCCGGCGCTGCTGCCCATTGGGGTGGGGGTGGCGGTGGGACTGGGGGTGTGGCAACGGCCGTTTATCCGGCGCTGGGGGTGGTTCAAATACACCCTACCGCTGGGTCTGGGTTTGCTGTTGATTGGTCTGAACATGTGGGTGATTTTTCGCCTGCTGCCCCAGCTTTAGGCCGACGCCAATTAAAAAGTACACGGGTAGATTTTCCTTTGTTCCTTTCTCCCCTTGTTGCTTTGTATAAAGATTTCAGGTCGGCTTCCGGCCGTCATACCCTCTAGCGCCCCACGCTGCATACAACATCACCGACCCGGCCACCGCCGCGTTGAGCGACGCCACATGACCGCGCATCGGTAATTCCACAATCAGGTCACAACTTTCACGCACCAGGCGGCGCAGGCCATCTCCCTCATGCCCCACCACAATGCCCAGCGGCATATCCAGGTCAACGGCGTCCAGCGCTTGTGCCCCTTCGCCCATGTCCAGGCCGGCCAGCCACACGCCGCGCTCTTGCAATTCACGCATGCTCTGCACCAGATTCGTCACCTGGGTGATGAGCAAATGTTCAGTGGCGCCCACGGAGAAATTGGTAACGGCCGTTGTAATATCCGGCGCTCGTCGATCTTGCAAAATTACGCCATGTACGCCACAAATCTCGGCCGTACGCAGCAGCGTCCCGATATTTTGCGGCCCATGCAGCAAATCCAGCAGCAGGATAAACGGCTTCTCATCTCGCAGCGCCGCCAGGTTCATGATTTCATCCAGGTTGCTGTAAAGATAAGGTCCCACCTCCAGCAGCACCCCTTGATGGCTGCTATCTTGCGCCATCTGGCCCAGCTCTTGTTTGGCCACCGTTTTGAAGGGAATATGACGGGCTTTGGCCGCATCAAAAATGGGCTGAGTCAGTTTCCTGTCCAGCCCTTTTTGCAGCCACAATCGGTAAATTTCGCGGCGGCGGCCGCGCAGCGCTTCCAGCACGGTGTTCCGCCGCATCAAATAGTCACTCATTTTATGATTCGTCTAACGCTTCCCAAATGCGCAGCGTCACGTTTTCCATGGTTTCCTGGGTAGCAGATTGAACCACCATTTTGCCTGTATCCGGGTCCAGATAGCCCAGCCAGCAGGTGTCTGTGCTTTTCAGGCCACGCAGCTCTCGTTCTGCGCTCAACCGGTCATTTTGGTAAAACTTGAAGACCAGACGGCCGTGCCATTCCTGGGTGCTTATGGAGTGAGCCAGATCAACGGCTTCAAACTTCTCCATGCCAGCCGCTTCTAAAACCATTTCACCACTGACCTTATGCCAATTAGTGAGCAGATAGCGCACATCGATAAAATCTTCACGGTCCAACACCACCCGCAAATTCTCTGTTTGGGATGAAGGGCGCAGAGGCAGCACAGAGGCAGCCTTATCAAAGAGTGTCTCCAGGCTATCTATTGTGGAAAGTTCATAGGTATTGGAAACGGCCGTTAACGAGGCAAACTGATCCCCGGCCACATAAAACCATGCTTCTTCTTGCACCACATTATCTACACCAAAACGAATGGCATGAACGACGCTATGAGGATGTGCCAGCAGTTGGCCTAAAGCCAGTTCCTCTGGATTAAAATCACCATCTGGCAACGTTTCGCCACTTGCTAATGGGGGTAAAAACTCATCGCTGATGCCCTGAGCGGTAGCTGCACCGGCTTGTTTGAGCAACGCCAACAATTCTTCTCGCGGCAAGGTATAGGTTTTCATATGCATCCTCCTGATAGATATATAAAACAAGGGATAGGGTTATTATTTACTCAAGTTTCCAAATTGTACCATCAGCGCGATCTTCCAGAACCACCCCCAATGTTTTGAGTTGATCCCGAATCTGGTCAGAAGTAGCCCACTCTTTTTGGGCGCGGGCCTGAGCGCGGAGATCGATGAGCAGGCGAATGAGGCCATCTTCCCGCTCGGCGCTGGCGCTGGCCTCTGCCTGATCGGGCACGATGCCGAGGACATCGCCGCCTAATTCACGGTAGAGTTCATCAATCGCTGTGAGCGTTCCCTTTGTATGTGGCCCTTTTTCATTAACCAGGGTATTTACCTGCCGGGTTAAATCTTGCAGCACAGCCAGAGCGGCGGGCGCATTAAAATCATCATCCATCTTTTCAATAAAGTTGTATTTAGTCTCAGCTAACAGATCGAGGACAGCTGGATCCGCTTCACCGTCAGCCGCGCTGCGCAGCTGCTCCCGCACCAGGCTGACGGCGCCCCACAAACGCAGCCACCCTTTATTGGCCGCCTCAATTGCTTCGTCGGAGAAGTCGATGGGGCTGCTGTAATGGCTGGAGAGGACAAAGGTACGGATCGCTTCTGGCCGGTATTTTGCCAGCGCTTCTCTGATGGTGAGGGTATTACCCAGGCTCTTGCTCATCTTCACGCCATCCAGAGTGAGGGAGCCGGTGAGCATCCAGATGCGGGCAAATGGTTCGCCATGCGCCGCTTCACTTTGGGCGATTTCGCATTCATTATGGGGAAAGATGTTGTCGATGCCGCCACCATGAATGTCAAAGGTGTGGCCCAGATATTTGTTCGCCATCGCCGAGCATTCCACATGCCAGCCGGGGAACCCTTCACCCCATGGGCTGGGCCAGTGCAAAATATGGTCAGGTTCCGCTTTTTTCCAGAGGGCAAAGTCTGCGCCATGCCGTTTTTCGGTGCGCACCCCGATGCGGGCGCCTTCTTCCAGCTCTTCGACGATACGGCCGCTCAGTTTGCCATATTCGGGAAAACTGGGTACGTCGAAGTAGACGGAGCCGTTCACTTCATACGCATGACCTTTTTCGATAAGCGTCTGTACCATCTCAATTTGTTCCGGGATGTGGCCGCTGGCGCGGGGGCTGATGTCGGGGCGCTGTACCCCGAGGGCGTCCATATCTTCAAAGTATTCGCGCATGTAGGTTTCCACCACCTGCATCGGGCCGGCGGAAAGCTGCCGTGCTTTTTTGAGGATGCGATCTTCGCCGGTGTCCAGCATATGACCCACATCCGTGATGTTTTGCACGTAGAGAACATCGTAACCGCTGTAGCGCAGGTAACGTACAATTACGTCGAAGCCGACGTAGGTTTTAGCATGGCCGATGTGGGAATTGTCATAGACGGTGGGGCCGCAGACATACATGTTGACTTTGCCCGGCGTCAAGGGCACGAATTCTTCTTTTTTACGGGTAAGGACATTATAAATTTTTAGCGTCATAGCTGCTCCAATAGACGTGATGCGTGATGCGTATTGTAACTGATTCCTGTTTACTTTTTACTGAAAACTGTTCACGGCGTTATGGCTGTGCAAATTCAGCCTATCAACAAAACTTACGCCCATCCCTGCATTATAAACGGGCAAAAATCATGCGGCCGGCGGCCGTTTGCAGCACTTTGGTAACGATGACACGGGTGGTAGCGTCAACCAGGTGGCTGCCATTTTCCACAACGACCATGGTACCATCTTCCAGGTAGCCCACCCCCTGATCCATTTCCCGGCCTTGTTGAATAATCTGCACAGTGAGCGTTTCGCCCGGCAGAAAAATGGCTTTGACGGCGTTGGCTAAATCGTTGATGTTGAGAACGGTGACGCCTTGTAGCTCTGCCACCCGGTTAAGGTTGTAATCATTGGTCATGATGGGGCAGTGCAAATGGCGGGCCAACGCCACTAATTTGGTATCTGCTTCGCGGGCTTCGCTTTCGTCCATGTCGGTTATTTTGGTGAGGACGGGCGAATCGTTTTGCAGGTCTGATAAAATTTCCAGGCCGCGTCGGCCGCGCTGCCGGCGCATGGGGTCGGCGCTGTCGGCGATATATTGCAGCTCTAGTAAGATGAAGTTGGGAATGAGCAGGGTGGCGCGAATAAAGCCAGTTTTGCTAATATCCAGAATGCGCCCATCAATGATGACGCTGGTATCCAGCAAGATGCGTGATTCTTTTTCTTCAACGATGACGGGATCGGATTTGGCGCTGCTGCCGGCAATCCGGTAGTTTTTGATGATAGCCTGAAGATCAGCCTGCCTGGAAACGAGGATGACGACGCTGAGGTAGCAGAAAACAAATGCCGCAATGAGGGGCATGATCTGGCCGAAGGGAGTGGGCAACAACGACAAGGGCAGCGTTAATAATGCTGCCGCTACCAACCCGAGGAATAAGCCGATGATAACGGCCGTTAACCGTTCAGGTGGCATGGCGCTCAGGCGGTGGGTGATGTAGCGCAGGGGGCGGGTGGTGAAATAAGGGGCGAGAATCAGCCCTGCCAGAAACCCAAGCAGTCCCAGAACCAGCACATAAATTTCTGGCGGCGCGCCTAAATAGATGGCCAGGTTGCTGCCGGTCCAGCCTCCCAGGACGGCGCCCATAATGGCGCCAATCAGGCGAACAATAAATTCAAAACTGACAAACCCCATTATGTTTCCTTGAGTCGTTGTTTTTGGGCGACTTGCCGCTCTGTCAACGATGGCAGATAAAAAGGGTGAATATGCCGTCTGGCACATTCACCCTGGTCATAATAATGGACTCTGTTTTATGGAAAGAGATCGCTTGAAATAACCACTCAGGAGTTGTGTGGTAAAACTTGATTCAAGAGAAATACGTTATTCGGTTTTTAGACAAAACAAGCAGCGACAACGCCAATTAACCTGATGTGTATTTCACTGAGTGATAAGACAAACCCCTTTCTTTTCTAGTGGCAGATGATGATTGAAAATAAAACAGATAAGACCAGAGAATAAATTATGTAATGATGCCCGATAGTATCACAGCGACCAGTCAGGAGCAAGACAATTGCAGGAGAAACAAAAGGCGCCAGGCGCAAATTTCTTATGCATTACCTGCCACCCACCACCACATCTCTTCAATTGTTATACGGATCTTCCGGCGCCAACGAGTAATCATATGGCTCCACACCGGGGCCATAATGGAAGGTGTTGGGATACGGGATGTAATGGCTCTTAAACAGGTTCTCCTGAATGATGTCGCCATCTGCATTTCTGACAATGCGCGTCACAAACACATCTGCGCCTTCAGTGGCCCAGTCGATCTGCACCACTTCCCCTTCCGCCAGCTCTTCATCATATTCCCACCGGTCTTGGCTGCGGCCGGGAACCTCGGTGACATTTTCAAAATAAGGGCCATCTTTCTCGATAGTGCGACCCATACTGGTGGAGTAAAACTTAAAGGTGAGCGCTTCATTTTCGGCGCTGTAATAATTTTCAATGAGCAGATGATAAGGCGTATTGTTGATGAATTTCAGGTCCACTTCAAACGCGGGATTCTCATCTTCATCCGGGGAGTAGACGGTGGCGTCCATGCCCGGCCCTTCGCCATCATTGTAATAAGTGAGCCAGTAGCCATGCTCCAGGCGGCTGGTGATGGGGAATCCGGCCCAGAAGGCGGTCTGGTACATGGTGGTTGAGACCTGGCAGACGCCGCCGCCGATCCCTTTAATGGTTTGGCCGCCCACGATGATGAGACCTTCGGTGTAGCCATCATCCTCGCTGATAGTGCCCAGGTAGTCGTTGAACGAGAATTCTTCGCCAGGGGCGATGACAATGCCGTAAAAGTTAGCGGCAGAGCGGGCGATATTGTGCTTGCGTGCGTCAGAGGAGCCGTAGAACCAGGTCACTTTTTCGCTGATCAGTTCGGTGATGCCCAATTCGGCGGCCGTGGCGTCGGCATGAACCGTTGGCTCAATGGCTTTGAAGATGAGCGGTACGGAGCGGTTGGGCGTATCGACCTGAGCCAGGAAGGCTGCTAAGGTGGCTTCAATGTCTAGTTCACGGCCGTTTATATGCGGTGATACCAAGACCAATTCCTGGGTGGCGTCATCAAAATAGAAGCGGGCATTGACCGGCTGTCGATAAAATTCGTTAGCGTACTGGGAAAGCCAGTAGCGGGCGGCATTTTCATCGACGATCAGGTTGTGCTGCTGGACGCCGTTTTCGGCCACTGTGCGCTCAATGCGCACCCACTGCGCCAACTGGTCGGCGGGCAGCGTCAGGCGGCTCATGTCGTCATCCACCAGCGGCTCAGGTAAATAAAAGGTGATGGGGTTATTGACGGCTTGCTGAATCTGAACGGCCGTTTCCGTATCATCTACTATTTGAGGCTGCACTTCTTCTACGAGCAGCTCAATTTCCGCCGGGCGAAATTCGCTGACCGGCTTCATGAGCCGGGTGCGTAAATCCGCCTTGTTCAACTGGCGACCGACCTGGCTGGGCGTATAGCTGGCGTTGACGCCGTCGGCGATGAAGGTGGCGTCAATGGCCGGCTGCTCCACCGCTGTGGAGAGTTCGGCGATGGCGCTGTCCAGTCGGCTCTCATCAAACACGATGATAGCGGGCAACGTTTTGCCATAATACCAACTGTTAAACATCTCTTTGAACTGTGTGACAGGGCCACCGCTGCGCCCCACGTTATAAGCGGTCTCGACTGTTTGCTCTAAATCGTAGGCAATGCCTAATTCGGCCGGGGTTTTGGTCCACTGCTGGCCCAGGGCGGGGTCCTTGAGGGTGATGGCCGCTTCGTTGGCGTAGGGCATGGCGTCGGCCAACAGGCTCCTGGCTTCCGCCGGCGTCAGGCCGCTGAGATCGACGCCCATCATGTTGACGCCGGTGTAGATGCGCTCGTTGTGTTGGTTTTGGTAAGCAGACACGATGAAGGCCAGGATCAGACTGACGATGACCAGGGTGGTGAGCGGCGCCACCAGAAAATAGCTGATGTTTCGTTGAAAACGGCCGTTTCCCGCTGGCCGATTAGAATCACTTATGTGCATAAATCCTCTCTGTTTTTCAGGATAGACCGGGCATTATAACACGCAGCTTCTGACCGCGTGCGCTTATTGAGCGGAATCTCAGGCAAGTTTAATCACATAGGATGAGGGATGAATGCTCTGTCCACTGTCCACTGTCCACTGTCCACTGCTTACTTGCCACTGATAAATGGAGAGTCACCAATGCCGGGCCAGATACGGATAAGGCCAAAGAAGGCGCGGAGGCTGATCCAAACGGCCGTTACCCCCCACACCCACATCAGCGCCCGTTCAGAGGATTGGTTGATCAGCAGCAAGCCTATGCCGCCCACGGCTGAGGCCACAAACATGCCGTTGCGTAGATACGCAAAATCGCCCGTACCCCAATGTACGCCATCGGTGACAAAAGCCAGGGCGTTCACCGGCTGGATAAACGCGGACATCAACCAGGCGGCATAAAACACGGAAACGGCCGTGTCCGGTACCAGCAGGTCGGCAATCCAGGCCATCCCCCACCACATACCCAGGGCCAACACCGCGCCAAAGCCGATCCCCCAGACGCAGCTGTAAAGCGCCACCCGTTTCGCCTGCGCCAGCCAGTGTGAACCGATGAAGTAGCCCACCAAACTTTGGGCGGTGATCGCCAGGGCATCTAAGCCCAGGGCGGCAAAGAGCCAGAACTGGCGGATTGCCTGGTGCGCCGCCCCGCTTTGCACCCCAATTTGGGTGGCGATCCGCGTGGTGAGCAGCATGAACAGCGTTAGCAGCCCGGTGCGCAGGAATAGATTGCCGCCAATTTGCAGCAGCTGCCTGGCTTCTTGCAGATAGAGGCGGGGGGGACGGCCCAGTTTACGGAGAACGGCCGTTACCGCCCAGGCCGCCCCCAACCATTGCGCCGCCACCGTAGCCCAGGCCGCGCCGGCAATGCCAAAGGCCGGAATCGGACCGTAGCCCGCAATGAGCAGCGCATCCAGCGCCATGTTGATGAGATTCACCACCAGGGCAATCCATAATGGGGTGCGCATATCCTGCACCCCGCGCAAGGCGCCAAACGCGGCCAGGATGGCCAGCATGGCGGGCGCCCCAAACAGCCTGATTTGCATATAGGTGACGGCTTTGGCCTGCACATCGCCCTCCGCGCCCAGCAATGCGGCCACCATTTCCGCCGCCAGCCAGCCTGCCAGCAGTAAGATAAGGCCAAACAAGCCGGAGAGCAGCAGGGCCAGCCCGGTGATGCGAGCGGCGTGGTCATTGTCATTCTGGCCTAAAGTGTGCGCGACGCTGGTCTGTGTGCCGATGCCCAGAAAGTTAAAAATCCAAAAGACGCTGGAGAGGGCGGCCGTGCCTACCCCCAGCGCTGCCAATGCCTCCGCCCCACGTTGAGCCACAAAAGCGGTATCGACCAATCCGGTCAGCGGCTCGGCGATGAGAGAGAAAAGAACGGGGATAGAGAGCGCCAACAAGGTGCGGTTGGGTTGTTTGACGAAGGGGTGATCTGGCGTAGTCATGTGATCTCTTTCCCCAACTGTTCTAAGAATGTCTGCATAAATTGGGTGCGGCGCTCCGCTTCGGCGCGGCCGGCGGTGGTTTGCATCGTGTTCAGCAGGGTAAAGAGCTTGGTGTAAAAATGATCCACGGTCGATACCCGGTCATCAGGTTCGCGCTCGGCGCAGAAGGGGTCGCTTTCCTGGTAAAGGATGCGCCCCATGACGCCGCCCACCATGAAGCAGCGAGCAATGCCGATGGCGCCGATGGCGTCCAGGCGGTCGGCGTCTTGCACCACTTTGGCTTCAACGGTACGCGGGGGAATGCCGGCCGAAAAGCTGTGGGCGGCGATGGCGTGGGCGATGGCGTCCAGGTAGTGGCCGGGATAGGCGATGGATTGGAGATAGGAAACGGCCGTTTCTGCCGCTAACCTGGATGACTGGGATCGTCGAGGAGAATCTTTGGGTATGATGACACAATCATGGAGCCAGGCGGCCGGCAGCACGATGGCCAGGTCTGCTTGCTCGGGGGCGGCCAGAGTGATGGCGTTCCGCACCACGCGGTGGATGTGAGCCAGATCGTGGGCGGGGTCGGCGCTGTTGCGTGTGAATTGGGTGGCGATGAATGTTTCAAAGCCGGGTTGCCAATCAAAGGGATTCATGGCGTTCCCCTGTGGCGGCTGTTGTCCAATCTCGATTCTTCATCCCCCACTTTCCTGGAAATACGCTTCCAAATTGGGTAAATCTACCTCGTTGAGGCTTAACTGGACGGCGCTGTCTAACGGCCGTTCCCCCTTCGCGCTAATCTGCGTTTCCAAATCCAATGCTGGGATCAATATCACATCCTTTCTACCTCGTTTTTCGATGACAATCCCTTCCCCTGTCCAATCCGGGTTTTGCAGCAAATAGACCATCGTCCAATGGCGGTTGGAGAGCCGTTCTGCCTGGCGCACATCACCGGACACGGCCCCGGCTGCGCCCACCCGCGCCATCATTTCCTGAGCGTCCAGCGGCGTTTCCCCTTTGAGGTAGGCGCGTAACTGTTGGTGAACCACCATATCTAAATAGCGGCGCAGGGGACTGGTGGCCTGGGCGTAAAAACCCATGCCCAATCCGGCATGAGCGCCGGGCTGCGTACTTTGGCGACTGGGCGTCATGAGTCGACGGCGGGCGAAATAGTCAGAAAGGGTGTGGGCTGGCGGCAGCGGTTCCAGAGGTGGCTCTTGCACAGTGTAAGGCAGGGGGATGCCTTGGGCAAAGGCATAACGGGCTATCGCCTCCCCGGTCATGAGCATGGCGTCTCGCACCATATCCCGACTGCGCAGCTTTAATAACGGCCGTATACTCACCTGACCGGCGGCGTCTACTTTAATGCGCACTTCTGGCAGGTCAATATCGATGGCGCCGTTGGCCTGGCGGCGGGTTTCATACGCCTGGGCTGCTTGATACAAATCGCAGAAAGGCGTTTGCTCTAGTTTAGCCTCTGCTTCTTCATAAGTCAGGCGGCTGACGCACACCCAACTGGGCACAATTGCCAGGTCACTCACCTCGCCGGCCGCATTGACGCGCATACTAAAGGAAAGCGCTGGCGAACGTTTTTGCAGCCCTAACGCCAGTAACTCGGTGGCGGCGGCGGGCAGCATGGTGACGGTTCTTTCTGGCAGGTACAGGTTTGCGCCGCGCCCCCGCGCTTCCAGGTCGGCCAAACTGTCAGGCGGGGCCAGGGCGGCCACATCGGCGATATGCACCCAGAGACGGCCGTTCTCCCAGCTTAAGGCGTCGTCGGGGTCTGTGCTGCCTTCGTCGTCGATGGCAAAGGCGGGCAAGTGGCTCAGGTCGCGCCGTGTTTCCGGCGGCAGGGCGTCCAGGGGAAAGTCAGCCGACTGGCTGTTGACGCCGAGGCGCATGGGATAGGGGTTCTTGAACGCATCCCATTGCCCCGTTTTCAGGAGCAAGGCATGGGCGTTTTGGGGGGTCTCGGCCTGGCCAAGTTCTTTGAGCGCCTTGCTTTTCTCTTGCTGGCCCTGGGCTAAGGCGATGATTTCGGAGAGAAAACGGCCGTCATCTGCCCCCACTTCATTTTCTTGTAAACGGCTGATAAATCCAGCCCAGGCTGCGGCTTCGGCTGCTTTTTCCGCCCGAGCCATTTTTATCTCAGCCACTTCCTCTGCGCTCCTGACTACAATCTCGTCTGGCGATCCGTCAAAATAAAGGCCATCCGCCACCAACTGCCAGGCCGCCCAGGCGGTAGCGGGCGTATAGTCGCCAAAGGCCAAATCTGCCAGCTCAGGCAAGGAGGTAGTTTCGCCGGCCAATAGTTCCCAGGCCGTTAGCACATCTCCTTCAACAGTCGTCAGAGCGGCCAGATTTTTCAGGGGGCCGGGGTGGAGTAGAGTCACATCTTTGGGGCGTACACTGAGCTTGCCGGATTCGGCGACCGCGATTTCGATTTTTTTGCTGCCAGTGGTCAGAATAACGGCCGGTTTGTTTTTATATAAAACGAAGCTAAAAGGGTTTGCTGTTGTGGTATCCATGTGGAGATTGTAGAGGAGAGCGCGAGCCTGTGCCACTGATGCAGGTAAGCCAGCGATATATGCCATATCTCTGTGGCGATCCCTCCCGAAGGGCTGCTCTCCAGATTGCGCCACTTCACGTTTCGCGTCTTTTCTTCATTGCAAATACAACTTTCCTACACACTTTTGGTGCTACCGTTACCTGGTTTAAATACAGTATGATGAGGGTATGGAAAACCCTCTTTCTCCTGTGTTGATACAGTAACATGATGACATTTTTGTTGGCATGGTACTACAGAGAAACGAAATAGAAGAATATAAACGTTTAGTGAAGATGAATTGCTGTTTTTGCATCATCATATAAGGAGATCAAATTATGTGTTGCGCATTCTTAATGCTTCTTTTGCTTGGCCCGCGTATTTTTGGCGCGTTCTGGTGGATTTTCCAGCCAGGTCGCTGGCAGTTAGCCTTCAATAATTGGCCCGGTCTTTATTGGATTTGGCCGGTGTTAGGGATTGTTTTTCTGCCCTGGACAACCATTATGTACATCATTGTGTCCCCCGGTGGCGTCACTGGCTTGGATTGGTTGTGGATTGGCCTCATGGCGTTTGCTGACATTGCCTCTTATGGTGGTGGTGTAGGTCGTAACCGCCTCCCAGGTTACGAAGGATATTAGGAGATTAAATTATGAGACGACAAGAACGACGTGAAGAACGACGAGAAGATCGTGGCCCCGACAGAGGCGGCAGTGGTAAAAACCGGTATCAGATGCGCGAGAAAATGGTCTCGATTGGAGATGATTTCTGGATCGAAAATGAACAGGGACAGAAAGTGTTCAAAGTGGATGGCAAAGCGTTGCGCGTTCGCCAGACATTGAATTTTGATGATGCTCATGGGCAGACACAATTCAAAATTCAGGAACGAAAGTTGCGCGTCAAAGACAGCATGGAAGTGGAAGATGCCCAAGGAAACCGCGTCGCTATGGTCAAAAAGGCGCTCATTTCCCCCGTCCGTGACCGCTTTACCGTCAATCTGAAAGGCGGTCCCGATTTAGAAGTACAGGGGAATATCCTTGACCATCAATACACCATTGGTGAAGGGCGTGACAAAGTCGCCGAAGTATCCAAAAAGTGGTTCCGTGTACGTGATAGCTACGGCGTCGAAGTAGAACCCGGACAGGATGACTTGTTGATTTTGGCCGTTACGGTGTGTATTGACCAAATGTCACACGACTAAAAACAATACATTTTGTAATCCCAGAATAAACAGATTCTTGTGATTATCAGATGAGCTATCCGTCCAAAAGTTGTCTGTGATTTTTAATCACATCACGGTTCTTCTTTTGGGCGGATTGTTGTTTCAAAAAGGGGCATGGTTCAGGTTAGCTTTACACTTTTTACAATGATGACAACGAATTTTATGGACATTTGAACCATGCCCAAAAAGATAAGGAATATAACCATGAGTAATCAACCAGATAAACATTCACGCGCCGTGTTACCCATCCCCGATATCGTCAAACCAGGCTTAACTACTTATGACGCCAAAGACCCAGAGACCACATTCCCGCCCATCCAACCGCTGCGGCCGCCAGCAGGCGCGCCCAATGTTCTGATTATCCTGCTCGACGATGTGGGTTTTGGCGCTTCCACCGCTTTCGGTGGTCCCTGCCATACGCCCACATTCGAGAAGCTGGCAGCCGGCGGATTAAAATATAATCGTTTTCACACCACCGCTTTGTGCGCTCCCACGCGCCAAGCCTTGATGACCGGCCGTAACCATCACTCCGTAGGCATGGGCAACATCACCGAAACTGCCACGGCCGCTCCCGGCCAAAGCTCCCTGCGTCCCAACACCAAAGCCCCTGTGGCGCAAACGTTGAAACTAAACGGCTATTCCACTGCCATGTTTGGCAAGTGCCATGAAGTACCCGTGTGGGAAGCCAGCCCCATGGGGCCATTTGAGCATTGGCCCGCCGGTGGTGGCGGCTTCGAATATTTCTACGGTTTCATTGGCGGCGAAAACAACCAGTGGGATCCAGCCTTGTATGAAGGGCTGACTCCCGTTGAACCACCTGCCACGCCAGAAGAAGGGTATCACCTGACCGAAGATTTGGCCGACCACGCCGTAAATTGGATTCGTCAACAAAAAGCGCTCATGCCGGATAAGCCATTCTTCGCCTATTTCTCCCCCGGGGCCACCCATGCCCCCCATCACGTGCCCAAAGAGTGGGCTGACAAATACAAAGGCAAATTCGCCCATGGTTGGGATAAACAGCGCGAACTTACTTTTGCACGACAGAAGGAGTTGGGGGTTATCGCGCCGGATTGTGAATTAACGCCACGCCATGCCGAGATTCCAGCCTGGGACGATATGCCCGCCGAACTCAAGCCCGTTCTGGAACGTGAAATGGAAGTGTATGCCGGTTTTCTGGAACATACAGATTACCATATCGGCCGCATCATCGAAGCGATTGAAGATCTGGGCATCATGGACGATACGCTCATTTTCTGCATCATCGGCGACAATGGGGCCAGCGCGGAAGGCACGTTAAACGGCGCTTTCAACGAGATGGCGAATTTCAATGGCATGGCTGCTTTGGAAACGCCAGAGTTTTTGCTCTCCAAAATGGATGAGTTCGGCTCCCCCGAATCCTACAATCATTATGCCGTAGGCTGGGCCTGGGCCATGGATGCCCCTTATCAATGGACGAAACAAATTGCATCACATTGGGGCGGCACCCGCAATGGCACGATTGTCCATTGGCCGCAAGGCATCCAGGAAAAAGGGGGCAGACGCAACCAATTTAGCCACGTCATTGATGTGGCGCCCACGATCCTGGAAGCGGCCGGTTTGCCTGAACCCACCTTCGTCAACGGCGTACAGCAGTCGCCCATGGAAGGCACAAGTATGCTGTATAGCTTTAACGAAGAGGCGGCTCCCGAACAGCACGATATTCAATATTTTGAGATGTTTGGCAATCGCGGCATCTATTACAAAGGGTGGAGCGCCGTGACCAAGCACCGCACCCCGTGGGTAATGGTTGGGCAGCAAATGCCCGCGTTTGATGATGATATTTGGGAACTGTATGATGGCAGCAAAGATTGGTCGCAGGCGAAGGACTTGTCAAAAGAAATGCCCGATATGCTGCATAAACTGCAACGCTTGTTCCTGATCGAAGCGGTCAAATACAATGTCCTGCCGCTGGATGATCGGCAAGCGGAACGGCTTGTACCGGAAATAGCGGGGCGGCCGACGCTGATTCAAGGCAATTCGCAGATGTTCTTTCCTGGCATGGGGCGTTTATCTGAAAACAGCGTGGTCAGCATGAAGAATAAATCTTTCTCTATCACGGCCGAAATCGAAATGGGTAGCAAACCGGCTCAGGGCGTGATTATTGCCCAAGGTGGCAAGTTTGGTGGCTGGAGTGTCTATGCCGTAGACGGGAAGCTGAAGTTCGCCTACAACGTATTGGGCATTCATGAATTCTACACTGAAGCGACAGAACCGATTCCAGAAGGCAAACATCAGGTACGGATGGAGTTTGCTTACGATGGCGGCGGTCTGGCTAAAGGAGGTGATGTCACGCTGTACTATGATGGCAAGGAAGTAGGGAAAGGGCGCGTTGACGCCACGCAGCCGATGGTATTCTCAGCGGATGAGACAACAGATATTGGATACGAGTCTGGAACGCCTGTCACTCCTGACTATACAACGGGAAAGAGCAAGTTCACGGGCAAAATTCATTGGGTGCAGATGGATGTGGGCACGGATGATCACGACCATTTCATCGATCCTGATGAACGTCTGCGGGTAGCGATGGCGCGTCAATAATTAATTGGCGTCTGAGCTTGAGCCAGGAAGTTCAACTTCTCAGAGAAGTTGAACTTCTAAAAACCTTATTTTCGTGGGGCTTGATGAAAACAATTGGAAAACATAAGTCTTGTAAAGTGTTTGCGCTTTGCAAACACGCCATTTAATTAGGAGAAACCCTATGAGCAAGAAACAGAATATCGTCATCATAGCCGGTTATCAGGCTGTCGAGCCGGCCGAAAAGAACTTTGACCAGCTCACACAGTTGGTTAAGGACAAAACTATCAAAAGTGATGGCATGATCCTCGTCCAAAAAGACAAAGATGGAAAAGTGACAGTCAGTGAAACGGCCGACCATTTGGCGCGTAAGGGGGCTGGTTGGGGCGGCGGCGTAGGCGTCCTCGTGGGGCTTGTGGCTCCGCCGCTGATGGCGCCGGTTGTCGTGGGCGCGGTCGGTGGCGCTTTAATTGGCAAGTTTGCCAAACACAAAGTGGAAAGTGGCATCGAAAGTGGACTCGGTAAAAATCTCAAACCAGGTATGGCAGCCATTTTGGCAATCGTGCGTGAGGAAGATCGGCTGGCGGCCGAACGGGCTATGGCAGATTCGCCCGCCAAATCGGTGGCTGTGATAGATGAAGGTCTGAAGGAAGCGCTGGCCGAAGCTGGCGGCAAGTTCAATCAGGATCGCACCGTGCTGCCTATCCCTGACCGCACCTTTGGCGGCGTCGCCGGCCGCACCTTGCGTGATTCAGTGGCCGATTGGTCGATGGTTCCCGGCCCCAAAGCGCCAGAAGGGGCGCCAAACATCTTGCTCGTCCTCATTGATGATGCTGGCTTTGGTGGGCCCAGTTCCTTTGGTGGCCCGATCAATACGCCCGCTTTTGACCGCGTAGGGGAAATGGGTCTGACTTACAATCGGCTGCATGTAACGGCCGTTTGCTCCCCCACCCGCGCCGCCTTATTAACCGGCCGGAACCAACACCGCGTCGGTATGGGTTCCATTGCGGAATACCCTGGCCCCTTCCCTGGTTACACCGCCGCCCGACCCCGCAGTTGCACCGCCTTCCCGCGCATCCTCAAAGAAAACGGCTACGTCACATCCGGCTTCGGCAAATGGCATCTCACCCCCGACAACGTACAAGGGCCGGCCGGGCCATTTGACCATTGGCCCAAATCATGGGGCTTCGACCATTGGTGGGGTTTCCTGAGCGGCGCGGCCGGGCAATACGATCCCATCATCACCCAGGACGACTGGGCGCTGGGCGTGCCAGAAGGCAAAGACGGCGAAATATACTACTTCCCCGACGACATCACCGACAAAGCCATCGAATGGCTGCACGCCGTACGCGCCCAAGACCCCGTAAAACCTTGGATGATGTATTACTCCACCGGATGCAGCCATGCCCCCCACCACGTCGGCAAAGAATGGGCAGACAAATACAAAGGCAAATTTGACCAGGGTTGGGACAAGCTGCGCGAAGAGATTTTCGAGCGCCAAAAAGCGCTGGGCATCATCCCGCAAGATACAGAATTAACTGAACGCCCCGATCTCTTCCCCGCCTGGGATACCCTCAACGACGCCCAGAAGAAGCTCTACACCCGTCAAGTTGAAGTCTTCGCTGGTTTCTCGGAGAACGCCGACTGGAACGTAGGCCGCCTGCTCGATTCCATCGAAGCAATAGGCGATCTCGACAATACGCTGATCATCTACATCTGGGGTGACAATGGTTCCAGCATGGAAGGCACCACCACCGGTTCCTTCAACGAGATGACCTTCCTCAACGGCATCGTCCTCGACGCCCAGCAGCAGCTAGAGCTGATTGAGCAATACGGCGGCATCGACGCGCTGGGCAGCGAACACACCGCCCCCCACTTCGCCGCCGCCTGGGCGCACGCCATGAACACCCCCTTCCAATGGGGCAAGCAGACCGCCAGCCATTTGGGCGGCACACGCGACCCGATGGTCATTGCCTGGCCGAACAATATCAAGGCAGACAAGACGCCTCGGTCTCAGTTTACGCATGTGATTGACGTTGGCCCCACCATTTTGGAAGTGGCTGGCATTCCTGAACCGAAAACGGTAGATGGCATTGGGCAAGAGCCGATGGACGGCACCAGCTTCCTATACACCTTTGATGACGCAGCCGCCCCAGAGCGCCACACCACGCAATATTTTGAGATGTTGGGCAGCCGCGCCATGTACAAAGACGGTTGGTGGGCTGCCTCTCGCCCAGACCGAATTCCGTGGGATTTATCACCCGCCACCCTCACCCAGTTTGGCCCCGACGCCGATTGGGATCCAGACCGGGATGTGGGTTGGGAACTGTATGATCTGAGCAAGGATTTCTCGCAGGCGCATAACATCGCCGATCAGCACCCAGACAAGGTTCAAGAATTACAAGAACTATGGTGGCAAGAAGCTGAACGCAATCGCGTCTTGCCGCTGATGGCAGGGCTGTCGGTTATCTACGGCATCTTGCCGCCGCTGCCTACCGTCACCCGCTTTGACTTCATGGGCGACGTGCAGAACGTGCAGCGGGGCATGACGCCGCGTGTTCAAGGCCGTTCGTATGCCATCGAAGGTGAACTGATTGTACCCGAGGGTGGCGCTGAAGGTGTTGTCGTTGCCAATTCAGATTTCACGGGCGGGTATGCGCTGTGGGTGGATGGGAAAGGGTTGCTGCACCACACCTACTCGCTCCTGGGCGTTGAGTTCTATCGCCAGGTGTCTACCGAACCGATTCCCACGGGCGACGTGACTGTCAAGATGCTCTTCGAGAGTGACGAACCGAAACCAGGCTCTGGCGGCAAGGTGACGCTGTGGGCCAATGAGAAGCAGATCGGCGAAGGGCGGCTCGACCAAACTGTGCCGATTGCCTTCACCTCTTATGCGGGTATGGACATCGGCCGTGACAACGGGGGTGTGGTGGATCTCAATTACGAGGAAAAAGCGCCCTATGCCTTCACTGGCACGGTGAAGAAAGTGACCTTCGACTTGAAACCCGCCCACATCGAGGCAGAAACTGATTTACATGTGCATCATGCCCTCAATGATGTGGCGGCCGGTATCGCTGGTTAAGTTTTATATATCCCAGGTGCGGCGCATTTGCCTTGCAAGTACGTCGCACCTCTATTCAAGGAGAAAATTTAATGACAACTACAAGTTCAGCAATGGCAATGGAATCCAAGGCGCGCCCTTGGGGATTTTTATTAATTCAAGGGATTGCACTCCTGTTAATTGGTGGGGTGCTGCTTTGGTCTCCGGCTAAAACTCAGGCGAATACCTGGGTGTTACTGGTCACTTTATTAGGTATTTACTGGATAATCGGCGGCATTCTTGATCTGGTACACATGTTCACCGACCACACCGGATGGGGTTGGAAGTTGTTCATGGGTCTGATCAGCATTATTGCCGGTAGTTACATTGTCATGTATCCAGTAGCCGCGGCCGTTGTTTTGCCGCAAATCTTTGTCTTGGTGCTGGGTATCTGGGGTTTGATCCAGGGTATTGTGGCGCTGATGCTGGCTTTCAAAGGTGGCGGCTGGGGTCTTGGTATTTTAGGCGTTGTCGGTATTTTCTTCGGCCTGATCCTGATTGGAAATTACACCACGCCAGGGATGGGTTTGACCTTCCTGTGGGTGGCGTCCATTTGGGCTGTTATCGGTGGTATCGCCATGATTGTGCAGGCGTTCCGGCAACGCTCTGTTTAAAGCGCCCTGTCAATTCGATTGGCAGCTGTTTTAAAATTTACCTGTCAGCTTTTTGCACATAGGGCGCAGTTATTTGCAAAAAGCCTGACAGGTTTATTCATAGAGTGAGGGATAACATGACGCTTCATGAGTTCTTTACGGCCGTTGCCGGATTATCTGGGCTGTTGTTTGTAGTTGCCAGTATGCTGGCGATGGGGATGAGCCTGACGATTCCCCAAATTGTGCAGCCTCTGAAAAATATGCGTCTGGTTATTTTGGCGCTCTTGGCAAATTTTGTGCTGACGCCGTTGTTGGCCTATGGCATTCTCATGGTGATCCCGCTGGAGCAATCGCTCGAAATAGGGTTGATTGTGTTGGCGACGGCTGGCGGTGCGCCATTTTTACCAAAGCTGGTGCAGGTTGCCAAAGGGGACATCGCTTTCGGCGTGGGGATGATGGTGCTGTTGATGGTAGTCACGATCATTTACATGCCGCTTGTGCTGCCATGGTTGCTGCCTGGCGTCTCGGTAAATCCGTGGGAAATTGCCCAATCTCTGATTGTGATGATGTTGATTCCGCTGGGGATTGGTTTGTTTGTTAAGTCGAGTATGCCGGAAACGGCCGTTCACTATCAACCACTGATGTCCAAATTTTCTAATCTGATGCTTCTGGTGTTGATGGTGGTGGCCTTGGGGTTGAATGTCTCTAATATCATCGGCTTAATCGGCTCGTGGGGACTCCTGGTGCTGCTCCTGTTCATTGTGGGATCGTTTGCCATCGGCTTTGTCTTGGGTGGGCGCAACCCTGGCGTCCGCCGTGTCATGGGGTTGGGAACGGCGCAGCGGAATGTATCGGCGGCGATTGTGGTGGCGGCGCAAAATTTTTCTGGCACGGATACGCTGACTTTTATTCTGGTCGGTGCGATTATCATGCTGCTTGTGTTGATGCCAATAGCACGGCGATTGGGTGGCAGTGAGCCGTCGGCAGCGGCAAATGGCGTGGCGTAGTGGGGGGGAACGGCAGTTACCCTCTCTACCCATGCCAAGTA
>CAZXVH010000031.1:0-15050 GCA_964643965.1 uncultured Ardenticatenaceae bacterium
GAACAAACCTATCATATCACTGGCATGGATTGCGCCGACTGCGCCCGCAGCCTGGAAAAAGGGGTGGGCAAGCTGGATGGCATCGCCTCCTGCCAAATTAGCTTCACCACTGAAACCTTGCGCGTTCAGGGAGACGCCGCGCCAGAAACCATCATCGCCCGTGTGCAAGAATTGGGCTATGATGTCGCCGATCCGGCCAATGCCCAGAGCGACCAACCGGCCGATTTGCCCCCCGCCAGCTTTTTGCGCTACATGTGGTGGCGACGTGATACCCGCGTCGCGCTGCTGGCCGTCCTCTTTGTGCTGCCGGGGCTGATTTTTGATGAACTGCTGCCAGGACTGGGCATTGAAAGCCCCATTATTGCCATCCTCTCCATAATTGCCCTCGTCATCGCCGGCACGCCCATCTTCAAAAGCGCCTGGACGGCCGTTCGTATCAACCATGAAATCAACATCAACGTCCTCATGTCCATTGCCGCTGTGGGGGCGGTGCTAATTGGGGCGTATACCGAGGCAGCCATGGTCATGGTGCTGTTTGTGCTGGCTGAAGCCATCGAAGGGTATACCGCCGACCGCGCTCGACAAAACATTCGCGGGCTAATGGCGCTGGCGCCCAACGAGGCCACCGTCATACGCGCCTGCATTGATTGCGCCGGCCATTTAGGCCAGGATGGTTACGAAGGCGGCCCTTGCCCATTTTGCGGGTTAGAAGAACAGCGTGTGCCCATCACAGCGCTGCAAATTGGGGAGACAATTATTGTGAAACCGGGGGAGCGTGTGCCCATGGACGGCCGTTTACTCTCCGGCCATTCTGCAGTCAACCAGGCGCCCATCACCGGGGAAAGCATCCCGGTGGAAAAAGCGCCCGGAGACGAGGTGTTCGCGGGCAGCATCAACGGCCAGGGTACGCTAGAGATCGAGGTGACCCATCTGGCCGCCGACAATACCATCAGCCGTCTCATCAAAATGGTGGAAGAAGCGCAAGACAAACGCGCCCCCACGCAACGCTTCGTCGATCAATTTGCCAAATATTACACGCCAGCGGTGGTGGCGGTGGCGGCGCTGGTCGCCATTATCCCCGTCGTCTTTTTTGACCAGGTGTTGGTGGATCCGGTGGATGCGACGGCCGGTTGGTTGTATCGAGCTTTGGCGCTGTTGGTGGTGGCCTGCCCGTGTGCCCTGGTCATTTCCACGCCGGTGAGCATCGTCAGCGCCATCAGCAATGGGGCGCGGAATGGGGTCATTTTCAAAGGCGGCGCTCATTTGGAAGAGTTAAGCCGCGTCAGAGCCGTTGCCTTCGACAAAACGGGTACGCTGACGCAAGGTGAACCGGCGGTGGTGGCCGTGCAGTCAGCGTACTGTGATTTGTCTGCTGTTGAACTATGCGTTCACTGTGACGAGTTTTTGGCCCTGGCCAGCGCTGTAGAACGGCGCAGTGAACATCCCCTCGCTCAGGCGGTGGTGACCAAAGCGGAGGAACAAGGGGTAAACGGCCGTTACGCAGCCGCCGACAATGTACAATCCTTAACGGGCAGAGGGGTGACAGGGCTGGTAAACGGCCGATCTGTCACCATCGGCAGCCATACCTTCTTTGACGACCACGAGACCCACCAAATCCATCGCCAGGCATTGGCCGACGCCGACGCCCAGGGTCACACCACCATGCTCGTCAGCCAGGATGGGGAATACCAGGGCTATCTGGCCGTGGCCGACACCGTGCGCCCGTCGAGCAAACAAGCCATCGCCGAACTCAAACAACTGGGCATCAACCATCTCGTCATGCTCACCGGCGACAATGAGGCCACGGCACAAAAGGTGGGCGCAGAAGTGGGGGTGACGGAGATACGCGCCAACTGTTTACCAGAAGATAAGGTAACGGCCGTTACCCAATTACGCGCTCAATACGGCCATGTCGTCATGGTAGGGGATGGCATCAACGACGCCCCAGCCCTGGCCTCCGCCAACATCGGTATTGCCATCGGCTCTACCGCTCAAGCCATGGAAACGGCCGACATCACCCTCATGCGTGACAGCCTGCTGCCGCTGCCCTTCGCCATCAAGCTGAGCCGCGCCGCCATGCGCATCATCTGGGTCAACGTGGCCCTGGCGCTTGGTCTTAAGTTTGCTTTCTTCCTACTAGTTCTGGTGGGACTGGGCACGATGTGGATGGCCGTTTTAGCCGATATGGGTGTGTCACTGCTGGTGACGCTTAACGGGATGCGGCTGCTACGCCACCCTAAAATGCAATCAGGCGGTTAGAACGTGGCGAGATTGGTTCAATCTCCAAGATTCAGTAATTTAAAGTCTTAGAAGAAATGAACCGCAGATTGCGCAGATTACGCAGATTAGACCTGAAAAATCTGTGTAATCTGCGTTAATCTGCGGATAAAAAAATGGTTTTTTAAACTACTGAGATTGAATCAATCTGAGAATAGGCGTGTGTTATGGCGGTGGAAACTGGCCGCTGCCGTTAATCTCCACACCAGGGTCAGAAAGGGGGATGCCGCTGCTCACAATTTGATTGCCCAAAACATCCGTAACGCGGAAGGTGTAAGGACCAAGCCCCATGCCAGGATTATATTGCACAAAATAGTTGTAATCCATGCGGGGAACTGTCACGTACCCATTACCGGATAAATATTCAAATTTGGCGATGGGGTTTCGATGGTTGCGCACCTGAACGGCCGTCCACCATTGATTTTTCTCCTTAAACTCAAAACGAATCGGCCCATCCATTTCCGGGCTGACAAGCTGCCAGGTAATGGGCACAAATCCCAGGGGAATATCGTCGATGCGGGCAAACGCTTCCCGGCTTAAATCGAGATGTCCCACAATGCAACCGGCGTCGGGGCATTTATCGACGATGCGCACCACCACGCTGCCTTTCCGCCCGGTGACGCGCACAAACGCGCCGCAAAAATCAGCCACGCCATATTCTACGTGGTTGATCGCGGCTACCATTAAATCATTGGGTGTAGCGGGAAAGAGGCAGTTGCCAGCGCCGGTGGCGTTGTAATAGGTCGCATTGCCCTGGTGGACGGGGCCAAACGACACCGTTCCACTTTTAACGATGAGGGGCAGATAGGCGCGGGGCTGCATGGTTTGGGCAACGGCCGTTTCCCCCCTCAGCGCCACACCCATCCCCACCAAACCTGATAACAGGAGCAACCATAGCATATACTTTGTTTTCATACGATTCATCTCCTTGCTAAAAAAATTTCCGCAAGGAGTTGAGCTGTAATGATGGCGGTGATGCCCTGCAAGCGGATGGGGCTATCCTACACCGAAGTAGTCAAGATTTCCAAATAAGTCCTCCGTTAGCAGCCTTGATGTTATAATCAGAGTCTCATTTTATACGCTCGATAAACAGAAGGCTGATGTGGATATTGGTGAATGATTCAGCTGCATCATTACAGATGAACAATGAAACTGACAAATTGAGAAATTGATGAAAAGCATTGTGATTACAGGCAGCACCCGAGGCATTGGCTATGGCCTGGCAAACGAATTTTTGAAGCGCGGTTGTCAGGTGACGGTGAACGGCCGTTCTCGTCCCGGTATGAGTATTTATGGAACCAGCAAAGCGGCCGTCCGCTTCCTCAGCAAGTCCCTGACCAAAGAGACAGAAAATACGCCCGTCAAAGTCAGCGCTATCAGCCCGGGCATGGTTATCACGGAATTTATCACCGACCAATACCAGGAAGATCCCGAAGGGTTGATAGAAGCGCAAAGGGTGTTTAACATCCTGGGCGACAAAGTGGAGACGGTCACGCCCTGGCTGGTAGAGAAGCTGTTGAGCAACGACAAATCAGGGGCGCTGTTTGAATGGTTGACGCCGTTTAAGGCCACCCTGCGTTTTCTCACCGCCCGTTTCCACAAGCGGGATTTATTTGTCGGCTAATTCCTTCCTTACAATGATCCGAAAATTGCTCAAAATCTTACTCTGGCTGCTGCTCGTTTTCCTCATGGTGACTGGCTTATTTGCTGCCTGGACCTGGTATCAGGTCAACATCGGCCACTCGCTGGCTGCGGGCCAGGCTCAAACCGGTGAGGCGCTGGGCGGACTGGTCATTCCGCAAACGGCCGTTTTCTACGCCTTCTTGGCTGGCTTCTTCTTGTTGATCACTATCGTTTCTATCTGGATTACCTACCGCCTGGTCATGCTGCCAGCGGCAGACGACGCATGAAACAGTTCATTCAACCCTTAACAGAAGCCCACATTCGCGCTTTTATCGGCTGGCAGTACGACGAGCCATATGCCCTGTACAATATGAATCAGGAGAACGAAGCGGAACAGATCGCCTTTTTTAGCGATCCGGCCAACGGTTATTTTGCCATCGTCGCTGAAACGGGGGATTTGCTTGGCTTTTGCAACTTTGGCGCAGACGCCCAGGTTCCCGGCGGCGATTACACGGCCGAGGCCATCGACATCGGCATTGGTATGCGCCCCGATCTGACAGGAAAGGGGCGAGGCGCTGAGTATGCCGGAGCAGTTTTTGAATTTGCTATCCAACAGTTTCCAAACAACCCTTTACGGGCTACCATTGCCGCCTTTAACAAACGAGCGCAAAAGGTGTGTATGCAGCATGGTTTTCAAGTGGTAGATAAATTTGAACGGCCGGGAGATGAACGGCCGTTTCTTATCATGATGCGAGAAGTGGCATGAATTTTGCCATCATCTGGCGAATAAAATCGTTGCAGTTATCCAGAATTCACAGAGAAGGTACCGAGATCAATGATAAAACGGAGAAACGATATGTCCACACCACCTCCCACTGCCACCGTTTCCTTGCGCGAAGTGACCCGCGAAAATATGCACGACATTATGAAATTGAAGGTGACGGAAGCCCAAAACAAATTTATCGTGCCCAGTACCGTCTCGCTGGTGCAGGCACATTTTTACCTGGAGCAGTTCTGGTTCCGCGCCATTTATGCGGATGAAACCCCGGTTGGTTTTCTGATGCTCTCGGATGAGCCGCATAGACCACACTATTTTTTGTGGTATTTTTTGATTGCAGCGGAATATCAAAGTTTAGGCTTCGGCCGGCAGGCGATTCAACTGCTCATCAATCACGTGAAAACACGGCCGCAAGCCACCGAATTGTTGGTCAGCTACGTGCCAGGCGAAGGCGGCCCTGGCGCCTTTTACCACAAACTGGGCTTCGTTGATACTGGCGAGGTGGAAGAGGGTGAAAACGTGGCTCGTTTGCCCCTGATCTATGCCAATGGCGAAGCGCCTGCCCCGGCTGTGGGCCGGCCGTTGACCCATGTGGTCTTGTTTAAGTTGAAGGATAACAGCGCGGAGAATGTGGAGAAAACGGCCGTTAAGCTCCAAACTCTGGCCGGCAATGTGCCCACCCTCAATCGCCTGGAGGTCGGCGTCAATGTCGTCCCGTCAGCCCGCGCCTACGACATCTCCCTCATCGCCCGCTTTGATGACCTGGCGGCCATGAACGCCTATCAAGCGCATCCCTTCCACCAGGAGGTATTGGCTTATATGAACACAGTAATGGAAACGGCCGTTGCCGTTGACTATGAATCAGAAAAGGAAAATCCCCATGAAAATTGAATTTCTCGGTACAGGCGGCGCATTCACCACCCCACGAGCAGGCTGTTTTTGCGCCCTATGTGAAGAAGCGCGGCAAAAAGGCGTCCCTTACAGCCGCACCGGCCCCGGCGTCTACATTCATGACCTGAGCGTCCTCATCGACACCTCAGAGCAGATCAACTTTCAGTTGAACCGGGCGCGTCTCGGCCACATCAACGCCTGTTTCTACTCCCACTGGCATCCCGACCACACCGCCGGCCGTCGCATTTGGGAGATGAACATCGACTGGCGCCATTGGCCGCGTCAAAACAATCCCACAGATATCTATTTGCCCGCGCAGGTTGCCGTCGATTTTGAGCGCTTTCTAGGCTTGCAAGAAAACATGGAATATATGCAGCGTCAGGGCGCTTTGACATTGCACCCACTCGCTGAAGGGCAGTCAGTGACGCTGGGAAATTACACAGTCACGCCCTTTCCGGTGGCAGAAGCGTATGTTTACGCCTTCTTGTTTGAGGGCGAAGGCCAGCGGGTGCTGATCGCCCCGGATGAACTGGTCGGCTGGCAGCCGCCGGATTTTGTGCAAGGCGTGGATCTCGTTATTTTGCCTATGGGCATCGTGGAGTTTGATGTGTGGACGGGCGAACGGCGCATCCCGGCCGACCACCCCGTTTTGCAAACAGAAGCCACCTTCCGCCAGACGTTGGCCATGCTGCAACAGATGCAGCCCAAGCAGGCCATCATGACCCACCTGGAAGAGCCGGACAGCCTGGGTTACGACGATTATGTGCGCCTGGAGGTGAAGATGCAGGGGGAGGGGTATCCGCTGCGTTTTGCCTATGACACCCTGGTCGTCGAGGTGGAATGAGCATTCATACAAAGGGTTTAAAAAACGGGGCGACATAATGAACGATTATATGTCTTTTATTTTTCCGGTAATGATCATAACCATCGTGGCCTTATCGCTGGGCGAGCTGCTGATCTCGGCCCTATGGCTGCCTGCTTATTTCCGCTATCGTCTTCCTCTCTTTCGCAAAGAATACCCGTTGACCACCATGCCGGATGTGGCAGCAATAATCCCGGAACTGGAACAAAAATTAAAGCGATCTTTGGGACGGCCAGCGATTGTGTTTCGCGCTTTGAACGCCAATGAAATTGCTTTCCGCAACAATTTTGGCTCCCGCAATGCTATGTCGGGCTTGATCCGTTTGCAGCCAGATCAAGGGCGGATGTGTATTTCGGGTCACTTGTACTGGTCTTTTTTTCTGCTGCCCCTCATCTTTTTGCTGGTGTTGTTCAGCTTTCCCGTGCCGGCTTTCTTTTTTGTGTTTTTAGCGGGAGGCTTTATGATCGGGTCTGCCATTCAACGGGTTCAGTATGGCAAAATTGCGCAGGTGATCGTGGAAACGGCCGTTTCCACCGACCCCTCCGCCTGGCAATCCCCCAAACCCGTTGAGCAAACCTACCAACCCCAAATCACCAAGTTCGACGCCACCCCTTATGACCCCGTTCTCTACGACCCCCAAAACAATAAACCGCAAACCGGTATAAGCAATGTGGAACTTATTCTGCTCCTTGTGCTGGTGGTTTTGATTATCAGTGCCGGGGTAGTGGCGTTTCTGTTTTTCAGCGGCTAAAATTGGGGAACATGGCTCGAAACACCTACGGAAGATTAAAGATTAAGGATTAAGGATTGGTCGAGCATCCTATCTTTAATCTTTAATCTTTGATCGCTAATCCCAGAATTTCTACCCCTCTTGCTGCGCTTTCTCCGCCACCTCAACCAACACCTCATACGGCTGCGCCCCGCTGACCAGGTATTTGTTGTTGTAGACCAGGGCGGGCACACCACCCAGCCCATAAGCGTGAGCCTGATCCACATCAGCTTGCATCTCGGCCAGATAATGGGGCTTGTCCAGGGCGGCTAAAAAGGCGTCAGGGTCCAGGGAAACGGCCGTTGCTATTTCCCGCAGCACCGCTCTATCACTGATGTCCTTTGCTTCTTGCCAATATGCGCGGAAAACAGCGGCGTGATACGCTTCGCCCACACCTTGTTCTTCGGCAAACTTGGCCCCGATGAGCGCCGCACGGCTGTCCGTGCCAAATGGCCCCATATCTAAGGTTAGCCCATATTGCTCTTTGGCAGTGGCATATAGGCGCGGACGGCTGGCTTCAATGCGAGCCAGATATTCAGCCGGCATGGGCGGCGCCCCTGGCGGCCGCAGTTCAAAAGAACGCCATTGAATATTGACGTTATGGGATTGTTTAAGCTTCTCCAAACTGGAGGAGACGAGGAAGCAGTATGGTCAGACGTAATCTGACCAAACGTCGAGGTAAACAGGGTTTGGGGTCATAATATTCCTTTGTCTGAGAGTAGAGGATGGACTAATTTCCAATCTCCAATCTCTAATTTCTAATTTCTAATCTCCATAGATAAGGGCGAGTTTACCGGCTGGCTGGCGGGAAGGCAAACGGCCGTTCCAACCCATGCTTCTCCAACAAGGCCCCATCCTGCATCAACTCGCTGGTGGGGCCATCGGCCACAATAAGCCCTTCATCCATGATAATCATGCGCGGAAACAGTTCAACGACGAGCATCATATCGTGGGTAGAAACCAGCATCGTTAATTCCAGGGCTTGCAGCAGGTGGATGAGGGCGCGGCGGGCGCGAGGGTCCAGCCCGGCTGACGGCTCGTCTAACACCAAAATTTCTGGCTTCATCGACAGCACCGTGGCAATTGCCACCCGCTTCTTCTGCCCCAGGCTCAGATGATGGGACAGGCGCTCTTCAAAACCAGCCATGCCCACCTGCGCCAGCGCCTGGGTCACTCGTTCCCGAATCTCCGCTTCTGGCAGACCAAGATGCAGCGGGCCGAAGGCCACGTCTTCAAACACAGTGGGCGAAAATAGTTGATCGTCGGGATGCTGGAATACCATGCCCACCTGGCTGCGAATCACGGGCAGGTTTTCTTTGATCACTGGCAGGCCGCCCACCGCCAGGTCGCCATCCCCGTGCAGCAAGCCGTTGAGATGCAGCAGCAGGGTGCTTTTGCCGGCCCCATTTGGTCCCACCAGCGCCACTTTTTCACCAGCCGCCACTTGCAGCGAAACCCCTTTGAGCGCCTGCTGCCCATCATGGTAGGCAAATTTTAGATTGTCTACCAGCAGAGAGGGTAAACGGCCGTTTTTAGTTAACGTTGTTTCAACAGCATGTTGTATGGGCATAAAAAACCTTAATTTGGAGATTGGAGATTGGGGCCTGGAGAATCTCTAATCACTCATTGCTAATCTCTAAAACAGCCGGCTTAAAATTTGTATCAGGAGGATCAAGATAACGGCCGTTGCGCCCACAAACCAATCCTGCTGCGTCATGGTATGGGTATTCATGGTCAGCAGTTGACCGCCATAGCCGCGAGCCAGCATGGCATTGTAAACGCGGTCGCTGCGCTCAAAGCTGCGTAGGAAAAGCTGCCCCACCATGCCGCCCGTTATCTTTGCCCGCCACCAGAGTGAGCCGCCGCGACGCCCCTGGCCTGGCAGGCGGGCGCTGCGAGCGTCGCGGGCGCGGAGCAGCCGCCCGGCTTCATCGGCCATGACAAAGAGGTAGCGGTACATAAAACTGATGATGGACACCAGAATTTGCGGGACGTACAGGTGGCGCAGGGCGTGCATCAAATCGGGGAACGGGGTGGTGGCGGTGAGCCAGATAGCGCTCAACACTGAGAGCCAGCTGCGAATGAGGATGCTGGCAAAACGCACCAGGCCAGCGTCGGTGGCGGTGAATGTCCAGGGGCCGAGGTGAAAGGAGAAAACGGCCGTTCCCGGCAAAGTAAAGACAATCGTGATCGCCGCCAGCAAAAAAGGCAGCACAATCAGGGAGCGCTTAAACAAAAAGCCAAACGGGATGTGGGCCAGCCGCGCCGCCGCCAACATGAGCAAGCCCATCGCCCCATACGCCAGCCACGCCCCATCCGGCAGCAGGGCGTTGGACAAAATAAACCCCACCACTACCACCACTTTGACGCGCGGATCCAGCCGGTGGGCCAGCGTAGCCTGGTTTTGATAATGGTCAAAAACGTTGATGTGCATGGGTAGTCGAGTAGTCGGGTAGTCGAGTAGTCGAGTAGTCGGGTAGTCGAGTAGTCGTCCCTGACCACTGACCACTGTCCACTGTCCACTGTTCACTGTTCACTGTTCACTGCTCACTGCTCACTGTCCACCGGCTTCCGGGTTATTCTTGCCAGGCCGACGACCAGCAGGGCCACGAGCAGCGCTCCCACAAGACCGGCGACGATGGTGGAAACGGCCGTTTCGCCTAAAAAGGGAATGGTATAATCCGGCAGCAGTTCAAAGGGAGCGTCCAGGGCGGTGTTGAGGAATCCCTGTTCCTCCGCCACCCACTCCAGGCCGTCGGGGAAACTGGAAGCAAAAGGCGAAATGAGTAGTACCAGCAGCACCGCCACCACGCCACCTACAACCCAGCCTTTGCCGCCCGCTTCCCCGCTTTCGTTGAGCAAATCGGGGCGCACCCGCATCATAAAGGCCAGCGCCGCCACCGTAATCAGCGCCTCACCCAGGCCGATGAAGAGATGGATGCCCAACATCGCCGGGATGACAATGCGAAAACTGGATGTGCCGCTAAAGCCCAGCAGCAGCGCCGTCAGCAGCGCCGCCGCTATCACGGAAAGCCAGGCTGCTGCGCCCGCCGTCGCCAGTTTCAGGTTGCGGCTGCGCTGCGCCACCGGTTTGTACAGGCCATACCCCACCAGCGCCGGGATGACGCCCATGATCAGGATATTGGCCCCCATGACCACCAGGCCGCCATCCTGGAAGAGCAGGGCTTGTAAGGCGATAACGGCCGTCATCACCAAAATAGCCAGCCACGGCCCCAACACAATCGCGGCCAGCGTGGCCCCAATCAGGTGGCCCGAGGTGCCGCCGGCCACCGGGAAGTTGATCATCTGCCCGGCAAAAATAAAGGCAGCCATAATGCCAGCCAGCGGAACCAGGCGCTCGTCGAACGTGGAACGGCCGTTACGCACCGCCAGGCCCACCGCCACCAACGCCAGCAGCCAACACAACAGCGCCAGCCCCAGGCTCAAAAAACCATCCGGTACATGGAGTAAAACAATATTCGCTAAAATCATGATTCATCCTCCAAAGGAAGAAACATAGAGAGGCGCAGAGAATTTACCGAGATACGCGGAGGAAAAATCTTTACCTCTCTGTGAAACACTGCGCCTTCTCCGGGTCCTCTGTATCCCTGCTTTTATTCTGTACAGCCGGCACAGGTTCCAAATAATGAAATATGCTGCAAATCGGCGGTGAAGGCGTGATCGCGCTCAAGCTGCGCCGCCAGACCTTCCAGCATGGCGGCGTCGGCGTCGATGACATAGCGGCAATGGCGGCATACCAGGTGAATGTGCGGCCCATGTTCGGCTGGCGCGTAGATAATCTGTTCGCCCATATCGGTGCGACAAGCGATGCCCTGCGCCACCAGCATATCTAAAGTGCGGTAAACAGTGGCGATGTTGACGGCGCCAGTACGGGCTTGCACTTGTTCATACACCTTGTCGGCAGTGAGATGTGGGCCGTCGCTCAACAGGGCGTCGATAATCATTTCGCGCTGCGGCGTAATGCGGAAGCGCCGCTCACGCAGGGTTTCAATGATCGTTTGGGCGTCGTTCATGCGAATTCTCTTAGGAGGTAAACCGCAGAAAGTGTTCAGATAACCATACCGCTCAAATCTGCGTCATCTGCGAAATCTGCGGTTGATTTTCTTGTTTTTTGTACAAGAAATTTATTGGTAAGTTATTACTAATTGCGACTATTTGCAATAACAACCATTGTACAGAAAGCGTCGCGAAAATCAAATTAAGATGGTATGAGGAGTGCGCGTAACTCCTCGTCTAGCAATAATATTGCCCCCGCCTCCCGCCTCGCATCTTTCGCATCTGTTTCGCAAATCTCGGTTAGCGGTATAAAATCCCACTATGACCGAAGTGGTGAAGCAAATCAAACGACGCGGCGTCCTGCATGAAACAAATACGCCCACCCTGGAAATGAAACATGTGTCGGTAGCGTATGCGGCCGGCGCTCAAGGTGTGACCTCGGCGCGAAGCACACAGTACGCCCTGGCCGATGTCTCCTTCCGGGTGGAAGCGGGTGAACGCATAGCCGTGGTGGGGCCAAATGGCGCGGGTAAAAGTACCCTACTCAAACTTATTGTGGGCACACTCAAGCCTACGCAGGGCGACATCCATATTTTTGGACACGGGCCTGACGGTCACATTTGCATCGCCTATGTGCCGCAGCGCAGCCAGATTGATTGGAGCTTCCCGGTGACAGTGGCTGACGTGGTAATGATGGGGCGGGTGAGACAAATTGGCTTCTTCCGTTGGCCGCACCGCGCCGACTGGCAGGTGGTGAAGGAGTGCCTGGCGCGGGTCAATGCCAGCCATCTGGCTAAAAAGCAGATTGGCGAACTGTCGGGCGGGCAGCAGCAGCGGGTGTTTATTGCCCGGGCGTTGGCCCAAGAAGCGGAGCTGCTTTTGCTCGACGAGCCGCTGACCGGCCTGGATGCGCCCAGTCAGAACGCTATTTTCGAGGTGTTGGATGGCTTGCGGCCGGATGGCGTGACGGTGATTATTTCTACCCATGATCTCAACATGGCGGCGGAACGGTTCGACCGGGTGATGCTGCTGAATCGAGAAATTATAGCCTGGGGAGCGGCGCCGGCCGTTCTCACCACTGAAAATCTCATGACAGCTTACGGCGGCCATATGCACGTCCTCGGCGACGGCGACCTGCTGCTGACGGATACCTGTTGTGATCACGGGGAGGAAAATCAGTGAACAGGAAACAGTGAACAGTAAACAGTGAACAGTGAACAGTCGTCATATGCGGCTTCGCTGAACACTGTAAACTGTAAACTGTAAACTGTACACTGTACACTGACATGGACTGGTTACTCGATCCCCTGCAATATACCTTCATCACCCGGGCGCTGCTGGCGGCCGTTATCGTGGGTGTGGTTTGCTCGGTGCTGGGCACGTATGTGGTGCTGCGTGGCATGGCGTTTTTTGGCGATGCCCTGGCGCATACCATTTTGCCGGGGGTGGTGATTGCTTTTTTGCTGGGTTGGCCGCTGGCGGTGGGGGCGCTGATATTTGGGGTATTAACGGCCGTTGGCATTGGCGTCCTCACTGAACGGGGCGATTTAAAGGAAGATACCGCCATTGGCGTGGTCTTTGCCGGTTTTTTTGCCTTGGGGGTAGCTTTGCTCTCCATGACCGGCAGCTACACCGTTGACCTGGCGCACTTTTTGTTTGGCAATTTATTGGCGGTGACGCAGGCTGATTTGTGGACAACGGCCGTTCTGGGGGCCATCGTCCTGATCACCATCTTCCTCTTTTACAAAGAATTGCTCGTCGTCTCCTTTGATCCCGTTTTAGCGGTGACGCTGCGTCTGCCCACCACCTTTTTGCGCTACCTGCTGCTCATCTTGATTGCCGTCACCATTGTAGTGTCGCTGCAAGTGGTGGGCATTGCCCTCATGTTAGCCATGTTTGTCACCCCGGCGGCTACAGCCTCTCTGTTGACCCGGCGGCTGCCCACCATGATGGTCGTTTCGGCCGGCATCGGCGCGTTTTCCGGGGTGGCCGGAGTGTATGCTTCTTATTATTTGAACGTGGCCTCTGGCCCGGCGGTGGTGTTGGTGGCGACCCTCATATTTGTCCTGGTGTTCCTCTTTGCCCCGGGGCGGGGCTATCTTTGGGGCAAGCTGGCATGACGGCGCTGCCTAGTTGTGTAGGTGGGTGGGCTGCTGCCCGCGCGGTTGCCAAAAATCCGGTGGGTTATTTCATTCCCTGCCATCGGGTCATCAGCCAATCAGGGAAACTGCACAATTACCGCTGGGGCAGCACGCGCAAGAAGGCGATGGTGGGCTGGGAAGCGGCGATGATGCCAGCGAACAGTTAGCAGGGGGCAGGGGACAGCTTAAAAAATTAAATCAAGTCGTAACATGACTATCTTCGTCCAGGCATAAATGTCCGGTCTAAACAACAACGCCGGGTAAACCCGGCTTTTCCCCAATAGCCCCGTTTACGGGGCGCTGTTTTTTAGACGGGGGCTATTTCGGGTTACATTCGCCACGGATTCAGGAGAAGAATACCGGTCCTCTCAAAATCTTGCACGTTGCGGGTGACGAGGGTGAGGTTGCCGTGCAGAGCGATGGCCGCGATGAGGGAGTCCACGGCCGGTAGGGGTGTGCCTTGTTGCTCTAGTTTGGCGGTGAGGGTTCCCCAGGTGAGCATAACGGCCGTTTCCACCCCCAGCACTCGCCCCTGAAACCGACTCAATAAATCTTCTTCCAGCCACTCGGCCAGTTGTTCCTTCGGCGCCGAATCGGGCAGTTTCTCGATACCTTTCTTGATTTCGCCGATGGTGAGGACGCTCAAATAGATATGGTCGTCGTCAATACTGTCTATCCAATCGATAACGGCCGTTTCTGGCCGCTTCGACACCAATTCAGAAATGACGCATGTATCCAGTAAATATCGCATAATTTTTTTCACCGCAGAGGTCGCGGAGAGCGCAAAGAAAAACTAGAGAATTCCTCTGCGTCCCCTGCGTTCTCTGCGGTTTAAGATTTTCATAACTGAATATCCGGTCGAGAGGGGCTGGTATCACGACTTAAATCTAATTCCACCTCAGCCAAGGGCGAACTGCGGAAAAAGTCAGATAATTTTCCCCGCGTTGCAATCATTTGTTTGTACTCTTGATAGGAAAGCACCACAACCACCTCTGCCCCATGTTTGGTGATGATTTGCGGCCCTTCACCGACGGCGTCCTTTACCACCTGGCTAAATTTATTTTTCGCGTCTTGTAACTGCCATATCTGGCTCATATGCACCTCATTCTGTCTAGTCTGTCCAGATTTTAATTGATTTGATACCGACCTGTCAAGTGTGGCTGTCGCCCATTATATTCAAAAGGTTCGTCAGGCTGATATAGATGTTGTGGGGACTGTTTTGTTTGGCTCTTACGCGCAAGGAACGGCAACGAACGATAGCGATATAGATTTAATCGTTATCGCGCCAGAATTTGATCAACGTGACGAAAGCCAGGTCAATTTACTGTGGGAATTACGAGCGTTTGCTGATCCTCGCATTGAGCCTATTGCTTGCGGCCGTCGCCAATGGATGGAGGATGATTCCAGCCCCATTCTTTCAATTGCCAGAGAAACTGGGATTATGATACCTGTTGCAGAGATGATTCCCGCCTGATTTGTAATTGCAAAAACGGCCGTTTCCCCCTAAACTTCCCCTCTTACCAACCTGCCACCCACAACCTGCCCCCTGCCCCTTATGATGAATGAACCTGGGAGCGCGGACAGCTTGTCCGCCCTTTGTGGTCTGGCAGACTGCGCTCCCAGTTACGAAGGAGGTTCCCCTTATGATGAATGAACCTGGGAGCGCGGACAGCTTGTCCGCCCTTTGTGGTC
>CAZXVH010000031.1:15150-42897 GCA_964643965.1 uncultured Ardenticatenaceae bacterium
TTGTCCGCCCTTTGTGGTCTGGCAGACTGCGCTCCCAGTTACGAAGGAGGTTCCCAACCATGATCGTCGGCATGGATTTTGGCACCACCAACTCCGGCATGGCCCTGTATGATGGCCGTTCCGTGCGGGTGCTGCCCCTCGACCCTTCAAACAATAACCCGCGTGTGCTGCCCACCGCCATCTACCTCACCAACGAGCAGGGCCTCGTCATCGGCCGCGCCGCCATCGACCAATATTACAGCGACAACACCGGCCGTCCTGTCAAACTGCGTAAGGTGTGGATCGGCGAGATGGAAGTGTTCGGCGGCGACATGTATTACGTCACCGACGCCTACGCTTTTGTCGATGTGCTGTCGCCAGGGCGCTTATTCCTCTCCGTCAAAACCAGCCTGCGTGACGAGAACTATCCCGGAACCATCGTGGGCCAGTTCTACTACTCGTTGGAAAATTTGATTGCCCTGTACATGACGGCCGTTAAAATTCGCGCTGAGCAAATGGTGGGCCAAAAACTAAAGCACATCGTCTTGGGCCGGCCCGTGCGTTTTGCCCGCGATCCCCAGCATGACCGCCTGGCGCAGGCCCGCCTGCTGCAAGCCGCCTTCCGCGCCGGTTACGAAAAAGTTTACTTCCAATACGAACCCATCGCCGCCGCCTACAGCTACGAAACCACCATCGACAAGCCGGAAAACGTGCTTATCTTCGACTTTGGCGGCGGCACGCTGGACATCACCATTATGCGCCTGGGCGAACCCGGTAAGCGCCAGGTTTTAGCAACTGGCGGCATTCCGGTGGCCGGCGACGTGTTCGACCAGAAGTTGGTGCGGGCCAAGCTGCCTAAACATTTTGGCGAAGGCAGCCAGTACGGCGACCGGCGCAAAGCGCTGACCATGCCGCAGTGGATCTACGACGCCTTTTCCGACTGGCAAAAGCTGCTGGAACTGCAAAGCTCAGAAAATCGGCGCATCCTGGAGGACATTGCTCGCACCGCCCGCCACCGCTACCAGATCGAAATGTTGCTGGCGCTCGTTTCCAGCAATTATGGCCTCAAGATGTTTGACATGATGGAAGAGGCCAAGAAGCAGTTGTCGGCCAGGCGGGGCGTGGAAGTGCTGTTGGATGGCCCCGGTTTTCATGTGCGTGATTTTGTGACGCGCACCGAGTTTGAGCAGATTATCCGCCCCGAAATCCACGCCATTGAGGCCCATTTGCGGGAAACGGTGGTCGCTTCGGGCCTGGAACCGGGCCAAATCGACGCCGTTATCCGCACCGGCGGCTCCTCGCAGATTCCGGTGTTTCATGAGATGTTGGCCGCTCATTTTGGCGCAGACAAGGTGCGGGCCATTGATACCTTTAGCAGCGTGACGGCCGGCCTGGGCGTCATCGCGCACGGCATTGAGCAGGGAGAAATCGATGCAGTGGGCTACACGCCGGCCGACCTGGCCAAGTTCCAGCAGCCAGACAGCCATCAACCGAATGTGCCGCCCATCAACCTGGAACTGCTGCAGCGGCGCATTGTCCTGGCCGAAGGGGCGGTGGACAGCGTGGCGGAGGATGATGCTCCCATTGAGTCAGGGCCGGCGTTGGTGTGGGTGGGGGAAGATGGAATAATTCACTCAGTTATAAATTCTTTATTACAAACTCCTGCTGAGCAAGGTCAAAGTAGGGACAAAGAGGCAGAGGAACAAGGGGATGAATCTGCGTCATCTGCGAAATCTGTGGATGTATTATTGGATGAATTGGGGTTGACGGGGTCGGTGGCGGCGGTGCTGGCGGCCGCTTTTGATGAGCAGGTGCTGCTGATTACCACTCATTACCGCTTTTTGCTGGCGACGCCGCGCCAGTTGGCTGATTGGCGGCGGTTGGATTTGAAGCTGGCGGACATGCACAAGCTGGAACGGGGGGAGCGGGTGTGTGCGTTGGCGAATTGGACGGCCGTTTCCCAACAGCCAAAACTCTTACTGGTCACCAGTTCCGGGCTGGCGCGACCGTATCCCACTCATGTGTTGGCTGCCAGCATTCAAGCGCCTATGCCGCTCAAGTTCGATCATCCGCTGGACGGCATTGTGGTGGCGGCGTTGGGCGTGGCGGGATCGGAAGAGCTGGTCATCGCCACGCGCAAGGGGCGCGGGGTACGCTGGCCGGTGAAAACATTGCGTACCTCTGGCGTACAGGCCATCAACCTGGACGCCGACGACCGGGTGACGGGGGCGGTGGCGGTGGCGGCGGCTGAAAACCTGCTCCTGCTGACGGCCGATGGTTATGCCCGGCGGCTGGCGGCTAAATGGGTGTTTGCCCCGGAGAAACCCAACCAAAAGGGGAAGTCGTTGGTGGCGCGGCGAGGGGATGTGGTGGGAACGGCCGTTTCCGAGCCAAAAACCGCGTTGTGGGCCATCACCAGTTCACATCTTCGGCGGCTGGAGGCGGATACTTTACCTTTGGAAGAGTCCACCAAAACAGAGCGCTTGCTGAAGCTAAACACGGGGGTTGTCGTATCGGGGCTGCTGGCAATTTCTGACCCGGGTCCCAAAAGTTCAACTTCTCCGAGAAGTTGAACTTTTACTGATTAAAGGCGCAGGCACGCTTCCACCGCCAGCCAGAATAGGTTCTGGCGGATGTCGGCGCGAGAGTGCCAACTGCGGTGATCCCATTCCTTGCCGGTCAGGTCGTCGCCGGCGTAGAGAATCTGGCCGAAGGTGACGCCGCGCAGTTGGGCCACCGCACAGAAGGCGGCCGTTTCCATTTCTACCGTCAGGCAGCCTTCGCGCTGGCGGCGGGCCACGATCTGTTTGGTTTCGCGGTAGAAGCCGTCGGTGGTCCAGGTTTTGCCGAGGAGGTAGGGCACTTGGTGCTGGTCGAGGGTTTGCTGAATGGCGGCAACGGCCGTTTGCGAAGCGCGGGCAGTTTCTCCAGCAGGCAGATAATGGTAAGAGACGCCTTCATCCCGAACGGCCGTTGCCGGCACCACCAGATGCCCCACCGTCAGAGCGCCATCCAACACACCGGCTCCGCCGCAGGCGATGAAGTGGCGGCCGCCCAGGGCGATGACCTCTTCCATGAAACCGGCCGCCAGCGGCGCACCCAGTCCAGGGTGCAGCACCGTCAACCGTTGTTCGTGGTGGATGAGTTCGTAGACCGGGTGGGGGCCGTACTCGGAGTTGAGGGTGTGGATGGGGCGTAAACGGCCGTTTTCGTGCAGCGTCGTCAACACATCCTGGAAGAAACAGAGGACGCAGTGGGCGGCAATCTCTTTCTTTTTGATCAGCCGGTCGGCCTGGATGATGGCTTCTGACGCCGGGTCGAATTCTAAAATGGGGGCGGCGGCTAACGCCACCAGCGACGGCAGGCTGAAAGAGCCGTCGGCGTGGGGCGGAAAATCGACCACGCCCAACACGGCGTCCCGGTTGAGTGGGCCATAGATATGGGGAAATTCCGTGCCCGATTCGTAACAATCTTCATATACCACCGGCGCTCTCACCTTGTCTTCGTCGATGCAGAGCAAAACGAGGTCCGTCTGGCCTTTGAACATGGCATTGGCGGGCTGCGTGACTTGGGCGGGGGTGGAGCAGTGGATGAAGCCTTCGCTTTGCAAACTGGGGGCGATGTAGGTTGCAGCCGCCCCTGAGCTTGTCGATGCAACCCAGGCTGGACGTGTGGTGATGTGGAGGATGAGATTCATGATATGATTATGCCGTTGGTGGCCTGAGTTGACCAGTAAAATTGCCACCTTGTTCTGAGGATAAGAAATTAGTACCGAGAACGGCCGTTTCCCTCTGCCTGGGCCATATCTGCTACTAAAATGGCTGGTGGTTCAGTGTACAATAAAGCCAACCCTGACACGGCTTACTCCTTCACTATGGAATTCTTTTTAAGCTTTTACTTCACGCTCATCTTTTTTTCAGCAGTTGTTTCCTTTACGATTGCGTTCATTTCCTGGCGGCGGCGTCACGGGCGTCTCGTGAATGGTGTGTTTGCCTTGCTCATGATTTTCGTCGGGTTTTGGTCTCTGATGAATTTTCTGGAGCTTTCTCTACCTTCTTATGAGGCAAAACTCATCGCTTCAAACTTTGTCTATCTGGGGATTGTGGGCACGGTTGCCTTTTGGTTCATTTTTGCCCTGGTTTATACCGGGCGAGATTACTTACTTACCCGTTGGATGCGCCTGTTTTTGTGCATTGAGCCATTCTTACTCCTGATATTTTTATGGACTGATCCCTGGTTCCCTCTCATACATCAATCCGTTTGGCTGGATGCAAGCGGCCCATTTCCTGTTTTGATGGCGGACTATGCTTTCGGTTTTTGGATTCATGCTGCTTATAGCTATTTGCTGCTTTTTATCGGTTCATTTTTGCTGATTCGAAACGTGGTTTATGCCCCTGGTATTTACAAACGACAGGCTGTATTGTTGGTGATTAGCATGGTGATCCCCTGGTTTCTCAATGCGCTTTACATCCTGGGTTTCACCCGCCTGGATTTAACGGCTGCGGGTTTTGCCGTGACGGGGGTGGTGGTGGCCTGGGGGCTGCTGCGTTTACGTTTGTTGGATATTGTGCCCACGGCAAGAACGGCCGTTTTCGCCAGTTTGCATGACGCTGTTTTAACCCTCGATGCCCAAAATCGTATCGTCGATTTGAACCCGGCGGCGGAATCTCTCATAGGCAAACCAGAAAAAGAGGTGATTGGCCGCAGAATTGAAGATGTTTTTGCCCATCGGCCGGCGCTTATTGCGACCTATGGCGATGTACCCGAGGCGCAGGCCGAGTTGAGTTTTGAAGATATTGATCCTCCCCGCTATTACGACATGCGCATCTCTTCTATCTATGATCAGCGCCCACACCCCATGGCCCGCGTGGTGGTTATCCGTGATATTTCCGCGCAAAAAATAGCAGAAAAGGCGGAGCGTGAAGAACGGCTGCTGGCTGAAGCGCTGCGAGACGTGGCGGTGGCCTTGAACAGCACCCTTGATCCCCAGGAAGTATTCTCGCGTATTTTAATAAATGTGGCGAAGGTGCTGCCGCATGACGCCGCCAATATTTCTCTATATGAATCTGGCCTGGCCTATATGATTGGTAGCCGGGGATATACCGATGACCACAAGCAACTAATTTCACATAGGCGTCATTTGCTCGTGGCGGAAACGCCTACCGTGCTGGAGATGATTAAGACCCGGCAGCCGGTGGTGATTTCGGCGGTGCAGCAAGATCCAAGGTGGAGAGATTATCCTGAGTTAAGCTGGATAGGCTCTTATGTGGCGGCGCCTATTCTGCAAGATGATGAAGTCATCGGCTTTTTGAATTTAGACAGCAAGACGCCCCACGCCTTTCAAGCGGAACACGCCCAGCGTTTGATGGCGTTTGCGGATCAGGCGGCGATTGCCCTGAAAAATGCCCGCTTATTTGCGGAGTTGGCGGAGCGTAACCAGGAGCTAGACGCCTACAGCCGCACCATTGCTCATGATCTCAATACACCTTTGGCGTTAATCAAGGGGTATGGCGAACTGCTGGCCGGGGAGGAGTTGTCGGAGACGGGGCGGAGCTACCTTCATAAGATCGTGGCGACGACGGAGCGCATGGCTGAGATGATTGAGCAATTGTTATTTTTGGCGAAGCTGCGAGATGTGGAGGAAGCGGCCGTTTCCGTTGAAATATTGCCTGTTCTTCTAACCGTACAGGCTCGCTTTGAGGCAGAGATTGAAGCTCGCGGCGTCAATATTTGCTGGTCAGAAGATCTGCCGCCTGTGCGGGGCCATGCCTTGTGGTTGGAAGAAATCTTTGCCAACCTGGTGGGCAACGCCATCAAATACATAGGTCGAGAAAATCCAGCGCCGACCATCACCATTCGAGGTTCACGCCAGGGGGAAATGGTTCATTATGAGGTAGAAGACAATGGTCTGGGTATCGTTGAGAATCAGCTATCGGGCCTATTTACCATGTTTACCCGCTATCATCAGGAAGAAGCGTCAGGAACGGGTCTGGGTCTGCCCATTGTGCAGCGTATCGTCACCAAATTAGGCGGCCAACTGGGCGTAAGCAGCGCTGAGAATCAGGGCAGCACCTTTTGGTTCACCCTGCCGGCCGGTTAGCTTTCTCCCAGCTAAAAGTCCCGGCCGTTTACCGAAATATCCTGAATTGGCCTGCCTTCACGGAGTAGAAAAAATGCGATTTTAGTCCGCGAAGGCGGACTTCGTAGAAGCAGGTGCAGCTTTATTTGCTGTTCACAATCTAAAATGAGAGTTACTAAACTTACCGGGCATAGGTTGGGGAATTGCGGCATGTGGGGGATAATTAACGGGGTAAGGAGCAGATGGTCGGCAAACGGCCGTTATCCACATTATGACCTCAGTTGTGCAAAACTCACCAGCCATCGACATCGACCGCCTCCGCTTTCGGGCAATCCTCATCTTTTTTGCCCGCGTCATCGCCCATTTCATCTGGTGGGACCTCCTCCTGGCTCGCTTTCCCCTCATCGGCGCCCGCTCCCGCCAGAGCCGCCCGCAGCGCTACCGCCTGCTCGCCCGTCGCTTTCGCGCCCTGGCCGTCTCCATGGGCGGCGTCATGATCAAGCTGGGCCAATTCCTCAGCGCCCGCGTCGATGTGCTGCCCCCAGAAATCACCGATGAACTCAAAGGGCTGCAAGATGAAGTGCCCCCCGAGTTGCCCGCCCGCATCTTCACCGTGCTGCGAGCCGACCTCGGCGACATAGACGCCCGTTTTGCCCACATTGAGCAAGAGCCGCTGGCCGCCGCCTCCCTGGGACAGGCCCACCGCGCCTGGCTCTTGCCCGCAGATGAAACCGCAGAACGGGGCCAGCCCGTCGTCGTCAAAATCAGGCGGCCCGGCATTGAAACCGTCGTGGCTACAGACCTGGCGGCGCTGCGCATTGTCGCCCGCTGGTTTATGCGCTATCCCCCCATCCGCAAACGAGCCGATGTGCCAGCATTGATGGAAGAATTTGCCCGTACCCTGGAAGAAGAGCTGGACTATCTCGCAGAAGCGGATAACGCCGAACGCTTTGCCGCCATGTACGCCGACAATCCCCAAGTCTATATTCCCCAGGTTTATCGGGAGTTTTGCACGGAGCGCGTCATCGTCCTGGAAGATGTCACCGCTATCAAAATCGTTGATATGGATGGTATAAAGGCGGCCGGCATCGACCCTAAAGAGCTCGCCAGTGTCCTCCTGGAAACCTATTTTTGGCAAATTTTCAAAGAAGGCTTCTTCCACGCTGATCCCCATCCCGGCAACTTATTTGTACGTCCCTACCCGGATGGCGCTTACGACGCCGATGAAACGGACTCCCGGCCGTTCTGGTTGATCTTTGTGGACTTTGGCATGGTGGGGCGTGTACCGGAGTTAATGGGCGAAAACCTGCGCAAACTGCTGGTCAGCGTCACCCGCCGCGACGCCCGCGCCCTGACAGATTCATACCAGGAATTGGGCTTCTTCTTGCCAGATGCGGACCAGGAGCGCATCACCGAAGTGCAGGGCATTTTGCTAGATCGCATCTGGGGGCGCAAACTGCTAGACCTGGCCCAACCAGACCCGCGTGAAGTGCAAGAACTGAGCCGCGAATTCCGCGACCTGCTCTATGATTTCCCCTTCCAGGTTCCCCAAGATTTCATCTACCTGGGCCGGGCCATTGGCATGATTTCCGGCCTGGTATCACAGCTCAACCCGGAGATAAACCCCTGGTATTACCTGGAAAAATTCGGCCGGGAAATTATCCGGGAACAACCGGCGCGAGAAATAACCTGGCAAACGGCCGTTGACGCCATCCGCCCCTATTTGGAAACGCCCGATCAAGTGCTGCGTGTGCTAAAAATGTTGGAAAGCGGCCGTCTCAAAGTGCAAACCGTAGACGCCAAAGAAAGCAATCGCCGCCTGGAAAAACGACTCAGCCAACTAAGCTGGAGCATTTTGGGGGCTGCCGGCATCCTCTCTTCCACCTTGCTCTACCTGAATCGCAACAACAAAAACGACGAGTAACAAACTGGGAGCGCGGGCATCTTACCCGCTCTCCTATTCTTCTTCGGCGGCGGCGCGGCGGGCCGCTTCTTGCTGCAAGGCTGCTTCTTTGGCAATGGCCTGGAATTCCTCTTCAGTCAGAAAACGGCCGCCATCAATGTCGGCCGTCACGATGTTGTAGCTTTTATCCAGGGTGACAACCGCCGCCATAGGCCGGAAACAGTTACTATCGACGATGGTTTTATGCCAGGTATAGCCGCCGCCATCCGCCGCCAGATCATACCGCTTGTCGGCTCGTACCCGCACCGTTTTGCCGCAATGGTTACACTGCACATAAAAGTAGAGGCCCTGTTTGTCCACATACTCTTTTTTCTCATCGCCACCGCCGAAAAGTTTTTTGAGAAAGCCCATCATTTGCTCCTACAGGAGCTTACAAAAGTTTGCCAATCTTTTGTAAGCAACTACATCAACAAGGTTGCCGCGCATAATTATAACAAACTTCGTGTACCGGGGGCATGGCTATGCTAAACTCAGGGCATGGTAGAGCAAGAACCAGCAGCAGGGCAAGGTAAAGCCTTTTGGACGGCCGTTTCCCATGCCGTCGATCTCACCCAATACCGACCCCACCGGATCAGCGCCGTAGACGTGGCCCGTTTAGAAACGGAAGGTGCCGTTTACTACGTTCTCAAACAGCCGCAAGCCAAAACCTACCTGCGCCTATCTGAGCCGGACTATGCCCTCTGGTGGCAAATGGATGGCTCAAAAAGCGTCAAAGACCTGCTCTACTATAATCTCAAACGGTACCACTCCCTGCCCATCAGTCACCTGAGCAGCCTGGTCGCCACCATGCGCCAGGAGAAGTTTTTACACGATACGCCCACCAATCTATACCAGCAGGTCGCCGATCAACTGCAAGCGCGGGAACCAGCCAGCCGGGGGCAGCGTCTCCTGCAAGGCTTTTTGCATACAGAAGTAGCCTGGGATGGCTTGGACGGTTATTTTTCGACGCTGCATCGCTGGACGCGCTGGCTTTTTTCCCGGCCGATGCAATTTTTACTGCTGGTCATCATTTTTCTGGGCGGGGCGCTTTACGCGCGTCTCTTTTTTACGCAGGAATTCCGCCTGATCAGCGGTGGGTTGAGTGTGTTCACCATCATCCTGGCGAATATCGTCGTTATTTTGCTGCATGAACTGGCGCATGGGCTGACGGTAAAACAGGTGGGACGGGAGCTAAACCGGGGCGGCTTTCTCCTTTATTGGGGGCTGCCCGCCTTTTTTGTGGATACACGAGATACCTGGCTCTCCTCCAACCGGGAGCGCATCGCCGTCTCCTGGGCGGGACCACATTCCGGGCTGATCGTGGGTGGGCTGACTGGCATTGCTTTGTCACTGGCGGCGCAGGGGTGGGTAACGGCCGTTTCTCCCACCCTCCTCACCAGTTTCATCTTCCAAATCGGCTTCATCGCCTACCTGAGCGTCTTTGTCAACTTGAACCCGCTGCTGGAACTGGACGGCTATTTCATCCTCATGGATTGGCTGGACATGCCTGGCCTGCGCCAGCGAGCTTTCCGTTATTGGCGCGAGAGTGTATGGCGGCAGCGGCAGACGTTGAAGCGTCCCCGCGCTTTTTGGCAAAAGCAAAGTCGTAACCAACGCCTCTATCTGGCGTATGGCGCGTTGGCCTTTGTTTACTCCGTCTACGCCCTGGGCTTTGCCTTGTACTTCTGGCAATCTCGTTTCGCGCCGCTGGTGGGCAAGCTGTGGACTGAGTATGGTTGGGGCGGACGGGCGCTGCTGCTGGGGGTGATAACGGCCGTTGTCGTGCCCACCGTCTATTATCTCATCCATTTTGGCTGGAGCCGCATCCAGGCCGGGTTAGAATGGCTGGCTCGCCACGACCTGTTGGCTCGCGTCGATGTCCTGGCCCTGCTCCTCGGCGCGCCGCTGCTGGTGGGTCTCCCGACGCTGCTCCTCACGTTGTGGCTGCTGGCCCTGCCTTACGGCGACCTGGCGATCAACGCCCTCATCTGGCTCGTCTTCCTCGCCACCCTCACCACCATGACCGCTATTGCCCGCCAACTGCCCGGCTCCCGTTTTCAATGGAGCGTCTGGTCGCTCACTCTCGCCTTTGGCGGCCTCACCCTCGCCTGGTTGAGCCGGCGCTGGTTCCCGGCCCTCACCAACCTGGGCTTGATCCTGGCGGCGGGCAGCATACTCGCCGCCGGCGTCATCGCCTGGCTCACCATTCTGCCCGCTCACCTGGAAACGAAAGAACGGCTGCTCATGGCCGCCTTCTTTTTACTTGGCCTGGTAATCCTCCTGGGCACGATGATGATGGGCGGGAGAAACTGGCTGCTCACCCTGCTCATTTTAGCGGGCATCATCCCCGGCCTCATCTTCCTGACGCCGCTCCTGTTTAACTTTTGGCATTCCCGTTTTGCCCTGCCCTGGCTGCTGCTGGTATTGGCCGTGCTGCTCATCCCCTGGCTGCAATTTTATACGGCGCTGTATGTGTCGGTGGCCGTGTTGTGGCTGTATGCAGCGGCCTTGTATCTGTTGCTAGGGACATTGACCCGCTTCTCCCGGTCTGACGTAACACCGGAAACGAGCGCCAGTTTTAATGAACGGCAGCGTCTGCTTGATGCCTTCAACCATTTCATGCAGGCATTTTTCTTGAGCTACGAGGCCGTGTTTGGCCGCCGTCGCTTGCAAACGATCTACCATGAAATTTTGGCGCTTGGCCCCATTAACGCGGATGGCCCTATTCTGCCGTTGGCGAAACAGTGCCAGCGGGCGCTGCGTCACGCCATAGACCGCCTGGACGATCTGGCCGGGACGCCGTTTACGCAGCAGGCGGGGCAGGCCGCTTACGACAGTCTGCCCTGGCTGGAAGCGGAAACCTTGGGCCGCCACGTCCTGGCCGAATTGCCCTGGGGGGCGCAGTTGGCGCAAGGGTTTATCCAGGCCCGGGATCAACGGCGGGAACTGGTGCGGCAGGCTGATATTTTCGCCGGATTTGATCAGGATGGCATTGATGAAGTGCTGGCGATGGCGCGCGCATGGCGCGGTCGGGCCGGCCTGACGATGGCTCGCATGGGGCAAGAGGCGACCGCTTTTTACCTGGTGCAGTCGGGCGAGGTTGGCGTATTTCATGAAGGGGAGCAGTTGGCGACGATTGAGGCGGGCGGCTATTTAGGCACGATGGCCCTGCTGGATGCGGGCGCGTATCTGGCGACGTATAAGACGTTGACGCCGGTGACGGCGCTGGTGATTGATCGGGCGCGGTTTGATCCGCTGCTGCGGGCGGATACGACCCTGGCTTCGCAGGTGAGTTCGGGTGCGCAGTCGCGCCATTTGTTGAAGCAGATGCCGTTGTTTAGCAGCCTCAGCCCGCAGCAGTTGGCGGTGATCGACGCCCGGCTGGTGGAAAAGTTGGTGCAGGCGGGCGAGGTGGTGGTGCAGGCGGGCGAGGCCCGTTCTCATCTGTTTATTGTGGCGAACGGCCGTTTAACGGTGCAAAATGAAGCTGGTCAATCCATCGGTTCATTGGGGCCGGGTGAACATTTTGGCGAATACGCCCTGTTCGCCGATGTGCCCTACCGGGCCACGCTCCGCGCCAGCGAAGAGAGCGACCTGCTGCTGCTGGACGAAGCCACCTTCGACACATTGACGGCGGAGTATGAGCGGCTCTCTCATTACGTAGAGCAGATTGGCAGCGCTCGTCTGTTGGCGGATAGAAGCACACGGGGGGTAACGGCCGTTCTTTCCTGACTTGTCTTCTATCCCCCACCCCCGTACAATTCTAAAGCATGGAGCGCAGGCGTCTCGCCTGCATAGGGCGGACAAGCTGTCCGCGCTCCCAGGTGCACAGGGCGGACAAGCTGTCCGCGCTCCCAGGTGCACAGGGCGGACAAGCTGTCCGCGCTCCCATTTACACAGGAGAAAATCATGGTGACTGTTGTTGATAAAGCAAAAGAACAAAAAGCGGCTTTGGCAAATATAAAAGCCGGGCTGGCCACAAAAGTACGTATTCTGGCAGCGGCCGGGGCTTGCCCGGTGTGCAAAGCGTATGAAGGCGCTTATGAATTTGACGACGTACCTGAACTGCCGCATGAAGGCTGTTCCCACCCGGATGGCTGCCGCTGTGTCTATGCGCCGGTGCTGGATCGGTTTGGGCCGTAGCTATGATAGAGATTGGGGATTGGAGATTAAAGCAATCTCTAATCTCTAATCTCTAATCTCTATTGAAACATCTCCGGCGTTTCCTCTTCTACCTGGCCAGAACGGCCGTTATCGGCGCCCTGGTTGGTTGGATATTCGCCCATATGAGCTTCATCATCCCCGTCAACCGCTTGCGCGAAACCGACACCCTGTTGGCTTTTTACCACCCCAAACCCACCTACCCCCTGCATATCCTTATCGTGCCCAAACGCCAAATCCCCAGCCTGATAGCTCTCACCCCGGCCGACGCCGATTTCCTGGTGGATTTGAGCCTCACCGTGCAAAGCCTGGTGCAAGAACTCAACCTGGGGGAGGGCGGCTACAGCCTCATCAGCAATGGTGGCCGCTACCAGGACGTGCCCCAACTGCATTACCACCTCATCTCCCACGACACAGATTTGTAGAACGATTTGGCAACTCGTTTCTGTGCGATTTACCAAATCGCGCTACAAACGGCTACGCATACGCCAAACTTTCGCGCACACTGATGCGCGTGGCGGCGTGGGCCGGGATCAGCGAAGCCAGGAAAGCAATCGCCAAAATCGCCGCCAACCAGAGGGCAACCGCCGGCAGGCTAAACAGGAAATCGAGGTCAATTTGCAGAATTATCTGGCCCAACATATTGGAAACCGGCCGGGCAACGAGAAACGCCAACGGCACAGCCAACAGCCAGCTCAACACCCCTTGCAGCACCCCTTCCATAATAAACATCGTCATGATGGTGGCCGATTCCGCGCCGATGGAACGCAGCACCCCAATCTCCCGGGTGCGCTCCACCACGCTGATCCACAGCGACCCCATTAACCCGATGCCGCCCACGATGCCCATCACCAGCGCCAGGCCAAACAACATGTTGTTGACAATGCTGAACTGGTTGTAAGCATAGGCGGCGTCTTCCGCTTTGGTGCGGCTGAAGAAGTAGCTGGTTTCAATGCCCAGCCCGCTGTAACGGTCACTGAGGGCGACCATCATATCGGCGGTGTAGTCGCCGCTGCTGTTGGCGGTGCGAATGACGACCTGATTCGCGCGGTTGACTTTTTTGACGGTATCGACCAGGGCGGCTTCCGGCACGTAAATGGGATCGGTGCTGATGGGGTCTGAACTGAGCAGTTGGTGGGTGCCGATAACCAGCCAGTCGGCGCTGCCCAGTTCACCAAAATCAATGGTGATGGTATCACCCACATGGACATCATTGAAGACGGCGGTATCCTGGCTGATGACGGCCACGTGCGCTGTTTCTGTGGGGGTGAGCCAACGGCCGTTTACGATATAAGGGCGGTACATGTCACTGTTTTGCGGGATGCCATACACCTCCGCCCCCAGGCCGGCCGTATCCTGCACCCGCTCCCCTTCCTTTAACACCGTGCCCGTCACCGTAAACCACGCTTCGGCGGCCGTCACGCCCGGCATACTTTCGGCAATCCTTTCCACCCGATCCGCTCGCCGTAAGCCCTGAAAGAAGATGCGCATACTGTAATCGCGCCGGTCGAGTTCATTGTCCAGGGTCAGGGTCATGGAGGCGGCCAGGGTCATCGTCATCAAAAACATCGCGCCTGCCAAAATGAGGACCAGCTGCGTCAATCCCAGCCGCCCTTTGCGCCGGAACATGTTGCCCAAGGCGATGGCGTAGGGCGAGGGCAGCAGCCGTTCGCCAATTTTGTCTATGATCTGATCCAGTTTACTGCTGCCAAAGTCGCCGCCGATGCCGTAGGAAGCGATGGCCTCGCGCACCGAGATATGCGCCCCGCTCAACACCGGCCACAACGCCGCCAACAGAGGCGCCAGCAGCGCCGCCAAAATTTGCAGGATAACGGCCGTTGTCGAAAACTGAAAGGTCTCATAATCAATGTTGAAGATGCCCAGGAACCATTTGCTGCCTTCATAGGCGGCGATCATACCGGTGGGCAAGGCCACCATCAGCGCCAGGAAGCCGTAAATCAAGACGCTCACCAAATACGCTTTGATGATGACATGCGATGTGCCGCCGATAGCTTTGATGATGCCGATCTGGTCTATTTGTTGGGTGATGATGGCCGTCATGGTATTGGCCACGATGATGACGCTGGTGAGCAGCGAGACCACTGCCAGGATTTGCAAAACCAGGGTGATGCCGGCGATAAACGGCCGTCCCCAATGCTCATCCGGGTCCTGGAAAATGGTGACGGCAATGCCCAGGTTTTGTTTGGCTAACTGCGCTTTAATGGCGGCGGCGCGGTCGCGGGCGTAATCTTCACTGTACGGCTCCACGCGCACTAAAAATTGGGTGAAGCGCCCTTCCGGGAGACCAAAGCGGGCCAGCCCGGCGGCGTCTACGAAGAAATAAGCGTTACCGCCAAAGTCGGGTGGCGGCACAAAGGGATGGCGCACTTTGCCCACGACAGGGAAAGCGCGGTCGGTTCCAGCCAGCTCAAAAATGACCTCATCCCCTATGTCGATGCCATAGTAGTCGCTGGTGATACGCTCCACGCCAATTTCTGCGCCTGCCGGCCATTTCCCTTCTTTGAGGATGAGCCAATCGTAAAGTTGGTTTGTGTAATCATCGCGCATGACCAGGGTGGCCCCCTGCCAACGGCCGTTTTCCTCTGTCTTGTAGCGCACCGACCTGATATTCATCACTTCGATACCGGCTACCCCCGGGATGCGCGTCAAAGCCATCAGCGTCTCCCGATCCGCCGAGCCACGCAGCACAATGTTCATGTGCGAGGGCGCCACCGCTTGATGGGCGGCGTCCATCGTCGCTTGCAGTTGATCCACCAGCCCAAAAATCGTGCCAATGGCAAACACACCGGCGGCAATACTCAACACCGCCAGCAAGGTGCGCGTTTTACGCTCCCAAATATCAGCCCAAACTTTGTACCAGATGACGCTCATGATCAGTTTACAGTTTACAGTTTACAGTTTACAGTGGTTAGTAGTCAGTGGTTAGTGATCAGTGGTCAGTGGTTAGTGGTTAGTGGTCAGTGAAGTGCGCTGTGACTGTTCACTGTTCACTGTTCACTGCTGTTCACTGCCTTTCATCCTTATAAATCAGCCCATCCCGAATTTCCAGGGTGCGCGGCAGGCGGGCAGCCAGGCTGCGGCTGTGTGTCACCATGAGCATCGTTTTGCCCTGGCTGACGAGATCAGAAAAGAGTTGAAACACATCCTCCGAGGTTTGGGTATCCAGGTTGCCGGTAGGCTCATCGGCCACCAGCAGCGGCGGGTCGTTGGCCAGGGCGCGGGCGATGGCGGCCCGCTGCTGCTGGCCGCCGGAAACCTGGGCCGGCAGCTTTTTAGCCTGATCGGCCAGCCCCACCGTCTCCAGCAGATGCAGGGCGCGTTCCCGCCGCTGTTTGGGCGTCAGCGTTTTGACAAAATCCATAGGCAGCACCACGTTTTGCAACAAGTTCAGGGCGGGCAGCAGTTGAAAAAATTGGAAGATGATGCCCATGTGGACGCCGCGCCACACCGCCAGTTGATTTTCACTCATGGTGTGAATCGCCTCGCCGGTGACGATCACCTCGCCTTGCGAAGGGTGGTCAATGCCGGTGATCATGTTGAGCAGCGTTGATTTGCCGTTGCCAGAAGGGCCGACGATACCCAGAAATTCGCCCGGCTGCACCGTAAAGGAGATGCCTTTGAGGACGGTGATTTCGTCATGACCCAGGGGGAAGCGCTTCACCACCCGGCGGATGTCGATGATAGGGTCTTGGTCTGAGGCTTCTGTCTGTCCATTCATTTATGTATGGTAAGCAGTGTGGAGAGCGGTTTGCAGGTGAACGGCCGTTATCGGCGCTTTTAACGTGATCTCCCCAATCGTCAACACCGGAATGGTAAAACGATAGCGGGCAAAGAGGTCAGCGTCTTGAGTGATGTCTACTTCTTGCAGATCGTGAGGATAGCGAACCGCCAGCGCCGCCAGTTCTGCCTTCACTTTCTCACATAAGCTGCAACCTTCTTTCGTATAAAGCGTTACCGTCAGCATCCCCATTCCCTACTCGCTGTGGCCGCATCTCAGGCCCGAAGGGCTGCTTTCTGACCGCGCCGCCTCTGGTAAAAATGTCAGATTATGCCCGCTGCGAGTATAGACAACCCGGTTCCTAAACTTGCCAGCTCTCATCACGCTAAAACGGCGCGGGCAGCATGGCGCTAATCATAATCGCCAGCAGCAGCACTAATAAATAAAAATTAGAGGAGAGGAACAAGCCGAGGGCGTTATCGCGGGAAGGGTCGCGGATGAGCTTGACATTGCGCCAAAACAGGTCGCCGGAAATGAACAACATGGGCAGCAAATAGACCAGTCCCAGGTAGGGGAAGACGACCAGCAGCAGGCCAAAAAAGCAGGTGGGGGCGGTATGGCTCATCGTCCACCAGGCGGCCTGCCGGGGCGTGGTATGAACGGGCAGCATGGGCACATCGGCGCGGACGTAATCGTCGCGGTACATAATCGCCAGGCTCCAGAAGTGAAAGGGCGTCCACAAAAAGAGGATGAGCGCCAAAATGAGCGCCCCTGGGCTGTTCCAGTAACCGGCGGCGGCGCTGCCGCTCAAGACGGCCGCACTGCCGGCCGCCCCGCCAATGACAATGTTGAGCAGAGTACGTGGTTTCAGCCAGATGGTATAAACGACCACGTAAATAAACGCGCCCAAAGCCAGAAAGAGGGCGAGCGGTTTATTGAAAAAAAAGGTGACGACGACCGGCAGCACAATGAGCAGCAGCCCCAGCCACAGCACCCAGCCGGGGTTGGGAATCTCGCCATTGACTAACGGCCGTTTTTGCATCGTGCGTCCCATTTTGTCATCTTTGTGTCGTTCCAGGTATTGATTCAAAGCAGAAGCGCCACTGGCGGCCATGCCGCCAAAAACCCAAATCAGGAAGAGCGCCGACAAACCAGGCCAGCCGGCCGCCGCCATAAACGCGCCGCCGGTAGCCGCCATCAACAGCAGCGCCACAATGCGTATTTTGAACAGCACCACCAACATGCGCAAATAATCGCGCAGCGTCGTAGGCGGCGTTGATAAAGCAGATTTTACATTTTTTGGCATCGTATCATCCACTGGTCTGACTGGGGATGATTCAGAAATAGTTGACATGCTGCCTCCAGGATAATTACGGCAAAATACTCGCTGCGGATTGTAACAAGCTTCACAGACGGCAACAAACGGACAAAATTGCTTCTCATGTCTTCCTTCTAAAGAGGTGGCACACGAGAAGTTCAATTTTGGGGAAAAGTTAAACTTCTCATGTTGTAATAACACAACCAAAATCCGCCCATTCTTGTTGACATATTTTTATGTCATGTTAAACTGGCACAGAGATGGGCAAGCGATTAAAACAATCCGGGCGAAAGGCATTGGCCTGGCTTGGGTATCCTGTTCGAGCAGTCGGGCGATTTTTCTCGCCAATCTTCAGACCAATCTGGCGCTTTTTAGGTCGCTTGGGTCTCGCTTTTCGCAGCATCCTCACCTGGACCATTTGGAAACCGATTTGGCTGATCACCATGCCGTTCTGGCTGCCGCTCTCCTGGCTGTGGGAAGGGGTGCGCCACACCATTCTGCCGCCGATCACGCGCTTTATCGGCCGGTTGGGATTGGCGCTGCGCAAACTGCTCACCGGGCTGCTTTTGCTGCTGTGGCGGCCGTTTAAACTGCTGGTATTACGGCCGTTACGCTGGCTGGCCTTACATCTTATCTGGCCTTTTCTGGCCTGGCTGGCGCACAAAACGCGCCGCTTTTGGCAGGGGCGCTGGCACGCTTCCGCGCCGCGCCGCGCTCGCCTGCGCCGTCGCTGGGCGTCGCGGTGGACGGTATGGCAGGCACGCTGGCGCGTCTTTATCCACCGGCCCAGGCCACCGGCCAAAGCGGTGGTGGCTCCACCAGCGCCCCGGCAAATGGCTCCTCAGACACGCCTGGTACGCTTCACAACGGCCGTTTTCGCCATCGCCATCCTCCTCATTTTAAGCGTCGTCACCTGGCAGGAACAGCAGCCAGATTGGGTAGCGGCCGGCGCCGGTGAAAGCTTGCCTCGCATGATCATCGCCACGCCATCCCCCATGCCCATGACCGCCACCCCCACCCCACGCCCCACCATCGACGTGCGCCTCACCCCCTGGCCCACCCCGGATCCATTGCAAACGGGCGGCAGCATCGCCTTCACCTGGCGGCATGAGGGCAACAGTGACATTTATGTGCTGCCAGTGGGGCAAGCCGAACCGCTGCGCCTCACCCAGCACCCGGCTGAGGACCGAGACCCGGCCTGGAGTCCAAACGGCCGTCAGCTTGCCTTCACCTCACGGCGAGATGGCAACTGGGAAATTTACGTATTTGATTTGGATGAGGGCGATCTGCGCCGCGTGACGGACAACCTGGCCTTTGATGGCGGCCCAAGCTGGTCGCCAGACGGTCAATGGCTGGTATTTGAATCTTACCGGGATGACAATCTCGACATCTACATCGTCAAAGCGGATAGCAGCGAAGGGCCGTATCGGCTCACGGAAAACGCCGCCCCTGATTTTGCCCCGGTCTGGTCGCCGGGCGGGCGCCACATCGCCTTCACCAGTTGGCGCAGCGGCAGCAAAGATATCTTCCTCATGTCGCTCAATGAAGTGACCGACGAGGCGGCCGTCAACCTGACTGCTTCGCCCGATGGCTATGAAGATAAACCCGCCTTTTCACCAAACGGCCGTTTCCTGGCTTATTATGACGATGGCGCTGGCTTCCCCCTGGTTTATGCCGTGCCTCTGAGCGAAGATTACCGGTTGGACGGCGAAGCGCTCAGTTTAGGCCAGCAGGGAGAATTCCCGGCCTGGTCGCCCAACGGGGAAGCGCTGGTCTACGTGCATGAGAAAGATGGGCAGAACTATCTGGTGGCGGGCAGCCCCAGTGGGTGGGGGGTGGCCCCGCAAGCTTTGGCGTTGAACGGCCGTTTAGAAGACCCCGCCTGGACTTCCAATCCGCTCACCCCCGCCCAAATTGACAACATCAGCAGTCTGGACGAACAGTATCCCGACAAACCGCTCTTCACCGAAGCGCTCAAACGGCCGGCCGGAAAAGGGCCGCCTGTAATGTTGTTTGAAATGCCGGTCAGCGCCCCCTCACCCTATCTCAGCGACCGGGTAGACCAATCTTTCCTGGCGCTGCGCCAGCGCATGGTTGAAGAGGTGGGCTGGGATTATTTAGGCCAACTGGACCACATGTTTGAAGCGCTGGCAGAGCGCCACATTCCCGGAACCGACCGCCGCACCTGGAACAAAGCCGGCCGCGCCTTTGATTTGCCTTATCAGGAAGCGCTGACTTTTGAACCCCGCGTGGAAGTGGTGCGTGAAGAGCGCCATCTGGCGACCTTCTGGCGGCTGTTTGTGCAGGCAGAGGCGCAGGATGGCAGCCAGGGCGAACCACTGCGCGAGTTGGCCTGGGATTTCCGCGCCCGCTTCGGCGACGAGCCACAATATTATGACGAAGGTGGCTTGATGAAGGAGCGTATTCCCGGCGGATATTACGTGGACTTTACCACGTTGGCCGCCGATTATGGCTGGCAGCGCACCGCCTCCACCCCCAACTGGCGCACTTTCTTCCCCGGCATTTTGTTTGGGCATTATGAAAACCGACAAGCGCTGACCTGGGAAGAGGCGATGCTGGAAATTTATGCCGAAACTGAATTCTCCGCTACCTTTGGCAATTAGTAACAGGATTTGGCAAATCGTGCTGGCGGCCTGGCTGTTTTTGTTAGCTGGCTGTGGCGGCGGCGAGGTGGTCGTACCCACGGCCGTTCCTCTGGCCATCGCCCCGGAAATAGCCACCAAAGCGGCGGAAGCGGCGGCGGCGGAGGTTGAGATGGCTGAAGGAGGAGAAACGGCCGTTCCCCTCCCCTTTGACGCCACCATCCCCACCCCGGAAGGGGACGGTCTGCGTCCCGCCCAGGCTGAACAAATTTTTGTGCGCGACTCTCCGCCCGCCTCGCGCAGCACCGAAGAGTGGCGACCCCCGCCCATGCTCGCCCCCCTCTCCTACAATCCCGACGACCATTATTGGCTCATCCGCCCCATCCCTTCCGGCAGCCGCAACTATGACCTGGAATGGTATCCCTTTGGCAACGACGTGCAGGCCGCCGACATCCCGCCCTACCGCATCCATCACGGCATCGACTTCCCCAACGAAACCGGCACACCCGTGTTGGCGGCCGGCAGCGGCACTGTGATCCACGCTGGCCCCTTTCCCAGCCCCACCAACGGCGTCAACTATTACGGCAACACCGTCATCATTCGCCACGACTGGCAGTGGCGCGGCCAGGATGTGTTTACCCTCTACGCCCACACTCTGGAGCTATTTGTGGCGGAAGGCGACACAGTCGATCAAGGACAGGTCATCGCTGGAGTGGGCAGTTCCGGCGAAGTGACCGGGGCGCATTTACACCTGGAAGTGCGCGTAGGCAAAAACGAATACGCCTATGCCCGCAATCCCGCCTTATGGCTGGTTCCCTATGAAGGCTGGGGCACATTGGCCGGTCAAGTGGTAGACCGACGCGGCCGGCCGATTCCCGGTGTGAAGCTGCAACTCAGACCGCCCGGCTCCAACGAGATTTTGCGCCAGCAAAGCACCTACGCCACCACCGTCCGCCCCGACAATGTGTGGCAAGAGAACTTCGTTATCGGCGATGTACCGGCCGGCCGGTATGAGCTGCATATCACCGTAAACGACATCGCCTATAAACGAAACGTAGAAATATTGCCCGGCCAGACGGCGTTTGAGATCATCGCCACTGAATTTAGCTACATGCCCACTTCAACCCCCCTCCCGCTGCCCACATCCTTGCCCACTCTGATATGGGCAGGCACAATCTCTCCCGATGACGGGCCGCTCCCTCTGACGCCCACCCCGGAACCGTAACCGGCAAGCCCTCCAGGACGAGATAACGGGGAGCGCAGATCATATTCTGGGCGAAGGTATCGTCCATTGTTCCCCCCCTCCACTAAACTGAACATTGTTTACGGATAGTGCTGATGGGGCATTGACAAGAAATTGAGGGGATGGGAATAATAGGGGGGTTGGCAAGCTTTTCTATCATGCCTTGCCCCAGAGGAAAACGAATGCTGTCGAATACATCCCCTACCCTTGCTTTTCATTCCCCCTTTTCGCTGGACGTGGTGGTGAATGCCCTGCGCAGCGGCCAATGGTCTTTGCTGGATTACCTGGACGAGTTGGCGATACATTTTGATGAACGGGAGCCGGATGTGCAGGCGTTTGTGCCGGAGAACGGCCGTTTCGCCCGGCTGCGGCGTGAGGCGGAAGCATTGTTACAGCGATACCCTGATCCTGAGAAACGGCCGTTATTATTTGGGCTGCCGATTGGCGTCAAAGACATCTTCCATGTGGCCGGGTTCAGCACCCAGGCTGGTTCTCGATTGCCGGCGGAGAAGCTGCAAGGGCCGGAAGCGGCCGTCGTCAGCCGCCTGCGGGGGGCGGGGGCGCTCATCCTGGGCAAAACCGTCACCACTGAGTTCGCCTATTTTGCCCCCGGCCTGACCCGCAATCCCAACAACCCGGCGCATACGCCAGGCGGTTCCAGCAGCGGCTCGGCGGCGGGCGTGGGCGCCGGGTTGTGTCTGGCCGCCCTGGGCAGCCAGACCATTGGCTCCATCAACCGGCCGGCCGCCTTCTGCGGCGTGGTCGGTCTCAAGCCAGGTTATGATCGCGTTTCTAAAGCGGGTGTGCTGCCGCTTTCCCCATCTGTTGATACCGTCGGCTATTTCACCCAGGATGTGGCCGGCGCGGCCACTATCGCCCCGGTTTTTTATGACGATTGGCAGCCCCAACCCGCCTCCCCTGCGCCCGTTTTGGCCGTGCCAGCAGGTCCCTATTTGAAACGGGTTTCGGCGGAGGGGCAGGCGGGTTTTGAAACGGCCGTTGCCAACCTGCGGGCGCATTTCACCGTTAAAACAATCCCGGTCATGGCTGATTTTGAGGCGATTTATGAGCGGCATCAGATCATCGTGGCGGCGGAAGCGGCCCAGGTACACGCCTCCTGGTTTGCCCAGTATCCGGCGCTCTACCATCCTAAAACGGCCGCTTTAATCGAGCGCGGTCAAACCATCCCGGCAGCGGAATTGAGCGTCGCTTTAGCCGGTCGGGAAACGCTGCGCCAACAGGTGAGCGCCGTGATGGCCCAAGAAGGCATCGACCTCTGGCTCTCACCGTCAGCTGTGGGCAGCGCTCCGGCCGGGCTGGAGAGTACCGGCGACCCGGTGATGAACCTGCCCTGGACCTACGCCGGTTTACCCACGCTGACTTTACCGGCCGGTTTTAACGGGAGTGGCTTACCGTTGGGGTTGCAGCTGACCGGCCGTTGGCGTGGAGATGAAGCGTTGATAGCGGGGGCTGCTCATTTAGAAAAAGCGCTGCAAGCCCGTTGATTTGAAAAACAGTCGCTGTGGTCGCATCTCAGCCCCGAAGGGCTGCTTTCTGGGCACACCACTTTGGGCGGCTTAATTAAATTATGAAAAACGCCCCGGCGACTCCTGGTCGCCAGAGCGTTTTTTTGTGAAGCTGTGGGGAAGAGGCACATAGGCTTCACGCCTCCCATAGTTGGCACGAGATGAGAGGAGTTATCGGTAGTCGGTTATCATTGCTGACTGTTCACCGTCCACCGTTCACTGTTCACCGTTCACTGTCCACTGTTTACTGTTCACTGTTTACTGTCCACCGTTTCAGCAGCCACGTCGAGCGTTTGTCTTTTAAGAAAATTACATACGTCTTCGAGCTGGTTAAAGCCGAGACGTTGGCCCGATTCTGTATTCTCCAGACTAAATCGCCAGGAAACGGCCGTTTCTTCCTGCAACCCTCGCTCTTGCCATAGGCGTAAAATAAAGCTTTGGTATTGAGGCTGTCTCTTAATCATAAAAACCTCCGGATCAATTCATGTCGGCGTTCAATTGTGCAGACAAATGCTTTATACTATTTGTATTCAAGGTCTTCGTCGTTATCCAGCCTAAAATCCTTTTATCGTTTAGGTAAACCTTACCTTAAACGTTGATCGCTGATTTATCGTTAATGCGGGGAAGACGATTATGGCCTTATGGAAAATCATCATGGCAACTTTGCAGTTAATCCTATTGGGCAATCCGCAAATTAAACTGAATGGCAAGCCGGTCGAGGGGTTGGCTTCAGCCAAAGCGCAGGCTTTGTTGTTTTACCTGGCCGTCACCGGCGCTTCCCATTCCCGGCAGGCGTTAGCCGGTTTATTGTGGAGCGATATGTCAGAAGAATACGCCCGGCGTAATTTGCGCGTCTCTTTATCAAAGCTGCGGGCCGTCTTGGGCGATTACCTGGAAATTCGGCGGCGCACTCTGGCCTTTAATCAGGAAAGCGATCATGAAATAGACGTCCTTCAGTTTGAAGCGTATCTAAACCGTCCCCAGTTAACCAGAGAACAACTGACAGCGGGAACTGACTTGTATCTCGGCGATTTCCTGGCCGATTTTTTGGTGCGGGACGCCCCCCTTTTTGAACAATGGCTGCAAAGCCAGCAGGAACGGTACCGCAAGATGGCTTTGGCTGGCCTGTACCAGTTAGCCACCCATTACGCCCAAGAACAAGCTTTTGTAACGGCCGTTCCCTATTATCGGCGGGTCCTGGCTTTAGAACCGTGGCTGGAGGAGGCGCATGAGCAACTGATGGTGGCCTTGGCCATGAGCGGGCAGCGCAGCGCCGCCCTGGCCCAGTTTGAAACGTGTCGGAGTTTGCTGGCTGAAGAGTTGGGCGTCGAGCCATCCCCTGACACGCTTGCTATTTATCAACGCATCCTCTCTGGCGAAATTGGCGCAGAAGCGCCCATGCTTACCTTGCTGGGGGATGCGCCGGGCAGCCTGCCCCGCGCAGCGCCGTTCCAGGCGCCGGCGCAAAAGCCAAATTTTGTGGGACGGCGGCCAGAAATCGCACAAATCGCAGCTTACCTCAAACAGCCGACGGCGATGAAGGTGGCGGCGTTGGTGGGCATGGGGGGCATGGGCAAAACGGCCGTTACCATTGCATTAGCCCATCAACTGCATCCCCATTTTGAAGATGGCGTTTTATGGGCCAACGCTGCCATCAGCGATCCCCTGGCGATTTTAGGCAGTTGGGCGCAGGCGTTTGGCTACGATTATGCCGGGCTGACAGACCTGGAGAGCCGGGCGGCGGCGCTGCGCGGTGTGCTGGCGGACAAAGCCGTGCTGGTAATACTGGACGATGTGGTCAGCGTTTCCCGCATCTTGCCCCTGCTGCCCAATGGCCCCAGGAATGCCGTGCTGCTGACCAGCCGCAACCAGGATTTGGCTTACCGCCTGGATGCGGCCGTGTTTTTGCTGAAGCCGCTGCCGCCGGAGAACGGCCGTTCCTTGTTGACGGCCATCCTCGGGGAAAAACGGGTGCAGGCAGAAGCAGCGGCGGCTGACGAGATTTGCAGCTTACTGGAATATTTGCCCCTCGCCATCGAAATCACCGGGCAGCGCTTGAACGCTCGCCGCCGCCGTCGCCTGACCGATATGGCGGCGCGTTTGCGCGAAGTACAAAGCAAACTGGCGGAGCTGACGATCAGCGATCAGGCGGTGCGCACCTCGTTTGAAGTCAGTTGGCATTCGTTGGATATGCATTTACGGGGGATGTTTGCTTTGCTGGGGCTGTTCAACGGCCGTTCTGTAGCTGCGCCGGCCCTGGCCTATATCGCCGACCTGGACCTGTATACCACAGAAGATCGTTTGTTTGCCTTGTCGGCCTTGTCGTTGGTGGAGGAGGTGGAGAACGGCCGTTATCGCCAACATGCGTTGCTGGCTGATTTTGCGCGGGAGAAATTGGGAGAAGGCGGGGAAGAAAACGGCCGGTTTATCCGCTACTATCTCGATTTTATCCGCCAACATGAACAAGATTACGAGGCTCTACGACCGGAGTGGGGCAATATGATGAACGCCATGGAAACGGCCGTTACCCATCAATATTGGCAGCGCGTCATCGAACTGGCCAACGCCCTGCACCAACCCTGGTTCCGTCGCGGCCGTTACCATCAGGCAAGGCAGGGCTTCCGCTGGGCAGTAACCGCCGCCGAAAAACTACAAAACCGGCAAACAGAGGCCGACATCCGCTTATGGTGGGCAAAAGCCTGCATCGAACAAAGCGATTTCGACGAAGCAGAAAGCCACCTGGGAGAAGCCATGCGCCTCTACCAGCAGCTAAACAATTTACCCGGCGTCGCCGCTGTCTATGCCGAGCAAGCCCGCCTCGCCATGGATGTATCCCATTACGACGAAGCCGTACAAGCCATCGCGGCCAGCAAAGCCATTCGCAGCCAGCAAAACGATTTGTTGGGCCTGGCAGAATTGGTTGAGGGGGAAGCGCGTATCGCTTATCGTCAGGGCCGGTATAAAGAAGCGGTGGCGTTAGGCCACCAGGCATATGATTTGTATGAAAAAGTTGAGAGCGAATTAGGCTGTTTGCAAACATTAGGGCTGCTCACCAATGCCATCCTTGAATTGCACAAACAAGGCGCGGATGCCATTGATGACGCGATGACCTTTAGTTTGCAAGCGCTGCAATTGGCCGAAAAACTCCAGGATCAAGGGGAAATTGCGGTCGCCTATTATGGCTTATCTCGGGTACACCTGATGCAGCAAGAATTTGAAAAAGCGGAAGCGTATGCTCAGAAAAGCCAGGTTTTGTTAGAGAGGTTAGGCGACAGGCGCACCTCCGCCCTCATCCTCCATTATCGCTGCGAAATACAATACCGGCAGGAAGCATACAGCCAGGCATTAACGTTCGCTCAACAGAGCCTCGCCGTGTTCCAGGCGCTCAATATCCGTATGCAGGTGGCAATCGCTTTGGGCAGCATGGGCGCCTGTTATCAAAAGTTAGGAAACAATGCCCAGGCGCGTGAAGCGTGGTCAGCGTCGTTGGTACTTGCCCAGGAATTAGGGCATGAGGCGCTCGTGCAACGGTTGCAAAACAACTTACTCAGCTAACACACCCCCGAACTCCCTTCACATTTCGGCCCTTTCGTGGCCCACCCGGCGGCATACAACACCTTGAGCCAGCCAGTCGCTTCGTTTTTCCTGATTTTTTCCTTGAGATCATCTATTTCCTGGAGCAAGGGCGGTTTGTAATGCGGGACAGCGTTCACATCAAACTCTTTTACTCCAGGAAGCCCGCCATCTTGCAACGCCGCCTCAACTTGCTGTAGATACTCTTCAAACTGGATGTCGAGATTCTTTATATCAACTGGTGATCCTGGTTTGGCGTCTTCAAGTGTGGAGGGCCAGGCGCCGGCCGGTATCGTGGGCAGCATCTCTTTCATCATGTAGACGATAAGGGCATCCATCGGTTTATCAGCAATGGCAGGAAATTGGGCAAACGGGGTGATTGCCAAATCAAGATCAAGAGGATGGCCATTTGCTCTTTTGAACTGCCGCTTCTTGGCAGACGGCCGGGATGTGTTTTCGGCGGGTGGCGCAATTTGTAAATCAGCCTCAGCGACGGCATATTTTTGAGTGAGAATAGCATCCCATTCCTGGTACAGCTTTTCACCCCACTTCTTGTATGTACCCTCTGCGGCAAAGAAATTACTGTGGATAAATGGCCGGATAACCGGGGCTGGATGTTCGCCATCATCGTCAAAAAAATCTTTGGTATTACGGGCCGCTTGTAGTTCCTGAAAATCAAGGCCGATAACGGGACCCGCGACCAAAGCGCCATAAATATCGGCAAAGATTTCCTCATACCAGTTTTCACACCAAACGGTGGGGAAATTTCCCAGCTTGTTAAGAGCGCCATGCCAGAAAACATAATGGCCGACTTCATGCGGAATTGCCAAAAAATCACGGGGCTGGTTAATACAACTGAAAGGGATGCCTACCAGCAGGACAGGGGCATAAGGGATGACTCTGATATTGGGAGATTTCTGGAAATAGGTTATCACGGTGGTCTGCGCATCAAGAGCCGTGTGTTTGATGGCCGGTTCTACTGCTTGATAAGCCAAGCTATCCGCCAATTGCAGTTTTTGCAGAATGAGCGCCTGCTCTCGACTGCGCTGGCCGATGCATTTTTCAATGGCGTCTATATCAAAGCCAATCTGTTGGATAGTGACAGAGAGGGCAAAGTCTGGGGGGTACTCTTTTTCAGGAGAAAGGAATGTGGTTGTCGGCCCCTCTTTAAAGCCTGCTACGAACCCTTGCTTAAAGAAATCCATCTGGCTTTGGCCGAATTGCTCAAGCTGCTGGATTAAAGAGAGGATGGTGGTTTTTCGGGGAATGTCGCTTGTTTCTGCGCTGTTTTTTAAACCGTGCAAATATCTCTTTTGCGCCTGCCACCGATTTTCCCACCTTGAAAAGTCTACTATGTTAGAATTCATCTGAATTTCCTCCTTGAGGTAAACTATCTGTTGAATATGATTTGCCATACCATCTTTGAGAATGAACTGAGTAAACTATACAATTTTACCGTTAATCTAACGCTGAATTTTAAGTGGAATTAGCTTTCTTGGATTATATACTCGCAGCGGGCATAATGTGATATTTTTACCAGAGGTGGCGCGGTCAGAAAGCAGCCCTTCGGGACTGAGATGCGGC
>CAZXVH010000032.1:0-2677 GCA_964643965.1 uncultured Ardenticatenaceae bacterium
CCACTGCCCCTACTGCCCTTCCTGCCAGACGCGCTCGAACTCTTCTACGAAGTAGCTGGCAAAAACGGGATCGTGGATGATGAGGGTGTTTTCGTCGTTGCGGGAGTTGGCGCTTTCAGAAAAGTTGAAGGAGCCGAAGATCACTGTTTCCCGATCCAGGATGATCACTTTGTGGTGCATGACGCGGCGGTTGCCGTCTTGACGCACCTGGATATTGGGCAGTTCTGAGATGCGCATAGGGCCATAGTAGCTGTATTCGCTGGAGGAACCAACCGTTTCAAAGACGCCGCGCACATCGACGCCGGCCGCAGCCCGAGCCAGCATCGCTTCCCCAATTTGTTCTGCCGTAAACGAGAAAGCCATGAACAAGATCTCTTCTTTGGCCTGGGATACCGCATCGGCGATGATGGGCGCTACTTTAAGCTCAGGGCTGAAGTAGTTTTCTACGGCGACGCCCTCAATCGTTAATTGTTCCCGCGGGGTGTTTTGGGGGGAGGTGGGGCCAAACTGCCGCTCGTCGGCCATTTCGTCCATTTCGGCGATATAGTTGGCCGCCAGGCGGGAGGAGTCGATGCGTACCAGATTGTTGTTGTTGCAGTAGACGCCGTTGGTAGTGTAGTTGAGGGAGCCGGTATAGACGATGTGGCCGTCGATGATGATGAATTTATTGTGCATCAGGCCGCTGCGTTTGTCTTCGATGACGCTGAGGCCATTGCGGCGCAGACGGCGGATGGAGTCGAGGTCGCCGTTGTCTTCATCGGTGACGATGCGCACGGGGATACCCCGTTCTTTCAGGGTGATGAGGGCGTTGACGATGGGGGGCGCATCGAGGTCGTAGGCGGCGATGTCTACCTGGGTTTGGGCTTGCAGCAGGTCGGCAGCGATGAGGTCATCCAGGCCGCCGGTGCGTTCTGCTTCAGGTGGGCAGTCGGGATCGGTGAAGTAGATTTCATACCAACTGCCGCTTCCCGGGGCGCGGGTAGGGGGCACGGCCGTTTTTCCCCAAGGTAGATCAATAACCGTGCCATCATCAAAGGTGATAGACACATCGCAGGCAGTGGTGATGGTTAAGAGCAGAAAAGCCAGGCTGAACAGGAGGAGTAAGCGGGCGGATGATTTCATTCTTCTTCGGTATCCCAGGTGAGTAGATGATAGAGCGCATTGAAGCTGTCTGGCGCGTTTGCCGGCCGGTCGGCGACGACTTGGTGCAGGATGAATTCAGGTATGGCGGTGTAGGTGAGCGGTTCCAGGGCGGCGTTCAGCTCGGCGAGCGCCTGGTTAGCGCTGGCCTCGTCTAGCTGCGGCAGTTGGGGAGTGAGGCCGTCGATTTGACGCATAAGGCGGCGAACGGCCGTTACCGCTTCATCTATCATAGCTTCGGCTTCGTCATCGGGGAGAACGGCCGTTTCTGCCACCACCTTGTGGACATGTCTACGCGCCCAGTTCATGAGGCGCTGCGCCTGGGAGTCATCCAGGTTTTTGCGCCAGCTGCTGCTTTCCAGCAGCCATTCTTCTGCCAGGCGGCGGCGGGCGGCGAGGGGATCGGGTTGGGCGTTTGATGTACTCATACAGTGGCTAAACCTTAAAATTTAAAATAGGATTTTGTCCCTCAATTTTAGCACAGAGTATTCGTGCGGGCAGATAACGGCCGATGCTGTTTGAGAAGTTTTGGCGAATAGTGGCAGTCGAGGGTACACTATTTGCGGATAAATTTCTATGAGAGTGAAACCAGCGGAACGAGTAAACGGCGCCTCAGTTAATCAGGCGGCGCCAGAGGGATTAGCGGACATGCCGTCAACTTTGTCTGGCGTCTGCCCTTATTTTGGCCTGGCAGATGATCCGCAAACCCGTTTGTTATTTGCCTCACCCGCGGGCTGCTGCCACCGGGTAGAGCCAGTGGCGCATGTCGCTCTGGATCACCAACAAACTGCTTGTTTAACGAGCGCCCATGTCATGTGCCCGGTATTTAAGCGGCCGGAATGGGATACGCTGCCCCCAGATTTAATCTATCGTGATCCCGGCTCCCGCTCCCACCGTTTCTGGCCCTGGCTGGTAGTGGGGCTGGTGGGCCTGGCCTTGCTTTGGGGGGTGTTCTGGATAGGTGGTGACGGTGGCTTTTTGAATAGGATTGATTTGGAGCCAACGCCAGCCGCTGGCCTGGCAGTTGGTTTGCCCCTGCCCACCAAAACGACCACGCCGCCGCCCTCCAAAACGGCCGTTCCTACCGCCACTACGAAGCCGGCCACCCCTACCCATACCATGATTCCCTCGGCCACGGCGGAACCGTCTGCCACTCCTACCAGTTTGCCCACAACCACCCCTTCCCGGACGCTGGCGCCAACCTATACCCCGGTCCCCACGGAAACGGCCGTTCCCTCCTGGCTGGGCGTCGTGAGTGTGGAGCGGTTAAATGTGCGTACGGGGCCGGGGATAGAGTATGAGGTATTGGCGACTGTTGATGAAGGCAGACAATTTGAATTGACGGGACGCCTGCGCAACAGCAGCTGGTGGCGTATTTGCTGTATAAATGGCGAATCGGGCTGGATTATTGCCGAAGCCATGGAAATACCGGAGGAGGCAGAAACGGCCGTTGTTATTGTGCCAGCGCCTACTTTAGCAGCCAGCCCCACCCCGGGGCAGTGAACCAGTGGACAGTGGACAGTGAACAGTTTACAGT
>CAZXVH010000032.1:2777-20571 GCA_964643965.1 uncultured Ardenticatenaceae bacterium
ATCCCCAATCCTCAATACGCCCCTTGGCCACGCATCACCACCCAGGGCGTTTTCAGCAAAATATAAATATCCATCCATAACGAGTAGTTCTGCACATAATAGATGTCGTCTTCAGCATGGAGGTGCATGGGCTTGTCGGCGCGGCCGTTTACTTGCCACCAGCCCGTCATCCCCTGCGGCACGGCGAAGCGTTTATGCTGCCACAAGTCGTATTGATCCAACAGCCAGGGCAACTCAGGGCGCGGCCCGACCAGGCTCATGTCGCCCAGCAAAACGTTGAATAACTGCGGCAGTTCATCCAGGCTGGTACGTCGGATAAAACGGCCGACTTTGGTGATGCGCGGATCATCGGGCCGTTTGTGAAAAATCTGGCCGGTTTCATCTTTTTCCGCCACCGCTTTTTGCAACTTCTCGGCGTTTTGTACCATGGAGCGGAATTTATACATATGGAAGAAACGGCCGTTTTCTCCCACTCGTTTTTGCCTGAAAATCACTGGTCCCGGCGAATCCAGCTTAACCACCAGCGCAATCATCAACATAACAGGCAGGGAAACGAGCATGATCAAGGAGCCAAATATCAGGTCAAAAAGCCGTTTAACCAGGCGTTGATAATCATTCAGGATGGGATCGCGCAAATTGATCATGGGAATTCCCCCAAAATCATCTACGGTGGCTCGATACAGAGTCAGGCTGAAATAATCGGGAACTACGCGCAGATTGATCGGCAGATCCGTTAAGCTGAAAACCAATTTATTCACTTCCCCGTAAGCGCGTCTGGGAAGCGCAATCACTACGTCATTAATCTGGTACTGTTTCACTACCTGCCTGGCGTCATTGATTTGGCCGAGAACCGGTAGATTGTGGCCATTGTCATTATCATCTAAATAACCAAACAGGCTTAATCCAGGCCAGGAATTCTGCTTAATCATCTCGCCCACGCGCAGACCCACTTCACCGGCGCCGATAATTAACACCCGCTTCTCATCAAAAGAGCGCAGTGGCCCCACTTTAAACCAGGCCCTGATCAAAATACGCCACCCGATGAGGAAACACATGTCTAGCAGGACAAAAATGACAAATAACCAGCGGGAAAAATCTCGATAAACGAGATATAAAAATCCGGCAAAAAGGAGGGCGGCGAAACCGGTAGCCAGGGTGACTAACTGTAACTCATCGACAATTTTGTAGACGCGCCGTGGATCGTATACGGAAGCAAATAAAAAAGTGAGCATCCACAAAAATGGCACAATTGTGAAGAACACAAAGGGGACATCGATTTGTGCCACTGGTTGCAGTAGGGAAAGGTTACGGGGTAATTGTGTTCTGAGGGAGATAGCAATTAGAAGGGCGAGCAGCGTCAAAGAACCGTCTAATGCAATTGACAGAATGGCAAAGTTAACCCCGAATCGGCGAAACATGTATTCCTCCTACTTGTTGATGCGGCCAGCCGACTATGTGGTTCGTTAATTTCTGGCTTTAGACATTAGGGAAAACCCCCATAGTAAGCTCAATATTATAAAGAAGGTGGTTCTATTTGCCTAATATTTTCAGAGAATAGGAGGCTGGCGTTATACAGAGTGGGGGCGGAGAAGAATTTCAGCTGCCCTGATTTAGGGAATTGGCGCCTTAATTTGATCGAGAACGCTCTGGAGTTCTGGCGACAGTTCGGCGGTAAAGGTGAGTTCTGCGTCGTCTGACGGCCGTTTGAAGGTGAGTTCGGCGGCATGGAGAAAGTGGCGTTTTAACTGGGGGAAGCTGCGTTTGCGCCGGCCGTAAATATGGTCGCTGACGATGGGATAACCCACATAAGCCAGGTGGACGCGAATCTGGTGGGTGCGGCCGGTGAGCGGGTAGCAGTGAACCAGGGTGAAATTGTCATAGGTAACGGCCGTTTCATACCGGGTTTGCGCTTCGCGGGCAGTGGCTGAAACATGCTCCCCGATGACCGCCATCTTCTTGCGCTGCCGGGGGTCGCGACCAATAGGGGCGTCGATGAGCGCCGCCGGCGGCTGGATTTGCCCTTCCACCAGCGCCACATACTTTTTATGGATAGTGCGCTCTTTGAACTGCTGCTGCATGGTTTGCAATGCCTGCTCATTTTTAGCCACCACAATCAGACCAGAGGTATATTTGTCCAGCCGATGGACAATGCCCGGCCGCTGGCTGGAGTCGACGCCTTCCATATCTGGGCAGTAATGGAGAATGGCGTTAACCAGGGTGCCTGTTTCATTGCCTACTGAGGGATGCACCACCATACCCGCCGGTTTGTTGATCAGGAAAATATCGTCATCTTCATAACGAATATCAAGAGGGATCTCTTCGGCGATCAAACCGCTCTCTACCACTTCCGGCAAAACGGCCGTTACCCGTTCTCCCCCCGCTAATTTCTGGCTGGCTTTGGTAGAACGGCCGTCTACCAATACCGCCCCTTCTTTAATGAGACGCTGCCACTGCATCCGCGAAAGGTCGGGCAGGGCGTCGGAAAGGGCGCGGTCCAGCCGTTCACCGGGGGCGTCTAACGTGATTTCAATTGGCTGGCTGCTCATCATGCTGCTCCCTGACTGCCGCTGTTTTGTTAGCTTCTTCGGCGGCTGCTTTTAAGAGCTTCTCTTCGCGCCACATCAACCAGGCCAACGTCAACGCCCCAAAAACAACCGCCATATCGGCCACGTTAAAAACTGGCCAGGGGCCAAAATCGAGAAAATCAGTGACATATCCCTGGCGCAGCCGGTCGATGAGATTGCCCAGAGCGCCGCCCAAAATAACGCCTAAAATAATGCGCAGGGCGATGTGACCGCTGGGCAGGCTGTAGTTGTAATAAAAGAGAACGGCCGTTACCACCAGGGCTACCAGGGCAAAAATCATGCTGCCGCCGGAAAACAGGCCAAAGGCGATGCCCGTATTGCCAATGTGAGTGATCTGGAAAAAAGGGGCCAACCATTCCAGCGGCATCCAACTGCTGTTATAAGGCACAGTGGCTTCAATGGCGTATTTACTCGCTTGATCCAGAATGAGGATAAACAAGGCCACCAGCAGCATGATAGACATTTGTTTCCAGGAAGCGCGTTGTTCTGGTAGGTCTGGTTTGTTTACATTTTCTTCAGTCATAGGGTGTTTTTACGTCCGTGAAATTTTCAGGCCATTGTACCAGGGGCCAGTCGCCCAGGCGAACGCTTCTATACAAATACAAAGATGCGGCGCATGGGAGGTAGAAGCGAGGAAAGATGGCATTTTTTCTCTAACTCTCTGTGTCACGCTGTGTCTCTTCTCTTCACTCAGATTTTTACGGCCGGACAATAGGGGTCAGTTGTACCGCGTCGGCCGTTTCCCCATTCACAGTTTGCACTGGTAGGCGACGGCCGTTTTCCGCCACATACAGGCCCACTTCCAACCCATATTCGCCCGGTTCCGCCTCGTCTGGCAGCATAATTTGATACGAATCGACCACCACCTCGCCTGGCAGCCAGCGGGAAGTGGGATAACTGTTTTGTTGGGGCATCACATCTTGCTGCCAGGCGCAGCAAGTTCCATCTGGATGCAGGACGTGCGCAAAAACGGTGTAATCAGCAGCGGGCGTGGATTGCGCCTGCCAGATAAGATCAAGGAGATACCCATCGATAGTTGGCTCTAAATTGTAGCCCAACAGCGTAATCTCATTGCCAAACGTACCGCCCAACCGGTTTGTGAAAGGCGGCGGCGTAAAAAGACGTTCCATCTGTGTTACGGTGATCCAGCCTAAATCCTGCTTGAAAATGGCTTCATCGGCGCTGTCAAAGAGGCGCAGTTGCAAATGGTATTCGCCGTCATTCAAATTTTCTGGCAGCGGCATCGAGATATTATCAATGAGGAACTGGGGCGTCTGCCAGCTTGCAAATGGATACGTGCCGTGATTGGGTTGGGTTACGCCTAAAATATGGCCGGTATTGTCCCGTTTATACAGTTCCAGGCGGGTCGTCAGAGGAGCTTGCTGCTTTGTCGCCAGCCACCACAGGGAGACAGTCACCGGTTCGCCAGTGGTCAGCTCTTTCTGGCCCATTTGATAACCAAGCAGTTCCAGGCCGGGCTGCACTTCTTTGCCCACTGTCACCGGTGGCCGGGGCAGCGGCTCAGGCGGTTTTCCGACTGAAACCGGGGCGTTTTTAATGAGGAAACTGTCGCCGGCGTAACGGCCGTTTTCATCCAAAACCGGCAGTCGCTTTCCGGTATCCGGGTTGAAAAAGCCAATACGCACATGATAGCTGCCGGGCGGGGCGCCGGTGGCTACCGGCAGCGCTACGCGCTGCACCACCACTTCCCCTGGCTGCCACTGCCCTGATGGATAGGCAAAGCCATCTGCCTGGCTCCAGCGGTGGCCCCAGGCGTCTTCTAAATGCACAAACGGCGTGTATTCCCCCTCTGGCGCTTCCTCGATGCGCCAATAAAGCGTCACCGGCATCGTCTCGCCGGCGGCGGCCGTTTCTACCTCATAGCCCAACAGCGTCACCGCATTGCCAAACTGGATCGACTGTGGATTAGGCGGCGCCATTTCTGGCGGGGCGCCCAGTTGGTACACTACAAACGCCTCGCTGTTATAGACGCGCTCCGCCGTCGCCAAAAACGGTTCAGCCCAGACGGGCAGTGGGCTGTTGTGCGTGAAGATGTAAAGGGCGGGACCGGCGGCAGGCAAGACCAACGCTTTGCTTTGCGGCAACCATTTGAGGCTGTCATAGGCGCTGCTCAGAAAGGCGATGGTCGGCGGCTGATAATATTTGGCGGCCACGTAAACAGGCTGGTCGATCAGAGATTGCTCGTTTAGGAAGGGGGCAACGGCCGTTAAATCTCCATCCGTCTCGTAAAACAGGGCGGCGTCCGTACCCCATTCCTGAAAATAAGTTTGCGCCGTAAACACGCCTTCCACCAGTAAAAAGATGAGCGTCACCGTCAGGAAGCCGCGCGTCATCAATTCGGGGCGCTGGTAACGTTCGGCCATTTCCGCCAGCAGCCAGCCCATCCCTTTGGCCGGCAAATAAAAAAGAAACGGCAGCAGGCCAATGGCCCGCAGGTTGCTGGGTAAAATCTCCTGGGTGGCCAGGGCAGTGGGCAAAATCATGATGAATGGCGCCGTCAGCAGTAAAAGCGTCGCCGAGCGCTGCCAATCGCAACGCAGCCGTTTCCAGGCCGTCAGCAGCGCCACCCAGCCCATCACCAGCAGCGCCCCCCACAACAAGCTGAATAACGGCCGTTCCGGTACATTGAAGCGAATATACGGATCGCCGCGCAGGAAAAACATTTCCAACGCCCGCAGATAACCGACCAAGGGGGTTAGCCCGGTTTCGCCCGCGCCCACCTGATCGATGCGCACCCAAAATGCTGCCGGCTGCGCCACAAAATAGCTGAGCAAGGGAGAGAGAATCAGGAGGGCAGTAACGGCCGTTACCGCCAGTTGACTCCAGCGTAAGCGCCACTGCGCCCGGCTCAACAGCAGCGGCAGCAGCGCCGTTAACAGCAGCAGTGGAAACAGCCGCGCCGCTAAATAGGTATACGCCGTTAAACCAAGAAACAGACCGGCCACCACCAGCCAGCGCCATTGACCGCGTCGTACACCCCGGAACAAGGCAGCCACCGTTAATGCTTGCAGCAGCGGCTGTGTAATGGCCCGAAAACCCAGCCGGCTAAACAGCAAATGCCAAAAGCTGACCGCCAACAGAGCCGCCGCCAGCAAAGCGACCTGGCGCGAAAGACCCAGTTCCCGCCCCAACCAATACGTGGTCGCCACCAACAGCAGCCCGGTAAATGCTGCCGTCAACCGTAGCGTAAACAGTGATTCGCCTACCAGCCGCATCAAACCGCCGGCGGCATAGAAAAACAAAACTTCTTTACCCGTATAACTTTCAATGAAAATGGGTTGGCTCTGGCCCCGGCCGATTTCGGCGGCCAGAATGGCGTTGGCTGCCTCATCATAATGCAAGCCTGGCGGTATGTCTGGCAGGGCATGGAAACGCAGAACGGCTGCCAGCAGCAAACAGAGCAGCAAAACTACCAATGTCTGGGTTCGTGAAATAGGGACCATTGTGTATGTGTATGCCATAGGCGGAATTTTAACGCCGGATGGCTGGTTAGTCGATTGACGCAGCCAACAATGTGAAAAATATCACAAGCGTATGTTTTGCGTATAGTAGGCGTAGGAGCGGCGTAGAGACAGGCGTATAGCTTGTGTCATAGAATAGTAGGCGAAGGGTAAAATCTCTTCTTCTTCTCCTCCTTTTAACGAGAGTCAGGTTTCGGCGTTCCTGGCTCTCCAAAAAATCCCGGGCTGGCTTGAAAAAGCCAGCCCGTTAACGTTTTAAAGGTATAATTCACCCCCATGTCAGAAACAGAAATTGAATCGGTAGAAAACAGCCGCAGTTTGGTCTTGCGAGCGGCCGGATTGGTGGGTGTGCTGGCCCTGGTGGGGCGATTGGCGGGGCTGGTCAGAGAAATGGTGATGCTCAACTATCTGGGCATCGATACCCTGGAAGCCACAGCCTATGCCGTGGCGATTCGTTTTCCCGACGCTATTTTTTTCGTGGTGGCCGGCGGGGCCATTGGTTCAGCGTTTATCCCCACATTTTCCGCTTACTTTGTGCATGATGATGAAAAAGGGGGATGGCGGCTTTTTTCGGCCGTTATCAACCTGATCACGCTGGTGGTGGCGGTTATTGCTGGTTTTGCCATTGTTTTTGCGCCGCAAATTGTGGAACTCTTTTACGGAGACAAAATCGCCGCCGAGCCGTTGCTCCTGCCCATGACGGTCTCTTTGATGCGGGTGATGCTGCTGTCTACGGTGATCTTTGCCGCCAGCGGGGTGGTGATGGGGGCCTTGAATGCCCGCCAACATTTTTTGCTGCCGGCCTTAGCGCCGTTGATTTATAACCTGGGCATGATCCTGGGCGGGGTATTGTGGAACGATCCCAGCGCCGGACCAACGCTGGGCAAGGCGATGGGTTTTGCTATTGGCGCCGTGATCGGCTCTTTGGGTCATTTATTGATCCAGCTACCTGGCTTACGGCAGCAGAAGGCGCAGTATACGGCCGTTTTAACCATTCATGATCCGGGCGTTATCAAGGTGTTGAAGTTGATGGCGCCCCGGGTGTTGGGGCTTTCCTTTAGCCAGGTCAATTTATTTGTGATTTTGTATTTGACGGGAACGGCCGTTTTTGTTTTAGGCAGTTTGCCCGCCATCAACCTTGCCTTTCGCATTATCAGCTTGCCGTTGGGCATTATTGGTATTGCTTTAGGCATTGCCGCCTTTCCAACGCTTTCTACGTTGGCTGCCAAAAATGATTTAGGCCAGATGCGCCAGATTGTCACCGATTCACTGCGCCTGCTTTTGTTTCTGGGGCTGCCGATCACAGTGCTGCTTGTTTTGCTGGCGGAGCCAATTGTCTCCTTTTTGTTTGAACGGGGTTTATTTGACGCCGAATCAACCCGTTATGCCGCCGCCGCCTTGTCCTATTTCGCCCTGGGTTTGGTGGCGCTGATGTTGTTGGAAGTGATTTCGCGGGCGTTTTATTCCTTGAGCGACACCTGGACGCCGGTTTTAGCGGGTGGCTTTCAGATTTTGGTTATGACTATCCTGAGTGTGTGGTTGAGCTTTTGGCTTTTCCCGCAGTGGGGAGGGCTGCCTCTGGCTGGCCTGGCGCTGGCGTTTAGCATTTCCAACTATGTGGAAGTAGCGCTGCTGCTGTGGCTGTTGTGGCGTAAAATGGGGCGGCTAGACGGCCGTTCTCTATTCAATAGTTCCTGGCGTTTATTGGGGGCGACCGGGGCGATGACGGCCGTTCTCTGGTTGGTCTTAACCTGGCTGCCGGCGGATTCAGTCTGGGCGCAGTTGTTGGTGGGGGGGGCGGCCGGCAGCGTGACGTATCTGTTGGCTTGTTGGCTGCTGCGCGTACCGGAGATGCAGCGCTTCCTTGAGTATGGCTTGCGTCGTTTTGCAAACAGACGTTCAACTTCTCTGAGAAGTTGAACGTCTGAATGAGGCTGTTGTATGAAACGTAAGGATGTTCATGCAGCACACACGCATTTAAAACAAAAAATCCCGGGTTTACCGGGATCCATTTGAGTTAGTATCAGGTGATTTTATCTACCGGCAGCAGCGGCAGCGGCCGTATTCACAACAATTTCAGAACGAGTCAGAAGTTCTCCATTGACCCAAACATCCAACGAATAAATGCCATTTTGAAAGCCATCTACGGGTTCCAGGTAAATATAACCAGGGCCATTCTCGCCCCCATCCCATAGTTTATTGCCGCCTTCTATCACCTGCCCATCCCGACGCCATACCCAGGCCCATTCCATACCATCTGCCATTGATTTATAATCAAAGGTGGCATAGATAGTGAAAAACCCTTCGGCGAAAAGAGTAGAGGGGTTGATAGATTCGTAACGATCTGTTACCTCAGTAGAAAAAGAGAGCGACCCTAGTTCCGTGTCTTCGTTCAATTCAACAATTGGCTCTAATTGATCATATGCTTCTGGCAAAGTGGGTCTGGTGGAAACCGTAATCTCAGCCACCTGTTCCCTGGCCAATGTCTGTACCAATTCAATGGACTGTATGGGTTCGGGTGAATCTTTCATGAGCTGAATGACGTCTTCAGCAGCGGGCTTCTCATTTACTAAAACGGCGACACGAGAGATATTGTCTGTCGGGGTTTGCCAGGCGTAAGCGGCCACGCCTACTGTCAGGGAAAGCAAAACCAAGCTGGTTGACATGTAAGTCTGCAACCGCTTTTCTGCTTGTTGGCGCATAAAGAAATACGGAGACCGTTTCATATCGCGCCATGATTTCACTGCTACTACAAATGTGAATATAAGGAGTAAGAGCAGCGTCCCTAAAATCCAGGGAATAATTGTTTCAGTCAAGATTACTGACAAATTTTTACCTAATCCTCTTCCCGATATCAACGGGGATTATAAGTAAAGCGTTGGTTTTTAGCAACTCATCGTAGGTTTAACGTATAAATTCTCGAATAGATGCCACCCGTTTGCCTCTTTTCCGTCCCTCAAAGGCCGGTTTGTTTGTCTCCATCTATGTCCTATAAATTGCCATCTTGCCTATGGTTTTACTTAAAAACAGGGTGGATGGGCGCCTGGTTGAGGCAAATATAGCTAAAATCGCTGCTTGTTGCATTTCCCTGCATCTTGGGTAAAGTGTCATTGATGAGCAATGGATAAATGTGGCTGAAAGCCAGCGCCGGATGTTGACAGTATGATTAGATTGCAGGGCTTGGTTAAACGATATGGCATGAATTTGGTGCTGCGCGGCGTGGATTTGCAGGTGAGCGCGGGCGAATTTGTCACGCTGGTGGGCGCGAATGGGGCGGGGAAGTCTACGTTGATGCGCATTGTGGCGACGCTGCTCAGACCCACTGCTGGCGAGGTACGCATTGGTGGGTGGGCGCTGCCGCAGCAGGCGGGACGGGTGCGGCAGCATATTGGTCTCGTTTCGCACCACTCTTTGTTGTATGGTGATTTAACGGCCGTTGAAAATTTGATGTTTTTTGCCCGGTTGTATCGCCTGGATGATCAAGAGGAGCGGGTGATGGCGGCGCTACGTAAGGTGGGCTTGTATGCCCGGCAGCGGGATCCGGTGAGTACCTTTTCACGGGGTATGGTGCAGCGGCTGACGATTGCCCGGGCGACGCTGCATGAGCCTGATATTTTGCTGTTAGATGAACCGTATACCGGCCTTGACCAGGACGCCACCCGGCTGCTGGATGATTTATTACGGCGCGAACATGAAAACGGCCGTTCCATCCTCATGATCACCCACGATTTATCTCATGGCTTAAATTTGTGTGATCGCATTGCCATCCTAAACCGGGGCAAGATTGTCTATGACGCCCAGAGCCGGGGCCTGACGCCAGCCGCATTTTTGGATGTGTACACGAGCCAAACCACTTCCCGGAAGAAGGCAGCCAGCGATGAATGAGCAGCAAATAGAAGCTAAACCCTCAGAGACGCGGGAATTCATAACGGCCGTTTTTGCCATTGTCTGGAAAGATTTGCGTATAGAGCGCCATACCCGGCAGACTGTTAGCGTCATGGTGATGTTTTCTGTGGTGACGGTCATCATGTTTAACTTTGCCCTGGAGGCCAACCTGGATGCGGCCCGCAATGTGTCCACCGGCCTGCTCTGGGCCACTATTTTGCTGGCCGGTACCCTGGGCTTGAACCGCTCCCTGGCCCTGGAGCGGGAAAACCAGACGATGGACGCCTTGCTCATTGCCCCCGTGCCGCGCAACGCCATTTATTTGGGTAAGGTAATCAGCATCACCCTTTTTACCCTGGTGTTGGAAGCCATTTTGGTGCTGTTATTTATGATTTTCTTCAACAAACCGATGTGGCGGCCGGCGGTGCTGCTCATTTTGTTTTTAGGCACGGTGGGTTATATCGCGGCGGGCGTGATTGTGACTTCCATGACCATCCAGACCCGCGCCAAAGAGGTGCTGCTGCCTGTGTTGCTACTGCCCCTCTCTCTGCCCCTGGTGCTGCCGGCCTCGATGGCGGTGGCGGCGTATATGTTCCCGCAAGCCCCGGTGTGGGGCGAGGTACAAAGCGCCGTCTATCTTGTCATAATTTATGATTTACTCATGCTGACGGCCGGTTTCCTGACCTATCATTATGTTGTAGAATCCTGATATTGTTTTAAGCTTCTGAAGGAGATGTTTATGATTACTTCACCTCGTTTTGATAAAACGTTGAAGATTTTGAACTGGACGGCCGTTATTGCCGTGATCCTCACATTGGGCGTGATATTCTTTTATGCACCCACCGAGCGCACCATGGGTAATGTGCAGCGCATCTTCTATTTCCATGTCGGTTCGGCCTGGGTGGGCGCGGTCGCCTTTTTTGTGGCGCTGTTTGGCGGCGTCATGTATTTGTGGAAGAGTGAGCGGCGCTGGGATTCCTTGGCGCTGGCATCGGTGGAAATCGGGCTGGTTTTTCTAACAATGGCCACTGTCGCCGGCTCCGTCTGGGGCAAACCAGCCTGGAATACCTGGTGGCTCTGGAGTCCACGCCTGACCTTGATCACCATTGCCCTGCTCACTTACGCCGCTTATTTTATGCTGCGCGGCGCTATTGAAGATGCAGACCGGCGGGCGCGGTTTGCCGCCGTCTATGTCATCGTGGCCTTTGTCACCATTATTATGGCGTATATCAGCGTCCGTATTTTGCGTGATATTCACCCCGTTGTGGTGGGCGGTGTGGCAGAGTCGGCACAGGGCGCGGAAGAGGGGCTGCAAGAGTTTTCTGGTTTAGATTCCGCCAGGATGGGCATCACTCTCATGACTAGCACCATCACCTATTCCATTGTTTATGCCGCCTGGTTGATGAACCGCATTCGTTTGCAGCGTTTATCAGACGCCGTAGATGATTTGAAGATGCGCGTAACCGCTCACCTGCAAGGAGAAAACGCATGACCCCTCTTTTACTCACCCCGATTCTCCAGGCTGGCGGCGAAATTGCCAACCAGTTTAATAGTTACCTGATGCTTGGTTATTTTGTCATGTGGTTGGTGTTCATGAGCTACATCATCACGCTGGTGGTACGCCAGCGGAACCTGAAACAAGATTTGCAATTGATGCGCCAAATCTTACAGGAAAATGAGCAAGAGGTAGATTTATAAGCCGACTTACCGTTTCTTTACAATGTGAGGGCATACTTGGTGGCTGTAAGAGGATAGGTAAGAGGCGCATCTAAAAAGGACAGTGCCCTATTAATCAAGGAAATTTTATTTATGTCAACGCTTGAAACATCTTCTATCGCCAAACGACTGCGCTCCTTATCGACGGGGCAATGGCTGCTCATCATATCGGCCGCCCTGGTTCTGGCTTTTTTACTGCTTGGTTCCCTGAATCAGAGCAATGCCTCCGCTGAAAATGCGTTTGGCATTCAATCCCAGCCGTTTATCGTGTTGGCGGTGCTGGCCTTTTTGGGGGGCTTACTCAGTTTTTTATCTCCTTGTACCCTGCCCGTGCTAACCGCTTACTTTGCCTTTGCTTTTCAAAGCGAACGCTCCCGCATTGCCACCAATACCCTGGCCTTTCTCCTGGGATTGGCGACCACGTTTAGCATTTTGGGAGCGGTTGGCTTTTTATTGGGACGGGTGCTTTTGCAAAGTCAGCAGCTTTTGCTCCTGGTAGGCGGTTCGATCATCCTTGTTTTTGGGGTGATGAGTTTGCTGGGTTTGGGGTTTGGTGGGGTTCGTGATACGGCCGGGCAGCAGTACAGCGCTACGCCGGGTGGTTCTTACTTATTTGGCCTGACCTTTGCCGTGGGCTGGTCAAGCTGTGTAGGGCCAATTTTGGGCGCGGTGCTAACGCTGGCGGCGCAGACCACTTCAGTGTGGCGCGGTATGATGTTGCTGTTTATTTATACGTTGGGGCTGGGGCTGCCTCTGTTGATTGTGTCACTCTTTTTTGGGCGCATGAGCCGTCAGGGGCGGTTCTGGCGGGCGTTGAAGGGCAAAGGTTGGGATTGGGATACGCATGTTTTTGTGGTGGCGTTGGTTTGGGCGCTGGCTGTGTGGCAAATTGCCCTGGCGGCGGCGACGTATGCCTTCCGCAATGTCTCGTTTATGCGGGCTTACGACATGAGTACGGGCCTGGAAATTGGCTTGCTGCTGTTGGCGGTGGCGGGTGCGGCTTTGTGGACGTTTACCAGTTCGGAAGAAAAGCGGATCACTGTGCATTTGCATTCCACCCAGTTGATCAGCGGCGCTCTCTTTGTGATGATTGGGCTGCTGATGCTGAATGCGCAGTTGGCCTATTTTAACAGCATTATCCCCCCGGAATTAGCAGAGTGGTTGGCGAAGCAAGAAGAAGCCCTGATAGGATTATTCTCGCAGTAATTTTGGAAAAATGAGTGAGCGGGGATTAGCAGATGGGGAGATTGGCTGGTAAATCTCAAAATCTACTAATCCCCGCTTTTTTATGAGGCTTATCTGATGGCGAATGAATCAAAGGGAAACGGCCGTTCTCCTTATCTGTTTCTTATTGGCGCTCTTTTACTGGGGTTGGCTGCCGCTTTGCTCATCTTTGGCAGCGGACTCTGGGGTGAACAACCGTCTGTTCTGCAGCAGATCCCGGTAAATGAGGGTGAACGCACCGTGGCGCAGATAGCGCCTGGCAGCAGCGGCTTATTGGCGGTGGGAGACAGCGCCCACAATTTCCATTTGCCGGATTTAGACGGCGAGGTGGTTAGCCTGGAAGATTTTCGCGGCCAGCCGGTGATCGTTAACTTTTGGGCGACGTGGTGTGCCCCTTGCCGTCTGGAGATGCCCGCTTTGCAGGCGGCGCAAACGCAGTATGCGGATGAAGGGTTGGTAGTGCTGGCGCTCAATGATCAGGAATCGGCGGCGGCGGTAGCGGCGTTTGTGGCAGAGTTAGACTTGAACCTGACCACGCTGCTAGACCCAGAGGGCGTGATTTCCGCCCTTTACCAGGTGTACAACTTTCCTACCACTTATTTTATAGACGGGGAGGGGGTGATAACGGCCGTTCACCGCGGCCTGCTTACCCCTGAACAAATCGACGTCTATCTGGCAGAAGCCATCCCTTAAAATCGCTTCTCTTGATGTTTTAGGTATACTTGCCCCCATCCCATTTTCGGAGAGAGTTTTTATGACGACCCCTGCCCCCCAAAAACCAGTGACCGGCAAAACACGCTCATTCGTTATTTTTGTCGATAAAATCATTTACGGCATTGCCCGCCATTGGCTGGCCGTTTTTAACATTGGCATCGCCCTGTATGTGGGGATACCGATGTTGCTGGCCCCGCTGCTCATGCAGGTGGGAGCCACTGGCCCGGCTCGTGTGATCTACACCATGTACAGCCCCATGTGTCATCAAATGGCTTCCCGTTCCTTCTTTTTGTTTGGCGAGCAATATGCGTATCCGCGAGAACTGGCGGGCACCGCTTTGACGCCCATCGAAACCTACATGCCAACCATCCCCGAATTTGCCAACGCTTCCCCTGATCCGGCGCAGTGGATGACGTTCTTGCTGCCGGCCCGTCGCTTCTTGGGCAATGCTGAAATGGGGTACAAAATGGCGCTGTGTGAGCGGGACATCGCTATTTACGGCGCGATCCTCGTCTTTGGCCTGCTCTATGCCCTGCTGCGGCCGCGCATTACCATCAAACCGCTGCCTTTTTGGGGTTTCTTGCTGCTTGGTTTGGGGCCGATTGCCCTGGATGGCTTTTCGCAGTTGTTCAGCCAATATGGCACAGCCGCCCAGTCGCTCTCCTTTTTCAACACGGTTTTCCCCCTGCGTGAAAGTACGCCTCTGTTTCGAGCGCTGACCGGCTTCTTGTTTGGTTTTAGTTTAGCCTGGATGGCTTATCCGCGAGTGGAGGAAGGGATGCAGGTGACGGCCGATGACCTGGGAGCGAGGCTGGCGCGGATCAGTGAACAGGAGACAGTGGGCAGTGGACAGTGAACAGTGGATAGCGAACAGTGGGCAGTGGGCAGTGGGCAGTGAACAGTGGACTGTAAACTGTAAACTGTAAACTGTAAACTGGTCACCGGTATTTGCTGAATATCAGCGTGGCGTTATGGCCACCGAAGCCGAAGGTATTGGACATGATGTGGGAAACGGCCGTTTCCCTACCCCCCTCTTCTACCACATAATCCAAATCACAATCCGGGTCTGGTATTTCATAGTTGATCGTGGGCGGCAGCCAGTTTGTTTGCAAGCTGTGCAGGCATAGAATCGCTTCCAACGCCCCTGTGGCCCCCAGCAAATGGCCGTGCAGCGACTTGGTGGCGCTGATAGGAACCTGGGCGGCGCGTTCCCCCCATACGGCCTTGATAGCGGCTGTTTCCATTTTATCGTTGAGCGGGGTAGAGGTGCCGTGGGCATTGATGGCGTCGATGGCGGCTGGCGTCAGACCAGCGTCGGCCAGGGCCAGGCGCATGGCCTGCGCCGCGCCGCTGCCATTTTCGGCAGGCATGGAGATGTGGAAAGCGTCCGCGCTGGTCCCGTAGCCCGTCAATTCTCCGTAAATATGCGCCCCCCGCGCCAGGGCATGTTCCCAGGCTTCTAACACCAGGATGGCCGCACCTTCACTGATCACAAAGCCATCTCTTGTTTTGTCAAACGGCCGTGACGCCTGCTCCGGCAGGTCGTTGCGGGTGGAGATGGCGCCCATGACGCCAAATCCGGCCAACGTCAGCGGTAAGATGCACGCTTCGGCGCCGCCAGCCAGCATCACATCGGCCGCGCCGCGCTGAATGGTGACGGCCGCTTCGCCCAGAGCGTTGTTGCCGGTGGCGCAGGCGGTGTAAACGGCCAGGTTTGGTCCGCGCAAATTATGGCTGATGGAAATTATGGTGGCCGGCGTATCGGCCAGCATCATGGGCACAAAAAAAGGGCTGACGCGGTAAGGGCCGCGCTCGTTGAAGATGGCGTTGTTTTCGATAATAGGCTGCATCAAACCCATGCCGCTGCCCACGATCACGCCGATGCGCGGACTGTTGGTCTCGGTGACGACCAGGGCAGAATCGGCCAGCGCTTCTTGAGCGGCGGCCAGGCCCAACTGTGTCACCCGATCCATACGCCGCGCCTCTTTACGGCCAAACAAGGCGGCGGCGTCAAATGCTTTGACTTCACCGGCGATTTGCGTCTTGTAGGCGCTGGCGTCAAAGTGGGTGATGGGACCGATGCCGCTGCGCCCGGCCCGCACAGCCGCCCATGTGTCAGCCACCGAATTGCCTAATGGATTGAGGGTCCCCATCCCCGTAATCACCACTCGTCTGTTTTCAACTTTCATATGGATCTCCTTTTGCCAGGCGTTATAACCCATTGTGTAGGAAGAAGATGCGAGGAGGGAGGAACGGCCGTTATTTAACACAAAAAGAGCCGCTGTTCACCGACAGCGACTCTTTCATCAGGCGTCAGATTGGTTCACTCTGCCAGAGTGAACCAATCTGGCCTACAAACAGTTACTCAACAGAAAGAATAAACTCACCTGTACCAGATTCGGTAAAGTCGCTAACTCGCAGAATGAGCAAATCATCTGACTCAAACGTGTAGCTCAGGGTTTCTTGAGCGCCGACGCCGCCCTCATCGGCTGAGGCCAGGATATTGCTGTCAAAGTCCGTCAATTCCAGGATGAGGTCAATGCTATCCTCTGTCTTGATAGTCAAGTTAACGGTGTCGCCGGCCGCGCCGCCGATATAATATTCAAACAGGCTGTTGGAACCAAACCGGCCGATAACCAGGTCGCCCACTGCCAGCTCAAAATAGACGAATTCTGAACCGATCAGGGTGACATCATATGCGCCGGTTGAACCTTCATACCCTATCAGTTTGAATTTGTAGTTGCCATCTTCAGGTACCAAGAAAATGACTTCTTCAAAGCCGGTCGAAGCGTCTTTCTCTTGCAGCAGCTCACCAGTATCATCATTATACAATTGCACAACGGCGTCTAATTCAAAGGCCGGGTTGACCTGGAAAATCACCATTTCGTCGGTATAGGTGTAGAAGGGGAAATCATGTGCCTCTTCCGCGTCATCGAGGGAGCCGCTGGCAAAAATAAAGGAAGCCGGATTGTTCAGATAGGATTCTTCCACGAGTAGTTCAAAATCACCCGGGGCGCCATCATAACTGGAGACGACGATGGTATACTGGCCATCCACTGGCAGGCGCATAATGCGGAGGTATTCTGTGTCGTAGGAGTCATCCAGGGGGGACTCTGGCAGCAAGGAAGCGCCGGAGGGATCCAACAAATCGATGACGACATCTAACCCTTCGGTAAGGGGGGAGACAGTAACGTCAGCAAATTCATTCGCCTTGCCGGGAAAGGTGAACGTGGCTTCAGTAGCGCCGTCCAGAGAGGCTTTATAAAATTCGCTGAAATTGAGGGCGCTGCCAGAGGTGATGACTGTGCGTACTCTATCGTCTTCGCCCTCATCGGTGGCAGCGGTTCCCGCTTCGGCCAGGGTCAGGGTGAAGTCGCCTGGTGAGCCATCGTAGCTGTTGATTACGATGAAGTAGCTGCCGCTGACGGTCAGTTCAAAACCGGTCAGCGATTCTACGCCAAAGGAATCATCAATGGCTCCGCCTAAAATGGATTTTCCGGTTTCGTCCAGAATATCCAGGGTCAAGTCTAAATCGTCTGAAGCGGGTTCAACGAGGATGTCTATTTTTTCGCCTTCCAGGCCAATGAAGCTCCAGGCGGTCTGGCTGTTTTCTTTGAGAACGCCCTCAACCACGTCCCCGTAGAATAAAAAGCCTTCGGTTTCTGGCGCTCCCATCATGCCGCTGCTCGCCGCGCTCATGAGCGGCGCGGACAGTTCGATGCTTTCAGCCATGGCGATGAAGATGTCCTGGTAATCCGCTTCCATTTCGATGGGGGTGGTGGCGACGAAGATGGCAGCCCAAGGATCATCGATCAATACCGTGATGTAGGCGGTCAAGGGAATGCCGCTGTTGCTTTCCGCATCAATGATGGCGGTAGCAGCCGGGACGCCGTTGAGGGTAACGGCCGTTGGCCCTTCACGCAGTTCACTTTCCTGGAAACCAAGTTGGGGGATAAAGGTATTTAAGGCTTCCTCGGGATCAGTGGTTTCAAACTCTGTCACAGGTACTCTCGCCAATAAAGTTACGGCATCGGTGGCGCCTGGTTCGTCCGCATCAATCGCCTTCTGGCTGGTGGCGAAAATCATAAAATCAGCCTGATCGGTATTGGAAACCCAATCTGCGGGGAAATTCATGTTCACGCCTGCTTCTTCACTGGAAAACGGTTGAAATTCCACTTGGGGTGTGGC
>CAZXVH010000032.1:20671-42790 GCA_964643965.1 uncultured Ardenticatenaceae bacterium
GTGGCCGTGGGTTCTTCACCACCGCCACAGGCAGCTAACCACAAAGATAACATAGCCACCAACACAATAAACAGAAAAATTCTTGAACGATGGGTTCTCATATCAACATCCTCCTATGATATTGAAATAGAAGAGCAGTCATGGAATTCATGATTATTTTTGCTCTTTTGTAAATGAAATTTAGGGTTACCATTGAGAATATATAACAGGTATTGTTTACAAAGCGTCTCAAATACCGATACATATCTTCCCGTAGAATTCCTTGCAATGGTATCAAATTGTATGAATGCAGGTATTAAACTATTTACATTCCAGGTGTCGGGCGGCTATCGTTCCCGATTGAGCCAACGCAGAGTTAGCTCACCGAGACGGTTGGTACGCTGCCGGAGGATCAAGCTGGGGGGCAGCGCATCCAAAAACATTTTGCCATATCTTTTGCTGAGGACCCGCTTATCTAGAATGGCCACGACGCCTTCGTCGCTGCCCCGGCGAATGAGCCGGCCGAATCCCTGGCGGAAGCGCAGCACAGCTTCAGGGACGGCGTATTCAAAAAACGAGTTGTCAAAGGTTTCCGAACGGGCGGCAAAGACGGGATCAGAAGGCACGTCGAAAGGCAGCTTGGCGATGATGACACATTGCAGGGCTTCGCCAGGCACATCGACGCCTTCCCAGAAGGAGCGCGTACCCAGGAGAACCGCCCGGCTGTTTTCTTGTTTGAATTGGGCCAATAGCTGCTGGCGTGACATATTGCTGCCTTGTGAGAGGGTGGTGATGCCGGCGTCGGCTAACGGCCGTTCTATGGCGCGGGTGGTCTCGTTCAACTGGCCGTAAGCGGTAAACAGCGCCATCGTGCGCCCGCCGAGAGCTGTGGCTACATCGATGATAGCCTCTTCCAGGTAACGTTGGTAGCCGGGCTGGTTCGGTTCGGGCATGTCGGAAGCCAGGTAGAGCAGTACGGCGTTTTCATAGTCAAAAGGAGAGCCAACGGCCAGTTCACTGGCTGTGAAAGCATGTAGACGACCGCGAATGTAATCAAAAGTGGCGGCGTTCCAGCTGCCAGCGCCGGCGGTGCGCAGGGTGGCCGAAGTGAGGATGACGGTTTCCAGCTTGTTGAAAATATGCTCTTCCACCAGCGGCCCTACATGCAGCGGGGCGGCGTGGAGCGACAGCCGTTCCTTGAAGATTTCCACCCAGTAGATCATGTCAGCGCGGGGTTTGGCCAGGGTTTGGTCGAGATTTTGGCGCGTTTCTTCCAGGGAACGGCCGTTTCCCGCCAGCTCTCGCACCAAATCCTCGCCGTCTGTGATGTCGCTGTTAAAAATGACAGCTTCCAGCGCTTTTGCCAGTTTCTCAAAGCCCACAGCCAGCGCTTTGAGATGGTTGTTTAGATTTTCCCAACTAAGCATCACTTCCTGGTATTCAGGCTGGCTGCGCAGGGGCGGCGTGAGGCGCACTTGCTGCGAAAATTGACTGCGCCGGTTGACATGATCGCGGAGGAAGTAACTCAAGGTAGTGAAAAATTCATCCAAGACGAAACCGGCGTCCTGCGCTTCGGCGCGCATGGTGTTGATGTAGGCGCTGATGGAGGCGTAAATATCGGGGGCCAGCACCCCTCGCGCCCGGCTTTCCAATTGACCGAGCAGTCCCGCTTTGGGTTGGGTGATTTCGCTGAAGGTGGTCTCCAACATGCGTTTGTCGGCGCGGAAACTGAGGCCATCGGTCACGGCCGTTTCCAAATGATGCGCCTCGTCGATAATCAGGTCAGTAAACGGGGGGAGGATGAGATTGCCGGTGGAAACGTCCGCCAGCAGCAGGGCGTGGTTGACGATGATGATGTGCGCCTGCTCCGCTCTCATGCGGGCGATGAACAAGGGGCAGCGTTCCTGGGCGCAGCGGTCGCTGGTGCAGACGGCGTTCTCGCCGTTCATGCGCCCCCAGGCCAGCCGTTCGCCAGGGGTGCGGATGACGAGTTCGGCCACGTCGCCACTGTTGGTGTGGGGCAGCCAGAGCAAAATACGGGCGAACATCACCATGTCGTCGGCGTTGCTGGGGCCGTTGTGGCGCATTTGTTTGAAGAGGCGGGTGCAGAGGTAGTTGCTCCGTCCTTTGCGCACGGCCGTTCTCAGTTCAAAGGGCAGCGCTTTTTGCAGTTCCGGCAAATCTTTGTGGATGAGCTGGTCTTGCAGGTTGATGGTATTGGTGGAGACGACTACGCGCCGGCCGTTTTGCTGCGCCCAAAATGCGGCGGGCAGCAGGTAGGCGATGCTTTTGCCCGTGCCCGTACCCGCTTCGATGAGGGTATGACCACTGTGATTGAAGGCTTCAGTAACGGCCGTTAACATTTCCACCTGCTGCGGCCGGTGTTCAAAATTGGGGAAGGTGTGGTCAAAATTGCCGCCTGGCTCCAGCATCCCAGCGATAAAATCGACCGGCAGGGCAGTTGGCTTTTCAACGGGCGCCAACGCCTGTCCGCGCGGCTGCTCCGGCTGGAACAGCTTGTCCAGGTTGCCCGGCTTGCCCTGCCCTCCGGTGAAGGCGGTCTGCGCTTTGAGCGCCAGGATTTCTTCAAAGAAGAGCGTTTCCGGCCAGGCGATGCGCTGGCCGGCCATGACGATTTCCTCAAGCTGCCACAGTTCCAGCGCCAACGCCCGTTCGCGCAGCGCCAGGAACAGTTCCACCGTCTGTTCGGCGTCGTCCAGGGCGCGGTGGGTCTGGCCGTGATGGGGATCGGGCAGTTCCAGGATGTGCACCAATGATTCCAGGTCATAACGCCCCGCTTCTGGCGCCAGGATAGAGGCCAGGGTGAGGGTATCCAGGCGGTGGTTGCCCACGCCGACTCGTTCCTCTGTGAGGAAACCCATGTCAAAGTCCACATTGTGGCCTACGATGATATGGTCGGCGACGAGGGTGCGCAGTTTGGTGCGCACGGTAAACATACTGGGGGCGTCGGCCACCATCTCGTTGCTGATGCCGTTGAGTTGGGTGATGGCTTCAGGGATGTCGCGGTGGGGGTTGATGAGGGAGGTGTAGGCGTCGAGAATATCGTTGTTTTGCAGGGTGATAACGGCCACTTCGGTGAGGGCATCCTGGGCGGGATCCAGACCGGTGGTTTCCACATCGATGATGACATAGGTGCGGGGCATGTTAACGGCCGTCTTCCTTTTTGGTGAAGAGCGAGGGCGCATTTAAAGGGGTGTGCCTTTTTTCGCCGATTTCGGCGTGATCGTCAATGAATTCCAACGTCTTTTGCCACACCTTCATGTGAATCGGCTCCTCTGGACGCATTAGTTCATGGCCGGCCTGGGGAAAAAACTTCATCTCTTTATCGGCCGTGGCTAATTTTTGGAATAACTGCTCTACATAATCGGTGTGGACCGCCGGGTCGTTGCCTCCCTGGAAAATGACGACGGGCTGGTGGATTTTGGGCCACAGTTTGCGGCCAAAGACCCCCATTTTGCGCATTTCATCAATGCCGTCCATGGGCAGCCGTGACGCTTCTACCAGCCACTCTTGCAATTCAGGATCGTTCACGTCAATGGTGGGATCAAAGTCTGTGACCCGCGCCAGGAAAATATCCCGATCCACTTCTTTCCGTTTCAGCGGATAAAACCAGGGCATGAGATAGCGACCAAACGAGGCCATTTTGATGCGCCAATCCGGCACGTCGTACAACGGGGCCATGAGGATGAGGCCGCAGACGGCATTTTGATATTTATGCGCCAGATAAGCGGCCTGCACCGCGCCCATGGAATGGCCGATGACAAAAATCTGGTCATACTTTTTTTGCAGGGTGAGAAACGCTTCTTCGGCTTCGGCCAGCCAATCCTTTTTACCGTAGCCATGAATCTGGTAGGGTAAATTACCGTGACCGGGCAGCAAAGGGCAGTGGATGGTGATGCCCTCGTTGGCAAAAAATTGTCCCATGTCTCGGGAGCTAACCGGGCTGCCCATGAAACCATGCAGCATGAGGATGGCAATGCCCTCCCAGCCCGCTTTGGCTTTGGCTTCAAAGGTGTAAGCCCGACGCTTTTCAGGCACTTCATAATCTGGTTGAAAAGGCATAGTTCATTTCCTTTTTTGCTTGTTTGGGGAGTATAGTGGCAGGGCGGTGAGGTGGCAAGGGCATGGCGTAAGTTGTGGTACAATACGCGCCATGTCGATTCAGGTGTTATCTGAGCAGCTTGCTTCTCAAATTGCCGCTGGTGAAGTGGTAGAACGGCCGTTTTCCGTTGTCAAAGAACTGGTAGAAAATGGCATCGACGCCGGCGCCAAAGCGATCCATATCGACATCCACGAGGGGGGCCGCGCCCGCATCCAAATCGCCGATGATGGCCTGGGCATTTCCGCTGAGGAAATCGAAACGGCCTTCCTGCGCCACGCCACCTCTAAACTGCACGCAGCGGCGGATTTAAACGCTATTCGCACCCTCGGTTTTCGGGGCGAAGCGTTGGCCGCCATTTCGGCCGTGAGCAAAGTGACCATCGTCTCGCGGACGGCCGGGGAAACGGCCGGGACGCGCCTGGAACTAGAGGGAGGCAAACTGGTCAGCCGGGACAGCGTGGGCGCGCCGCAGGGCACGGTTATCGCGGTGGAAAAGCTGTTTTATAACGTGCCCGCCCGTCTCAAGTTTCTCAAAAGCATCAGCACGGAAAAGCGGCTCATTGATGAGTTCACCAGCCGCTACGCCCTGGCTTACCCGCATATTCGTTTCAGGCTGACGCATAACGGCCGTATTACCTTCCAAACCAACGGCAGCGGCGATCTGCGTGATGTGTTGGTGGCAGTGTATGGGCCGGAAACGGCGCGGGAGTTATTGGAGATTGAAGATCAAAGAGTAAAAGAGGCAGAAGAGGCAGAGGCCGCCACGCTTCAATCTTCGATCTCTGTCACTGGTTTTGTCGGCCCGCCCAGTTTACATTGGGCCAATCGCAGCCATATTGATCTGTTTTTGAACGGCCGTTACATCAAAGATAGCAGCCTCACCTATGCCGTCACCCAGGCGTACCACACCCTGCTGCCCACCGGACGGTATCCGCTGGGTCTGGTCTTCATCACTATGCCTGCCGAAGAAGTGGATGTGAACGTGCATCCCACAAAGGTGGAAGTGCGTTTTCGGGACAGCCATGCTGTATTTGGCGCGGTGCAAAAAGCGGTGCGTCAAACGCTCATCGCGGAGACGCCACTGCGCGACATGGGCGGTTGGGCCGCCCCGCCCCGCACGGAAGCCGCCCCCGGCTGGTCGGGCGTGTTGGATGAAAATGCGTTTGTACGGCGCGACGACGAGCCGCAACCCGGGCTGGGTTTTGACTGGACGCCGCCGACGATGAAGCTGCCTGGGGGGGAAACGGCCGTTTCCCCCAATTCGCCCTCTTCTCCATCTCCCAGCAGCCATCCGCCCACGGCCGACTTAGGCGGCGGCAAACTGCCCATCATGCGCGTCATCGGCCAAATCGGAGCGGCGTATATCATCACTGAAGGGCCGGATGGCGTCTTCCTCATCGACCAACACGCGGCTCACGAACGCATCCTCTACGAGCAGTTTATGGCTGACTGGCGGGATGAAGATGGGGTGACGGCGCAGGGCTTGGTAACGGGAACGGCCGTTCATCTCTCTCCGCCGCAAGCCACCCTGCTCAATGAAAACCTGGCCGTCATGAACCAGCTCGGCTTCCAGATTGAGCCATTTGGCCCCAACGCCTTCATGGTGCGGGCCATCCCGGCCATCTTGGCAAAGCTGGACCCGGCGCAGGCAGTGGTTTCGGTGGTGGAAGATTTAGAGCGGGGGGACAAACCGATGCAGGGTAAAATTGAGGATAAGATTGTGATGCGGGTCTGCAAAGCGGCGGCCGTCAAAGCGGGCCAAACCCTTTCTCAAGCCGAGATGGAGGCGATGATCTGGCAGTTGGAGCAGTGCCAGAACCCGCATACCTGTCCGCACGGCCGGCCGACGCTTATTTATCTCTCGGTGGGCATGTTAGCCAGGCAGTTCGGCCGGATTTAAGTAAGTGATTGGTTTCCCCCAAAAAGGATATTGATTTTCCTCAGGCTGCTGACTCATACGTGGGATAATGATCACTTCTATCTTCTCCCCTGAATCAAAAGGCAAGTCTTCTAGTATGAGCGTCCCCTTTTTTTCATTGTAAATTCGTAAGCGTATACTTGCATAGTATCGATCTCCGCTGAACCTGTTTTAAGATTATTCGGCATGGTTCAGGTTAGTTCTACAAAGTGTCCAAATAACCTTCTCCGTTTCTGAACCATGACGATTGTTCAATATGGTATTCATTATAGCAGAGGATGGAGTTAGATTGTGAGAGGGAAACGGCCGTTTCTCCCCAATCAGCCTCAGCCACAGCCGGTAACGTGAAATAAAAACAAGCCCTCCTTCGGGAACACTCTCCATTCCCGCCTCGCCGCCCAGCTTCTCCATAATGCGCCGCACAATAGAGAAATGTCCCTGTAAACGAGTTTGTTTCAGGCGCGTAAAAGAAGAAAGAAAAGCGTTTTTTTATCAAAGGTGTTCATGTAAGCATTATGGTTCTGGCGTAGGAGTCAACCGTAAACGTAAATTTTGAAAGGTGAGCCACCAGCCGCCCTCGGCGCCATCGGCACAGGGTTCGATACGCAAGCCGCTGATTTCTGGACTACCATCAGCCAGCTGCACAGTATAGGAGACGCCCGGCTCCATGACGAAATCTCCATACCCCGCCCCCTGCGCTGGTTTGAAGCCGGTGAAAAAGTGGTCGGCGCCCCCGCCCCAGGTGACGAGGACTTCTATACCCGGTAAGGGGTTTAGCAGGGCGTCTTGGGTTTCTACCACCAACAGGGCAACGGGTTCTCCCGCGGCGCAGTGCTGCGTCTGCGCCAATAGACGATAGGTGGGGCGAGGGGTGACTGAGGGGCGGGCGATGGTGGTGGCGGTAGCGGAAGGGCTGGGCGTGGAGGAGGGCGTGGGGGTTTGGCTGGGGGTGGCAGTCGGTGCGGTGAGGGCTGCGGTTGCAGGTATCACAGTCGGCGTGGGTATCGGTCCGGCCGGCGTCGGCGCAAAGAGGGCCACCGCTTTGTTTTCCACCCCCAATCCTTGCGCCAGTTGCGCCAGATTTTCGATCACTTGTGGCTCCGCTTGTTGGCGTAAATAGGTTTCCAGCAGGGTGGCGACTCTCTGATTGAGCGCCGGGTCTTCCAGCGCCGCCAGACGTCGTTCAGCTTGCGCCCAATCCCCATTGGCGGCGTAACTTTGGCTCACCAGGTAGATATATTCCTCTTTGTACCGTTCGCTTAAACGAGAAGGAGCTACCTCTGTGTAAACGATGGGCGCCACTACCCAGGCGTAATATAAAGCGCCCATCAGCCCCATGATTACCCCCAGTAAAATCAAACCGGCAGCCGAAGCCCGGTTGAAGGGCTGCTTCCCGTCTGGCGAGGGCTGTGAACGGCGTCGGCGGCGGCTCATGGTTGGGGGGGCGCCTCGCTGTTGAGATAAGGGGTCATGGCTGGGGAGGTGCGGCCCAAATCGTGAGCCAGTTGCGCCAATTGGCGAATTTCAGTTTGATTGCCGCCCTGTAAAATTTGGTCAAGAGTGTATGAGAAGAGGAACTCTTCGCCGGGCAATCTTACTTTTTGGCGGGCGGCGTCCAGGTCGTTGGTGAGAGCGTAGTCGGCCGCCACCATGAGCAGGTACTCTTGTTTATACGCTTCACTCAAGACGGATGGATTGGCGTCGGTGTATTCGGTGGGCCAGGCGATCCAGCCCAGGAACAGGCCCAGGCTAATGCCGATGAGGAGACCAATGCCGATGAAGCTAAATAGGGAAAGCCAGCGTTTCATAATTTCAGATTGTGGCTTGCGGCTTGCTGGTTGCAGAGTTACAGGAGGGAGCTGGCGCTTGATCACCTTGCCACCGGTTACTGAGCTTGTCGAAGCGCCGTTTTGCCACTTTGCCCCCTTTCAAAGAAAAAGGCCACCCGCTTTTTACTGGTAGCCTGCCGATTAACCTTGCTAGTCCCTGATGCGGGGCTTATAATTCGCCAAAATTTGTTGATGGTGCCGAAGGTGGGAATCGAACCCACACTCCCGAGGGAACACGATTTTGAGTCGTGCGCGTCTGCCTATTCCGCCACTTCGGCATCTTTGGTAAAGCGACCGAGAGTATAAATCAAGCTGAATTATCTGTCAATGGACAACGAAGACGATCTGATCAAGAAAGCGCAAGAAGGGGACGTAGCGGCTTACAACCGGCTGGTGCTGCATTACCAATCCCTGGTCTATAACGTTGTCTATCGCATCATGAATGAGCCGCAAGGGGCGGAGGACATGACGCAGGAAGCGTTTATCTCGGCGTATAAGGCGTTGAATCGCTTTCGCGGCGGCAATTTTAAGGCGTGGCTGCTGCGTATTGCCACCAATGCCTGTTATGATGAATTACGTCGTTATAAACGGCGTCCCCAATCTTCTTTGGATGCTCTGACTGAGGATAATGAGTCGTTTAGCTTTATGCGCAGTCCGGAGGAAGGGCCTGAGGCGCAGGCGCAGCGCGTGGAAATGATGCGGGCGATTGAGCGCTGTTTGCAAGATTTACCAGACGATCAACGGATAACGGCCGTTCTGCGCGACGTAGAAGGGTATGATTACAGCGAAATCGCCGAGATCACCGCATCATCCCTGGGCACGGTTAAATCCCGCCTCAGCCGCGCCCGCAGCAAACTGCGCCACTGCTTGCAAGGTTTCCGGGAACTTTTACCCGCCCAATATCGTCTACAACCTGACGAGTGAAAACCCAAAATTGAAGATTGATGAATCATGATTTGACCACCTGACTATCCGGCTACTCGACTACTAGACTATCCGACCACTAAACTAAACATGTTCGACTTTTTGAAGACTCTCACGAAATCAGATGAAGCGAAACGACAGGAAGCATTCTCAGCTTACCTGGACGGGTCGCTTCCTGTACGCCAACAGCAAGAATTTGAGCAGCGATTGGCAGAAGACGCCGATTTACGTGCGGAGATGGAACTGGCGCAAGCGCTGCGCCAGCACATGCAAGAAATGCCGCGCCGCTCATTGCCACGCAGTTTTACGCTGGAGGCCAGCCTCTATGGCAAGCCGCAGAAAGAGCCGTTGGTGCAGGCGTACCCCTTTTTACGGGCGGCCACAGTGCTGACGGCGTTTTTCTTTGTCATCGCGCTGGGTTTGAGCGTCTTTACGACCAACCAGGGCATGGACGCCCAGAATGTGGCGGATATGACTTCTATGGCTCAATCAGCCAGGGAAGCCGCGCCGGTGATGGAAGCGCCGGCCGCCGAGGTCGAAAGCTTTGGCGAGGAAGTTGCGGCGGAGACGGCGGCCGCCAAAATTGTGGAAGAAACCGTAATGGTGGAAACGGTGGTTGAAGAAGCAGCGGTGGCTGAAGAAGCGATGGTCGAAGAAGCGCCTCAAGGGGCGGCGCTGTCGGCGACGATGGATGCAGAGGCCACGGCCGTTCCGGAGATGGAAGCCGCCGCCGCCCTGCCCGCCGCGACCGTCTCTTCTTTGCCCAGACCGGCAGCCACGGAAACGGCCGTTCCCCGCCTGGGAGAAGCTGCCGAATTTTTCTCCGATGACGCGGCCGGGAATGTTGCCGCAGAGATGAGCCAACCCGTTCCCACCGAAGCCCCCCACTCTACACGTGGCTTATTACCTCTCAGCCAATGGCTGTTGCTCAGTTTGGCGCTCTTGTTCTTTTTCTTATTGACGGCTACCCTGCTGGCTCACAGAAAGCGCTAATTCTTTTTTATGAGCTTCACCACAGCCCCCGAAAGCTTTGCTTATTGCCCCCACTGCGCCGCGCCTCTGGTGACGCGCCTGGTGGGTGACAAACTACGCCGTGTTTGCCCGGACTGCGGTTATGTGTACTTTACGGATCCAAAGGTGGGGGTGGGCGTATTGGTGGTGGAGAACGGCCGTTTGCTGTTGGTGCGCCGCGCTGTGAATCCTGAAAAGGGGAAGTGGAGTATCCCCGCCGGTTTTGTAGACAGCGGCGAAGACCCTCAAGAAACGGCCGTGCGTGAAGCCCAGGAAGAAACCAATTTAAACGTGGCGATCACCGGCCTGGAAGACGTTTATTTCAATCCATCGCTAAAATCAGGGGAGCCAGGCGCTTCTATTTTCATCCTTTACCGCGCCGACCTGATAGATGGCGAACTGCAAGCCGGAGATGATGTGGACGCGGCCGGATTTTTTGAACTGGATGCCTTGCCCGAACTCGCTTTTGCCAGCACGGTCCAGGCTGTTGAGAAGCTGCGGCGGAGCTAAACATCTTCCCATTCGCTGGCGGCTCCCGGCCAATCTACCACCGCATGACGCTGCACCACCAGCAAACGGCCGTTTTCATCCCACAAGCCCACGCTGCTCAAATCCCACCATTCTACCGTACCCGTTAGCTGTTCTTCAGAGCGCAGCGTCAGCGTCACCGTTTCTTTGCTCTTCAAGGCGCGGGCCAGATAAAAGGTGAGGTATTTACGGGGCCGGGCATTGTGCCATTGAAATTCTGCTAACGGCCGTTGGTAATAATCCGCCAGTTTTGCCACCAGTTCCGGGTCACGCACCGGCCGGTATTGTATTTCCGCATGATTAACAGGGGTTACTTTCTCCAGGCCAATCGCTTCGGTGATGGTCAGGGTGTTGACGCCGCCTTGCCGCGCCCGCAAATAACGTAAATGATCGCTCAGGCTCATGCTGCCTCCCCACTGACGGTGTAATAGGCTAGCGCTAATTTTTGCAGCGACGTCTGGCTGCCATCCTCTTGCTCGATGGTGATGCTGTAAGGCGAAAAGCCGACGATACGGCCGGAAAACTGGGTGTTGTCGAACAGGGTAAAGGTGACGCGGCTTTGCGCCTCTTGCTGTGCTTCCAGGTAGTTCAGTTCAAAGCTATCCACGCCTTCTGGCAGATGCGCTCGTTTGCGCCGGGTATCGGCCGGACGCAGATTTTTGTGCTCGTTGAGATAGACGCCTATCCAGTGACGGGCTTCCTGAGATGTCAGCTCGTCAATTGCTTTGCCGATGCGTTCGGTAACGGCCGTTTCGCTTTCGCCCACTTTCGCCGCTAAATCCCTTAAATAGGAGAGTTGTCCTTCTCGAGCTGGAGCCGACTTGGGGGAAGGCGCGGCTTGTTTTTTAGCAGGGGCCATCTCAGCTGTGGCCCTGGCCTCTGCCGCTTTGGCGGCGGGGGGTGGCGTGGCTGGCTTGACTGGTTTAGGTGGAGCCGGCTTCTTTTTGGGAATTGGCTCAGATTCTATTTTTATTTCGCTGCTGTCCACATACAACGCCTTCGCCAGTTTACCCAGATCGGCTATCTTGATGGCTTCACCCGATTCATAAGCATAAATATTCCCGGCTTTTACGCCCGATTTACCGGCTAATTGTTTAACCGTCATTTTTTGCTTTTGTCGAAGTTCCCAAAGGTTTTGTGCCATGGTGGCCTCCTCTAATAATTTTGTATGTGTCAATTATTTTTTACTTTATCATAAATTGGTGAACCGGCGAATTGTTGTTTGACCGTGCCTGGTTCTGCTCCTACAATCCAGTTTCTAAAACTCATTTTCAGGGTGATTCCAACAAATTTTAGAAATAGACGAATCGGATTCACTGGAGGAAAAATTCGTTGCTGTCTTAAATTCGCTGTACTCATCCGTGACGAAGGATAAGATGGTTGAAAACTGGCAGAAATTAAGCAGGGAGGCGCTGGCGGATTATCGCATCTTTACGGTGCGGCAAGATAGGCGTCGTTCGCCGCGCACCGGGCAGGAACATTCTTTTTACGTGTTGGAAGCGCCGGATTGGATCAACATCATCCCCATTACGCCAGAGGGGAAGGTGGTCTTTATCCACCAATATCGGCATGGCACGGAACATGTGACGCTGGAGGTGCCAGGCGGCATGGTGGATGATACGGATAGCGATCCCGGGGCAGCGGCGCGGCGCGAGATGTTGGAAGAGACGGGTTATGCGGCGACGCAAATCATCCCCATTGGCGTAGTGGAACCGAATCCCGCTTTTCTCAACAACCGCTGCCACTCTTACCTGGCTCTGAATGCGCAGTGGGTGCAGAAGCCACAGTTTGATGGAGCGGAAGATATTGCAGTGGAGGAGATTGAGTTAACGGCCGTTCCCCATCTCATCACTTCTGGCAAAATCAGCCATGCGCTGGTGGTTTGCGCTTTTTACCACCTGGAGCAGTTGCGCCGCCGCCAGCCGCAGCTGTTTACCTTCACGCCGGCAGCGTAAACAAGTAGGCGTTGCCTTGTTTGCCGCTGATGGTCAATAAATCCATCTGGCGCAGGGTGTAGCTGATTTTGGTGGCCAGGTTGGGGGTGCAGGCGAGGGATTGGGCGAGGTCCTGGTTGGTAAACGGCCGTTTCAATTCCCCCGGTATCACAGCCAGATAATCCGCCGCCGTGGCAAAGGCGGTCTGTTCCACCACCGCCAACAGTCGCCGGTCGTGGAGGCTCCAGCGTTTGCGCCGCCAACTGCCCTGGCCGTCATCACGTAAAATCTCTTCCTCCTGGGTGAGCAGCACTTCAATGGTCAGGTTGGGGTGGGGGATGAGGCCAGTGAAGCGCACCAGTTCTTTGAAGATGTCGAGCGTTTGTCCTCGTTTGGGGGATTTGCGGCGGCTGATGGGATGGCCAACGGCCGTTTCCCGTACAATCCACTTTTCCTGAGCAATAGGGTGCAGCAGGCGCACCTCATGCTCTGCCAGCAGCCGCGCCAGTTTGCGCTTCATGGCATACAGATGGCGCGTCTGAATTTCAATTAACGTCCGGCCGCGCACAATGTCGATGACAAAGCCGTCTACCGATACTTCAAACTGGTCTTCTGGCTGCCCCACCCATTCTTTTAATCCGGCGTGCAATGATTTTTCGCTTAATGTTCCGATGTGTGATGTCATAAGGATATACTATACTGCGAGAATGATTATGCAAGGCGGCGCTTCGACGAGCTTAGCGACCGGCGGCGCTTCGACGAGCTTAGCAACCGGCGGCGAGTTACCCTGCCACTCTGCAACTTGCAATCCGCAATCCGCAATCCGCAATCCGCAATCATGAAACTTTGGTTTAAGCTCATCAACTTCGGTTTCCGGCTGCTCTACCAGGAGTTTGCCTGGACGTATGACATGGTCAGTTGGCTGGTGTCGTTGGGGGAGTGGCGGCGCTGGCAGGCGGCGGCGCTCCCTTTTGTGCGCGGGCGAGATGTGCTGGAATTGGGGCATGGGCCGGGTCATATGCTGCTGGCGCTGCAAAACGGCCGGTTTGAAGTGGTGGGGCTGGATGTATCGGCTCAGATGGGGCGGCTGGCGCGGCGGCGCACGCAGCGCACGGCGCCGTTGGTGCAGGGTAGGGGACAGCATTTGCCTTTTGAAACGGCCGTTTTCGATACCGTCCTGGCAACCTTCCCCACTGAATACGTGGTTGATCCCGTTGTCTTGGCGGAAGTGGGGCGGGTGCTGCGGGCGAACGGCCGTTTTGTCATTGTGCCGGAAGGTCATTTAACGGGCGGCGGGGCGCTGCATCGCTTCATCGGCTGGCTCTTTCTCATCACCGGCCAGCGTTACCCAGGAACCGGCAACCAAACGGATGCGCCAGACGCCTCTATCTGGCAATCTTACCTGGCAAGGTTTGAAGCGGCCGGCTTTACTATGGAAATGTCGCAGGTGCAGTTAGCCGCCAGCGCCGTGACCGTTTTGGTCGCTCAACGCCTTTAACAAATCTTCCAAGAGTGAGGTTTGCACCACATCCCAGCCCTCATAGGGGCTGGGTTGCAAGCGAAACCAGGATTCAATTTGTTTTTGCTCTTCGCCATTACGCCAGGTGATAACGGCCGTTACCTCTGCCTCTTCCTCGTCTATCTGCACGGATGTAGGGCTAAAATCATATCGCGTCTTGTCCGGTAATCGCGCCCAAACCGCTTCTATCTGTTGTATAAATTCAACGGCCGTTACCGGCTTGCCCTGCCTATCAAAAAGCGCCTGATTCTCCAGTCCCGGCAGAAAATACTCCCTATGCTGCCCAAAAATGTCCGTTACAAAAAACTCCGTCCACATTTGCATCTCATATTCAGGGGTTGCTGCGTCAAAATGGGAGAACATCCCTTCAAGACGAATATCGCTCATTTCTTCGTCCAGAAGTTCTTCTGTGATATAGCGATAGGCAGACCGCTCATCCCAATCTCCCAAAAAACCAATGATGATATTTTCCTCTGCCAGCAAGTTGAGCAGGTCATCGACTGCTTCCTCCAGCAAATCTGGTGGAATTTCCTCCACCGGCGGCAGGGACGGATTGCCGATCCGTTCCCGCACCGTAATCATCTTGGCTTCCTCCAATTGGCGATCAAACTCTTCCAGATAGGCCAGCGCGTCGGCGTCTGCTTCTGCTGCTGACTCCGCATCCATTGGTTCAAACGGCCACTCAAACTGGTCGCGCAGCTGCTGACGTTTGGCCTGCGCCAACGATTCCTGAATACGACGTCTTATTTCATCAAAATCATGATTCATTGCCATTTATTTTCCTCCCGGTTCAGCAAGATTGAACCAATCTTTGTTTATTCATAAGGCCAATCCTGTGGATTCTTTTGGGGCCGAACCAGACTGTGTTATGAGTATACCAAATGAGAGTAACTTGCTTCCCTGATTGTAGCTGTAGCCAGTCAGAGTAATCTTATTATAAAAGATGATCGTTTTTAGCTACAATAGGGGCTGTTAAACCTCATAATCGGCATAGAACCAGGCCAAAGGAGGCATCTGATGAAAAAGGTGGCAATTAATTGGGATGAATTATCTGCGGCGTTTGACAATTCGTTCCCGGAATTAAGCTACTATCTGGATACGGAAACCGGCGAGGTCATTTTGATAACAGAAGAGGCTCACCAGTTTGTACAAGAGTTGTATGAAGGGGAGGACGATGTAGATGCGCCAGATTTTGATTTGGATGCAGTCCTGGCGCGGTCTAATATGCCGCTTTGGCAGCAGGAAAATATCAGACAGGCCGTTTTTGTGGAAGCGTATTTTGGCGGCCGTGTCATAGAAATCCCGCAAACCACATCCTTTGAAGGTTATGAAGAGATGCAGGATTTTATCGTCACAGTCCAGGACGACCGTTTGTATAATCACCTGCAAAACGCCATACAAGGCCGTGGCGCTTTCCGCCGGTTTCGTGATGTCTTGAAGCGCCATCAAGCCGAAGAGCAGCGCTGGTATGAGTTCCAGGAAGGGCGGCAGGCCGCGCGGATACGTGAATGGCTGGAAGAAGAAGACATTGAGCCGGCCGAAGCGTGAGAGGAGAGCGTAATCGCTGGCTAACGCCTCCATTTCTTTTGCGGCGCACGCCCCATCAGCTTTTCTAAATTGTCCAGCATCGCTTTGGGGCCTTCAATGCGTATTTGCCACTCCAGAAGCTCCGGATTACCCTCTTCTACCTGCCGCCACAGTTGCAGCCAGGTCCGTGCCCCTTCTATTTGATCAGCGGCCAAAGCGATATCCATTTGGGCGCGGGCTAAAGCGCGAAATTCACTAATATGCAATTGGGGCAAACTGAGTATCGGTTTGATCAGTTCTCGCGCTTCTTCAAGCCGCTTTTCCTGTGTCAGCAGCCGGGCCAGGCCGATACGGGCAAATAGATAATCGGGGAAACGGGCATGCGTATCTTCTATTAAATCCCGCGTTTCTTGGAGATGACCTTGCCTTTCATACACCGTCGCCAATTGGTTATAGGCGCTGGGAAAATGGGGTGCGGCCGCGATCATCTGTTGCAGCATTTGTTCTGCTTGTTCGAGTTCGTCTTCCAGAATGAGATCAATGCTTTCTTCATATTTTTGCATTATTTCTTCAGACAAGATGATGTCTAGCGTTGGTTCATCGGTGATTTCAAAGGCTATTGTCACGATTTCGTGTGGTTCTCCGTTCATCCAGATGTTCACTTGTCTAGAATCCGGCAGCAGATGGGGGTGGCGCTGGCTGATGAATTGCAGGGCCTCCATCCGCAGTGAGTCGCTGCCATGGGAGCTGAGGGCAAAGTCGTACAAAACTTGCAGCAGTTCCGGCGTTTCCGTGGCGCGGGCAAAGTTCAGCACAAATTCGCGGGCGGCGCGGTCGCCAAATTCGAGGATATGGGGGAAGAGTTGGGGGAAATACGGCCGTTCTGCCAATATACTTTTCATCCCTTTTTCAACAGCCTGACTGCTCTCAAGCTCCCCGTCTCCTCCTAAATATTTATGGAGTAATTCCCCCAAATCATTGGGGAACCAATAGGCAAAAGGCCAATACCAGGGGATATTACGTTCACCCACTGGCAGGCGCTTTTCGGCCAGACTTTCCTGGGCCATGTGTAAAGAAGGCATCTGCTTAACGGCCTTACGCCACAACTGCCACGCTTTTTTCTCATCGCCCAGGCGATAGGCGGCCACGCCAGCCAGGTATAAGAGAAGGGGGTCTAAGCGAGAGTTTTGGCCCAGGCTCCGCTCATAGGCGGCCTGCACCTTCTGGTCATCTCCCAAAAAGGCAAATGCTTCCGCCTGTTTTATGGGTAAATCCGGATCGTCAGTAGTAATCTGGGCCAGGCGTTCGGCATATTCTCGTGCTTCATCAAACTGTGCGGTGAGTACAGCGTAGCGCACCAGGTTTCCCAGCGCATGATAATTATCTGGCTCTTGGGCCAACACCTTTGCCGAGGTCGCTTTAGCCTGGCTGATTTCACCGATCATAAACTGGGCCAGGCTCAGGTTATTGAGGACGGGTACCACATCGGGCGTTTTTGCCAAAAAAGCCTGGGCGGTAGCGATGGCAGCCTGTCCTTTGCCACTTTCGGTGTAAAAGCGTATGTGGTCGTGCTGGGCCATAAAGTTTAGTTTTTCGTTGGGGGAAACGGCCGTTTTATCTAAAAACAGCTCCTTTTCTAGCAGCTTCGGCTCCAAATTTGTCAGGAGCGATTGAGTCTGTTTAAGCTTAGGGAAGTCGGGATAGTTTGTGACCAGCTCTTTGGCAAAGTACCAGGCCAGCGCCGGATAAACTAACTGCGAATGGGCATAGACCAGGTTGTTAAGCGTTTCGGCCTTATCGTCGCCGCGCTCTAAGGGCAGCAGTTGCTCGGCATAATAGGCGTAAGTGCGCCAATCTTGCAGCTCGGCGCTGATTTCTATCAAGTCCACCAGCGCCGACTTGCTGCTGGGGTACTGTTCAATCAATTTGATAAGCGCTTTCTGGGCAGCCTCTATTTCTCCATCTTGATATAAGGCGGTGGCTGCCGTCAATCCTCTAATCAATTGGGGTGACGGTCGTCTCCCCGCTCGTTGTTTACCTCTGCGCTTGCTGCGTTTAGCCATTCGTTTCCTCCGTTTACTGCTTACTGCCCACTCACCGCCACGCCCAGGCCAGACAAGATGGTGCGAACGGCCGTTACCTCCTCTTCCGCCACCACCGCCAAGGCCCGCTTGCCAGCGTCAAACGGCTGCAGCCGCTCTGTTAGCTCAGGTAGGTCGCGTAATTCCGCCAGCGTCTCCTGGTCGCGGAATTCAAAGAGAGTCATAGTACCGACGGTGGCGCGGCCATAATAGCCGCCCCAGGCGCGTATCTGCGCCACCAGGCCCTGGGACAGCTGCCCCCGGTTCAGTTTGCCTAACTCATCGACGATGGCCTGCACTTTTTGTTTGCTGCCGCCAGCGCGAGCCACGCTTTGCGCCGTCAGCTGCCAGCCGCCTTCTGTTGCTACGGTAAAGGGGGCCAGTCGCCCTTGCAAATGCAGGCTGGGCACGGCATGAACCGGCTCAATACGGCCGTTTTCCGCCACCAGCACGCTTTTATCCGCCGCTTCCGGGTTGGGGCCGGAGATAGCCGGCAGCAGCCCTTCCGCTTGCAAGGCGCTCACCAGTTTTTCCTGCTGCTTGCTTTTAACCAGCGCCACCTGGCTGCTTACCGGCCGCGCCAACAGCTTGCCCGTTTCGGCCCCGTTCAGCAGCCGTTCCAGCAGCGCTTCGTCGGCCGCTTGCAGCAGGGTGACGTGGCGCCGGAAGACGATCCGGTCGTGGTGGGCGGCCCATTCTGCCAGGGAACGGCGGATGTTTTGTGGCAGGTCGTGGGGCGAAGCTGCTTCCAGGAAGCGCTCGATTTCGGCCACCGGGTAGCCCATCTGCTGCGCCGCGTAAACCGATTGGCGCGACAGATGGTATTCAAAGGCGCTGCGGTCTACCTTTTGCCGTTCGGCGAACAAATCCAGCTGCGCCAGGGTGCTGAGGGGCACTGGCCCCATGGCTAAAATCTGGAAGTTGGGCTGGATGATGATCTGGCCGGTTATAGTTTCGCCGCTGAACGGTTTTTGGTGGAGAACGGCCGTTCCCAGCGACGTCAGGCGGTAAGCGTACCAGTCCAGGGGGTTGGTGGGCGGGTTGTTGTAGCCGAGTTCCACCAGTCCCAGGGGCAGCAGAAATTGGACGGCCACTTCGGCCACAAAGCGCTGCTCCAGCTTATCCATGTCGTTTAGCGATTGTTGCTGATTGCCATAATAGTAACCCCGGCCGCTCTCGATGTAGCCGCGCTCGTTGAAAAGAAAGCTGCTGTTTTGTTCTTGTAGACTGGTTAGCACTTCTTCTCGTTCGGTCCAGGCGGCGGCGGGCATTTTGGTGAGGATGTTGAGCAGATGGTGGCACGCCAGGCGGGTGTTTGCCTCAAACTGATAGTAAGGTAATTTTGTATTAAAGCGAAAAGGAGTGGGAACGGTGCGCCAGGCGGCGAGAACGGCCGTTACCTGTTCCGCTGTGGTTCTCTGCCAAAAATCAGGGATGGCCCGGCTGTTTTTTACGGTGGTATGCAGGATGCCGTTCTGGGGCGTGAGCAGCTTGAGCGCCTGCAACAGTTGGCGCAGCAGATAAAGGCGGCTTGTTTCATCCTCTTGTTTGGCGCTGTCCAGGGTGGGGTCTGGCGTGAGCAGGGCGGCGTTGAGCTGCTTCAAGCCCCGTTTGCCCACAAAACCGACCTGAATCATGTCTACCGGGCTGCGGCGCACCGTATCCCAATAGAGATAGAGGTCTCGCAAAAACAACTGCGGATCGCCGGGCAAGGTGTGGCTGGGCTGCCACTCCTTGACAGTGACGGGGATTGGCTCGGGCGGCGGCAAATGGCGGCTTACAAAAGCGGGCACATAAACGGCTTCGGCCGGGTGAAGCTGTAATTTGTAGCTGGAGCCGCCAGTGGTGGCGATCTCGGTTTCGGCGCTAAAGACCAGCCCCTTCAAAGTCAGGCGGGCCAATACATCTTCAAAAATGGTAGATTTTGGGGGAGAAGGGCTGCCGATGTGGGGCACAGAACGGCCGTAGATGGCGTGTCCGCGGGCATAGCCATACCTTGGTTTTTCGGCTTCTGGCGGCGACGGCGCCTCTGTGACGACGCCGGCGCGGAGCAACTGTCGCTTAAACTGGCGGCTGGAGATTTTGCCCTCGTGCAGCAGCAGCCGGTTTAAGACATCGCGTTCTGTTCTTGTTAAATGCTGGTAAACCTCTTTCAGGCGTTTCGGCTTGAAAAATTCCTGCTGCATGAGTGCGAGCAGTTCCCCTTTGCTCAGTTTTTTGCCGGTTGTGTGCGGTAGTTGGGCAGCGCGGGCCATCTCCCAGAGGGTGTTGCTGTTGTAACTATCCAGGAGCGTGGTGATAGCCTTATCCATAGCGGCTTGCTCGAGTTCTAGTGACTTCACGTATTCAGATAGGCGCTTAAGGTCCATTTGTCCAGTCAAAATCTATTCCACCTTGTCTGTTTGTTTGGGGGTGTAGCCGGCTTTTTCCAGTTCGGCCACCAGGCTGTCTACCGCCTCAGCCGGGATGATGATCAGGCCGGGTGAGATTTCGGCGACGAGGTATTTTTCCAGAGAAGTGGCGGCTTTCATTTCCGCCAGCGCATATTCGTCGCCAAATTCGATGACGGTGACTTTTTCATAGAGCCGCACCTGCCCGTAAGCCTCCCACCAGGCGCTCAACTGCTGCTGCATGGCTGCGGGCATGGGGAGGGGCAGGTATTCTTGCCAACCTTTTAGCAGCTGCGCCAACGTTTTGCCGTTCTCAAAGTTCTGATGCACGGCCGCCCCGGATAGGCGGTAGATAAAACGATTAGGCAGCGCTTCTTCCAGTTTGGCGAGGTTGTCCAGGTAGTTGTGGGTTTGGGCGCTAACGGCCGTGGGCAGCACGGTAATGAGATCATCTTGAATGGTAACGGCGTCAGCGGCGGCTGGGGGAGAAACGGCCGTTTCCGCCTTGCCACTCCCCATCTCTGTTAACGGCACAGTGTCCACCCGGTCGAAATATAAATCGCCCAAACCATGCAGGCGGAAGGCGACCAGTTTGCCGTATTCCAGGCTGATGTCGGCCAGCCCCAGCCAATGCAGCGGCCCCTGAATCATCTGTTGGATGAATGCGCCCTGCGCCATGTTCCAGTCCGCTTTGTTGGCGGCCGTGTCCAGGGGACGCTCCCCTTCCGCTAAAAACCAATCCGGGCGCGCGTCGCCGCTGAACGGCATGGGGTTCCAACTCCAGGCGTCGAAGCGGGGCCAGATGGGATGCAGCAGGTCACAAACGTCGCGCAGGCTGAACCAGCGGTCATCGGGCAAATCGGCCAGCAGCCGCAGCGCCTGGCCGCGAAACAAGGTCAACAGGTTATATATATCTTTTGGCTTCTGGATTTGATAGTAGCGACTGCGTCCTCGTTTTAGCTGGAGTGACGGCCGTTCCGCCACCATCAGCCACATTTCGCTCCAGGCCATTGTCGTGAAGAAATAAGTCCGCGCCAAAATGGCCCACTGCGCTGCCTCATCTTGCTTTAAAAACTGCTCTTTCATCTCCGGCCACACCGTCACCGGGCTGCCCGGCTGCAACAGGCCGGCCGCCAGCAGCAGGTTGTAGATGAAGGTTGCCCGTGTTTCGTCACCGGCCAAGGGAGCCAGGCGGGCCAGGCTGTCGTCGGGCAGCGGTGGTGGGGGCGGCGGCACGGTCAGGTTGAATTTGGGATCGTATGTGTGGAGTTTGTTAGCCTGCTGCGCTTGCTTGATCTCCTCTGGCAAGTAATCCCATTCCTGTAAAATTTCATGGAACTTTTCCTGACGGGGACGAGGCATGGGCGGGCGCAGGGGCGGGCGGCTCTGCTCTAACAGTAGGAGGATTTGCTGGAGGCGCTGCAGAAACGGCCGTGGCTGTCCCAACTGCAAGCCGCTTTCAGCATGCGCCGGTAAGTCTGCTTCCGGCAGGCGGTCGGCCAATAAAGGGGGCAGCGCCCGGCGCACACTCGGGACCACAAAAGCGAGGTGCGGCGGGTAGGTGTAGACGACGTTTCCGGGAATGGCGAGGCCGTTTTTGATTAAATTCTGCACATAGACGTCCGTTTTTTCATACTGGGTTAAGGCGCCCCACTGCTGCGCCAGGGCGGTCAGATGTTCTTGACGGTAAGGGATGGTGGGGTGCAATGTCGCCAGGGCGTCGTAAACCTGGCGATGTTCGTTGTTTAGCTTATGCAGGCTTTTGAGCAGGATACCCGGTTGGGTCAGCTGCCGGGTGATTTGCTGGATGATGTCATCTTTGCGTGTGCCGCTGATGGCCCAGCCCTGCTGTTTTGCCATCTGGCGCAGCTCTTGCACTTTGTAAAGTTGGTGGAGCCAGTTTTGCCAGGCTTGCTCGTATTCCCAGAGGCGGCTGGCATAGGGAGCGATGAGCCAGGGGGGTTTTTGCTTAGGAACGGCCGTTGTCGGTGGCTGAATGGCAAACGTTTCAATAAGCGCCGGGGCTGGCGCTGGCGCGGCCCGTTCGATGACAAAACTATCCGGCATTTCCAGCCAGAGCAGCAGCACGGCGGCGATGTGTTTGCAGTAGCCGCCCCAATCATAGGGGCAACTGCACACAGCCTGGATGCCATTTTCGTCCACGTCAATTTCCACCGTATAGGTGCGGCTGCCTTTGACGTTAGCGCGGAGAGAACGGCCGTGGCGTACCGCCTGGTTCACCCGCGCCACATAGCCTCTGGCCTTTTTCAAGGAACTGGCTTTTACAACCTGCTTGATCTCTTTTTCGGTTAAAGTTTCGAGTGTTGGCATTGTTTTAGTCGAGTAGTCATGTAGTC
>CAZXVH010000033.1:0-11449 GCA_964643965.1 uncultured Ardenticatenaceae bacterium
TCAGCGCTTCATACTCGGTTTGTGGGGTATTAAATCCGGCTACATGCGCCATGAGTTTGTAAGCAATGGCCGGGTCTAGCGCAGATTTACCTTCATTCACATCATGAACGGCCTGGATGATCTCTTTGGGGGAGGCAGTTTTGAGCACATATCCGTTTGCCCCTGCTTGCAAAACGGCCATCACATATGGATCGTCATCATACGCCGTCAGGATTAAGACCCCTATATTCCGGTAATTGGCGCGAACCCAGCGGGTGACCTCAATGCCCGTGGCCTGGGGCATTTGTATATCCAGCACAGCCACATCCGGTTTATGTTGCGCAATAAGCTGTCTGGCTGTTTCTCCATCATCGGCTTCCGCGATGACGGTGATGGCGGGGTCATGGTCTAAAAATTGACGAATGCCAGCCCGCACAACGGCGTGGTCATCGGCTAATAATACCCGAATTGTTTCACTCATTTAGAATGCGCATCCAGGAGTTAAAAGAACCGAATGCATCTCCAGCATAGAAGGTAGCTGGAAATGCATGGCTCGTCAAGACGGCGAGCCACTCATTGTGAAACCGAAAGCCGCCACCCATGTCACCGGTTTAGGGAAAGCGCGAAAAATCATCTGAAATTGTTGAAATTGTTTGCAAAATTGTTTTTTCTAGCGCAGCGGGTACGCGTTGCCCAGATGTATCTACTAACGACAACCAGGTGCGTCCGTTGCGACTATGCGCCATGATCGTCGCGGGGGTTGCTGCTGTGCCATACACAAGCAATATCGCCATGTCACAATCACAGGCGTCGGCTTGAAGATCACAGGTGCATGCTGCAAAAGCATCGCGCACGGATCTCAAATCAAAAGATTGGGATACTTGAAGCCCGGCCTGCATCAGAGAGGCAGTCAGCCATTGGATGGTTTCACTGCCTGTCCTGTTTATTGTCAGTAGTTGTGTCATAGAGAATTGCCTCTGAATTCCATTCTCTTCGTAACTGGGAGCGCGGACAGCTTGTCCGCCCGTTGCGGTCTGGCAGACCGCGCTCCCAGGTTTTCATTCATCGTGGTGCACCGTCGCCCATGTTTACTCCTCTAATGTAACAGATAACCAGGGGCGCTTACGAGCGCAAAATGCCGTATAGACGCATAGGCTATATGGCGTGTTTGTTTTTGCGTAAACTGCCTATAACTATCTCATGCCAACCGGCGTTGAAATGAGGTAATGGTTTCACCCACTATGATGATGGTCTGGCTTTAGGCTAACGGCTTGCCTTCGGTATCCATAGGCCATTTGGCGTACCATTCATACGCCAAATGGCGGAGTGTTTTATCCGCCAATTCTATTTAAAATAGATAGTTGCCTTACCGGGCGGCAACTTACCCATTCAAGGAGATTGGAAACGATGAAGAGATTAGCTTTTGTTTTATTGATTGTACTGGTCACAGTAGTAACTGCTTGTGGCGCCGCAGAACCTACCCCCGTGCCTAAAGCGCAACTGTCCCTGACAGCTACGGATATTGCGTATGATTCAAATCGTTTGGAAGTAATGGCCGGTCAACCAGTCGTGCTGACGTTGCACAATGAAGGGGCATTAGAACATGATTTTAGTATTATGGAGATACCTCATATCGGGGAAGTAATAGTCGAGGAAGCAGGTGAGGGGATGGAACATGATATGAGCGAGATGGAAATGGAACCGGAAGTTCATGTGGCCGCACCAGCCGGTGAGAGCCGGACCGTTGAGTTTACACCTTCTGCGCCAGGCGAGTATGAATTTTTCTGCACGGTGGCTGGACATAAGGAAGCGGGGATGGTTGGCACATTCGTTGTTAAGTCGAGATGATGGCTCAGGCGCGACTTTCAGGCGCAATTAAGCCGAGATCAGCTTTTTTAGCCTGATATGCCGTTGACAAAACCTTATTTTACAGTATACTTCAAAAATGATTGAACTATCTGAAGGTAAGTTGGAAAGTAACATGTTTGATGTGAATCCGCCGCCCGTGCCGATGGAGCGGCTCATAAAGCAGCTCAAAGCGCTGGCGAATCCCAAGCGTTTGCAAATGATCCATTTGCTGATGGAAGGGGTGCATTGCAACTGTGAATTGGGCGACGCGCTGGATATGGCCCCTAACTTGATCTCGCACCACATGGGTATTCTGCGCGACCTGGGGCTGGTGGAAATGGAACGGGATGCGGTTGACGGCCGTTGGGTTTATTTTTCGCTCAATGAAGTGGCGCTGGCTGAACTGAACCACGCTTTTAGCGCATTTTTCAACGCCGACCGCATCCGGCCACGCCGCCCCATGTGTGGCCCGCAGGGAAGTGTTGTGGCTTTAGGCGACATCACCTTTGACTGAGCATAAATTTTTTTATTGAAATAGTTCAAAAAATCTTGAAGCATAGAGAGAATCTAATGAATTTGATAGGCACATAGACAGCAAAAGTCACCACTATCTAAACTATCTCACATGATGGTTTCACCCTGACGATGAAATCTATCTAAAATCAAGGAGTTAAAAACAATGAATTCAATAAGCTTTATAGATGCTCAACCCGACGTAATGACCACCAGTGAAACGGCCGTTGTCGAACTGTTCGATCCCCCCATGTGCTGCCCCACCGGGCTGTGCGGTCCCTCGCTGGATCAAACGCTGCTCAACGTCAGCGAGATGATCATGGCCTTGCAAGCCGAAGGCGCGACGGTCGAACGTTACCAGATGACCAGTCACCCGCAAAAGTTTATGAACAACAACGACGTGATGCGCCTGGTGCGTGAACAACAGATGGCGGCGCTGCCGATAACGGCCGTTCACGGTCAAATCATCAAAACCGGCGCGTATCCAACCCTGGCAGAAATTCGGGCCGCCCTAAACGGCGCAGTCACCCAATAACTTTCACCGCAAAGACGCAAAGCACGCAAAGAAAAAAAAACTCTGCGTCTCCGCGTCTCTGCGTTAAAAAAGGAAAAACAATGAACACCCAATTTATCTTCTTCTCCGGCAAAGGCGGCGTGGGCAAAACCAGCATGGCCTGCGCCACCGCTGTGCGCCACGCCGATGCTGGCAAACGCACCCTGATCATCACCACCGATCCGGCCGCCAATTTAGCCGACGTGTTTGAACAACCCATCGGCCATCACATGACGCCGCTGACCGGTATCGCCAACCTGTGGGCCATGGAAATTGACCCTGATTCCGCTACCGAAGAGTACAAAGAACGCGCCCTGGCTCCTCTCCGAGACATCTTTCCCGCGCCGATGGTCGAAGTCATTAACGAGCAGATGAGCGGCCCCTGCACTGCCGAAGTGGCCGCCTTCGACCGCTTCACCGACTTCCTGGTGCTGGATAACGAAGCCGACCGGCCGGTAGAGTTTGACGTCATCGTCTTCGATACCGCGCCCACCGGCCACACCATCCGCCTGCTGGAGCTGCCCGCCGAATGGTCCAACACGATCAGCGCGGCCGAACAGGGCAGTGGGCAAACCTGCATTGGGCCGGCCGCCGCGATTCAGAGCGCCAAGTTCAAATATGAACGCGCCCTGGCGATTTTGCGTGACCCGGCGCAAACGCGCTTCACCTTCGTCCTGCATCCGGAAGCCATCGCCATCCATGAAACGCGGCGAGCTATCGGCGAACTGGGCAAACTAGACATCCACACCCACGAACTAATCATCAACAGTATCATCCCGCCGGAAGCCACCGACAACGCCCTCTTTGCCGCCCGCGCCGAGATGCAGGTGGACTACCTGGCCCAAATCGAACGGGATCTGCCTTACGCCGCACGGCGCATGTTCCTGATGGATGGTGAGATTAAGGGGATCGAGCGGCTGCGTACCGTCGCCGCCCTGCTGCATGGTGAAAAAACGGCGCAGTTTAGCGCCAACGGCCGCGCAGCCGTTCCCGCCGCCTTCAAACTGTCCCATCCAGCCGAATTTATGTCGCGCATCACGCCTAACGGCCACCGACGCACTATTTTCTTCGCCGGTAAGGGGGGTGTGGGCAAGACGGTGGCTTCCTGTGCCACGGCCGTTTGGCTGGCAAATCAGGGTCACAAAACCTTGCTCCTCACCACCGATCCGGCCGCTCACCTGGGCAACGTCTTAGGCGAACCGGTTGGGGACGAACCGGCGCCGTTGGTCGGGCTGCCCAACTTGTGGGCGGTAAAAATCGACCCCAAAGCGATGGGCGACGTGTACAAGAAGCGCATCCTCGACGACGCCCGCCAGCGCGGCCGTCCCGAAGGCGCCATCAAAGCGATGGCCGAAGAGTTAGATTCCCCCTGCACGGAGGAAATCGCCGCCTTCGACCGTTTCATTGAATTTGCCTCTGAGGGGCCGTGGCAAAGCGTCGTTTTTGACACTGCGCCCACCGGCCACACGTTGCGCATGTTGGAACTGCCGATGGACTGGAGCAAGCAGATAGACGTGAAGGCGTTTGCCTCGGTGGATACGGCCGTGGTTGATGATGTCGCCAAACAGCGCTTTGCTGACGTGATTGACATGATGCGCAGCCCGGAGCGTAGCACCTTCGCCTTCGTCATGTACCCGGAATCGACGCCCATCATCGAGGCGTACCGCGCCAGCCAGGAATTGGCTACGCTGGATATCCCCACCGGGCTGGCTGTGGCTAACTTCGTCATTCCCGAAGAGCAGGCCGACACGCCTTTCACAAAATCTCGCCGGGCGATGCAAGCCGGTTATCTGGCCGAAATTCAGGAACGCTTCGACACGCCCGTACTCACCATTCCGCTGCTGCCGCAGGAGGTACAAGGGTTGACGATGCTCACCGAGTTGGGTGAGCAGATGTATGGTGAAGTCGTGATGGCTTAAGAAAATTTCCCCAGAGTGGTTCAATCTTGATAATTGAACCGCTCTGGGGTTGATGTGGAGAGATAACTCAATGTGCGATTTTCGCTGTATACAATCGGCAGGGCGCGGAGGCAGTCGTCTGCTCTTCCCGTTGAGTGGTCCAACCGGCGGCTGCGACGCCGGTGGGTGTGTTTGCTGATGAGTGAACCTGCGATTATTCAAATTATCGGCTCGCCAGTGGCTTGTGCCGATGGCGTTAAGGATACCTGGCGCGATCTGGCCGGGTGGATAGGTGGGAAATTGCGGGCGCGGTACGGAACGGCCGTTACCACCATCTATTACGATCTCTTTGACCCCAACTGCCCGCTCCTGCCGCCAGACGCCCAACTCCCCCTGGTGCTGGTGAATGGGGAGCTTGTGAGCAGCGGCGGCAAACTCTCCATGCCCGTTATTCGCCATCAGTTGGATGCGCTGGGTGTGCAACCCAATGCTGACAGAAGCTGAAATTCAAGTCGCCCTGAAAACGATTATCGGCCCGACCTATGGCATGTCGCTGGCGGCGCTGCAAATGGTGCGCTCTCCATATCCGCTGCGTTCATGCGCTTGAAAAAGTTCAGTGGCTGCACGCCCCATTTGCCTGGGCTTCAATGCCGGGCGTGATCAGTCAACACGAGGCAGCTCTCGTCAGGGGTACAGCCCATCGCCGACGTCGCGCCATGATGACCCACTTTGGTCAACCTGTTTTTCCCCAGATTATGGATGTAGCTGACGTGTGAAATTTTGCAGCAGGCTGGCCACCAACCCCGTCCAGCCGGTTTGATGGGATGCGCCCAGCCCGGCGCCGCTGTCGCCGTGGAAGTATTCGTGGAAGAGGAGCAGATCGCGCCAGTGGGGATCTTGCTGGAAGGGAGGAATGGATTGGGCAAACGGCCGTTCCCCACCCTCATCCCGCAAAAATAACCTCATCAGCCGTTGCGCCAACGCCGCCGCCACGTCCCCCAGATTCAGCAGATTGTCAGAGCCGGTGGGAAACGCGACCTTGAGCGTATCGCCGTAATACAAGTGCTGTTTTTGCAGCGCCTCAATCAGCAAATAGTTGATGGGAAACCAGACTGGGCCGCGCCAGTTGGAGTTGCCGCCAAACAAGCCGCTTTGCGATTCGCCGGGCTGATAGTTGATGCTAAATGTTTCGCCGCCAAAAGAGACGTGGTAGGGCGTTTCATGCGCTTTGGAGAGAGAGCGGATGCCGTAAGGGGAAAGAAACTCGTTTTCGTCGAGCAGGTGGCGCAGCATCCGCACCAGCCGTTCCGGGGTGACAATGCCCAAGATGCGCCATTCACTGCCCGTTTCGCTATCTTCGCGGCAAACGATGTTGCCGCTGAGATGCGGCCGATTTTGCAGAAACCAACCCATGCGCCGCCGGAAGTCCGGCAGCTGCGCCAGCAAGTCGGCGTCGAGCAGTTCGATGGCGATGAGAGGCATCAGACCCACCAGGGAGCGCACCTTGAGCGGATGCAATGAATTATCCGGCAGGTGCAGCACATCATAATAGAAGCCGTCCTCTTCGTCCCACAACCCATGTCCGCCAAAACCCTGGCTCATGGCGGTAGCGATGGATAGGAAATGTTCAAAGAATTTGGTGGCTAAATCCTGGTAGACGGGGTTTTCGCGGGCCAGTTCCAGGGCGATGCGCAGCATGGTCAGGCTGAAAAAGCCCATCCAGGCGGTGCCGTCAGACTGGTCTATGTGGCCGCCGGTGGGCAGGGCGGCGCTGCGGTCGAACAGGCTGATATTGTCCAGCCCCAGAAAGCCGCCCTGGAAGACGTTACGGCCGTCTTTATCCTTACGATTCACCCACCAGGTGAAGTTGAGCAGGAGTTTGTGGAAGATGCCTTCTAGAAAGGGGCGGTCGGCACGGCCGTTTTGCCGGGCGTCCATCTGGTACACGCGCCAGGCGGCCCAGGCGTGTACGGGCGGGTTGACATCGCCGAAGGCCCATTCGTAGGCGGGCAGTTGGCCGTTGGGGTGCATGTACCAGACGCGGGTCATCAAGATGAGCTGCCGCTTGGCGAAGTCGGGATCGATTTGGGCCAGTGGCAGGGCGTGGAAAGCTAAATCCCAGGCAGCGTACCAGGGGTATTCCCATTTATCAGGCATGGAGATGATGTCGAAGTTGTTGAGGTGTGTCCAGTCGCGATTACGGCCGTTTCTCCGAGAAGTAGGCGGCGGCGGCCCGGCCGGATCGCCCTTGAGCCATTGCGCCACGTCGTAATAATACATCTGCTTGGACCACAACATGCCAGCCCACGCCTGCCGTTGCACTCGTTTTTCATCTTCGCTCAGGCTGGTGGGTTGGATGGCGGCGTAGAATTCATCCGTTTCCGCTTGTCGTTGGGCAAACAAAGCATCAAAATCAGCGAAGGGGGTGTGATTGGTTTCATCGGGGGTGAGGCGCAGGCGGAGAACGGCCGTTTCCCCGGCTGGAATGTTCAAGTTATAGCGCACGGCCGCTTTGGTGCCTTCCTGGGCGGGGTTCACGGCGCTGCTTTCGCCCTGAATGATAGCCCGGTGGAAGGCGTCTTTGACGTAAGGGCTGGCGTTGGCGGTGTTAAACAGCCGTTCGTTGTTGGTTTCGTTTTCGGTGAAGAGCAGGTCGGCCGGATTTTCGGTGTGCAGGGTGTAACGACCCAGCACAAGATGGTCGGCAACGATACGTGCGGCGCCATCTGCCCACAATTTGGGTTTGCCGGCGGCGTAACCCATCGGTCCATTTTCGTAGCCCCAAGACCAGGTGTTGCGGAACCAGAGGGTTGGCAGCAGAGTGAGAACGGCCGTTTCTGGCCCCTGGTTGGCGGCGCTGAGGCGGATGAGGATGTCGTTTTCGTCGGCTTTGGCGTATTCGATGGTGATGTCGAAGGTGCGGCCATCGGCCAACACGCCCGTATCCCACAATTCATATTCCGGGTCGTGGCGGGCGCGACGGCCGTTTTCTGCCACCAGTGCGCTGTAAGGAAAGGCCGCCTGCGGATATTTGTACAGCATTTTCATCGTGCTGTGCGTGGGACTGCTGTCGAGGTAAAAGTACGCCTCTTTCACATCTTCGCCATGATTCCCTTCTGGCCCGGTGAGGCCAAAGAGGCGTTCTTTGAGGATGGGGTCACGGCCGTTCCACAGCGCGAGCGCAAAACAGAGAAACTGTTGCCGGTCGCTGATGCCCGCCAATCCGTCTTCATTCCAGCGGTAGGCGCGGCTGCGGGCGTGGTCGTGGGGAAAATAATCCCAGGCCGTGCCCTGTTCGCTGTAATCTTCGCGCACCGTGCCCCAGGCGCGTTCGCTCAGGTACGGCCCCCAGTTTTTCCAATTGGCTTTTCGCTGGCGATGGGCGGCTAATCGTTGCTGTTCGGTTGTTGGAAGCATTCGCGATTCCTTATTCATGTTATAGACACATATCCCTACGACTTATGAAGTGCGCCGCCAGGATCGGCCGTTGGCGCTGACGCCAGCCGGGTATCAGGCGCTGCTGACGTTGGCCGAACGGGATGGCGCGGTACTAGATTACATGACATGGGTGAAGGTGGCGATACCACATTGGCGGGGGTAAGTAATTGCCGATGAAGGCGATGCGGACGATCTTTGTGGGGGATGGACTGGCTTCTATAAATGAACAGTTCTTATTGAGCTTCTATTCCTTCTCCATTAAACTCTACCGAGCCTTGGCTGTCCATATCTAGCTTCCGGGTTCGATAGCTACTGTAATCTGGAACCAGACGGTCATATTCTCCATCCATTAACGGTGACGAGATCATGAAGTCAGCAGAGGCGCGATTGCAGGCAATCGGTATATTCCACACAATCGCCATACGCAAAAGCGCCTTGATATCAGGATCGTGGGAGAGAGCTTCAAGCGGATCCGAAAAGAAGATCATAAAATCTATCTCGCCATCCGCAATCTTGGCCCCAATTTGTTGGTCGCCACCCAGAGGGCCGCTTTGGAGTTTGATAATATCGAAACCAAGTTCCCGTTCCAGCAACATGCCGGTAGTGCCGGTGGCGTATATTTGATGATGAGCCAGCAGGGTGCGGTTGAATTTTGCCCATTCCACCAGATCCCGTTTCTTGTGATCATGGGCGATGAGGGCGATCTTTTTGTCATGTCCCATCGCAATTTTTTTGTTACTCATCGAATTCCTTTAACACTCTTTTTGCCACTGAAGCCGTGCCACTGATGCCACTGCTTCAGTTGGTAAATACATCAGAAACACCTGGATTCTCTTTTTTCTCTTTTTTCTCCCTCTTTGCTTGCTTTTTTTCCTTAGTCGTTTTTCCTGGTTTTTTTGTATCTCTTTTTTTACTATCTTTTCCCTTGCTCATGATTTTTCTCCTTTATAGCTTGACTTTGTTCCCTTGTTTTACTCAATGGTGGACTGATACCTGCGGCGCCCCCATCATCAGCCCATACCATCAACGCCTGTGAAAGATCACGTCTGGCATTGGCAATCATTGTTTTTTCTTTAAGCGCACGTTTTTCCTTTAACCAGCGCACAAAATCATCTTTGGTTTTGGGAGTAAGGTGATGATGGCTGTTCTTTCGCTTCAATTTAATTTTTGGCTTCATAGACGTTTCTCAATAATGTCAATCATTCACTCTATTCTTCTTTGCATCTCGCTTGAAGCATTACCTGAGCCGGGAGGCATCACGACGCTTTCTATTACCATTTCGGCCTGTACTACCCTGAACAAGGCATTTATGTTGTAGGGCTTCCGCAAAAAAGGAGGCAGCTTTCGTTCTCCAAAACGAAGTTGGGCCTCATGTTGGCTCAGGCTTGATGAAACGATCACCTTTACTTCGGGCGCAATTTGCTGCAAATTCATGTAAGTTTGTTCACCATTCATTACCGGCATATTGAGGTCTAATACTACCAGATCGATCTGCTGCTGCTGGACAATCTGCAACCCTTCTTGCCCATTGGCTGCTGTAAATACGGTCATCCCGGGAAGAAGGCAAAGAATGGTGAGCAAAGCTTCGCGGACGGCAAAGTTATCGTCGATGACGAGAATAGCGCCTCCGTCTAACTTTTCAGCTGGTTCCTGGCTGCTGCTATTCATTGGCTTTAACTTTGACACAGCTTTTCTGGAAACCAGAATGGAATTGTTAACTGGCTTCATGCAAATTATCTCCGACTGACAGCCTAACGGCCGTTCTAATTTCACCCTCGATTTCCACCTCTACAAAAGATGAGAAGTGGATCGGTTAATCATATAACCGCTGACAATCAACACACATCGTGGCATTGGGCATCACTTGCAAACGCTCCAGGGGGATAGGTTGTTGACAATATTGACAACGGCCGTAATTGCCCTGCGCAATTGCTTTTAGCGCAATCTCAATCTGAACGAGCTGCTTTTCCTCAAAGGTTTGCAACGCCTGCGATAAATCTTGCTCATTGTAAGCTTGCGCGTTGTCCATCTGATCAGGATTTATAGCCACAGACGTATCGTCTTCGGAGGATAGTTGTAACTGCGCCAACAACTTTTCCCTTTCCGTTTCAAGCATCTGCTTTATCATTTCTATGTTTGGCGTTTCTGTTACCATGATGTCACTCCACAGCGTTTACTCATCCAAACGCATATGCTAGAACTCGCTATGCCATTCAACTCAATGAGCTTCTCATCTTTTAGAGATAATTTCAGTGTCAGCGTAAACGGCCGTTTGTCGCTGCCGCCCTTAGTCGTTCCGCCACCCTATCTGGGGTTTCGCTTTTACTGATAAAACTGTCGGCGCCGGCAGAAAGCGCCGCTTGCTGTCGCGCATCCAGATGACTGATGAGGACAATAACAACCGCTGTCGGGCAGGTCTCCCGCAGCTCAAGGAGGGACGCGCCTGTGGGGATTAAATCCCAATCCACCAACACCATATCTGGTTGTGTGGCTGATGCCTCTGTTAAAGCAGAGGCCCAACTACCTGTTTCACCGACAACGTGCATGTTTAAGTCGAGCAGCAATAAGCGCAATGCTGAACGGACTTCGGGCTGGCTGTCAACTAAAAATACTCGGGTCATATGATATAGGGTACAGCCGAATCGTTCGGTTGCCATCGGCTAGTTAGTGGATATTTAACTCCCCCAAGTGGGGGAGAGCTTACAGTCACTTGATGGTATAGCTTCCCTTATTTTTGCTGAGGGTGAGGGTTTTGGCGTCACTATCCAGTTTATAGGCGACTCTCCAACCCGTTATGCCGTTTTTGCAGTAAATATCGTACCGTGCCGATTTAACTGGCATGGTTAGACTTTCACCAGGATCGGCCATGCAGGTGCTAATAAGCTCACTTTCTGCAAATATTTGCGCCTGCACTCTTATTTCGGCGTTGTTATGGAATGTTATCTCTGTTTCTGTCATCTATTCTTCCTTATGTTAACCACATCAGCGCAAGCGCCTGCCTGTATACCAAACCAAGATTACTTGACGCCACAACTGAACAGCATAGGGCGTACGTTAATCATACAAACAATGTCTCTGAGCAACATCGGCTAAGTAGGGGAGATTTAGCTCCGCCAGTTGGGGGAGAAGGGGAGGGAGAAACGGCCGTTTATTAAAAAGGAGTTTTCAGGATTTCATGAAGAGAAGGGAAGCGTCAGCGACCAGAGCTACGTATAACCCC
>CAZXVH010000033.1:11549-42397 GCA_964643965.1 uncultured Ardenticatenaceae bacterium
TCAGGATTTCATGAAGAGAAGGGAAGCGTCAGCGACCAGAGCTACGTATAACCCCATGCCTTGCCTTCACTCGCTCTGCGTCGCGAAAACCACCGTGTGGTGATCGAACTGGCCGTTGACAATGTTCCCAGCGCAGGTGATAAGCGTTAGATGTGATAGACCGTCGGCTGCTGGCTGTGGTCCAGTGCCCGCAACTGGACCAGCACCGAATATCTTGGCAAAAACCGCCGGGTCAGAAGATTCTTGGATGGAGTAAACCTTTACCTGCTCAACAACGAAACGAATGTCAATGTTTGACATGGTATGACGGACGATAATTGGGTCACCGGGATTGAGATCCTGAAGGTCAGCAAATATCTCAGGTCGCCCAAGTGGGTCGTTGACGTGCCCGGCAATCGTGGTCGTGCCCGACTCGCCAGGGATGCCGCTGCCACGGTACCAAAATGCTGAATGCCAGACCGGATCGCCAATCGATCCTTTGGGCGCATCCATCTCATTTTCCACTGTGAGTCCAACTCCAAGCACAGGGGCATTAACCTTCAATGAAGGAATCTGAAGCTCGAGCGGCACCTCTATCGGACCAGCCATCAAGTCAATATCCGAATCAAAGAGTGGCCCAAGGGAAAAAGGGGTGGCTGTCGGCTGAGATATTGGCGGCGCTATCAGTTGAAGCGACAATACGGCTGGCAGTTCACCTGTCGGCGCCGCTGTCGGCTGAACCGATGAAAATAACACAAGAGAGGGGGGAGTCTCAACCAGCGCCTCCCCCCTCTCCTTGTTTTCGCACCCCGCAAGCACTGCCGCAATAATCAGAACGATCGCGAGGCAACCGAGCGATCTGCGACGAGTGAACGCATTCATCATTCGCACAATATTATGTTATTGCTCCGGTTTATAAGGTTCTGCGGTATGCGCGAATGCCTAAGACCAAAGCTGTGACGCTAAAGAGACCGATAATTAGCAGACCCCAGGAGGAATCTTCGTTTCGGATAGGCGCACCGCCAGTGTCCGGTAAACCAGTGATACTCGGCAGATACGTAGCTGTCGGTGGCACTGATGTCGTCGGTGGCCCTGATGTCGGTGGCACTGATGTCGGTGGCCCTGATGTCGGCGGTACTGATGTCGGCGGTACTGATGTTGTCGTCCCTGTCGGTGTGGCCGTCGCTGTCGGCGGTACTGATGTTGTCGTCCCTGTCGGTGTGGCCGTCGCTGTCGGCGGTACTGATGTTGTTGTCGCTGTCGGCGTGGCCGTCGCCTGCGTGACACAGATTGGACCGGTGATTGTGTTGGAATCCAACGTCACTTCACCAGTTTGCACTAAGGCTCGACCGTCCAAATTTGCGCCGGTTTGCAGGTGGATGGATTCGAGGGCGAGAATACTTCCTATGAAGGCAGTTCCTGTACCGAGAGTTCCAGACGAACCAAGCCGCCACCACACATTACACGGATCGCCGCCGATAACAGCTGAATTGGATGATGTTGTAAGCGTTGACGCAGATTTGAAGATCCAGACACCATCTCCACTAAGCACCAGGTTTCCAGACAGCAAGAAGGCATCAGCGCAATAGGTACCTGGACCGAGAGGCGATACCGTTGTGAGGTCTTGTACACCCGGGTAGGTGGTGTCACAAGCCTGGTCTAGAAAAGCGAAAGCTGTGGTGTTATCAGCCTGAGCCGCAGCTGCCTCTGCATCCATGTCGTGTATCGCGCCTGGAGGACCAACAATTCCCGGAGGAAAGCCGGTGTAATGGGGTGGCGTACCGATACTGGGGCTGATACCCAAATCGCCAGGCATGGTGGTATTGCCGGTATTGGTCACTATTGAGCCAGCCAAGACGGAGTAACTTTCCGCTGCGCCTAATAGGGGGGAAACTGCCGCGAGTCGACGTGCAGATACATCGTATAATAGTCCGGCCAATGAAAGGACCAGGATGATTAGAATTGTTAAATATTTCAGTTTGTGCATTTTTATCAGGCCTCCTGCTCAAAAAAAGCTAACCAAAGGGTTATAATATAATTGACGCTAAACTATACCATTCGCACTGGAAAATAAAAAAACGAAGGCCATATTGTACGCTTGAATACTTTTAAGTGCTAGTCACCGTATTCTATCAGCTAAGATGTTATCGAAAGCATTACGACCTCCTATAGCGCGTGGTTAGTCGGTTTCTGTTCTCAGCCAACCCTTCTCATGCCAGGAATTCAAATATCTGGATTCTGGCCAGATTTCTTTGGGGTTGAAATCAGAGCATTCAGCGGGAAATATGCCGCCAACCCGATCCGGTTGTGCCCAGCCAAATTCAATCTCACGACCGCAGCCGGTGCAATTCACGTAAAACATATCGTTTCCCGGGTTATCCTGTTGTTCGTAGATTTCATGCTTTTCTGGCTTAGAAATGGCGGTATCTTTTGCATACTTGCTGAAGACCTTTCGATAATTCATTTGAGCATCTACATCTTCTTTAACTGCTTCTATCTTTTCTTTGTATTTAAATTGCCAGAGATGATTCGCTTTAAGCGGCCCCCATTCCTGCCAGGTTTCACTCTCAGGCCCCGCAAGGATCTGCCAAACTCGCGTGACGGTTAATTCGTGAGTGCCGCATACTTTACAGGTAAATTCACAAGGTGGGTAATCGTTCATGGTTGTACTCCTTTTGTTGATGCGCATGTTACAACAAAAACTCTCCGCCCACATCGGCTGATCAGCCGATATTTAGCTCCGCCAGTTGGGGGAGAATTTTTTTTCTTGCACCTTATAGCGTTTGGTTAGCAACGGCCGTTTGCAGCGTTGGTTCTGCCTGCTCAATTAAATGGGTAAGCCGTGCCATGTAGTTGAGAATCAATGGCGGCGGTGGTTCATCCAGCGCCTTGATAGTGGCTTCCAGTTGCAGCTGTCGCTCTTTGAGGTCTGACACCTGGGCTGCCGCCCCGGAAGCTGTGCGATGGCTGATCATGCGGTTCCACAAAATTTGGCAGGCTGCGGCTAAGGGCGGTGCCAGGATAATACCGAAGAGACCATAAGCATCTGCTAAAGCAATGAGGAAGACCACTGTCAACATAGGGCTGACCCGCCTGTGTGGGGTAAGGCGTGGTTCAACCCACCATTTTAGGGCGGCCACAACGGCGAGTGTGTAAACGGCCGTTAACACACTTAGCGGTACACCTGTCAGCAACCCCAGCAACAGAGGCATAATCGCCGCCAGGATTGCCCCAACCATAGGTATCAACAACAGGATGGCGCCCGTCAGCGCCAACAAGGTAGGGTAAGGCGATCCCAGCGCCCAGTAACCCAAACCTAACAGCAGCCCAGCCAAAAGACTCTGCGCGACCTCACTGCGGATATAACTGCCCAGGTCAGACTCAATGGTCTGCCAGATGTCACGCGCTCGCGCCCGCTGTTCCGGTGGCAGCAGCGAGAGCCAGAGTCGTTCAAATCGAACCTGATCGAGGCTCCAATAGAGGCTCAAGAACAGAATGACGAGTCCGCCGCTCACGACGCTGAAAGCACCTTGCGTGAAACTTAGGGCGGCCGGCAGCACAAGCTGCCCCTCGTCGCCGGTAATGGCGGCGAAAAGTTCACTCGGCGGCGGCAGCCACAGATCCAGCAGTTGTTGGAACGAACTGCCTTGCAGCCAGGCCGGCTGTCGCCAGGCATCCTGCGCTGATAACTGACGGGCTAACTCCTGAATGTCACGGATCGTCGCGCCACCCGTCAGAAAAAGTAAGAAGCCAAAACCGGCCAGAGTAATCAGGATTAGTGAGATCACAAGCAGGCGTCTCGCTAATCCTTGTCCGGTGGGACGCTTGATCAGGGGACGAATCGCAACCGCCAACGCCACCGAGATCAGAACGTAAATGACGGCCGTGCGAAACTGCCAAAGCAGCAGTAAAACCAGTAACGTGGACATAACGGCCGTTCCCATCCATACCAGTCGTTTTGTCATTTTGCCTCCGAACTGCGGGCCAGCAGCATATCCAGGTCGATGGCAATCGCCTCAATCTCGTCCATCACCTGATCCCGCTGCCTGACATCCTGGTCTGACCCTTTTTGCGTGTGTCGCGCCTGATTGCTCAGGTCTTGGGCCAATGCTTGCGCTTCATAGCGCAGCCGGTCGGCATAGTTGCGACCATCCGTGATTACTGGCTCTTTGGCTTCGGGATCAAAGACGAAGCGATTGAGTATAAGCTGAACGATAGCTGCGATAGGAATCGCCATCAGTGCGCCGGCCACACCCAGCAAAGACCCAAATGCAAAAAGCGCCAGCAGCGTAACAAATGGATTAACACCCACCGCCTTGCGCATCACGCGGGGCACCAGGATGCTGTTTTCCAACTGCTGAATGACCACTGTGGCCAGGATAACCCAGATTAGCTTGTCAGGCCCCAGGGAGAGAGCGACCAGCGCCGCCGGCACAGCCCCCAGCAGCGGTCCAATGAGCGGGACTGCCTCCATCACGCCGGCCACTAAGGCCAGAACCAGAACATAGGGCAGCCCGATGAGCCAATAGGCCACCAGGGCCATGCTACCGACGACTAACATCAAGATGCCTTGTCCGGCAATATAAGCGCCCACCTTTGTTTCCATCGCTGAAATGAGATCTTTAATGCTTTCCCGCTGATCCATTGGCATCAGCCACAGCGAGGAGCGAATGATTCTCGGCCCATCAACTGTCCAATAATAGGCCAAGAGGAGAATGGCAACGGCCGTAAAAATACCACTAGCGGCTGAGGCTACATAACCCAGCACCTGCTCGGCGGAATCCAATAGTTCTTGCCCTGTTTGTTGTACCGGATCCGGAAATGAGAGTGTGGCGGGGAGAAGTGCATTCAGACCATCCAGCATGGGATTGGGATGACCAACCAGCCATTCACGCAGGTTTTGGTAATAACCGGGCACGGCGGCTGTAATGGTGGCGCTTTGTTCGGTAATCAAGGGAAATAACAACAGCACGAAGCCCGTGAGCAAGGTCAGTAAGAGGAGATAAATAAGAATGACCCCCGCTTTCTGCGGAACTCCCCGTCGATGCAGCCAGGCAACAACCGGCCTGAGTATCGTACCAATGACGATAGCCACAAATAGGACGAAAATGACCTGATGAAAGCGATAGAGCAGCCAGAAACTCAGGCCGATAGAAGCCAGGACGAGCGTGGCCCATGCGACCCGCCAAAATGTCCAGTTATAGTGTTGTTCCGGCGGTAAGGTTGTCATGGTCTTATTAAAAGAAGTAATCGGAATTGTCTAGTAGTTTCGCAGTTGTCTACGAAACTCCCGAACCTGATGCTCAACGGCATTTAAAGCGCCGTCCAGTGTGGCATCAAACTGCTCACCTTTTTCGGTTGCCGCGATATGATCTGATCCCATATAGACGACAATCGTCACTTCGTATATGTGCGATGTCTGCCGTCCCTGGGATGGCTGCTTGAAATTAACTACGCCGCCTGAAATATCGTTGTGGTTTTCTGCCAATTTACTGAGCCGGTCTACAGCAAGCGTGTAAAATTCATTCTCGCTTTTTTTGACATCATCAAGTTCGTTATTAAATTCAATTGGGAAATTTAGAGCATCCATTTTATCCTCACCATTGGCTTGTTAGCCTAACGATAGCATTTCATAGAACAGTGTGATTTAGCGTCTCGGGTTTCAATTAGACTGCCAAAATTAGTAGCGGAAAACAGCAGCAATGGCTGATTTGGTTGGCATTTCGTCTTGTGAAAGGGCAAAAACGGTTCCGCCATTTTGCAAGGTCTGCATCGCGGCAAAATCCAAGAGGGGGAGATAATCTTCTTTGCGCTGCCCGTCCTGGTAATAAACAACTTCCCCCGTATCCCGGTTGAAGTTCCCCCACACTTGCGTATCAACGGCTACGACGAGTCTGTCCACACGGCCGTTAAATGCCGCCGCGACAATCTCTTCAACGTTATCCGATGCTGTATCTGTATCGGCAAGCTGTTGATAGGCCGCCATAATCTTTTCTGTTTCTTGACGGAAATGGGGTTCGACAATCGGCCAGGCCTGTTCCTGTAATGTTTCGGGCAGCAAATGCTCAGGACTGCCTGTTATGCCTTCTGGCATGATATGGGCATAGTCGCTGACCCTACGATAAATCGACAGCAGGTAATCGACGCCAGCTAAGACCAGCGGCGCTTGTTGCTCATGAAAGATGTCCTTGAGACCCCTGTCCACCAGGCTGAGATAGCGCTCAATCCCGGACTCTTGTTGCTCAGCGCCGGAACCACCCTGCCCGTGGAATATGCCTATGCCTACTCCCTTTGGCGCTGTTACAGTGTGCACCTGCACCTGTGTTTCTGGATCATCGAGCTTGAGTACTTCATTTAGACTTTCTAGTAGTCCAACCGGTAAATCGATTTGCCCTACACTGTGACGTGTTCCTTCAAACAGTCGCACCTCATTCTGGCTTAGGGCCAGGATGTAATAGTGTCCATTATTGGTGAACAGCGGTAAAACTGGTTTAACGTAATAAGATCGCGCAATGATGAGCAGTTCCTCGACGGAAAATGGTAGACGATAGACATGGAAGTCATCTGCGGCCATAAATATAGCCAGGCCATCATACTGATGCTGCCAGAAGGAGCTACTATTGAGTAATGCCTGCGCTGGTTGCAGCAGCGTACTCGCTTCTCGTGGTCCCATTCCGCTGTTCAGAAATCGGTGTTCGGCATCGCGCAGCAGGTTTTTGAGACGAATGGGATCTTGCTGGGCGTCCTGACCGGCACGGTGTGTGGGCAGAAAAATCGATAGGCTGGGATTTGCTGCTTGTTGTGCCAGCCCTTTGATTTGATCTAAAGTTAAGTTTTCCATCGGTTACTCCTTTTTAATATGGCGAGATTGGCCCAATCTTGGAGATTGGCCCAATCTGGAAACGCCAAAGTTCATTGCGCTTGAACTCTTAACCTGTCGTGTCTTCTGTTTGATTGGTTAGATAATTCTCCAAACCCATCTGCTCGATCTGGGAGCGCTGTACCTCCGCCCAATCCATATGACCCTCTTCCATCTTGAGGATGCGCAGCAGCAGATCGCCGCTGGCCTGGTCGCTGACCTCATGAGCCAGGGCGATGGCGTCATTGTAGGCACGCACGGCCTCAATCTCAGCTTCCTGGTCGTTCGTGATCATTTCCAGCACATTTGCCCCAATTTTTATGGGGTTGAGTTTGGATACAACCGGTGTGCCATCCAGGAAAATGATGCGCTGGATCAGCCACTCGGCATGGTGCATCTCGTCCATCGCTTGCGCTTCGACGGTGTTGTGGAGACGGCTGTATCCCCAGTTGTCGTACATCTCCGAATGCACCATTTGTTGGCTGATGGCGGTAAGCTCATCGGCCAGGAGTTGGTTCAACACTGTTATTAGTTTGTCATTACCTTTCATGAGATTCTTCCTTTTATTTTGTATCAGCACGTTTGCTGATTGACTTGAGTGAGAGTGTTCTCATCACTCAAAATTAAGTAGATCATTTGCCTGCGCCAACTCTTTTGAAATCAATAAAGCCGCGCTGCACGTCAACGGCCGTTAACGCCACCCGAATCCGATCACCGACATCCAGACCCTCAAACCCCTGCATGAGTTTGCCTTCAACTGGCACAGTGAGCAGCCGCACCCACGTCCCTTTCTCGGAAGCGCCGGTAACAAACGCATCAAATTGTTCACCGATCCTGGACTCAATTACAAGGGCGGCGGCAGATTTGCTGACCTGTCGTTCCACCTTGTTGGCGGCATCCTCTGCCTTAGTCAGATGCTGGGCTAAGACATTCAGTTCCTCATAACTATAGGGTACAGCCTGGCCGACAATAGCGGCTTTTAACAAACGCTGCGTAATTAGATCGGTGTAGCGGCGATTGGGGGCGGTGGAATGGGCATAATCTTTGACCGCCAGACCAAAGTGGCCTGAGGTCGTATCGTCGGGCTGTTCGGCGCTGTACTCGCCTGCGCCCAGCAGTTTGATTATCGAAAGAGAGAGGTCGGGGAAGCGCAGGGGATCGGCGGCTTTTGCTTTGACGAGAAACGCATCAAGCGCCACCGAATCTGGATTAGCGGGCAGCGTGGCGCCGTGTTCTTGGGCGAGTCTCACAATCCGATCCCAGCGTTTGGGTGTGCGTACCACCCTGCGGATGGATGGGAATTTATTGGCCGCGAGATAGCGAGCGGTGACGCCGTTGGTGGCGATCATGAATTCCTCTACGATTTCTTTGGCGCGATTTTTCTTTTCTACGGCGAGCTCACGGATTTGATCGCCGTCAAAAACGGGTCTGGCTTCGATGGTTTCCAGGCTGAGTGCCCCGTGGACGTGCCGCAAGCTCTTCAGGCTTTGGGCGACGCGGTCTTGCAGGCGCAGGTTTTCAGTCAGTCCGGGAACGGCCGTTATCTCCTCAGGCGCTTCTCCATCCCCATCCAGCCAGGCGGCCACACTGTTATACGCAAGCCGGGCATGATTGTACACACGTGCTCGATAAATATCTGAATCTTGCAAAATTCCGCCTGCACCGATTACCATTTCTACGACAACTGCCATGCGCTCTTTATTGAAATTCAGAGAGGTGAAATCGGTGGAGAGCTTTTCCGGCAGCATGGAGAAGATTTGAGCGGCCGTATAAACCGAGGTCGTGTTGTGGCGAGCATGTTGGTCAATGGCGGAGCCATCTTTAACCAGCGCGTCCACGTCAGCGATAGCCACGCGAATCCTGATTTTATCATCGGACAGGGACTCAGCCAGCGTCAGCTGATCCAGGTCGTGGGAGTCATCGTTGTCAATGGAAGCCCACAGGAGATCCGTCAGATCACGTATGCCAGCGGCCGACCCGCCAGATTCGCTGTTTAGTCTGGCGGGGGCTTGAATTTTGTCCAGTTCTGCCAGCACTGCGGCCGAAAAGTCAGGGAGTAAGCCTCTGTCCAGCATCGCTTGATGGGCAATATGCTGCAAGATTTCCCGGTGTGGCTGATCAGACTGTGCATTTTTTAGCATAAGGGTTTCTCTAGTTTGATCAAGAAGGTATTCGTTTATAGCAAAAACATAGCGCCTCAGGGTTTATATAACCCCTAACAAATTCAAAATGATGAGGATAACGGCGAGAACAAGTAAGGTATGAATGATGTTACCGGTTTTAGGGATGCGCGAACTTACATTGCTGCCTAAAAAGCCGAGCAGCCACAAGACGATGAGAATGACAATAATAGTCCACAACATGAGATTTCTCCTTCTGAACGATCTAATTAAGCTACCTGTCAGTTAATCGCTCTTAACGATAGACGAGTCCACCATCAATCAGGGGAGCCTGTCCGGTCATATAATCCGAATCCGGCCCTGCCAGATAGGAAACGAAAGAGGCCACGTCTTCGGGGGTCTGCGCCCGACCAAGAGCGATATCGCCGACGAACTTATCGTAGTTCTCGCCGATTTTGGCGCCCGTGATTTCGGCCATGCGCCGGTCAATCTCGACCCACATATCGGTGCCGACAACACCGGGGCAGTAAGCATTGACTGTGATGCCATCGCTCGCAAACTCTTTAGCCGCCGCCTGCGTCAGGGCACGGACGGCGAACTTAGTCGCCGAGTAGACGCCCAGCAGAGGAAAGCCTTCATGCCCCGCGATGGAAGACGCGCTGATGATTTTCCCTTTCTGCTTGCGCTCCTTGAACTTTGCGCCTGCGGCCTGAATGCCCCACAAAACACCCTCGATGTTGACCTTGAAGATTTTCTCGACTTCTTCGGGCGTGACCTCAGCGATGGATTGGATATTAGCGATGCCCGCATTGTTGACGATGATGTCGAAGCCACCGAGTTCCTTTTCGGCGTGGTCAACGGCGGCGTAAACCTCATCGCGCTTTGATACGTCGGCTTTGAATGTGGTGGCCTTGCGACCCGCCGCCCGCACTTCGTCGGCGACAGCCGCCATTTTCTCTTCGTTAATATCTACGATGGCAATGTCCGCGCCGTCATTGGCTAGACGTAACGCAATCGCCCGTCCGATGCCCTGTCCCGCGCCTGTGATTAGGGCGACTTTTCCGTTAATGCTCATGTTAATCTCCTTTCGCTTTCATTATAAGTACCCAAATAATTGTTTCTCACTCATTTTTCTTCATGGGTATCTTTGATCATTTCACTTTTTCCTACTTTAATCCTAAACGTCATGAGAACTGTGCGCTGGACTGATGACTGCCTGCGCATTTATGCCCAACTACACTAGTCCATTACTGATTCTGGTTCTGGTTTCGGTTCTTCTACCGGTTTGCCCCGCCAGGGAGTGCCCAGGTACGGTAGGATGAAATAGTCTAGCCCAATATAACCTGCTACTTTCCAAGCCAGGATAATCAGAACCGAGAGCAAGAAGAGCATTCCGTTGGTGCTGGCTGCCCCAGCCATGATGTAATTCCAGTTCATCAGCCCGCCGAGGAAAGCTGCAATCCCTGTAAAGAGACCAAGAATGAGCGCAATACCAATTAACAACTCGCCATAGGCGACTACTTTAGCAAACCAGGTGTATGATCCTGTATCTAGCAGGAATTGAATGAACGAACGATACCAGCCGAAGGCAATGGCAGGGCTACCCTCCGCGGGTATTGCTACCGCGTTTGTCATGTCGATAAACTGCCTTCGTTTTTGCTAACACAGACGCCCCAGACAGTGTGGTGCGCCGATTATTAACTGCAAAAATAACTCTTGGTGGCTGCGCAAAGCGCAGCCGTTTGTTCCGCAATCTGCCAGGATTCCGGCGTTGGCTGTTAGAGGGTGAGATGGGGAATCGGTTCAGAGGATGCGGATTGTATAGTGATCTTACAGCGAACCGGCACTGGTAGCATCGGCTAGTCAGGGGAGATGTAGCTCCGCCAGTTGGGGGAGAAGGGGAGGGGGTGGAGGGGGCAAACGGCCGTTTACTCAACCAAATGATAAGGGTGTGTTTCATTCTCTTAAAACCCGAGACTAGCCGCCGCCTGAGCCTGTCGAAGGCAGAGGCGGCGGCGGACACGGCTACGACTTCGACAAGCTCAGTCTCCGCCTTGTCTTAAAGTAAATGAAACGCACCCCAATGATAACGCACAGCCACGGCCACCGCTTCTGTGCGGCTGGTAACGTTTAACTTGGAAAGAAATTTGAAGATTTTAGGTTCAGTAAAAGTCTCAAGACTGCTCCAGTATCCTGTTGACTATCTGGTAGCTTTCTTCAACATCCTGGCGGTCATGTTCCTGCGGTATGGCTTCGTCGCTTCCCTGTTTGATCATCTTGGCTTGCCGTCGCAGAGCCTCCCGCTCCGTTTGTGTGTGCGTATGCGCTGCAATCACGGCAATTGTTTCTAGCAACCGGATGGTTACCGCTACGCTTGAACGGCCATATTGCCGGATCTGATTGAACGCTGTCTCAACTAAACCCTCAAACGTGACCGAGTCAGCCATTAGACGCAGTTTATTCTCGTCATCGTAACGGTAGCCGGAGGGAATCTGCCGCTCGGCCAGGTGAGCCAGCGCCACACCCAGTCGATCCACGCAAGCCATAGCAGTAAACGGATCATTGATGCCGGGTGAAAGTGCCCGCAAGGCAATCTCCACCAACTGGTCGATTGCAAATTCTACATCTTGTAAGCGCAGACGCTGCGCTCCAAAAATGAAAGCATCATTGATCTTTTCGCCAAGTCCCTTCTCAAAACGCTTGTTGGGCCAAACCTTGACCAGATGATTACCTGAAGCAATGAAGTTTCCCGGACGGTGTTCAAGACGAAGCAGGAGATTATGCTCTATCGCCAGCTTGATCAGCCCCTCGTTATCAATAGACTGTAGATAGCCACTGTGCGTGGCTGTAACCGGCCGGGCATCTTGGTCAAAATCCTCCGGCACGTCATCTTCATTTCTCAGTTCATATTCAAATGCAAGATAGCTTTTTTTCTCCGGAAACAGCCGGTCAATGGCCGTGTTCAACTCCCGCTCAACCGAGGCAATGACATGCTGAACCTGAATGGAAATCGACACGTGATGAATAAAGTAAATAAATAAACCCAGACTGGCTAACGCCAGAAAAACAGCCACTGTGACTGAGATATGGGGCACAAATATGATTTCATCAACACTGCGGACCGTGCGCAACACCAGCAGACTGTAGACAAAGGTGGCAATGAATGTCCCCAAAACCACCTGATTACCGGTATCCCGCATAAAGTTAATAAGCAAGCGCGGTCCAAATTGTGAGGAAGCCAAAGACAAGGCCACGATTGTGATGGAAAAGGTGACACTGGCCATCGTAATCATCGAACCGGCCAGCGTGGAAAGAAGGGTTCGGACACCATCCGCCCCACCGGTATAAAACCACACCAGCAGTTCAGGCTGCTCAGACACTGCAAAATGGTCAAGGGCAACTGTCAGGAAAGAGAGCCCGATTGCCAGTCCAGTCATCAAGGCTGGTAAAAACCAGTAACTGGAACGGACGATTTCCCAATAATTGAGTAGCTTTGTTTTCATTTTCCTCTATACGCCAGCCGTCAGTCCGTCGCATCCAGCAGATTTTCTCCCTCTTCCGGCGTGCGGGAATGGCGTGCCTGTGATTCGATTTCACCAGCCTCGCTGCGTAAACCACCCTCAGCTTCTGTCGAGAAAGTTTCCGGTTCTTGTAGCGCCTTGCCTTCCGGCGTGGCGCCGGCATCCCCTGGCGCAATCAAGCGGACAGTTAGCCCATGCGGGAAGATCAATTCCCGCGATTCGTCCGGCATGGAGATGTGGGCATCTTGAAAAGCCCGCTTTACCAGGCGGATCACCGACGACCTCACCTTCTGCCAACTGTACTGGCTGCCGTCCATCCAGAAGTATATTTGTAAATCAACCGTAGCATTGCCCAGATTTTCTACCAAAACCAACGGCTCCGGATCCTCCAAGACGGCCGGATGTTCTGCCAGCAGGCGCATGATCACTTCCTGGGCCATCGAAATCGTATCTTCATAACCAATGCCCACCGTAAACCCTACCCGACGATTGGGATTGCTGGTGTAATTGAGGATTTTGCTTTTGTAGACGGTGGCGTTGGGAATTTGGACGTGATTGCCATCCAGGGTCATCATGATGGTGGCACGGGTGGTCAAAAGCTGTACGTAACCCGTCGTGTTATCAATCTCCACCAGATCGCCAGTGAGGAAGGGGTTTTGCATACTGAGAAAAATGCTGGACAGGAAGTTTTCGGTGATGTCACGGAAGGCAATACCCAAAATCAGGCCCAGCAATCCTGTGCCACCGATAACGGTCATGGCAATGCGGGTTAACCCGGCTATTTGAAAGACGACGTATAAGCCTAACAGAAACACGCCTGCCCCCACACTGCGGGCAATGACGTTGACCAATAGCTTATTGGGGAGTCGGCGAGGCAGGAGATGACGGAACAAAATAACGGTTAATTTGGCGAAAAGGGCCGCAACGATCAGGACGAGCAAACTGAAGGCCATCAGGGGCAGAACGCGCACCATGCTGCGCCCCTGTTCGCGCAGTCCGGCCAATGCCGGCTCAAAATCCCAGATGGATGGTTCCAGGATGGTGATCTGGTTCACAACAGCCGCCACGTCCTGGGTATTGCGTGCCAAATTACCGGCCCACTGCTTGAACTCCTCAGAATCAGTCTGGCCCGCCAGAAAGACAACTCCGTTTTGTACGCCCACATCGGGGGCGATAAACCAACCAGTGGCGTCGAGGATGCTTTGGAGCCGTTCACGAATTTCTTCGTCACGGGCAACTGGCTGCACATCTACCCGGTCTGGCGCTTCGATAGGTGTTTCGCCGGGAACGGCCGTTGGCGTTCCCTCGGGTCTGTCTTGGGCATGAGTGGGAATGGCAAAAATTACCCAACAGAGGAATAGAAAGAGCCAGAAGATCCACCGCTTTAGAGATTTTGCAAGCGTGATTTTAGATGTTTGACGGTTAATAAATAGGCTCCTGTTTTTGAAATGGCCTAAAAGGCTGCCCATATACCCAGAGGTGATTAACCCTGAATGGCCGTTTTCCCAGCTTCAATCACCGGTTCCCAGCGTTCCTTTTGATCCTCAACGACGTCTTGACCATGCTGCTGCAACTCCTCAGCCTGATCTTGTATGCGGGTCGTGACCTGGTGGGCTTTGTCGCGGATTTGATCCACGCCGTCATGGAGGGTAACGGCCGTTTGTTTACGCACTTTTTGGCCTTTCCGTCGGATTTGTCTGCGGGTCCTTTTACCCGATTGCGGCGCCAGCAGCAGCATCGCCCCGGCTCCAGTCAGGGCGCCCAGCAACAGCCCGCCTAAAAATAAAAATCCAGCCAAAAAGGTATCTAACTGATAGACTTCGTCTTTTTCTTCATGGTTGTTCGTGTTCATTTTTTGATCTCCTTATCATTATTCGTTGGTCTCATTAAACCACACGGAGTTCTTGTTGCTCCGCACGTTTTAGATCAATAGTCATGGCGCCATCTTCGTGACCGACATCTTCGACGGTATGGATGGCAATAGAACGATTGTCAGCGATTGGCCCAGTTACATACACATAACTAAGGCTGAAGCCTTGCACTTTGCCCTCTCCATTGATAATCACATCGCCAATTTTGCCGACCTTGGTACCGCCTGCGGTGTCTACTGGCCGCCCTTGCAATTCATCGCGCCGCAGCCAAGACGCCTCTTCTGTTTCCGCTAAATTCCCTTCCTCGTGAACCACATCAGCGTGCTTCACTAAAATCGCATCTTTTCCAATCGTTATGATGTCCTCGCGTTTAATAAGAAATGATTTGCGGCTGAAAAGCCCTTCTGTACCCAAGTAAATCCCCGCTACCGACTGGCAGTCAGCGCTGAGATAAATGTCTCTAATGCGACCGATAGAACGGCCGTCATTGACCGTGATCACTGGATTACCGATGATATCTTTGCCCAAAAACATGGTTTCCGTCCTTTGTGTAGTACCCTACACGCTTTAGTCCCCTCTCCAAGGTTTAAAACCTCTGAGAGGGGACTTTTGCTAAAATAATATGGTTAGCGTCGGCGCAGTCCATTCCCACGGAAAAGACTGACTACGGCCAACAGAATGATGGCGCCCACTAGAGATACCAGTAGCCCTGGTAAACTAAAGTTGTTCTGGTTGATAGTGGCGATGCCCAACAGCGGTGTCAACAGAAGGCCAGCCAAGAACGCCCCCACGATTCCTACAACGATATTGAGCAGCAGACCCTGCTGCCCATTTGTACGCATAATAATGCTGGCTACCCAGCCAACGATGCCTCCAACGATAAGCCAAATAATAAAGTTCATTTTTTACGCTCCTCTGTAAACCGATTTGGTAAGCTTGTGATGAGCTTAGCCGAATCATCGGTCTGCGATTCGCCAAATCGCGCTACGTTTTCACTCATTCGTGACTTCGGCGTGAGCTCAGTCGAACGGTGCATCGCAGTGCGTGGCGTCTCCTTTAATTAAGTTTAGATTGGTTAAATCTCCAAGATTTAACCAATCTCCAAGATAAATTTAGACCTTAGCTGCATCGAGCTTGTCGTTTATGGCCTTCTCGGCCTGCTCTTTGGTGTAGCCATACTTCTGTTGCAGAATGCCAATAAGTTGATCGGCCTTGCCATCCACTTGTTGTAAGTCATCATCAGTGAGTTTGCCCCACCATTCTTTGGCATGGCCTCTCGCTTCTTTCCACTTACCTTCAAAAATATCCTGATTCATAGTGTGATCCTCCTCAGATCATGTCGATAAACTGCCTTTGATTTTTACTAACACCGACGCCCCAGGCAGTGTGGCGCGTCGATTAGTAACTGTAAGAATAACTCTTGGTGGCTGCACAAAGCGCAGCCGTTTGTTCCACAATCTGTCTGGATTCCGGCATTGGCTGTTAGAGGGTGAGAGGGAGAGTCGGTTCAGAGGATGCGGATTATGAATTAATCTTACAACGAACCGGCACGGTTAGCGTCGGCTAGTCGGGGGAGATGTAGCTCCGCCAGTTGGGGGAGAAGGGGTGGGGCAAACGGCCGTTTATTCAACCAGGTGGTGACGCACAGCCACGGCCACCGCTTCTGTGCGGCTGGTAACATCCAACTTGGAAAGAATATGGCTGACATGGGATTTAATGGTAGAGGGGCTGACTCCCAGCTTTTCTGCAATCTCACTGTTGTTCAAACCAGTAACCATCCAGACCAAAACAGTTTGCTCACGCTCAGTCAGGTCATGTCCCAGTGGCGGCCGTTGGGTGGTGGCTTGAATTAAAGCGTGAGCAGCTTCCGGGGAGAGTGTACTGTGTCCGGCATGGGCGTCACGGATCGCTTGAGCCAGTTTTTCCGCCGAAATATCTTTGAGCAGATAGCCAATGGCTCCTGCTTGCAGCGCATCTTGCACCAGTTTTTCTTCCTTAAAACTGGTCAAGGCAATCACCCGCACAGTCGGAAATCGTTGCTGGATAATGCCAGTTGCAGTCACACCATCCATATTGGGCATCACCATATCCATCAGGATCACATCCGGGAGAAGGCGGGCACACAATTGCACGGCCGCCTCCCCATCGGCGGCCTCACCCACCAGTTCCAGATCGTCATACACCTTCAAGAAGGTAGCCAGACCACGACGTACCATCGTATGATCATCAACGAGCATCACCCGGATGAGCTGAGAATGGGTCATAAGGAGTCCTCTTCTGCTACCTCCGGCCAACAGATGAAGATTTCTGACCCATGACCAGGTTGGCTGGTAATGGATAAATCTGCGCCAATTGTTTTGGCTCGTTCACGCATCATGCTCAAGCCATAGTGGCCGGGTGGTATATCTTCTGGATCGAAGCCGCAGCCATCATCCCGAATCTGTAACGTCACCAAGTCGGCGTCAACATGCAGCATGATCCTGACCTGTTCGGCGCCAGCATGTTTGGCAATATTATTCAGCGCTTCCTGGCAGAGTCGATAAAGCGCCACTTGTACCTCGGCCGGCACTGCGTCTTGACCCGTAACGGTGACGACGACTGGGATATTTGTGCGGCCGGTGAGCGCATCACCCAGTTGTCGCAGCAGATCGCCCAAGTCAGAATCAGTTAAGACTAAGGGGCGAAGTTCAACCAGCAGGCCACGCATTTCCGCCATGGCGCCCCGAGTCAAGCGGCGCAAATCCTCCAACGACTGCCACGCCTCATCGGGGTTTCGTTCCCACAGTCGGGGCAGTACCTCGGCGATGAGACCCGCAGAAAAGAGCGATTGGTTGACCGCATCGTGCAAGTTTTGCGCCAGGCGTTGGCGTTCCTCCAGCGCCGCAAGCGTTTGCGCCTGTTCATACAATTGGGCATTGACCATGGTGATGGCGGCCTGGTTGGCGACGATCAGCGCCAGAGCGGCATGGTGAGCGGTGAAGTTGTCCGGTTTCGTGTGAGCAACGCCGATACCCCCGATGACGCGCCCCTTCACAGCCAGGGGCACCCACATCCAGGCGCGTATCCCATCCAGCAGCACGGCGGCCTGATCATTCAGGAACGACCGGAGAAACTGCGCCGCTGGATCGGCGCCCCATACGTCGGCGATTCGTTGTGGCGCGTGTCCATTTAACAACGCCGCCAGGCTTTCTGGGCCATCTAGCTGGATGCGGGAGGGAACCGCTTCTTTCAATGATTGCGGCCCCTGCACAGCCAGGGTAAGCAGGGTCAAATCGTTCAGTCCAAAAAGCACTGCATGTGTGTACTCGACGATCACCTGTAACTGGTCGAGGATTAAACCCGGTTCAAGCGCCAGGGCAGATGCCAACGTTTGGGAAATTTCCAGGAGGGTGGCTTGTTCGCGCATATGCGTTTCCATCTGGGATTGACGTTCCTGATTGCGAGCCTGCAACGCAGCCAGAGCTGTCTGAAAATCCTCCAGCAGAAGTTGCTCCTGGGAGCCTGCCGGCCATTGCGTTTCCGGAATAACAGGCGGCGCGTCTGGAGTGCGGCCTATTTGCTAGAATAGCGTGGACAACAGTGCGTAAAAATCGGATGGTGGTGGCATAAGATTAGTGTAACCGAACGCTAGGGGGTTGTCACTTTTTTATGACGGGTAGCAGGTAGCGAATATCGACTTATCGCTCCCTATTGGCTGTCCACGACAGCTTCCTACACCCACACCATCCATGCTAATGTCACCATACCGATGGGAATCAGCAGCTTATCCTGCCAGCCGCTTTGCAGGGGCAGGGGATGGACGCATTCAGGGGAGAAGGCGCGGGATTCGGCCGCCAGGGCGATTTCTTCAGCGCGGCGCAGGGCATTGGTTACGATGGTGATGGCCAGCAATCGTAAGCCGCGTCGCCATTGCCGCCGCAGGCCCCCGCGCATTTGCAGCGCCTGCCAGGCGTTGTGGCTGGACTGCTGTAACCCAGGCAGCAAGTTGAGAGCGACGCCCATTGAGAAACCCAGTCCGCGCAGGCCAAACCGCTCCAATAGTCCGGCGATTTGGGGAATGTCTACGGCGCTGGTGAATCCGTCAACGGCCGTTAACACCACCACAAACCGCAGCCCAATTTGCAGCGCCGCCAGCAGCCCCTCAGACGAATAACCAATGCCCCAAAACTGCTGGTCAATCTCGCCCAAGAAGAAAATGGTAGGCAGCATTAGCGCCGCCATCATAATCAGGTAGCGTCGCCGCAGCAGCCGCCGGAATGAGTTGGCATAGAAAACGGCCGCCGCCACCTGGCAAACTGCCGCTGCCCAGATCAACTTTTCCGGCGGCGTGATCATCACCATCGCCAGCGCCCAAAAAAAGAGTACCAAATGGCCTACCGGCCCAATCTTAAACGATAACGGGCGGGGTAGGGGGGTCGCTCTTTCGCTATGTTCGCTCATGGCACGGCTTGCAGTTCAGACAACATACGCACATTCAACTTGCCTTCTTCTTCTGGCAGCACCATACGGAACGCGCCATCCTCTGCGGTCAACGGCCCATCAGCCTGAGCATAGGCCACAATCACATCCGCTTTTTCAATCTGGGACAGGTCATAATTGACTGTGTAGCCATCGCCAGCTACCGCTTTGATGGCGTGTAAATCGGTCAGCGTATAGCCAGCATCTGCCAACAAAGCCGTTATGGTGACGCCTTTGTAAACCACATCTTTGAAAACAGCTTCAGATGCAGGAAGCGCCGCCAAATCGGCCGTGCTGTACGTTTTTTCACCGACGACCAATCTGTCAGTAACGGCCGTTTTCACTTCACCAGACGCACATCCAACCACCCAAACAGCCAGGACTGTCAAAAGTAGAATTATTTTTTTCATTTTTCCTTTCTTACCTGTTAATTTGCGCCCTATTTCCTGATTTCTCTCATCGGGATTGCGGGGCAACATCATGACTGCCGTCCATGCGAGTTTGTAACTGCTGGCCCAAGCTCCAGGCAATGAAACCCGCCACGCTGCCAATTGCCAGGTGTATCACCACCAAACCCAGCAAAATGATGAGGATGGCGCTGGCGTCGATGCCTAACAGGCGGCTGCCGCTGTCGAGCAGATTAAGCCAGGTGGTAAACAGGCTTTGCCCAAACAACAGTGGCCCGGTGATAAATGGCTGAATCAACGGCCACAAGGTCGCGGCTGCCCCCGCCAGTACAAACAGCGCCCGGCGCGGCTTACCGCCCATCGACAAAACCAGTTCGGCCGCCACCGCTTCGCCGAAGATGCCTATCATCGGCCCCATAACCACGCCGCCCAGACTGAACAACTTCAGCAGCATGGCAATGACGCCAATGAACAGGGTAGAACCGCGCTTGGGGACAAAGATGCGCCCGATCAGAGCGATTGTTAAGCCAAAGGTGGATAATACTAAGCCGCTCATGGGGATGTTGAGCGATTTGAGAACAGTACCCAGACTCATTTCAACGATTCCCCACAACGTGCCAAATACGGCGACAAGAACAAGTTCACGGGTTGATAGTTTCATTTTTTACTCCCTAACCTGGATAAACCAGAAAAGATTTATCCGCAGATTTCGCAGATGACGCAGATTTTTCTTTAATCTGTGAAATCTGCGGTCGATTTTTTTGTTTTTTGTACAAGAAATTCATTGGTAAGTTATTAAATCGCCTTCTTTCCTTTTTTGGGTAAAGACGCCATCTATTTTGATACGGCCGTTCTCCATAAACACAACCCGCCTCGCATATCGGAATACCAATTTGTAATCATGCGTGATGAGCAAAACGGCCGTTCCGCGTTGATTTAATTGTTGCAAATAAGACATCAGGCGCTGCAAATGACCCCAATCCTGTCCCAAAGTAGGTTCATCTAGGATGACAAGTTGGGGCGTCAGGGCGAGGCAAGCGGCCAGGACAGTGCGCTGCTGCTGCCCGACGGAGAGGGCGGTCGGGCGGCGCTGTCGCAGATGCAGCAGGTCGGTTTCGGCGAGCAGTTCTTGATGGGGGTCGGATTGAAAACGGCCGTAATTCTCAGGACCAAAGCGCACTTCCTCATCCACCGAATCGGTAAATACCTGGTCGGCCGGATTTTGGAAAAGCATGGACACATCTAATCCAGGGCGGGGGCGATAATTATCCTGGTAGCTTACCTTGCCCGTCGTCGGCTTCATCAGACCGGCGGCCACCTGAGCCAACGTCGATTTCCCAGCGCCGTTGTTCCCCACCAGCGCCATAAAATCGCTGGGATAGATGGTCAGATCGACATCATGAATGACATTGTTCCGCTTGTAACCGGCGCTAATCTGATGCAAGGTCAACAGCGGCGTCTTTGTTGCCGCTGCCTGCCCATTGGGGCGGATGAGATCAGACCAGGAATCCATCTTTTCTTCAGCCGGGCGACGCAGCCCCAACTGGCGGCGGCGTTCTCGGTTGGACAGTACTTCTTGGGGTGTGCCATCAGCTACGAGGCGGCCAGCATCCAGCAACACCACCCGATCTACCTGCGGCAAAACGGCCGAGAGGCGATGCTCAATCAAAACGATGGTGATAGCCAACGACTGCTGCAACGAGTGTAAAACGGCCAATACTTGCTGCGTATTGGGCACATCCAACGACGCAGTAGGTTCATCCAAAACCAGCACAGCGGGTTTCATCGCCAACACAGCCGCAATGGCTACGCACTGTTTTTGCCCGCCAGAAAGCTGCGCCGGATTTCGTTCTCGCAGATGGGCGATACCTACTGCCTGTAGCGCCCATTCCATTCGCGCCCTCACTTCAGATTCCGCCAGCCCCAGGTTGCGCGGGCCAAAAGCGACTTCATCAGCCACGCGCAGATGGAAAAGCTGAGTTGACGGATTTTGGAAGACCAGTCCCACCCGCTGAGCCAGTTCGGGAAGGGGATGCGTTTGGGTGTCCAGACCAGCGATCTGGATGGAACCGGTTATTATTTTGCCCTGGGCATGGGGGATGAGACCCGTCAATGCCTTAGCCAGGGTGCTTTTACCGCAGCCTGATGGCCCGGTGACGAGGACACACTGCCCGGCAGGAATATGCAGAGAAACCCCTTGGAGGGCTGGCTCGTCGCCAAATTGCACCGACAAGTCACGAACGTGGATCATGCTCCCCCCCTGGAAACTGAGACGATTTTTGCCTCAGGCCAGCGTCGTTGGGCTCGCGGAATGAGCGACGGCCGTATGACCACCGCCGCCATGCGATAATCCCCAGCCGCAATCAGGTCAAAAGCCGCTTGCAGCCCGCCACGCTGCTCAAATTCCAGCGGGCCAAGTTCGTCGATGATGAGCAGATCAACGGCCGTTATCCGACTGAGAACTTCATTACCCCAGGTGAGAACGGATGGGTCAAACAGCCACCTGCCTGTGGTTACGTGGTGGTCTGGGGGCGGACAGGCTGTCCGCGCTCCCAGGGGATGGCTTAGTTTGGCGAACGGCCGTTGTTCTCCCGTAGCTACATCCAGCAAATCAATCGCTACTTTTTGTACGCCAGCCATGACCGGTATGGACAATAAACCGCCCACGCGCCAGCCATGAGCCTGCGCTAAGTCGCGCCCTTGCTGACACCAGGTCGTCTTGCCCATGCCACTGTCGCCTGTGATCAGGAGGAGGGAATGCGGTTGATTTGCTTCGTATGGAAAAGGGTCTGGCGGGGTCGCCAGCCATTTAAAAAGCTGTGGATTCATCCTCTTCTTTCCAATTCCACCCAGGAAGCTAATCCCAGGTTTCGGGAGGTCGGCCGTTTCCGTCGCCAACCCTCGCTTTCTCCGCCAATGTGAGTGCGTTCCCAAGTTAGGAGCGCTTTTTGGGAGAAAGTACCGGCCAAATGATCATTGCCTGCCTGGGCTTTAGATCAGATGGCTCGAAGTGTCTACTTGCTAACGTGTCAAAAAATAAGCTCGATTTCTTGTTCCCGCTCGATCTGCGGCCAATCGCAATCTTGATAAAGGGGTGTTGGTTCCATTTTTCCCGGCAGCGACTGATAGTATGCATCTCCGGCACAAGAACGGCAGAGGGAACGGCCGTTTACCACCACTTCTCGTTCGTTTATAACCTCTTCGCCACAGGCGGCGCACAGTACGCGCACCCCGGGACGGCTGAGCAGTTCGCTGACGGAGGGCGTTAGCAGCACAGGCTGCCAGACCAGCAGCAGTTCATCGGGCATCACCTGGTACGCTTCCAGATAAGCGTGCCAGCGGCTGCGGGCGTCGGGCGCATAAACAGACGCCATCTCCCGAGATTGGGCGCTGGGGGCCACCCGAATCGCTTTCTCCGTCTGCACATCTACAAATGTCGCCGCCATCTTGCCGTAATCGACCACGCGCAAGGTGCGCCGGCCGACGTGACAGTCGGCGGCCACGGCCACGCCATCGGCGCCGCAGCCATCTGTTTCCATGATGGTGAGCAGGCGCTTTTTGTGGTTGTCAAATGAATGCGCCTCTTTGCCCAGCAGGCCAAGCTGCCGCAAGCCAAACAAGCCCATACGAATGCCCAGCACCTGGCGCGGACATAAATGGCGGTGGCGCTGGGCGGAGGCGTCTAGTAGGGGCGTTAGCGTGTCACGGTTGTAGAGATGAAGGTCTTGATCAGTAGTGGCTATCATATTATTTCTCATGTTTCTAAAGGTCGTGGGCAGCATCAAACCATTGCGGACGAGTCAAATCGACTTTTAGTTCGCGCACGACCAACTCATTCTGCCGCATTTCCAGGGTACTGGTGGAAATGCCAATGTCGATATCGAGGTCCATTAAATGTTGAATCTGGTCTACATGGAATTCCAGGTAGCGATGTTCCCGATTGCGCTGATAATCGCGGTAGCCAGTGCGCTTGAACACAGCGAGGACTTTAGAAACATCGCGGCCAAACACTTTGGCGCTTTTGAGCAGATAATCCTGGTCAGAAAAATAAGCTGTTTTAGGCAGAAAACGGCCGTAATTCTCTTGATAGTTTTGCCCAGTCAATTTATTTTCTAAGGAACAGTAATGGACGCCCATAGTCAGCTTCTGCTCGAGGGCAAAAGCCATTAAATCCAGACAAACCAGTTCGCTTTCGGAGATGGGGACGCCACCGGCATACCAATAATTGTTCAGGATATGAAACGGCCGTTGTTTCACTTTAAAGCCGCGCTCGTTAAAGGCGGACGAATTCGTGAACGGGTAGCAGAATTCCAGTAAGTTGATGCTGTGAATTTGCAGCTGTTCCAGTTCCAGTAATACCGCTTTCATCTCGGTTAACGTGCCGGGCAAAATAGGCATTTCGACCATGACGGTGGGAATGTATTGTTTAGCCAGGGCGATGCGCTCAAAAGTTAGGTGATGCCCTTTCGCCAGATCGTGCATACGAATGCTGAAGCGAATCTCTTGCAAGCCGGCCGCCTTCAACTGTTGCAGCGTGGCTTCATTGGCGTGGTCGCCGGTGGTATAAAGGCGGGTATGGGCTTGGGGGAAGGCGTCGGTGGCTGTTTGGAAGAAAACGGCCGTTTCTGTTTTGTGTAAAAGTGGTTCGCCGCCCGTTAAGGCCAGGTAATCGACTCGTTTACCGGCTGTGTGAGCCTGAGCCAGTTCTTGCGCCGGATTCCGTTTATGCTCCTGAAAATAGTCATAATCAACCTGGTTGGGGTTAAAGCAGTAGTAGCAATCCCGGTGGCACTGCAAGGAGGTGAAGAAGGTGGCGCTGCCGACCCCTTTTTGGCAGGCGACGCAGGCGGGCGAGATGGCATTGATATAAATGCTGCGGTCTGTGTTGCGCCGGATGGCTCCGTTTTGGTGCAGGTTTTCAATGAGAACGGCCGTTTCTTCACTATAATCCTGCTCATCCACCTCAATGCCAGAAGCGGCCACTTGATTCATAAAATCGTCAAAAATACGCAAATAGATCGTGGCATAGTCAGCCAGATGCGGGTTTTTTATTTGACTAACGGTTTGCTGCGTAATATCAATAATCACAATGAGCTACTCCTGGCTCCCGTCAGGTTCTTTTTCATATGGTTCGCCATCATTGCTGGTGGCATGGTAGAGCCAAATGGATTTTGACGGCGGAATTCACACACCGGACAAAGCCGTATGTCTGGCCTGGCAGCAAATGGCGTATTACATTTGGCGCAAGGCATCAGTTGTCCTTGCTGCATCACCTGCTCTATGGGCGAAGCAAACACCTGCTCGAAGCTGGGATCAGGCGTCAGCGTAATCGCCTGCGGCGTGCAGACATGGCGGCATATATCGCAAGCGATGCAGATTTGGGATGAAAAAACGAGCTGATAGCTGGATTCGTCTGTTTCTAGTTGCAGCGCTTTCGTCGGACAAACGCGCGCACAAATACCACAAGCGGTACATTCATCATTCACAGCCATGAGCGCAAATCTCAGGCCAGCCAATGAGGGCGTCTCTTCTGGATTTGAGGGGGCGGGCAACTGCTTGATGGCTTTCAAAAAACGGAGGCGTTCATGGAAGGGGCTAGGGGGCGCCTCTGGCTCGGCTGCTTTTTTCTCAGCTTCTCGCCAGCTAAACAAGTTCCGCCGGGATATAGGGGGAGAGGAGGCATGGTGAAACGGCCGTTTTTGGAAATCATCTCCCTCTTCATACAGACAAGTGACGGCGGCCTCATATCCCCATAAAGCCAGCAATGCTTGGGCTTGCTGCACCTGGGCTTCTACCTGTGACTGCAACTGGTTCCAGGGGCAATCGGCGCAGGCGTCCAGGCGCACGGTTATCTTCTCCATGCCCTGGGCCACCAACGCCACATAGGCGCCCACGCCCAGTCCAGCCAGACAACCACGCACCCGAACGGCCGTTGCGCTCGTACCAACCTCTACCTGGGGATTAAGCCCACATATAAGCTCTCCTGTTTTCATGCCGCTGCGTTCAGCATAAGTCAGCAGGGCCTGCGCCTCATCATCGGCCGTAAAAGCGCCCACCGGACAAACAGCTAAGCAAGCGCGACACTGCTGGCAGTTCTCACTCACAAATGTCGGGGGTTCTCCTGGCTGGATAGCAGCGGCCGGGCATATCTCATAACAAGCGGTACAGGTGGTAAATTTATCAACGGCATATAAACAGCGATCTGCCGCAAAACCAACCGTCTTGATAGTCAGCGCTTCTTCCCACCGTTCAGCCAGCGCCAAAAGATTCACGAGCGCACAACCTCAGCGATATTGACGTCCAAGATGATCGCCAATTCAAGCAACATTCCATAAACAATTTGAGCCAGGCTTCGATAGAAATCACTCTTGGCGTGTGCCTGAATCAGACTGCACCAGAGCGGCGCCCACAAGAACAAATGTTTCTGGGCAAACTCACGTTGGGCAGCCAAGGCTTGCTCAAATTCAGGCTGATTTTGGGCGGCCAATGCCGCCAAACCAATTTTGGCTAAATGCGCCATAAAAGTCAGTTCTAAGCCGATATGATCTTCTGGCTCTTTGTATTGACCGCTGACTACCGTCATGCCATATCGTTGATACCAGTCGCGCACATCTTGGGTTTGCTTCTGAAAAACGAGACGCTCCTCCGTAAAGAAAACTGATTCCCAAGGGGCAACAGGAATATTAGCTAGACCGGTAAACAATCGGGTGTGATCCGCTTTCAAGTCGGTGAGGCCTTGTGGAGTAATTGTGCCGTCACACTGCTGACTCCATTGTGCAAATAGCGCCAGCCCTTGACGGACATCCACTTGTTGCTCGGCGAACGGAACGTCTGAAAACAACGCTTCATCCAATATCGGTTGTAACCAGCTTTTTTCCGGAATTTGCAGCAGCATCTTACCGAGCAGCGTAAACATCAGCAGTTCGCCGGTTAATAGTTCCTGCCATTCTTGGCTAGTCGTTTCTAAAGTTTCTGGTATCAATTTTGCCTCCAGGCATTTTAATGGCTTGTCTTTTTACGTTGCCAGCGCAAGTATACGGCCGTTATGGGGATTAGGAACAGTGACAATAGCACAATGAAATAGGTGACGAATGTAATGATTTGCGCCGTGTTGATTCCGACTTGCGCTAATTGATCGCGGAGACGGGCGCTAAACGTGGGTTCCCAGACGGGTTGAATAGGCGGCGTGGTGTTAGGGGACATGGCCGCCACCACGACTGGATTGTAAGAAACTGCCTGAAACCCCGCCTCATTCAACAAATTAATCATTTGGCCGGATTGCACGGTAATCAGTTCTGGGCTGTTAGGGGGTTTTATTTGAGTACGGCCTTCAAATTGATATAACCACGCTTGTTCTCCTGGTAAATAGAGTAAAGCAAAGCGTCCTTCTAAAAGCGTCATATCCGCCGCCAACGTCTGAATTATAAAGGGTTCAACTGTATTGCTCTCTCCCCAAAGCCACCCCCGTTCCAGAAATAGGCCCTTATCTGTATTTTCTGTGCGGGTTTCGGCCGGGACCATGATCGCGCCGCTGCCCCAGGATAATCGCTGTGTTTCTGGTCGCTGGGTTAAAATCAAGTCACTATCTAATGAAGAATCTGCTGAGACGTCAACCAACTGCTTTTGGCTGTAATAGCCTGGGGCGCTTATGGTTATGAGGGAAGCGTCTGATGGCAGTTCATTGAATACCACTGTGCCAGAATCAAGTGAGGCACGGTGGCTTCTGCCACTTTCTTCTACCGTAATCCAGGCGAAAGGCAGGGCCATTTGGACATCGTTTATTATCCGGCGGCTTGGCTGGCTGCCGGTTGTCATCAGAAGAGGAATCTCAACTTCAGCTTCGCGGTTCTCAAATAGATTGATGCTTTGTGGCTCGCTTTGCATCCTATTTTCAAGGGCCGGATCGCCTGCCACAGTAAGCAAATAATGGTCAATAGGCAAAGAGGGGAAAGTGAAAACGCCTTGATCGGATGGGTCTGTTTGGTAACTTTCGCCAGCGGGCAAACGGATCGCCAGGACAGATAAGTCGTCTGCCGCCGCATTAGTCATTCCTAACAACTGTCCCGATACAGCGCCGGTGTAAGCGTTTACGGTTAAGGTGATGGGCGGCGCGGTCGTGGCGCCAGGGGGCAATTCGACGGCTACCGGTTCAATACCTTCGTACAGGATGCCGTCCACCACAGTCGGGTCTATTTTGAAAATATATTCTGTTGGAGATTGACTAAGGGCCTCTACTTGAACGGCCGTTACGCCCCTTTCATCCGTAATGCCATGCCCAAAGCGTGTGCGCCATAAATAAACCCAGGTGGAGGCGCTGACATTGACATGCTCTACAATTTGCCGCGAATCAGCGGCCAATTGTACCGTCACCGGCACGGTAGCCAGTTCAGCGATGTCTACGGTGATATTGCGTTCAGCATGGGCTTCATTGCCATCCGGATCGAGGGCCGTGACGTGCAGTTGCAGCTTGCCTGGCTGCAAATCCATATCCCCAGGGCTGTGGCATTGCAGGCCGCAATCGTTGAAGGCAATCGTAAATTCTTCACTTGAGCCTTTGGGGTTGACGGTGACATTAAATTCAAAACGGCCGTTTGCATCTGCGACGCTCTTAAGATTTCCGATTATCTCAGATCCCTCGAACACAGTAAGCGCCACTTCAATATCGGTGGGGCTAAATGCCTGGGTGGTTACCAGGCCCTTAATCGGAATCTTATAGAGCAAAGAAGTGGGGCCAGCATAAAGCGTTTCACCTTCATTCGGCCATTCAAGTTCAACTGTCAAAAGCTCTGCTTGCGCCTGGACGGTATGAACCGCGTTTAAAAGCACCAGCGCCAAACAGATGAGAGCTACCATGAAAGAGCTTATTTTGAACGGCGCAGTAACTGATCTACTCTTCATTGACCGGTTGCTCCTGAACTTCAGCGAGTCCCCAGGGATTGTGGGCATAGTGGCAACGCTGACAGTTAACGGCTCGCTGAATAAAATGGGATTCATAGGGCTTGCTGCTACTGCGCCCCATCAGCTCCGTTGTCCGCATAATCACCCACATTTCCTCATTTTCCAGCAGCTGTGCCGGTAAACCAACCCCATCATGACAGGCGGCGCAGGTTAAGCTGGGATGGGCGTCACTGTATTCGCTGTGGCCGGACAACGGATCAGTTATCGTTTCCTGGTGACAATCCATGCAATTAGCCTGGGTGTCGTGGGCATCGTGGCATTCTGTACATTGAAAATCAGCGTGGACGCCGCCGCTCAAATCCCGTTTATGGCGCAATGTATCGTTATCCAGATGGCATTTTTCGCACAAGGCGGTGGCGTCAGCGACTGTCTCATAATAGCCAGTGGCCGTATCTAACCAGGCGATCTCTGCCTCGACGACGCCATCCTGCACCCGGTGGCACACATTGCAGCCGATATCGGCCCACTCTACTTCTGCTACCAGGGGATTGCCGGCCGCAATACGGGGCGCGTCTTCAAACGGAAATTTACAAGAAACACAATTAGGGGGGCTGTCAATCGTTGCCGCCGGATCCCAATTGGTAGGGGCGTGGCATTTGGCGCAGTACGTGTTTGGCCCTTTTTCCAGGGCGTAGGTATTAGCATGAGGGCCGTTTTCCCATTTGCTCTGCTGTTCAGGATGGCTGGGAACGGCCGTTACTTCTATTTCTGTCGGCGATGGGTCAACTATCAACGCGGATTGCTCCTGGCAAGCAGCCACCGAGAGAGCAAACAACAGAATGATGAAACAGTTAAGGAGGGCTTGTCGGCGTTGCATTAGGATTCACGTCTCGGTCAAAGTAAATACACCATTCGGAAACAGCGCCATACGCATGTTCATGGCATTCGTCACACCCCACATACTCTACAATCGCTGCTCCTCTGTCACCGATAGGATGATGGCAGCGTTGGCATTCCACTTCTACGGAAAGATTGTGTGAAGGCCAGGACGTTAAGGTGTGGGCAAAACGGCGCGGGATATAGTCCCCATAATGGGGAGAATTTGAATCAGGGTCCTGCCAGATACTGAGACTGCCCGCATCATGGCAGGCTGTGCAGTTAACACTGGGATGACGAATATGCTCAAATGACCCGGAACCGTCTGCCGGATCGTGACAATCGGTGCAGGCGGAAGCGGCGCCGTGAGCGCCATGACAATCTGTACATACCATCTGCGAATGAACCAGTGAAGCTTCTTGCTCGGCTATCACCTCAAACCCATGTTGTCCTTCGTGGCACTTGTTACAGAGTTCTGTGGCGTTCACCACAGGTTCGTAACGACCCAAGCGCTGGTTCCAAAAGACGATGCCGGTATCGTATGAATCGCCTACCGGAATATGGCACACTTCGCAGGTAATATTCCGCCATTCTGCTCTGAGTACTTGCGTACCTTCGGCCAATAACGGCCGTTCCTTCCCTGGCTCCCGTTTGCAGGAACCACAATCCGTGGCTTGTTGCGCTGCCATTTCCTCGTTTGGATCCCAGTTCAGCGGTGATTTGCAGCGAGCACAAGTCGTATTCGCTCCCATCCCGTTATCAAAAGTATCCGCATGAGCCGACTGCACCCACTCCGCTCGCGCTTCAGCCAATTCAGCTTCAGTGGCGGTATGGCCCGTAGGCGTTGGTAGGGGCAGGGGATCGGATATCTGAGCTGGATAAATAGCAGCCACATGCGCCGTCACGCCAAATAACCCGACTATCAATAAAACAACAAATATTGAACCCCAACGCTCAGCATTCATACCATTTTACCTGGTGGAGAATAAAATAAGGGAGGAGGTAACGTTTTGAACCCGTTAGCTCCTCCTGATGTCATTTAAATTCTTTTAAGCCAAACGCTTGTTAAATGCCAATTCTTACTTGTGTGGCATAAAACATGTACCGGCCGATCACTTCGGCAACCAACACCAGCGCAAAGGCCCCAAATGCAACGGCGCTAATCAAATTCGTTTTATCTTCGCCAAAGGCATTTTGATAAAGAAAGACACCAAACAAACTAACTCCGATGAAAACAAAGACAAGACGTAGCGCCAGCAGGAAACCCATTTCAACAATCATCAACCTGACGCTTTCCATGGCTGCCACATTTGTCTCAACTGCAAGATTGCCAATGTACAAGGGCGTTACAATAAGCTCAATGCCTAGCAGCACGATGGAAGCCAGGGCGATCCAACGAAAACTACTGCGCAGCAGACCCAATTGCACATCGAGATTCGCATCGCCTTTCCTTTTCAGATAAACATAGTTGGCTACAAATGCCGCTCCTATAGCCAAAGAGCCAAGCAGGAATGTTGTCACAAAGAAAGTGATGGGCGTCGCCCATGTGTTCCAGGCGGGTTGCATCGGTAACATATACACTTGCGACATGCTATAAACCAGGGCCAGACCGATAACGGCCGTTATCCAGGCAAGTACATTCCGCAAGGCAAAACTGCCTATTTTCCGCCACTGCATGATGGCAAACAACCCACCCAAGCCGGCAAAAAGCACACCGGCAAGGATTTCTCGGCTCAACCATGATGTGCCCACATTGGTAACAGCTTTATAAGCATTAAGCGGGTTGCCTAAATGGAAAAGCGAGGCAAACATGCCTAAGATCAGCACCAAGCCAATCGCCAAAAGGGCGCGGTCGCTGA
>CAZXVH010000034.1:0-4660 GCA_964643965.1 uncultured Ardenticatenaceae bacterium
AGACGTTTACGGAAGAGGCGTCCTATGCCGCTGACTTTGCCGATATTATGGGGCAAGAGCATGTGAAACGAGCCATGGAAATTGCGGCGGCCGGCGGGCATAACCTGCTTATGTCGGGGCCGCCGGGCGCCGGCAAAACGTTGATTGCCAAATCATTGCCCAGCATTATGCCGCCCCTGACGGTGGATGAGGCGCTGGAAGTGACGAAGATTTACAGTGTGGCCGGCCTGTTGCCCGCTGATACGCCGCTGGTCCGCCAACGGCCGTTTCGCGCCCCCCATCATACGGTCAGTTATGCCGGATTGGTGGGGGGTGGGGCCTGGCCCCGCCCCGGTGAAATCTCCCTGGCGCATCGTGGGGTGCTGTTTCTGGATGAACTGCCGGAATTTGGGCAAAATCTCATTGAAGTGCTGCGCCAACCGCTGGAAGGGATGCCGCGTGAAATCGCCATCTCTCGCGCCAGTGGAACCGTCACCTACCCGGCCAATTTTATGCTCATCGCCGCTCAAAACCCCTGTCCCTGCGGCTATTATGGCGACGCCAGCCATCCCTGCACTTGTTCTAACGCCATGGTGACGCGCTACCAAAAACGTATCTCCGGCCCGTTGATGGACCGCATTGATTTGCATGTAGATGTGCCACGGGTGGACTTTGAAAAGTTAACGGCCGTTCAGCGGGGTGAAACCTCAGAAAACGTGCGGGTGCGGGTCACTCGCGCCCGGGAGCGCCAGGCCGTGCGTTTTGCTGAAGCCGACCTGCTCTGCAACGCTGACATGGGGCCAAGTGAAGTGCGCAACCTTTGCCAACTAGACGACACCGGCAATCGGCTGATGCGCAGCGCCATGGCCCAGATGAATCTCAGCGCCCGCGCCTTTCACCGCATCTTAAAAGTAGCCCGCACCATTGCTGACCTGGCGGATAAGGACGCCATCGAACCGGCCTATTTAGCCGAAGCCTTGCAATACCGGCCGCGCCAACCATAGCCAATTTGTACAATTTTCTTGCGAAGAAAGAGGCTCTGCTATATGGTTGTACTATTATTTTTTGATTGCAAAAAGGTAGAGAAGTTGCGTAGTAAAATAAGAGAATTTTTATCCTAAAAAAACCAATTCCTGCCTGAGTCCTGATATTATCATATTTATCCTTTGCTGCTCTGGAGTTTAAAAGTGGCCAATAATCGCCCCCGATACGAAGAAGCCCTCAACCGTGGCGCCATGTTTAGTTCCAAAGAGATGTGGAAAGAGGCGTTCGGCGCTTATCGCGTTGCCATTGCTGAATTCCCCAAAGAACCGGCCCCCTATGCCGGTTTGGGCGAAGCTTGTTTAGGTTTAAAGCAACTGGATAGAGCGTTAGAATGCTTTAAACTGGCCGCCAAATATTCCCAGGGGGATGTGGCTTACCTGAAAAAAGTGGCTGACATTCAGGAGCGTCAGGGACAGCTGCACGACGCCGCCAAAACGTACACGGCCGTAGGCGAGTTTCTGCTGCGCCAGCGCCGGTTAGATGACGCCATCGGCAATTGGGAACGGGCCATTCGCCTGGACTCAAACTTGTTGGGGCCGCATCGCCGCCTGGCCATGATCTTCCAACGACAAAATAAAAAACGAGACGCCGTGCGCGAATATCTGGCGATTGCCCGCATTTTACAAGAGCAGGGCGACAACAAAAAGGGGCTGCAAATGTGCCAGGCAGCGCTGCGTTTAGACCCGAACAACAAGGATGTGTTAACGGCCGTTGAACTCATCCGGCATGGTGAAGCGGCATACGCCGAACCGGAACCGAGAAAAACGGTGATACCGGGCGTTTCCGCTGAAGAGCAGGCAGAAGCCGACGCCCTCACCGAGACGGTGCGCCAGATGGCAGCCATCTTTGAGGCGGAGGCCCGCAGCCAACCCGTTAAACCAATGCAGCCTTTAAGCAATGATCCGGTTGACGTGGCCCGGCGGCTGGCAAACGAGCAGCTTGCTGAAGAAATCTTCCGCGAGGAGGACGCCTCAGATATGGCCGCTACTGGCCTGAGCAAGCTGGAACGAGACGCCTTGATCGGCCAGGCATTGGATTTTGAAGGGCGTGGTCGGGAAAAAGATGCTATCACCTGTTATGAAAAGGCGATTGGCGGTGGCTTGCGAATGTCGGCCGCCTTCTTTAATCTGGGTTTGTTGTACTTGCAGCAAAAGGATTTGCAGAAAGCGAAACGCGCCTTGGGGTATGCCGTCAAGGATAACCATTATAAAGAAGCGTCTCATTTGGCCTATACCCAGGCTCAACGAAGCGCCTAAGCAGATTTTTGGATGACGACTAAATCGCCCGGCTGCGGCCGGCCTGTTTTTGGAGAATAGATGAAAGAGAACGAAACGATATATGCCTGTTTAAGTTGTGGCCGATCAGAAGCAGAGGTTCCATTGTTGGCGCTCCGTTTTAACGGGGATTCGGCCTGGATTTGTTCACAATGTTTACCGGTGCTTATCCATAACCCGCACCGTCTGACCGATAAATTGCAAGGGCTTGTGGCTGCCGGGGTGGAAGACGACGCGCCTTAGCAGCCGTTCGTCAATAAGTTCGTAGGAATGGCTTCGGCCGTTCAGACCGCTCAAGCGGTTACTGCGAACCAAATCGCCAAGTTAATTACAAATGCTTGTTTAAGGAGTTTACGGGGCAAAGTGGATGACGCCCCATTTGCCATTGGTGAGCCAGTCGGGGTCTCGGGCGGTAAGCGTTTCTGCCTGACCTTCAGCCAGATTGACGACAATTTCAGATTTGAGGGTGCGCAGGGCCAGCAGCGGCGCCGGCCGATAAGCCATGATGTCGGCGAAGGGGGTGGTGAACGGCCAATGCCGGTCGCCCAGCAGGCGGCGGTAGTTGGCGTCTCCCTTGCTGAGGATGAGGGTGGATTGGGCGAACTGGCTTTGCAGGTCGGGGGGCATCTCCCACAGGGGCAGGGGGGAGGTCCAAAAGAAATGGGTATGCAACTGTAAACGGCCGTTTCCCACCATCTCTCTTAATCTTCCCCCCACCAGGCGCATATCGGCGTCTTCATCTCCCGCCAAAAAGGTAATGGTGGCTTCTACATCCTTGATGAGGGCATCGGAGACGAAGGTGGGGTGAGCTTTGAGGTGCAGGTGGACGGTAACGGCCGTTTCGCTCTTCAATAAATAGTCAACCAGGCATAAATCGGCAGCCAGTTCAAAGCCGGCATTGTCGGCGATGAGGTCGATGCGGTTATGTGGGGAGAGGAGATGGGAGAGAACGGCCGTTGTGTCATCCACCAGCAGAAATTCATCATGGGCGTGGGCGCTGTCTGGTTGTTCATCGGTTTCGGCCGGCCACAGGCTCAAATCCGCCTGGTTGCCCCATAAATCCGCGGCCAGCAAATAAGCCAGCGCCTGCTCTTGTTCACCTGCTTTTGCCAGCCAACGATTCACCCCGGCGCACAGCTTGCCTATCGCCTCTCGCTTCGTCGCCAATCCCTGCTGCTTCTGATACGCAAACGGATCTACCCCTTTGGTGGCTGCGCCTTCCTGGTAATATTGCGTCGCTTCCAGCACCCGCCGGTAGAAATACGTTTCCACAAAAAACCAGGGCGCTTGCAGCCAATTTTGCTCCAGATAAGGCAGGCAATACGCCCGCCAATCGCTGGCATCGGGCGCATACAAATCCGTCAGAGGGCGAATGGGTGTATGGGGAATCCCCTCAACCAGGTCTTGCAGTTCCGCCACGATGTGGGAGCGGAACTTGTTTTCTGCCACAATGCGTCGCCCAATCTCCGGCAGGCGCACGGCGATGGAGTAATGGGTAAACGTGCCGGTTTCTGAGCCGCGCAGCGGTGGGGGAAGGGGTAAATTGGGCTTCATATTCCTCGTTAGTCAAGAAGTTCAACTTCTTCGAGAAGTGGAACTTCTAAAATGCACATTGAACCGCTTATGGTAAAAAACATATAAACTAACAGCTAATATGACCATGATACCTAACAGGAGCCAAATAGTCAGATTTGTGATCACGGAGGTTGCGGAGAAGGTGTTGAGGGAAACGGCCGTTGGTCCAGGAACCGCTACATCAAAGGTAACATTAGGGTCTGAAATCCAATCATTGTAAGCAGGATCTAATGCTGACGAGTAAATGATAGTGGGAATAGTGCAATCTGCACCAGATGTACAACCGCTTAAATTCAGATCGCCAATTGGAACCCCAACTTCAGTTACTGTGCCGCTAGAAGCAACTTGAGCAAGGCTACCATGGGTGTTGCAATCAGGGCAAACATAAGTTTCTATACTTGGTGTAGGTGTTCCGTTTGCTCGTATAAAAATCAGATAATCAAATCCGAAATTTCCTGTTGGAGAGACGTTACAGCCACTTAATGAGGGAGCGCCTGTATTTATGTTATTATCGGTGTTCATGCAAATCTGTAAAAATACTTGATTTGCAGATAAATTCCATTGAGGCGGTGCATAGGTGTCAATGCGCCAGTAGAAATTATTTGTGTCATTGGTGAAAAACACTTCAGCAATGTCTGAACCAGGATAAATGGTATTAGGAATAGGTGGGCTCGTCGCCACAGATGCTTCAGAAACCCAATCAGAGGGATCGCCATCTACATCGATTTGCAAAGCGGAGGCAATGCTCACAAATGATGCGACTAATAAAACAACGGCCGTTATGACAA
>CAZXVH010000034.1:4760-18648 GCA_964643965.1 uncultured Ardenticatenaceae bacterium
GCGGAGGCAATGCTCACAAATGATGCGACTAATAAAACAACGGCCGTTATGACAACTTTCTTCTTCATCTTCCCCTTCCTTGCTAATAATCCTCCAATCTTCAATCTTTAATCTCTGCGCAATTTACGGTACGTAATCCGGTGCGGCCGTTCCGCAGCCGCGCCCAGGCGTTCGCGGCGCTCTTCTTCGTAGGCGTCGTAGTTGCCGATGAACCAACGCACCTGGCTGTCGCCTTCAAAGGCGAGAATGTGGGTGGCGATGCGGTTGAGGAACCAACGATCATGGGAGATGACGATGGCGCTGCCTGCATAATTTTCGATGGCGTCTTCCAGCGCCCGCAGCGTGTGTACGTCCAGGTCGTTGGTTGGCTCGTCGAGCAGCAGCACGTTGGATTCTTCTTTCAGGATTTTGGCCAGTTGGACGCGGTTCCGTTCGCCGCCGGAGAGGGTTCCTACCTTCTTTTGCTGGTCGGAGCCGCTGAAATTAAAACGGCCGACATAAGCGCGAGAGTTCATACGGCGGCCGCCAAGCTGCAAATTATCTTGCCCATCTGAGATTTCCTGCCACACAGTTTTGTCCGGGTCCAGTTCGTCGCGGCTTTGACCCACGTAAGCCAACTCCACCGTTTGGCCGATGGTGAGGGTTCCGCTGTCGGGCTGCTCCTGGCCCACAATCATGCGGAACAGCGTCGTCTTGCCGGCCCCATTGGGGCCAATCACGCCCACAATGGCCCCGGGAGGGATGTCGAGGGTCAGATTGTCGAAGAGCAGCTTGCCTTCATACCCTTTGCTGATCTTTTCGGCGCGGATGACGATGTCGCCCAGGCGCGGGCCGGGCGGAATGTAGATTTCGCGTTCCTCGTTGGCCCGTTCGCCTTGCGCCGCCACCAGGTCGTTGTACTGGTTGATGCGGGCTTTGGATTTGGCCCGCTGTCCTTTGGCGCTCATATTGATCCAGTCGAGTTCGCGCTGGAGCGTTTTCATGCGGGCGGACTCTTTCTTCTCTTCTTTGGCCAGGCGCTCTTGTTTTTGGGCCAGCCAGGAGGAGTAGTTGCCTTTCCAGGGGATGCCGTAGCCGCGATCCAGTTCCAAAATCCAACCGGCCACATTGTCCAGGAAATAGCGGTCATGGGTGACGGCGATGACCGTGCCCGGGTACTCTTTGAGATGCTTTTCCAGCCAGGCCACAGATTCGGCGTCCAGGTGATTGGTGGGTTCATCGAGCAGCAGGATGTCGGGCGCTTGCAGGAGCAGGCGGCAGAGGGCCACGCGGCGACGCTCCCCGCCGGAGAGGATGTGGATGGGGGTGTCGCCGGCCGGGGTGCGCAGGGCGTCCATGGCGATCTCCAGGCGATTGTCCAGGTTCCAGGCGTCCATGTGGTCTAGCTTGTCTTGCAGCTTGCCTTGTTCCTCGATGAGGGCGTTCATCTCGTCGTCGCTCATCGGCTCGGCAAACTTCATGTTGATGGCGTCGAACTGGGCCAGGGCATCGACGACGGCCTGCGCCCCTTCTTCCACGACTTCGCGCACGGTGCGGCTTTCGTCGAGCAGCGGTTCTTGCTCCAGGAAGCCGATGGAGTAGCCAGGGGAGATGGCGGTTTCGCCCACAAAGTCGGTGTCCACCCCGGCCATGATGCGCAGCAGGGTGGATTTACCGGCCCCGTTGAGGCCGAGGACGCCGATTTTTGCGCCATAATAGTAGGAGAGGGAGATGTCTTTGAGGATTTCCTTGTTGGGGGGCACAATTTTGCCCACGCCCATCATGGAGTAGATGATTTTTTTGTCGTCGGTGGTCATGGTCAGTCGTACACTCCTTTGTCGGGTAGTCGGGTAGTTGGGTAGTGGGGTAGTCGGGTAGTCAAGTAGTTGAGTAGTCGAGTAGTCGCTTATTCAGGCTTCCTGTATTGGGCATGACGCCTCACGCATTATAGGTTTGTTTCATATAGGCGACGGATTGGGTGATGAGTTGGCGCAGGATGTTTGGGTCTACGTCTTCTAGTTTTTTGATATAGAGGCAGGATTTGCCGGTGGTGTGTTTGCCCAGTTTGTGCATGAGTTCGTCATAGTTGTCGAAGCCACTCATGATGTAGAGGCTGAGGCTTTGTTTGCGTGGGGCGAAGCCGGTGAGGAACCAGTCGCCTTCCCGGCCGCTGGCGTATTTGTAATGGTAGCGGCCGAAGCCGATGATACTGCTGCCCCACATTTGGGCTGGTTCCCCGGTGATTTCTTGCATGAGCTTGAGGATAACAAAGCTGTCTTCCCGTTTCTGGGCAGGTTCTACGTTGTGGAGATAAGCTTCGACGCTTTGGTCGGTAGGTTTTGTTTTTAGATCGGACATGGGCGTCTCCTTATCGTGCCATTATACCCAATATCAGTGGGGGGTGAATGATATTTGGCCACAAATTGTTGGGGTGTGAGTGTGGGCATACTTTTCTCTCGTGTGTCTGGATAATGAGGGAAGGATAGCATAATGAAAACGGCCGTGCCATGTGATGGTTGTTATGCGGACAATTCTCAGTTTGTTGTTTCACCTGGAGATGGCATCCTAAAAAACGTACTCAAGCGCGTTAACAGGGCGGCGGCAGCCCGTTTTAACCGGTTTTATATCTCAGACGCCGGTTTGCAACCGGCGGCAATGGCCGTGTGTGTGCTTAGAGTGAGCGTTGCTGTTTTTTTGGACACAAAGTTGAGCAGAATGATAGGCTTTGTTACAATTGCTGTAAGGTTTTCTGCGGGAATGCTTGTGGGATAAAAATGTGAGGAGTCGCAACAGCTAACACAAGCATTTTCTGCCCACTCACACAAACTGCGAATAGGAATTAAATGACGACTTTCACGCCTTCATCTTATCGTATTCTGGTTGTCGATGACGACGCTATGATACTGGAGTTAATTGAGGAGACCCTTTTCCGGAGTGGTTTCCAGGTGGCAACGGTAACTTCTGGTGAGGATGGCCTGGACTGGATGAGACGAGAAGGGTTGCCAGACCTGGCGGTGGTAGACATCAACATGCCTTTTGGTATGGATGGGTTGGAATTTTGCCGGGAGGTCCACAATTTCTGCGATCTACCGGTGGTCATGTTAACGGCCGTTGATGACGCCCAAACTAAAATTGAAGTTATCGAAACTTGCGCCGAAGATTATGTGACAAAGCCGTTCACGCCGGGAGAACTGATTGCACGGGTACGCCGGATTTTAAGGCGCATTGGCAAATTCCCTTATCCGCTGCAATCAATGATACGCATCGACAAATATCTCGCCATAGATTTTCCTGGCTGCCAGACTATCATTGATGGACGGCCGGTCTCCTTGACGCCCACAGAAACGAAACTGCTTTACTTGCTGGTGCGCGCCAGCGGGAAACCGCTCAATACCGACTATCTGTTGCGGCGCATTTGGCCCCATGATATTGCCATGCAAGAGCGTCTGCGCGTTTACATCCACCGTCTGCGCCACAAGCTAAATGTTGGTCCAGAACAGCCCAGTTATATTCAGTCAGTGCGGGGTGTAGGCTACATGTTTGAGATAAGATTTTAATGCTTATTGGGTTTGGTTTACGATCCCAGGTCAGCTGAGTGAAAATTTTCCAAGATGACAGAAAAGAAAAAGTACAGCATTCTGGTGGTTGATGACAATGATTATACCTTGCGCATTGTGCAGTACGCGCTTGAGAATGCCGGTTTTGCCGTTAGCACAGCCCTTTCTGGGGAAACCGCGCTTTCTCTGATGGTGAAGGAGGGGTTGCCGCACCTGGCGCTGGTCGATTACCATATGCCGCCCGGCATGAGTGGCTTTGAATTTGCCCGCACCATTCACCAATTTAGTGATTTGCCGGTTATTATGCTAACGGCCGTTAACGAAGAAAATACCGTCATCGAGGGGTTGGAAAAGTACGCTGAAGATTACATCATCAAACCGTTCAGTACGGCTGAAATGGTGGCGCGTGTGCAGCGTATCTTGTCCCGCCTGGGCGATTTTGCCTACCCGTTGACCGCGCTGACCCCAGTCGATGCCCGCTTGACCATCAATTTTATGGAACGGCAGGCGATTGTTTACGGAGAGCCTGTTTCATTGACCCCCACAGAAACCAAACTACTTTATATTTTGATGCGTCAGGCTGGTCAGATTGTGAAAACAGATTATATTCTAAGGCGCATTTGGCCGTTGGAACCGGCGTTTGAAGATAGATTGCATGTTCATATGCACCGGCTGCGCCGCAAAATCGAAGATAAAGAGGATAAATCTCAACCTCGTTACATTATCTCTGAACGAGGAACGGGCTACTGTTTTTACAAAGATTCTGCCTCCGCAACAGCCAATTGACACTTTATCTTTATGCCGGTAACGTTTGTTTACCGGTTTTTTCCTTTTACCGGGTTCATTATGATGCAATATTCTTTGGATGACATCCGCCAGGCGCTGGCGCTCCCTGATTTCGACATCATCTCAGCTCGAGATAAGATGATGCCTTTTGGTCGCGCCCAGCAGCAGCTGCCAGATGACTTGGAAGCGGCGCGCATTGGCGCTGTCTTGCTGTTGCTTTACCAGCGCCAGAATGAGATCTTTGTGGCGTTGACGGAGCGACAAGCGGATCTAAACGCCCATGCCGGGCAAATCTCTTTTCCGGGAGGTCGCCAGGAAGAATCGGAATCTCTCCTGACCACTGCCTTGAGAGAGACAGAAGAGGAGATAGGCATCCCCGCCTCGGCCGTTCTCCCCTTGGGCCAGCTTTCCGCCATTTATATCCCCCCCTCCGGCTTTATCGTGCATCCGTTTGTGGGCTGGTATCAAAACGGCGGCTCACCCACCTTTTTGCCCTCTCCCTTTGAGGTTTCCCAGGTGATCGAGGCTCCGTTGACCATGCTGCTGGCTCCGGAAACGGCCGTTACCGAACCCTGGGAGTTCAAAGGTCATCAGGTCATGGTGCCTTATTTCGCCATCCAAGACCACAAAGTATGGGGCGCCACCGCCATCATGCTCAATGAATTCCTCGAACGCCTGCGTTTGGTGAACGGCGTCCGGTGATCCGCTATCGGTAATCGGTCAAATACCCCCTGTCCCCTGTCCACCATCCCCTGCCCCCTGTCCACTATCCACTGTTCACTGTCCACTATTCACTGTCCACTGTCCACTGTTCACCGCCCCCTGTTCACCGGTAAGCGCACCACAAACAGACTGCCTTCCCCCTCCTGGCTGGCGGCGCGGATGCTGCCCTGATGCGCTTCCACCAGTTCGTGTACAATTGCCAGACCCAGGCCGGAACCACGACGGCCGTTTTCCCGCACCCGTGACTTTTCTACCTGATAAAAACGTTCAAAAATACGGGGCAAATCTTCCGGGCTAATGCCACTGCCGCTATCTTGCACCGTCACTTCCACCGCTTGCTCACCCTGTGGCTTTAAGCGCAGATGCACCCGACCGCCGGCTGGGGTGTGGTTGAGGGCATTGTCCAGCAAATTGGTAAACAGTTGTATCAGGCGATCATAGTCGCCCCGGATCACCGGGACGGGCTGTAAGTCGCTGGTCAGTTCAATTTGCTGATCTTGCGCCCGCAGAGTCAGGTTGTGGTGTACTTCTGTCAGCAGGGGGCGCAAATCTACCGGGGCCAGCGCCAGCTCTAATTGACCCGATTCGATGCGGGCCAGGTCGAGCAGTTGCTCCACCATGCGCTGCATCCGTTCCGCTTCATGGTAGATGACGCCGGCCGCCTGCTGCTGTTCTGCCTCAGAAACGGCCGTGCCATCCAGCAGTGATTGGCTCCAACCCCGAATAGAGGTGAGCGGCGTTTTGAGATCATGAGATACATTGCTCACAAAATCCCGCTGCGCCTGGTTGCTCGCTTTTACCTGCTGCGCCATGCTGTTGAAACTCCGCGCCACTGTCTGCACCTCATCTGGCCCGGTAACGAGAATCCGCTGATCATAGTCGCCTTGCGAGAGCGCCCGGGCCGCGCCGGCCGCCCGCTGCAAAGGCTGCGCCACCCAACCGGCAATGGCAAACGCCAAGACGATGGAGGCGATGAAGGCCAGCAGCCCCCCGGTAAAAATGGGGCGGAAGAAGGTTTGGTTAAAAAAGGAACGGGGCGTTGGCTCCGGCGCGGCGTAGAAGATTTGCAAGCGACCAAAGCCTGTCACTGAAATGGGGCGGGAGTAGACCAGCCACCGGCTGCCATCCGGGGCGGTAAAGACGCCGCTGACGGCGTCGCTCTCCAGATTGGGCAGCAGGCGGCGCACGTTTTCAATGCCGGCCACAGAAGCGCCAGCCCAATTATCCCCCGGCTGGCTGTCGTAAATGATGCGCTGGGTAGCCACATCGACCACTAAGACGCGCACTTCATTTTGAACGGCCGTTTCTGCCAGCAACGCTTCATATTGTCTATCCCCCGCCCCCAGTTCAATAAGGCGCGCCAACTGCGGCCGGTTTACCCGGCTCACGGTAGCCAACTGCTGCAGCGTGGGCACATAACGCAGGCCGGGCAGGGTGGTAAAGTAAAATAAGGCCACCACCACCGCCAGCAGGGCTACGGCAATCACCACCAAATAAGAGAGCAGCAAACGGCTGCGAATAGAATTAAGCATAATTAAATATAGGTCGATCTTTGATAAGTTGTGGCGGATGGCGGGTGGCGAGTTTCTTATGCCGCCACGATCAATTTATACCCCTGGCCCCATACTGTTTCCACAGAGAGAGTGCTGTTCGCCAGTTTTTCGCGCAGGGCTGCCACATGTACATCGACGGTGCGGGTGCGGCCGTAATATTCATAGTCCCACACCTGATCCAGCAGCTGCTCACGGGTAAGCACTCTGTTGGGATGATCCATCAACGTCAGCAGCAGATCAAACTCTTTGGTACGCAGCATTATCCGCTCCCCGTTTACCGTCACCTCCCGACTGGCAGGATTCAAAACCACATTGCCGGCCTGGCGCACTTTGTCAGACATGGCCTTGTCATCGGGGACTGCCCGGCGCAGCACCGCCCGCACCCGGGCTACCAGTTCCCGTGGGTTAAACGGCTTGGTCAGGTAATCGTCTGCGCCCATTTCCAACCCCACAATTTTATCAATGTCGTCATCGCGGGCGGTGAGCATGAGAATGGGCAGGGCGCTGTCGGCGCGTATCCGCCGGCACACTTCCCAGCCATCAATGTGGGGCAGCATCAAATCCAGGACGATCAGGGCCGGGGGTGTGGCGTGGATGTAGGCGAGAGCCTCTTCGCCGTTGGTGACGGTCACTACCTGGTAGCCATCTTTTTCCAGGTACAGCCGCGCCAAATCCCGGATATTGGCCTCATCGTCTACCACCAGAATGATTTCTTTAGACATCGTGTGCGTAGAGATAGAGAGATAGAGATAGAGGATAGAGGAAAAGCTGACGCATTACCGCTTAACTCTATCTCTACCCTCTCTCTATCGATTGGTGGTGGCGATGGCTTCGATTTCAACGCGGGCGTTGAGGGGCAGGGCGGCCACCTGCACCGCAGAACGGGCCGGTGGATTTTGGGTGAAGTAACGGCCGTAAACGGCGTTCATGGCGCTAAATTCGCCCATGTCTTTGAGGAAGACGGTGCATTTTACGACTTTGTCGAAACTGGAACCGGCGGCGGTGAGAACGGCCGTTAAGTTTTTCAACACCTGTTCTGTCTGCACCGTAATGTCATCTTCCACCAGTTTGCCGCTGGCCGGGTCTATGCCCACCTGCCCGGCGGTAAAGACAAACTCGCCCACCTTCACCGCTTGTGAATAAGGGCCGAGCGCAGCCGGGGCGTCTTTGGTGCTGATGATTTCTTTGGTCATGGGAATCTCCTTTGTGAATGGGAGCGTGGTCTGCCAGACTGCACAGCGCGGACGGCCGTCCGCGCTCCCATAATGGTAGATTACAAAAGTCTGCCAGACATTTGTAATCTTTTGTTTTTGATAGTACGGATGATTTTAACACGCGCCGGAAATATGATAAACTGGAATCATGCAAAACTGGCCGATTGTGATAGAGTTGGGCGATTTTTCCCTGACCAGCGCCACGCCATTGAGCGAACTGGCCTGGTTTGTGGCGGGTTTGGTGATATTAACTGGCTTGTCAACGGCCGTTTTGTGGTGGAACCGTCGGGCGCATCGGGATCCATTTTCATGAGTAATTCTCTCGAACGTGGAGACTTTCCACATTCATCCTTCAAAAGTAACCATACAGCCAGACGAGGGCTAAGCCCTTCGGCAAGCTCAAGAACCAGTTGTCGGAGCCTGGTTCTCTTCGACAGGCTCAGGGAACCTGCCTGTATAGTTATCTTCAAAAATCAAATTATTTAGGAGCAAAAACCATGATTGATGTCAATCAACTACGTCGCGGGGTAGCCTTTACCGCCAACGACAGTCTGTATAAAGTAACCGAGTATAGCCACAGTAAACCAGGTCGAGGCAAAGCCACTATCAAGGTAAATGTCAAAGATTTACGCACCGGTTCAAACCTGGTATTGAGCTTTACCTCAGGCGACCGGGTAGAAGATATTCGCCTGGACAAACGTACCTACCAATATCTCTATGATGATGGTCAGTTTTACGTCTTTATGGACACCGGCACTTACGAACAAAAGCAAGTGTCTCATGTGGTTTTGGAAGAAGACGCCGCTTTTTTGCGCGATAATATGGAGCTAGAACTCCTGGAGCATGAAGGCGAAGTGTTGGACTATATTTTGCCCAAGTCGATGGAATTTGACATCGTGGAAGCTGAAAACGCCGTGGCTGGCGATACCGCTACCGGCGCTACCAAAGAAGTGATCACCGAGACTGGCCTTAAGGTGAAGACGCCTCTTTTCGTGCAAGTCGGCGACCGCATCAAAGTTAATACTGAAACCCGTGAATACATTACCCGCATATGACGCCTTCTTATTGAAGCCACTGTTTTGTGTAAAAGCGACCTTTTAGGTCGCTTTTTTAATTTCTGGTGTGAAAAATCCGTACGGTTTCTGTTTTTGCAAGCAATCGTCTCTTTACAGTTATACGAAAAATATGCTATATTGAATCTGCCTTATGTAAGGTTTTGTGAGCAACTTGTCAGGGTCGGATAAATCAGGTCGGATAATCCATTTTCATGTTGGCAACTATATTTTTTGCAGGAGGATGTGAATGAAGAAAACCCATTTTTTTAACACAAAAAAAGTTTTTACGGTGTTGCTTTTGGCAATGGTTATGCTGTTAGCGCTTACCGCCACCACGCAGGCGGCGCCCGCTGAAGCGCCAGCCCAATCAACCGGTGTTTATCATACGGTGCGTTGGGGAGAATCATTGTCTGGCATTGCGGTGCGCTACGGCGTTACTGTCCAGGCGATTATGGCCGTGAACCCTCAGATTTGGAATCCCAATGTGATTTACGCGGGCCAGGTTTTGTTTATCCCCACCGGTGGTACGGGGGGAATCCCGCCCGGCCCTTGCCGCTTTTATCATACGGTGGTGCGTGGAGATACGCTGTTTAGGATTTCAAGCTGGTATGGCGTAGATATATGGACGATTGCCCGCGCCAATAATATCTTGAATCTGAATCTGATTTATGCCGGGCAGGTGTTGTGCATTCCGTAGTGGTGTAATGTTTTTGTCGTGCAAGGCAGACGCGCCACTCTTTTAACGAGAACGGCCGTTTGCGTGTGCCTTGCACTATCAGATAGATTAAAACTCCCAGGCGTTCAGCCTCGGAGTTTTTTTATGCCAGCCAATCTTAATTTCCAGGGGTGTTGTCAAAGGCAAATTTCAACCGTTATCACAATTGCGGTAAAATGATGGCTGCTGATAATCCTAAAATCGGAGGTTCTTAATGCAACCCGGACTATTTGAAGACAGACCCACCCCCTACGCATCCCTGGATAAGCTCATTCACGACATGATGAACATGAACGATGATCCCCTGGCAAGCAGCGGCGCCAATGTCGTCATTTGCCGGGGCAATCCCCAGGCGAAGCTGATGATTATCGGGGAAGCGCCCGGCCCCCAAGAAGACAAAATCGGCAAACCCTTTGTGGGCCGCTCCGGGCAGTTGCTCGACCAAATTCTGCAAGCCGCTCACTTCGATCCGGAGCAAGATGTTTTTATCAGCAACTCCGTCTTTCGGATGCCGCCCGGCGAAGGGGATAAAAATTTCCGCAAGCCCACCAATGATGAAATCGCCGCTTACCAACCTTATCTACTGGAAATTATTCGACTGGTAGACCCGGCCATCATCCTGCTTACGGGCAATGTGGCTACGCAGTCGCTCCTGGGGCTGACCGGTATTACCAAACTGCGTGGACAATGGCATGAGTGGAACGGCCGTTACGTCATGCCCATCTTCCATCCCGCCTATCTTCTACGCAATCCCCAACGTACCCCTGGCTCCCCCAAATCACTCACCTGGCAAGACATCCAGGAAGTGCGCCGCAAATACGATGAGTTAACGAATTAAGCGCAGATTGACCCAGACGTTCATCTCATCTATAATTTTCGTAAGAAACTGACGAATCCTACGAAAATGGAGGACGGTAGAAAGCGATGCCCATCAAAACACTTTCCAGTGATCAAGCGAGAACGCAGTGGCGCGGAATGCTGGATGCCGTCATGGCCGGTGAAAGCATTATCATCGAGCGTTATGGCAAACCGGTCGCCAGGCTGGTTCCCTACCAGGAAGCGGCAGAGGCGACTCAAACAAGCGAACTCATGAAAGAGGAAACGGCCGTTTACCAAACCAGCCAGTGGCAAGCCCTCAAAGCAGAACTAGCCGCCGAGCTTAAAGCGGATATTCTCTCAGAACCGATCATACAACAAGCTTTCTTGCAGTATCAACGCCAATTGATGCAACAAAAAGAAATAGCCCACTTAGAAGAAGAATTTGCAAATTATGAGCAACACTACCCCCTTACCTGAGTTTGTTATTGATACAGTAGGTCTGGTGCTGCATTTAGAGAAACGCAAACTCGAACCGGCGACTCAAACCATTTTACAAGAAGCCGAATCTGGGCAAGCTACTGTTTTTATACCGGCAATGGTTTTCGCCGAAATCCTATACCTTTCAGAAAAACAAAAAATCAATACGTCATTGGCAGAAGTGGTAGATTACTCAACCAGGTATCATGGTTTTATTGAATATCCACTGGATTTAGCGGTTATTCTGGCCGCCCAACAAATCACAGATATTCCAGAACTACACGACCGTTTGATTGCCGCCACTGCCAAAGTCGTAGGTGCAAAACTAATTACCAACGACCTGAAAATACAGGCTTCCTCTTTTGTGCAAACAATCTGGTAACTATCAATGACAGAACGTCACTCCGACGAAGCCGCCCTGCGCGGCGAACCCGGCTACGTCTGGCGCTCCGGCCAGGATCGGCGGCTGCACATGATTCAACAATGGATCGATTTAGACAATGCCCTTCTCCTGGACAACGGCTGCGGCCTGGGAACTTACCTCGACGCCTTTGCTCCCTTCACGCCCCACCGCTTTGGCCTGGAACTGGAACATGACCGTGCCCTCAAAGCGCTGCCCACGGCGGCCGGCATCGTCGAAGGGGTGGGTGAAACGCTGCCCTTTCCTGCGAACACGTTTGATTTTATCTTCAGCAATGAGGTGATAGAACATGTGCAGGATGACGGCCGTTATGCTGCTGAAATGGTGCGCGTGGTCAAACCGGGTGGACGCATCCTCATCTTTTGCCCCAATCGCTGGTATCCGGTAGAGCAGCATGGCGTCTACTGGAAGGGGGAATACAAATTCGGCAATATCCCCCTGGTCAATTACCTGCCCAACATCTGGCGGGACAAATTAGCGCCCCACGTGCGCACCTACACCAAAGGCAGCCTGCTGCGCTTATTCACCAGCCTGCCCGTCACTCTCATCCACCACAGCCGCATCTTCGGCGGCTATGACAATATTGAAACCCGTCACCCCAAACTCGGCAAGGCCATCAAAAATATCCTCTATTCGGCCGAGAAAACCCCCTTCTCCGTGTTGGGTATTTCCCACTTGTTGGTGCTGGAAAAGAGACGCGAAACGTAAGGTGTGAGACCTGCCCGTTCACGCATGACGCTTCACGCCGAACTGGACTCATGAAAAATCAAATAAAATCTTTACTGATAAGTCCAATTTCCTTGAATAACCCCCCGCATCAATTTACAATCATATATATGAGATAGTTCATGTAGCGTGATTTGCCAAATCGCTTTACAAAGGCAGGCAAATGAGATAGCTGTGTACTGTGTACTATGTAGCGCGATTTGCCAAATCACATGACAGGGACGTCTGAAATCAATCAAGCACAAGGAGAGATAGATCATGAGTGACAATGGCAAACATAACAATGGACAGGGCGAAGCAGGTAGCTTCAAAGTAAAAGCAGGGTTGGCCCAAATGTTGAAAGGGGGTGTGATTATGGATGTGGTCACGCCAGAGCAGGCGATGATTGCCGAAGAAGCAGGCGCCTGCGCGGTGATGGCCCTGGAGCGCGTCCCCGCCGACATCCGGGTGCAGGGCGGCGTAGCCCGCATGTCTGACCCCGGCCTGATCCGCGAGATCATCCAGTCTGTGACCGTTCCCGTGATGGCCAAGGTGCGTATCGGCCACTTTGTGGAAGCGCAAATTCTGGAAGCGATTGGTGTGGACTACATCGACGAAAGTGAAGTATTGACCCCGGCCGATGAAGAGCATCACATCAACAAACACCCGTTTAAAGTGCCGTTTGTGTGCGGCTGCCGCAATTTAGGTGAAGCGCTGCGCCGCATTGGCGAAGGGGCGGCGATGATGCGCACCAAAGGGGAAGCGGGAACCGGCGATGTGGTGGAAGCGGTGCGCCACGCCCGCGCCGTGTTGGGCGAAATCCGCCGTTTGCAATTAATGCCCGATGAAGAGCTGATGGCGTATGCCAAAAATATCGGCGCCCCCTATGCCCTGGTCAAAGAAACTAAAGAACTGGGCCGGCTGCCGGTGGTCAATTTTGCCGCCGGTGGTATTGCCACCCCGGCCGACGCGGCCCTGATGATGCAGCTCGGCGTCGATGGCGTGTTCGTCGGCTCCGGCATTTTCAAGAGCAAGGACCCGGCCCCTCGCGCCAGAGCCATTGTGGAAGCGACCACCCATTTCAGAAACGCGGAAATCCTGGCGAAAGTCAGCGAAAACCTGGGCGAACCAATGGTGGGCATCAACGTCAGCAGTCTGCCGGAAAGCGAACAGTTGGCAACACGCGGCTGGTAGAAGATAGAGGATAGAGCAAGAGCGAGAAGAACAAACCGCTCGCTCTTGCCTCTGGCTCTCGCTTACGGAGTATGGGTATGAAAATTGGGGTATTGGCATTGCAGGGGGCGTTTGCGGAGCATATCAAAATGTTGGCCGGGTTGGGGGTGGCAGCGGTTGAGGTGCGTTTGCCGGAGCAGCTGGCTGACCTGGATGGGCTGATTATCCCCGGTGGTGAATCGACGACGATTGGCAAACTGGCGCGAATGTACCATTTTATGGCGCCGCTGAGGCAGTTTGCCGCGGAAAAGGCGCTGTTGGGAACCTGCGCCGGTATGATTTTCATGGCGAAGGAGATCGAGTCTACCACGGCGGGTAAAGACCAACCCCTGCTGGCCGTGATGGATATTGTGGTGGCGCGTAACGCCTTTGGTCGTCAGGTGGATAGTTTTGAGGTGGGGCTGGCTGTGACGCTGTTTGAGAATGGGGAAGGCGGCCCGTTTCCGGCGGTGTTTATCCGGGCGCCGCAGTTATTGGCGGCAAAGGGAGAGGCTGAAGTGATTGCCCGGTTGGCGGATGGCACGGCCGTTGCTGCCCAACAAGGCAAATGGCTCGTCACCGCCTTCCACCCTGAATTGACAAATGATGATCGTTTTCACCGGTATTTCTTGAAGTTAGCCGGTGGACAGTGAACAGTGGACAGTGAACAGT
>CAZXVH010000034.1:18748-26795 GCA_964643965.1 uncultured Ardenticatenaceae bacterium
GTGGACAGTGAACAGTGGACAGTGAACAGTAAACTGTAAACTGTAAACTGTAAACTGTAAACTGATCACTGCACCCGTCGGGGGAGCAGTACCACAAAGGTGGCGCCGTCAGTGGGATTGTTTTCCACCCACAAACGGCCGTTATGCTGTTCCACAATGCGTTTGGCAATAAACAAGCCGAGACCGGTTCCGGCGCCGTTCGTTTTGGTGGTGAAAAAGGGTTCAAAGATCTTACCCAGCGCGTCACTGTCCACCCCCGCGCCTTCGTCACTGACCGACACCGCATAAAAATCGGTGGTGGCCAGTTCTCGACTGTAGGATTTCAGGCAGGAATCGGGCAGCACTCGCCCCGAAGGAATCATCCAGGTCTTGACGCGAATACGGCCGCCCTCCGGCATGGCGTCGCGGGCATTGGTGAGCAGGTTAATCAACACCTGGGTCATGCGGTTGTGGTCGCAGACCACCGTCCTTAAATCTGGGGCTAAATCAGTTTCGATCTCCACGTTAAACTTGCCCTGAAACTGCTGTTTGACCAGCGTCAGGGCGTCTTCCACGATTTTGTTCCAGTTTGTCACCGCCATTTGCTGCGAGCCATCCAGCGAATAGTTGCGCAGCACTTCAACGATGCGCACACAGCGCCAGGCGCTTTGTTCAATCATCTTCACGTAATGGTGCAGCTGCTCCAGGCTCAACATATTGTCGTCGATGTCAAATTGCAGATTGGCGCAGGCGGCGGTGATGATGCTCAGGGGGTTGTTTAACTCGTGGGCGATGCTGGCGGTGAGGGTGCCCATGCCGGCCAGCCGTTGGGTGTGGGTCAGAGAATCGTTGAAGCGTTCTACGGCGTCCAAATCGGTGATGGAGATGAGTTTGTGGCCTTCTTCTTGGGAAGCGATGGGGGTGATAGTGAGGGCGACGGGGATGGAACGGCCGTTTCGCTGGCGCAGCGCGGTTTCCCGGTAAATTTCGGTTTCCAGGGGCAGGTCAAGCGGCAGCAAATTTTCCGGCCAAAAGGTGTGGTAGGGCAGGTCGATCATCTCGTCGATGTCGAAACCTAAAAGAGAAGCGGCCGTCTGGTTGGCGGAAGTTACCCGGCCATTTTCGTCAATGACGATCATGCCAGAGGCCGTGTGATGCAGCAAATGGGCAAAAAATTGGGCAGAGACTTCCGCTTTCTCTGCCATCATGGGGTTCCCTATCATCTGGCTGTTTTCCTCATTCCACTTTATTCCATATGAACGGCCGTTACGCCCGCCGCCTGCACATCCAGCCTCATATCGGGCGCAGTGCAAGTTTGTTCGGGGACTGGTAGAAGCATACGCTACCCGCCTCGCTGCGTCCGTATGTGGATCGTAAAATCATCGTGAAGGGCGCGTGAAGGGAAACGGCCGTTGGGAATGTTTGTTTTCAGCAATCTTGCACCACTGCCGCCAGACGACGCACCCCCTCTTCAATCTCCCCTTCGCTCAAGCCACTAAAGCCCAGCAAAATAGCGGGGGGCGACGGCCGTTCTACATGATAAGGCGCCCCCGGATATACGCCCACATCCACTGCCGCCGCTCCCTGCACAACGGCCGTTTCCTCACAATCTGCCGGTAAATAGAGCATCATATGCAGCCCGGCCGCCACGGCCGCATACCGCACCCGCCCTGGCATAAACTGCTCGATGGCCGCCACCAATGCCCCCCGCCGCCGGCCGTAAACATGCCGCAGTTGGCCCAAATGGCGCTCGTAATGCCCTTCTTGCATAAAATCGGCCACCGCCGCCTGGGTTAGCGTGGGGGCGCCCCGATCAATGAGCGCTTTGGCCTGTAAAAACGGCTGGAGCAGCGCTGGCGGCAGTACCACGTAAGCCAGCCGCAGCGCCGGAAATAACACTTTGGAAAAGGTGCCCAGATACACCACCCGGCCATCCTCATCTAAACTTTGTAAGGCGGCCTGTGGACGGCCGTTATAACGCAAATCCCCATCATAATCATCCTCAATAATCAGGCCGTCGCGCTGCTGCGCCCATTGCAGCAGGCGCAGCCGGCGGCGCAGCGACATCGTGCCGCCGTGCGGAAACTGGTGGGTGGGCGTGACAAAGGCCAGCCGCGCCTGGTTGTGGGCCGGAATTTTCTCCACCGGAAAGCCCTCATCATCCACTGGCAGCGCCGTCAGACGCAGGCCGTAGGCGCGGAACAGATCAAAGGCCACCACATAACCCGGCGTCTCCACCAGCACCTCGTCGCCCGGCTGGAGCAGCAGCCGCGCCAAAATGTCCAATACCTGCTGCGCCCCGCTGACGATGACAATCTGCTCCGGGGTGCAGTTGAGGCTGCGGTAACGCGCCAGGTAATCGGCCAGCGCCTGGCGCAGGGGCATAAAGCCGCTCACCGAGCCGTAGCGGGAGAGCATGGCGTCGTCGGTGCTGAGGTAACGGGCCAGCAGCCGCCGCCAGACATCGTAGGGGAAGATTTGGGCAAAGGAGCGGCCAATGCCAAAATCAATGGCCGGTCGGACGCCGGCCGCCGTTTCCGGCTCACCGGTCATTAAAACCCGTTCGCCCCACTCAGACAAGGTGGGTGAAAACGGCCGTTTCTCCCCCAGCAGCGGCAAATCCCCGGCCACAAACACGCCCGCCCCCGGCCGGCTGACTACATATCCTTCCGCCAGCAGTTGCTCATACGCCTGCGTCACGGTGATACGGGCTACGCCCAACTCGGCGGCCAACCGGCGGCTGGAAGGTAGGGCGCTGCCCGGCGTGGCCGTGCCTGCCAGGATCGCCCGTTGAATTTGTTGATAAAGCTGCCGGTAAAGGGGCAAACGGCCGTTGCGCGTCAGCTTCAAGTTTAACTGTGCCATATTCATATCCCGGTTATACTCGTAAAAAATCCGATCATAATAGGTAATATATCCTGCTTCATCTGTACAAAATTGGAACCTGCTTTACAATAAAGGGGGAGCGCCTCTAGTCGTAAAGGCATATTGACACAGCTTGATGCCTATTATAAGCTCAAATAAACAAGTTTAGGCGATAATAATTATATGCCCTACCACAGCAGCGAGAAAACTCGTCAGAAAAAAGACGCCAAACGCACCGCCATGATGCAAGCCTCTATCCGGGTTTTTGCCGAAAAGGGGTATCACGCCGCCACCATCCGGGATATTGTGGCTGAAGCCAATGTGGCAGTGGGGACGTTTTACTTTTACTTTCCCGATAAAGAGACGCTGTTTGTGCATTTATATGAAGAGACGGCGCAGTTTTTGTTACAGGCTGTGCAGCAAAGCGTCCATGCCCGGGCCACGTTACCGCAGCAAATCTCGGCCGGTTTGCAAGCCTATATCAATATTGCAATCTACGAACCGGCGGTGGCGCAGCTGTTATTGGTGGGGGGCGTGGGCACGGTTCCCTCGCTGACGAGCAAGCGCAATACGTTTAGAGAAGGCATGATTGCCACCTGGCAACGGCCGTTAGACAAGGCGTTAGATGCCGGCGTCATCGCCCCTCAAAATACCAGGCGGTCGGCGGAAGCGTTGACCGGCGCGTTTGACGAGGTGGTGTTGAACCTGCTCAATGAACCGGATATGGAAACAGAAGCAGAACATGCCTTGCGTGATATGGTTGATTTTACCTTACGCGCCGTCGCTTACAGCGGCGCATAACCAAATTTGAAACAAAATGAGCCAGTTTTATGAAAACAACCGATCAATCAACCACACCAGCCGCGATGACGCCGGCCATCAATTTTGGATGGGAAGCGCCCATGTCATTTGAATCATTGATAACGGCCGTTGCCAGCCAACTCATCAATCTCCCCCCGGCTGAAATCGATAAAGGCATCAACTACGCCCTGGCCCAAGTCAGCGCCCATACCCAGGCTGACCGGGCTTATGTGCTTCTCTTCACCGGCAACGCCCTACAAAATTCCCATCTATTTTGTGCGGAGGCCATCTATCAGCAGCGCAAATTCATCGATCAGTTAGATCAAAAGAAAACGCCCTGGTTTATGAAAACCTTAACTGACTTTGGTTACATCCATATTCCTGATCCGGGCAAACTGCCGCCGGAAGCTTCACAAGAGCGGGCCATTTTCCTCACTCTGGGCATTCGCTCTTTACTGGTTGTGCCGATGGTGTATCAAGACACGCTGCTGGGTATCTTGGGCATAGACGCCTTCCACCAATCCCACAGTTGGCAGCCAGAAGACATTTCCCTGCTGAAAATCGTGGGAGAAATGATCACCAATGCCCTTAAACGAAAGGAAGCGGAGCAACGCGAGAAACTGGCCTATGAATTAGGCGGTCAGTTAGCCACCATCCTGGACATACCGGAGCTGCTTCATCTCACCATCAACCAGTTACGTGACTCTTTTGGCTATTATCATGCCCAGGTTTATCTAAGCGACAAATTCTTACAGACCAACCCGCATGAGGCGTCAACCAAAGCTCTTATCCTTTATGCGGGCACGGGTGATATTGGCGACCGCCTTAAAAAACGGGGGCATACCATTTCGCTGGATGCGCCGCGCAGCATTGTGGCGCGAGCGGCGCGGACGTATGAGACCATTATTGTGGACGATGTGCGCCAGGTGAATTATCACCTGCCCAATCCGGCGCTGCCTCTCACCCGCAGCGAGGTGGCTGTGCCCCTCACCAGTCAGCAAGAATTGATCGGCTGCCTGGATGTGCAGCATATCAGCCCCCATCACTTTGATGACAATGCGATTCGTACTCTGCAAATTATCACTCACCAGCTTTCTACAGCCTTAAGTAAAGCCGGTTTGTTTTTGCGCAATCAAAAGCTGGTGGAGGAACTTTCTCTGTTGCAAATGGTCACCATTGCCGCTACAGAAGCCCGGCAGGAAGATGAACTGCTGTCACGCACGACAAAAATATTAAAACAGGCGTTTTTCCAGGCCGATTCCATCGGCTTCTGTTTGGTGGATGGGGATGGCAGATTTGTGCGTTTCCATGCTTCTTACCAATACCGGAGTAAAGATGTTTCTTTACCGCTGATAACACCGGGGGAAGGGATCGTGGGGCAGGTGATTAATACTGGCAAATTATGGAATGTGCCCGATGTTTCTTTGGAACCTGCCTATCTGGGTGATCCCGAGATAGCCTCTGAATTATGTGTGCCGGTCAAGGTGGGGGAAAATGTGATTGGCGTGATCAATGCGGAAAGCAGGCAGATAAATGCTTTTTCTAAGCAGGAAGAGCAGTTATTGGCGACGATTGCCGGTTATATCTCCACCGCGATTGAAAAGATCAGGCTCTTTGAAAACACTCAGATGCAGGCCGCAGAAACGGCCGCTTTGTTAGCCACCAGTAAAGCCATTTCTTCTTTGGAACTGGACCATGTGCTGAACACCATTGCTCAAGAAGCCAAAAATTTATTTGAGGCAGATACCAGCCGCATTCATCTGATTGATCCAGATGGAAAATCAATGCGCTGTGCTGTGGTTGTTTCCAATCAGCCAGAGTTGGGTATTTTTGACTATGTTCACCCTGTTAACCAGGGCATTACCGGCAGCGTTATTATGAGCGGACTGCCGGAAATTATTCCTGATACCCTTAAAGACCGCCGGGCGATGCATATTCTCCGTACAGAGATGTTTTCTGAGGGGATGGCGCTGGCCCCGCTCACCATTCGGCAGCAAGTGCTGGGGGTGATGGTGATGACGCGGCGGGGGACGGAACGGCCGTTTCTGAAATCAAATCTCCATCTATTGACCGCCTTTGCCGACCAGGCGGCCGTAGCCATTGATAACGCCCGTTTATTCGCCGCCGAACGTCGCCAGCTAGAAGAACTCACCGTTCTCAACCAGTTAGCCACCATCGCCGCCAAAGAGATAGAAGAAGAAACCTTGCTCAAGCAGGCGGTGGTATTGGCGCATAAAAGTGTGCAGCCCACCGCCATTAGCATTCTGATGCTCGACAAAGCAAAAGCCCGGCTGATCTGTTACAGCCCCCATTCTGACCTGCCTTCTGAGGCGCCTCTTAACCAGGGCATTGTGGGCGAGGTGATGGTCACCGGTGAAAGCAAAAACAGCGCCGATGTGAGCCTGGAACCAGCATTTATCTCTTCACTGCCCCATATTCGCTCTAATCTGTGTGTGCCCATTAAAATCGGTGGGCAGACGGTGGGAGTGATCAACGTCGAGAGCGAAACTTTGGCGGCGTTTACGGCCGACAGTGAAAGATTGCTGGCCACGTTTGCCCGCCAAATTGCAGTAGGTCTGGAGAAGGTGCGCCTGATCGCCACTGAAAAGAACAGAGCCACCAAACAACAGCAGTTGGTGGAAATGGGCATCACCTTATTGGGCGCTCGTAATTTAGCAGAACTGTGGCCCACCATAACGGCCGTTGCCCAAGAAGTTCTCAACGCCGATAGAATTGCTTTTTGTTTCTATAACGAGACCAGCGAAACTTTCACCTGCCACTTCACCCACAACATCTCCACCGACTACATCGACGCCCTGGAAGAACGTTTCCGCTTGTTCGCCGGCGCCCAATTCCTCAAGAATCCTCAGCCCATCCTCAGCGACGACGCCCAAACAGATCCGAATTTGCAAGCCATGCGCGAACAAATTAAACGGGAAGGCTTTCATTCCTACGCTGTCTTTCCCCTGCCTTCCACAGAGTTACCTCTGGGCGCTCTCGTTTTCTACCGGGATACCATCTCCCCCTTCAACCACAGCGAACAAACCATGGGGCAAACCCTCGCCTACATCGTTTCAGTGGCATATCAAAACATTCAACTGCTCACCGAAATTCACCACGCCCTGTTACGCGAACAACAGCTAAACAATATCACCCGTGAACTTAATACCACCCCCAACCTGCCCGGCATCCTGGCCGCCATCATCCGCAATGCCACCGAACTCGTCGGCGCCGATGCCGGTCTGGTAGGCCTGGTCATTGACGACCAGATCATGACGTACTACCCATACAACATTCCGATGAGCGTGAATTTGCGCCCAACCCTCAAAGGCAGTGGCGTCGCCTGGCATATTGTCGAAAACCAGGAAAGCATCTTGTCCGACCATTACGCCGAGCATGAAAAAGCACAGCATAAATTCGTCAAAGCAGGTATGCGAGCATTTATTGGCGTCCCCATTGTGGCCGGCGATCAATGTTTGGGCGCACTCAAACTTTTCAGCCTGACGCCTGGCAAAACATTTACCCCTCGTGACAAAGAACTGGTCGAATCTATCGGTAGGCAGGCTGGCGTCGTCATTCAAAACCGCCGCCTGTATCATGAACTTACAGAACGAGCGCAGGCCCTCACCACCGCCCTCACCAGGCAAGAAGAACTAGACGCCGCCAAAAACAGTTTCATCCACAACGTTTCCCATGAACTGCGCACCCCTATTGGCCTTATTTATGGTTATTCAGAACTGCTCCTGGCAGGCGGCTTAGGCGACCTTAATGAAGAACAGTATAAATCCATGAGCATTATCGTGCAGCGTGTAAAAATGCTTATCAATTTGCTGGATGATTTGTCTGTGCTGTTAGCGGCAGAAACCCAGGAATTCCGCCGCGAAGAAATTCAACCTTCCAAGCTGCTGGAATCCGTAGCCGATGAATTTCAACTTCAAGCCCAAAAAGCCCATATCACACTTCAGGCCGACATTGAAGACAGGCTGCCCTTGATATTTGGCGATCCCTTCCACTTACGGCGTGTTTTCGACAACTTACTGAGCAATGCCTTTAAGTTCACAGCCCCACGCGGAACCATTATGATTCGCAGTTGGCGCGAAGGGCAGGAAGTGTTAATAGAAGTGACAGACACCGGCGCCGGCATTTCCGCCGAGGAAATGCAGCGCATCTTTGAACGCTTCTATCAGGCAAAATCTAACTCCGCCAGATATCATAAAGGCAAAGGCACCGGCCTGGGTTTGGCGTTGGTCAAAGAAATTGTGGAAGCACACCGGGGGAAAGTAACAGTCCGTTCTCAAGAAGGGGAAGGCACAACCTTCAAGATTCGCCTGCCGGGCATAGTTTTGTAAAGCCGCCAGGCAGGTTCCCTGAGCCTGTCGCAGGGAGCCTGTCGCAGGGAGCC
>CAZXVH010000034.1:26895-41399 GCA_964643965.1 uncultured Ardenticatenaceae bacterium
GAGCCTGTCGCAGGGAGCCTGTCGCAGGGAGCCGGTCTTCGACAAGCTCAGACCTCAATTGGGCTGTAGTTACAAACTTCTAATTCTCACTTGACGCCATGCAGTTCGTAAATCTGCTCCAAAGCCATGCGCCCTTTCACGCGCATCGGATTCAATGCCGTGACCTCTACCCAATCCTTCACCACGTCATAGGCGGTTGAACTGAGCAAAATCTGGCCCGGTTTGGCCGTTTCCTGTATGCGTTTTGCCAGGTTAACGGCGTCGCCAATGGCCGAGTAATCCTTGCGCAAGGCGCTGCCCACATTCCCCACCACTGCCTCCCCCAAATGAATGCCTGTGCCAAAATAAAGGCGGCGATCTTCAGGAATAGAGGCATGGTAGGCGGATAGCCCTTCCCGGATCATCAGGGCGGTGCGAATGGCGCGTTCGGTATGCGCTTCTTGTGGATTGAGTGGCGTGTTATAAAGGGCCATCACCGCATCCCCCATGAACTTGTCGGTCAGCCCCCCATAATGGGAAATAGCTTTTACGGCATCGGTGAAATAGCCGTTGAGCACCTCAATCAATTCTTCCGGATCGAGATTTTCGCTAAAGGCGCTAAAGCCGCGCACATCGGCGAATAAAACTGTCATGGTGCGGCGCTGCGGCCGCTGCGCCGCATCCACATCCCGTACCTGGTCTACCAACGCCGGCGGCAAATACCGGCGCACACTTTCCAGCCGTTTGGTCTCGGAAATATCGTTTAGCACCATGGCCACCCCTTGGGGCAGTTGGCTCATATCTCGCAGTGGGGAGAAGGTGAGGTTCAGGGTGGTGGGGCCGGGGCGCTGCTGCACGATGATGTCCATTTCGGCATTGCGCTGGCTGCCGTTCATTTTTACATCTTCGACAATGAGTTCCACAGGCAGGTTTAAGATGGTCAAGGCTTTGGCATAGGCTTGATGCAGCACCGACTGGGGCGGAACGCCCAAGATACGTTCCGCAGCGCGATTGAAGAGAGCCACCTGGTCCGCTTCATCAATGGTGATGACGCCGCTAGCGATGGATTCAAACACATTGTCCATTAACTCTTTCATTTCGGTGATTTCCATGAGGTGCTGCCGGATTTGCTGGAACAGGCGGGCATTTTCGATAGCCACGGCCGCCTGGTTGGCAAAGGTGGCTAACAGATCCCGATCCGGGTCGCCAAAAATACCGGCGGTAATGCGATTGTCGGCATAGATGACGCCGATGATGGCCTCTTTAATTTTGAGCGGCACACAGAGGATGGAACGCAGATTGTAACTGATGATGCTTTCTGTGGCGGAAAAACGGGGGTCGGATTGGGCGTTCATGGTGACAACTGGTTCCCCGGATTCAGCCACGGCGTGCACGATAGTGCGGCTGATTTCAAAGGAAGATGACTTTTCAATAGTCTCGCGGTCTACATTGCGAGCCACCCGCACTTCCAACCGTTTTGTTTCTTCGTTGGTGAGCAAGAGAATGGCGCGTTCAGCCTGGGTGAGGTTGATAATGGCGTCCATGACAAAGCTCAATACCTCATCCAGGTCCAATGATGAATTGATGACCGCGCCTACTTCCTGCATTGCTTTCAGTTGGGCATGTTCTTTATCTTGGGCTTCAATGCGCTGTTCTAATTCTTCCAGGGTGCGCCGTACATCTATAAACAGACGGGCCAATTCGTCGGTAGACTGCATGGCGGCCTGCCGGTTTAGCTGCTCACGGGTGGTGATCAGGGTGTGCTGTTCGGTGACAGCGCCGCCAAGCTGATCTACCATCTCACGTAGATGTTTCAGGTTTCTATGGACCTGGGTGGTGGTTGGGATTTGGTTCGGTTTTTCGCTCAACAGGGGCACTCTCCTGAGTATGGGTGTGGACAAGTGGCAGGTGGCAGGTGGCCAGTTGCAGAGCTTGACGGCTTCCTTTTGCGGCAAAAATGGCGTCACCTGGTTGATTTGCCCGTTACTTGGTAAAGGCCGTTATTCTTTCTATTAGATTATAACAAAGCCTGGGTTGTGGTGGAACCTCGATTATAGGTTTGGTTTTTTTTGCTTTTGCCAACGCTGCCAGCGTTGATGGATGGCCTGGCGGAAGAGGAGGGGGCGCAGGGTGCGCCATTGCTCTTTGCTATTGAAGTCGCTTTCGTCTTCGTGGGTGGGGCTGAATTGGCGTAAGACGTATTGGTGAGTGAGGCTGCGCACTTCATTTTTGCCTTCTGGCACGGCTACGATCAGGCGGTCGGCGCGTTCGTAGGGGGTGTGGGCGGACTGGAATGGGATGCCGAGCCAGCGCGACCAGCTTTCCAGGCGGGTGTAGCTGCGCAGCACATCTGTCTCTACGCGGTTGTTGAGGGTGTTGGCCAGCCAGATGAGGATCAGGGCGGTTGAGAGGATGAGGAGGGCAACGGCCGTTTGCCAGACCAATATGCTTTCCCACCAGGGCGGCGTCTGGGCTTCAATAGGGGCGTTTTCATCCAGTACGCTGCCACCCCGTTCGCTATCATTTTCCCCGCGTAAATCTTCTAAGGCGGCCAGATCTAAGGGTGGTCTGGGGGCCAACTTCAATTCACCGGCATCGAGCGACTGCTGGCGCACCAGGAGGGGGATGGAGGCGGTTGGCTCAAATTGGATCCAGCCATATTCGGGGAAATACGTTTCCACCCAGGTGTGGGCGTTGCTGGCCCGTACCCGGTAAGAAGTGGTTTCCTCGTCAAAGCTGCCCTGCGCATAGCCATTGATAATGCGGGTGGGTATGCCCTGGGAACGTAGCATCATGGCCATAGCAGAGGCGTAGTAGGTGCAGTACGCTTCCTGGCTTTCAAAGAGGGTGTAGTGGATCGGTTCGACGTTGGTGGGTGGGGCGTCGATCTGGTCGTTATAGGTGATATTTTCGCGCAGGTAATTTTGAACGGCCGTTGCTTTGTCAAAAGGGTTATCCAGGCCAGCCGTTAATGATTCAGCCAGCGCTACCGTTTCTGGCGTCAGGCTGTCAGGCAGTTGCAGGTAAGTATCTAGCACCCACTGCGGATAATCGGTGGAAGCCTGGCGTAAGCTTTCTACATCCGCCGTGGAAATGCGCGAAGCTACCTGGTATTGATCGCCAAGATTCAAGACAAAACGGGAACGAACGGCCGTTATCAGCAAATCCCCGTTCTCATCCTTAGTCGAATCCACAAACATCTGGCGGCTGGAGCCAATGACCTCTGGCGCGGCATAGAGGTAGCTGGAATTGGGGATATAGTTGACCACTGTTTGTGTAATCACTTCCCGGGCGGCCGTGGGCGGCGCTGGCAGAAAACCATCATCAGGGAAATGCAGGTTGGTATCTGTTTCTGTGGATGTCCAACGGCCGTCTACATAGGTGTCCAAAGCAATGGCCCGCCAGTAAAGATTGGGCAGTTGGCGGGGCACATAGATATCCATCACCAGATCGTTACTGATGGAACGCGGCCCACCCAGGGACATAGAGTCCTGGTAAGGATCGGTGGTATTGGCCCCATAAGCCCGCAAAGCGGCAAACAGTCGGGTCCACGTCTCCTGAAAATCGCGCCAGGGGCCGCGTGTATCGCTGAGGGCATCATTCATGGCGATGCTGGCGGCAAAGGTGGGCATGACATAGGCCACCGAGAGCAGCAGCAGCGCCGCCACCAGCCCGGCGCGGATAAAGTTAAAGCGGATACCTTTTTCATAGCGCACAGATGATGCCCGCCAGAGGCTCTCTTGTTCAATGAGATGAGTACGCGCCACAAAAATGAGCGCTACAACCAGGTAAAGGGCCAGATAGTAGATTAAAGGCTTGGGACCATAGTAGTAGTAAACTACACTCAGGAGTACCAGTCCGGTCGGCAAAATAACGCGCCAGATGCGCGGCTTGCGGAAGGTGTACCAGGCGGCGGTATAACCGAGTAGCCAGAAAACGGCCGCCGTCTGCATGACAAACACCAGGCCATCCCGGCTGGTGCCGCCGCCAAATGCTTTTTGCAGCCAATCAAGCTGGCGGCTAAACAAATCAAGGATGCGTTCGTGCCAGGTGAGGTCGCCCGGCAATGTGCCGCCGATGAGGTAGCCCACAATGATGAAGCCATAAACCAGAGCAATGAAGTGGGCGGTATTTGGTAAAAACTGGCTCTTTGCCAGAAGCAGCCCGAGTAAAACGGCCGTTACCCCCACCAGCGCCAAAACATGTGTGCTGTCTGTGAGTTCAGCTTGCATGATGGTAATGGCGGCCGTCAGGATCAATACCAGCAGCAGCAAGAGCGTAGACCAGCCTTCTTCCAGTTTTATCTCAGATTTTTGCATCATATGCGCCATTGTAACGCTTTTTAGAGGGGGTGAGGGGCGTGGCGGCCTATTTTTATCAACTTCTAACCACCACGCCAGCAGGAATCATACCAATTTGACACCGTATTGTCACCAAGATAGCAGGAGATAGGCGAGGCGTAAAAGCGTGAGGCGTGAGGATCGCGCCTTCACGCCTCACGTGTTTCAGTTCGCCGCGAGAGGAATATACCCAGACCGGCCACGACCACCAGCCCACCCAGACCGATGAGCAGCCAGTTAACGGCCGTTTTCGCTGGCATAATTTCTAAATCAAAGGAGACCTCACCGGTTCCGTGACGGCCGTTTACCCTTGTCACCACCGTGTATATCCCGGGCTGGGGGGCATCGGGGAAATCAGCCTCGTAAAATAATTTGTTCACCGATTGGGCGGTGGTGGCCGGGCCAGATAATACCGGCGCGTCCCCCCCGGCCTGGTAGACGCTCATCTCTACCTGGGCATCCAGAATCATGTCATTGCTGGCGTCTTCCAACACAGCCACGGTGAAATGCAGCGTCTTGCCCGCCTCTACCTGGTTGGGCGCCACCCAAACGGTGACGCGATACTCACCCGCTTGTTCGCCGGCCACATAAATCAAACCGCCGCCATGCGCCCACACGGGCAAAACGGCCGTTGCCGCCCACAGCAGGGCCAGCCCGACTAAAGCCGCTATTTTAGGTTTCATCTGCTTCCCGTTTAGATAACCAATTGTTTACATAAATGACATAAGCCGCGCCCAGACCAATGCTAAAAATGAACCATTGGATGGCATAACTCATATGGTTTCCCTCAGAAACGGTGACGTTGCGGGCTTCATGGTAAGGGGGGGTCACGTTGCCTTCTGGGGGAGGCGATTGAATGAGATAAACGGGCAGCAGCTCATACGGCATTTGCGGCTGAATGGCGGCGATATCTACCCGGTACCATTCCTGGTGAGGGCCGCTGGGGGCAGAAACGGCCGTGCCTCGGGAAATGATTTGGGAGAGAGCGATGTAGCCTTCCACTGAGACCGGCCCGGTTTCGGCATACTGGCCCCAGAATTCGGGTGACTGCTCTTCATCCGGTATCCAGCCGCGATCCACAAGAACGGCCGTTTCTCCCCCATCCAATACCAGCGGCGTAATCAAATGCAAACCGGCCATGCCCTGCCAACTTTGCACAATCAGGGCCAACTCATTGCTAAAATCATAGGCGCCCTGCGCCACCACCAATCTGTTTTCCCAATCGTTTAACTCACCGGTAAGCGACGTTTCATTTAATAAAATGGGGGCCGCATCTAAGGCCGCCATCAACGTCACGTTTTGCGCCCGTCGTTCTGCCAGTCGATCCAACTGCCACACGCCCAGGCGGGCTAACAGGGCCATCAAAGCCAAAACCAACAGCGTCACCCACCACCACTTACGGCCAAACAAGCTTTTAATCAATTGTTTTGTTTGTCTCATTTTGTTATTCCGGCGCCCTGTTGGCTATTTTTTCTGAATCCCTGGCGCCAGCATCTTCTCTTCAGGCCCCCACTCGCTTTCGGTTAACTGCGGTTTACGTTCTTCTTCGCCCAAAAGCTGGGCAATCAGCACCAGGGCGGCAATGATATACATCATGCTGCCCGGAACCCACATAATGACGCCAGACCAAATCTGGTCTGACATAATGTCGATATTCCAAATGCGGGGAACGCCTAAATAGTAGGTATAGATGGGCATGGGCGAAAAGGCGATGATGATGCCGGTGAGCATATTGGGCGGAATGGCCAGAATGACAAAGGCGATGCGCCCCAGCAAACTAAACTGTTTGTGAATGCGGGGGCCGGCCCCGGTGATATGCCACCAATACAACATGCTCACCGCAAAAAAAGTAATATGTTCTAAATCATGCACCGGTTCGCTGACCAAAGCCCAGTTGTACATTTGCGGATCATGCCAGCCGACGATCACGATGACCCACAGCAGCCAGACAATGCCCGGCGCGGTGGCGCTGCGAATCCAGCCCCGGTATTTAGAATCTGAGTTCAGGATAAAGCTCAAGCCGTTGCCTACCGGTTTACGTACCTGGCACGGCAATCCCCAGAGGGTGACGGCCATGGGGTTGGCCGTGAGTAGCAGGGCAGGGGCAATCATGATGAGCAGCAAATGTTGAATCATATGCATGAAAAAAAGCTGCCCACCCAGCACATCAATGGGGGACATGAGGGCAATGCCCGTTACCACAATGCCTGACAGATAGAAGATGAGCCGCCAAACGGCCGTTAAAGAGTAAGCTTGCCCGCCCCGATGTTTGCGCTTCTGAGGTTTGGTGCGTCGGCGCAGCCGCACCCACCCCCGCGTATATAAAAACGCCGCCAGGCTCAAAACCAGAATAATTTCTATACGCCAATTCCAGGATGAAAGAATGGCTTTATTGACCGGATCCATACTGTCCTTCAGGAGAATAAAATCTCAAAAGTAAAAACCGCCGAGTTCGCAGAAAACGCCGAGAAAACCCTCCGCGTTCTCCGCGCCCTCCGCGGTTTAATGTTAAACGAGGTATAGCTGATTAGTGAACGGCCGTTCCAATCAAATAGAGCGCCGGATAAAACACAATCCAAACCACATCCACATAATGCCAATAGAGTGCAGTGCCTTCCACACCCCAATGCCGTTCGGCCGTAAAAGCGCCTTTGCGCCCCCGATTCCAAACCACCAGAATCAAGAAAATGCCAGACAAAACATGCAGCGCATGCATCCCCGTCATCATATAAAAGACGCCGCCATAGACGCCATCCCAAGGCTTCAGATGCCCAAAAACTTCAATACCGGCAATCTCGCCGCTCAGGTTAAACAGGTTCCATTCAAAAAAGACCACGCCCACAAAAAAGAGCGCCCCTAAAAAGGCCGCCATCACAAAGTTGCGGCCAAACTGCTTCACATCACCAAACGCCATCGCCGTCTCACCACGATAGATAAAATAACTGCTGATGAGCAAAATACCAGTCGTGAGTAACCCCATTTCCTGGCTCAACGCCGGCCGGGTTTGCCCGCCTGGTTCCAACCACAAATAAAAACGAGTTAACAGCAGCGCCCCAAACAAAAACGCCTCTGAAATAAAAAAGAGCCACAAGCCCAAACGATTGGCTTTTAATTGCGTAGCAAAGGGCAGTTCATGGCTGCCATGTTCATTTTGATAATCATCTTTTTGATGGGCAGTCACAGCGCTCATGAATGACCCTCCTCACCGCGCCATAAGCGATAGACATGCATAAACACCCATACCACCACCGCCGCTTTCAGCAGGGCGGCAATCAACAGCAAAACTGTTGAGGGGATGGTCAGGGCGATATAAAATTCCACAATCGTCAACAGCGCCAAAGCCACCAATACTACATTTCCGCGCCGCATGGCTGCTTTTTTTTCATCTGCCATGTTCATTCTCTCCCAATCTTACAATCTTTGAAGTTGAACTTCTCAAAGAAGTTGAACTTCTTAAAGTTGTGTCTAATCAATCACCGGCGGCCGGCGCCGCCTGTATCCTCACATACACCGGATCATCCGCTGCGCCATACCCATACGGGTCGCCGACCACCTCCAACGGCTGATCATAGTTAAACTCCGGCACCGGGTATGGGATTTGCCATTCCGGGGAACGAGAGCCCCACGGATTTGTCGGGGCCAATTCTTTAGAGCGGGCGCTGCTTACCAGATTGTAAACCATAATCAACACCGACCAGCCGATGATAAAGGCGGAAATGGTGATCCACATCTGCGTATTCTCCACCCCTAAAGCCGGGTCATAATCGGCAATACGGCGGCGCATACCCAGCAAACCGATTTGCATCTGGCCCAGGCTCATCACCCAGAAACCAGGTACCATCAACCAAAAATGCAGCCGGCCCAACGACTCTTTATACATACGCCCCGTGATCTTGGGGAACCAATAGTAGATAGCCGCAAAATAGGCAAAAACAAAGCCGCCAAACATAGTGGCGTGGAAGTGGCCCACCACCCAATAACTGTCATGCAAATGCAAGTCTGTGGGTACTGTACCCAAAATCGGCCCGGTGACGCCCCCGATCAAAAAGACCGAGATAGCGCCCAGTACAAATAACATCGGCGTCTCAAAAGAGAGCTTGCCTTCCCACATGGTCGCTACCCAGCTAAAAAACTTAACGCCGGTGGGAATGGCCACAACCAGGGTGGCAATCATAAAGGGGACACGCAGCGCATCATCCATGCCAGAGGTGAACATATGATGCGCCCATACCAGGAAACCGACAAAAGCGATGCCTAAACTCGATAAGGCCACCCATTTATAGCCAAACAACGGTTTGCGCGAGAACACTGGCAGTAGCTCACTGATAATGCCTAAACCTGGCAGCACAAACACATACACCACCGGATGCGAGTAGAACCAAAATAAATGCTGGTAAAGGATGGGATCTCCGCCTGAAGCGGGGTCGAAAAAAGTGAGGCCCGCCACCCGCTCCATCACATTCAATGTCAGCGCCACACCTACTGTCTGCGTAGCGGTGAACTGAATCAAAGAAGCGGCAATAGCGCCCCACACAAAAATGGGCATTCGGAACAACGACATGCCCGGCGCTCTCATATAGGCTACCGTGATCAATAAGTTGATAGCGCTGGCAATGGATGAGAAGCCAATCAGGTAGAAGCCCATCAAAAACAGCACCACTCCTAACGGAGCGCGGAAGGTCAAGGTGGGGTAGCCAACCCAGCCGGTGTCCCAGCCACCCACCACCATGCCGGCTATAATCAAGACGACAGCCGGAAGACCTACCCAGTAACTAAAGGCATTCAAGCGGGGGAAGGCCATATCGGACGCGCCCAGCATGAGCGGTACCAGATAGTTGATCATGGCGCCTATACCCAAGAGAATGCTGGCGATCATGACGATGCCATGGGCGCTAAACAGGGTGTTATATTGGTCGTGATTGAGAAGCTGCATGCCTGGCTGCACCAATTCTAGGCGGAAGGTGAGAGCAAAGAGACCGCCAACTAATAGGACAATGATGCTGGTGTAGCCATATTGAATGCCAATCACTTTATGATTGACATCTACGTTTAAGTAACGAGACCATTCCGGCATCCCTTCTTTGACGCCATGTTGTAACGGGGTCTTTTTACCAACGATCCACTTGAGCCAATCGTTTAGAACGCCGGCAAACAGCAAGAAGCCAAACACGCTCAAGATAGAGCCAAAGACGATGCCCGGTTCTACATTTGGCTCCAGACCCATCGCCGAGCGGATGACGTCGATAAAGATTATCCCGCCAAACATGAAGATCGCCTGGCCGATGAGTCCCCGTATATAAGCGGACGTTAACAGGATTTTCAATGTTTTCATAGATATCCTCCAAAAATGAGTCTACTATTCATTTCTTTAATTTAGCTTTGACAGGACACGAGCTGAATTATTCTAATGTCTGTATAAAGGCGATGAGATCGGCAATGATGTCTATTTCGACGCCTTCACTGGCTAATATCTCTGCCTGTCTATCCGGTATGCGTGTTTCATACCCCTGTAACGCCATTAAGCTGGGTTCAGTAAAACCGGCCACAATCTTGGCATTTGGATCCAAGATGGATTCCTGGATATAGGCATCATCTACGGTAATTGTAGTGCCATCAAGCAGGGCTTGTTCATGGCCATAGATGCCTTTCCAAGAGGGGCCAGCGCCGCCGGGAGCGCCAGTTAGATTATGGCAGCCGGCGCAGCCTAATTCGGTGTACCAAATTTCGCCCCGTTCGGCTGGGGTTAAATCAGCATAGGCGGGCTTCGCTTGTTTTTCTTCTGCCCAGGCGTCAAAGTCGCTGCGGTTCATGACCACCACATCTGCCAGCATCATGGCGTGGTCAAAGCCACAAATTTCCGCACAGCGTAATGTGTAATCGCCTTCTACAGTGGGCGTGATGCGCAGGTAGGTGAGGGTTTGGGGTACTAAATCTTGTTTCACCCGAAATTCTGGAATCCAAAAGGAGTGGAGGACGTCCAATGATTCCATTTCCAGGAGGATCTTTTGATCGACCGGCAGAATCAGGTCAGACGAGGTGATGCCCTCCTGCTCAGGGTATTCAAACTGCCACGACCATTGCTGCCCATACACTTTGATGGTCATTTCGTCGGGCTGTTCGGCGGTGAGGGCGTTGAGGACGGTGACGCCCCAATAGCCAAAGCCGATTACGACCAGGACAGGTATGACCGTCCAGATAATTTCTATGGTGGTATTGCCATGAACGTATGGCCCTGGTTCATCGTCTCCTTGACGGCGTTTGAAGACTACGATGGAGTAGAGCATAAACACCATAATTAAGGAAAACAAGAAGGAAATGAGCCAGAAATGGGCGTTGAACATTTGGTCGATGGGCACAGCCTGGGCGCTGGCTGGATCTGGCAGCCGGTACAGATATAACAATACCCATCGTAAGAAGAGTGTGGAGATGACAACCAAAGTTGCCACAATAATATAATGTTTTGCTTTACCCATAAGTTTGTATCCTACCCGAACTAATTTTGGCGGACAAAACGGCCGTTACCCACCCCCACCGCTGAAACGGCCGTTTTCCAAATAATTGAATTGGTTTCGCCGACGACTTGTCTTATGCCGGTACGCTGTAGTACAGCATGAGGCCCATGCCCACACCGACTACCAGGAGACCTAAAACCAAGATGGCAATAAAATCCCAGGGAATTGGCCCATTATCTTTTTCAGCCACAGCCTCTAACCGCTGGCGGCGCACCCGCCAGGCCAATAGCGGAATGGTGATGATAAAGGAGACCAGAAGAAGGGGCAGCCCTGAGTAGAATGTCTGCCCGAATAAGGTGATTTCACCAGATGTGAAGACGAGTTCATACATCAGGGACGCCGCGACGGCCACAAAAAAGAGGATGAGGAGCGAGTAGCTTATCGGATCCAGGCCGTAGACATAGTTTTCCGATTCCGGGGTTGCCGGTTGTCTTTCTCGTTTGGCTTTGAGTTTTTCTGTTTCTTTTTGCTCCAAAGCGCTGACGTGAGTCTGGTACGCTTCACTTTCCGCTACCTGCGTGGTGAATTTTCCACCCAGACGCATTAAAAGCGTGATGATCAGGCCAACCGCGACGACACTGCCCACGATAATCGCCGCCAGCACGGCAAAGGCTGCCAGGCCAGCGAAAACCAGTTCATTCGCCCCCACAACGCCGACCATAGGCGCAGGAACGGTAATCACGATAGGGGCAGTGGTCACGGGGGGGCGGGTGGCGCCGCCAAAGATGTTGCCAAACCCACCAAAATTGAGGGATTGAGCAAACAACGGCCAGACAACAGCAAAAACGGCCGTTCCTATCAACAACAGGAGTATAATGAGCCAGTTTCCTAACGATTTAATTCGTTCCAAAAGACTTTCTCCTCTTTCAAAAATAACTTAGGCCATTCCAAAAATAATTGTCCAGATAAATCGGTAAATGGAATGACTTAAAGGCTTTACATTGTATCAAATGAATGATTTATTTCTTAAGAAAGCCTTACCCTGAGTGTAATGATGAGTGGGATAACTGCGACCCCGAAATATAAAGATGGTTTTATACATGAGGGTGAAATAACAATAATTGTGCATTGTATCACAACCGACTACGACCATCATGGGGCGTTTGTGAGACATGATGAGGTTCTCTCATCCATAGTTAAGGTTGAATGGCGCAAATTTTACAGCCAAGTGCAGTGAATTCAAAATGGCAGACGACGTGAGAATAAAGAGCGCCGTTTAGCCGGCTGCGGGTGGTGCGCTTCAAATTCTTCACGTAAAGACAACAACGTCCGGTGGTAGAGTGATTTAATGGCGCCCTCACTTCGCCCCATAATGTCGCCTATCTCCGCATTGGGCAGGCGCTCCACAAATTTGAGGATGAGTAGTTCCTGGCGATCTGCGGGCAGACGGCGGATGGCGCCGAGCAGGGCGGCTTTGTCTTCCAGGATTTGGGTGGTGAACTCGGGATCCCCTTCACCGACATGCCACTGTTCAATATCATCCAGGGCAATGAGGCGGTGGCGGCTCCGGTCTCGGTGGAAATTTGCCACCAGGTTGTGGGCGATGCGGTACAGCCAGGCCGAAAAAGGCAGCCCTTTATCTTCATAACGGCCGATATGGTTCATGGCTCGTTCAAAGATACGCGCTGTTAAATCTTGGGCATCGTCCACATTGCCCGTCCGATAATAGACGTAATTGTAGATACGCCCATAATAGCGCTCGTAAAGTAGCCCAAATGCTTCACTATCTGTTTTGGCGCGTTCGATCAGTGCTGATTCTTCGGGGTCCACTGCCTTCTGCTCTTTCCTTGCTGCTTGTTTGCAAAAATCCCGTAGCAGTATAGCAGAAGCAATGGGGGCTGGCGAAAAGGGTTATGAGGGAGACCTGACAGGTGTATAAATGCGCTGGTCTGTAAAGATAGTTTGCTATGCAAAGATGAGTAACCAACAAAGCGTCTCGTAACCCTGTCAGGTTTGGGTATCAGCTTAATGTTTGCCCATAGTTTTTGTAGTGGCTTGACGGCCGTTTTCCCCTCAGCTATCCTCTCCCCATATGGCAAAAAACAACCATTCTCTTCTATTTAATATATTCCTGGTTATCCTGCTGCTCAGCGGTGGACTGCTGGCCGCCTGCGCCCCGGGCACAGATACGTTAGAGGCGCAGGCGGCGCCGCCCATGCCTGAAGCACTCTTACCGTTGCCCAGTCCTATGCTGGCTGCGCCGCTGGTTTCCATGGTGGCTGCGGGTGACGAAACGGCCGTTCCCGAACCGACCCCTCTGCCTGCCACCCCCACCCTTGAAATAATGGTCACAGAAACGGCCGTGCCTACCCTGGAAACGCCCGCCATCATCCATCCCACCTATCCTCTGCCCACTCCTTCCGGGGCTTACAGTTGGACGCTGCGTGTACCGATTCTCATGTACCATTACATCAGCGTGCCCCCGGCCGACGCCGACATCTACCGTCAAGACCTCTCCGTCACCCCAGAAAACTTTCGCCAGCAAATGGCCTACCTGGCCGAAAATGGCTATACGCCCATCGACCTCTACCAGCTTTCCGCCGCCATCACCGCCAAAACCGACCTGCCGGATAAACCCGTCATCCTCACCTTTGACGACGGTTACCTGGACAACTACGAAAACGCCTTTCCGGTCTTGCAAGAATTTGGCTTCCCTGGCACGTTCTTCATCATCACCGACTACGCTGACCAGGGCGCGGCCGGTTACGCCAACTGGGAGCAGTTGGCGGAAATGGCGGCCGCCGGTATGCGCATTGAAACACACACCAAAAATCACCCTGATCTCAGCTTAATGGGGCGGGAGGATGTGATCTACCAGGTATTAGGCTCCCAGGAAACCATCGCCGCCTACACGGGCGTGAAGCCGCGCTACCTTTGTTATCCGGGCGGCCGTTATAATGAAGAAACGATGCAGCTCCTGGCAGAACTGGATTTGTGGGGCGCCGTCACCACCCAGGGCGGAACCTGGCACGGCTTTGAGAACCGCTATGAATGGGATCGCCAACGTATGCGCTACGACACCACTCTGGCCGAATTTGCCCGGCTTATCGATCCGGAAGGCGCGGTCGGCGGCAAACTCATTTCAGAAAATTAGCCTCTGAAAACACACCCAAATTTTATAACTATGGCAGCGCCAGCCCTTCATTGATAAGACGGGTATGGCTGTAAATTGCTGGGTTATCTTCGGGCAAGTTGGACGGGACAGTGTGGATAACACCGCCTATAACCGGCCCTTGCCAGCTTTGAAAAATGGCGTGAGCAGGCATACCGATGGCGCTGGTGACAGTGCCTAACCAGTCCATCGTTGAAGCAAAGTAGGTATCGTCAGAACCGGCTTCTGTCCAGTTTGAAGTGAAGATCACCCCAAATGGAATACCGTGTACCTGACAAAATTGGTACCACTGTTGACAAAAAACAAGCCGTTGGCTTGCACGGGCGCCACCTTACCAGACAGGCCGATCACGAATAAAAGCAGGGATAAAAGAACCAGTCGCCGAAGATAGTTTTTGCGCATCTTACACCTCATAAACTGCCTATAACTAACAGATACTCAACCGGCAACGGCCGTTCCCACCGGCCCCCGCGTCACTTCACTCATATCAGCTATCACCCCAAACTGCTTCACACTAAAATCGCTGAGAGCGGGATGGCTGACAATGCCGGCCACAATGTC